>NZ_CP170156.1:0-1007500 GCF_042258955.1 Bradyrhizobium sp. ma5
CGCATGGACGAAGTCATCTTCGAAGAGTTCAAGGGCACCGGTAACTCCGAACTGATCCTCGACCGCAAGGTCTCGGACAAGCGGACCTTCCCGGCGATCGATATTGCCCGCTCCGGCACCCGTAAGGAGGAGCTCATCACCGACCCGCAGGTGCTGAAGAAGATGTACGTCCTGCGCCGCATCCTCAATCCGATGGGCACTATGGACGCGATCGACTTCCTGCTCGACAAGCTCCGGAACACGAAGAGCAATTCGGAATTCTTCGATTCCATGAACACCTGAGGCCACGGCCGAAAGGAACAGGGCGCTCCGCACAAACGGGGCGCCTTTTTTCATGCTGCGGAGTTGCTGCAGCATAGCGCAGCATGATTTGGGCTGGTTCGGCTCACCGAATATTCACATAACTATCTGACACAATTTATCTTTGTACCGTAGAGGTTGTGGTCTGGTCGGCGGGAGTGCAGCAAAATTGCTGCGCGGTTGCCGTAACCAGATTTGGTCATGCTGCGATGCAGCATATTGCGGCATGACGTGCGAAATGGAAGCGGCATTGCCTTTGCCGATTTGCTGGAAGAAATAGGCGATGCATCCGCGCGACCAGACCATTTTCGCATTATCCTCCGGGCGGCCGCCCAGTGCGATCGCCATTGTCAGGCTGTCTGGCCCAATGGCCGAGTCGGTCATTGCGAGACTGGCGGGCAAGACCCCGGTGCCACGAATGGCGACCCGCGCGCTGCTCCACGATTTGAATCACCAGCCGATCGATGAAGCGGTCGTGCTGTGGTTCCCTGGACCGGCGAGTGCAACCGGCGAGGACGTCGCCGAATTTCATGTCCATGGCGGGCGTGCGGTGTTGGCGGCGATGTTCGATGCCATCGCCGCGTTCGAGAATGTGCGGCCGGCCGAGCCGGGTGAGTTCACGCGGCGGGCATTCGAGAACGGCAAGCTCGACCTGACCGAGGCCGAGGGCCTCGACGATCTGATCCACGCCGATACCGACCGCCAACGGCGCCAGGCGCTGCGCCAGCTCAAGGGATTGCTCGGCGATCGCGCGCGCGACTGGCGAGAGCGGATCATCGCGGCGTCGGCGCTGATCGAGGCCGGCATCGATTTCTCCGATGAAGGCGATGTGCCGGCAGAGCTGATCGCGCCGGCGCGCGACAAGATCCGGGCGCTGCTTGACGAGATCAGGCAAGTCCTAGCGGGGCAGGGGCAAAGTGAGCGGCTGCGCGACGGCCTGGTGGTCGCTATCGCGGGTCCGCCGAATGTCGGCAAATCGACCCTGATCAATCAGCTTGCCAAGCGCGAGGTCGCGATCGTCTCGCCGCATGCCGGCACCACGCGCGACGTGATCGAGGTGCAGCTCGACCTCGACGGCTATCCCGTCACGGTCATCGACACCGCCGGGATTCGCGAGACCGACGACCCGGTGGAGCAGGAGGGTGTTCGCCGCGCCCGGGCCCGCGCTGCGGAAGCCGATCTCGTGCTGTGGCTGGCCGACAGCCGCGGCGCCAAGGTGGGGCATGGCGGAACGACGCCGACCTGGCTGGTGCGGAACAAGGTCGATCTGGTGAGGACTCCGCCGGGTGAGGGAGGTAGCTACCCTGAGTTCCGGATCTCGGCGGCCCGCGGCGACGGCCTCTCTGAGCTGATTGCCGCACTGGTCGGCTTCGCCCACGACTATTTCGCGACCAGCGAGGGCGGTCTGATCAGCCGGACGCGGCAGCGGGGGTTGCTTGAGGAGACCGTCGGATCTCTTCGGCGCAGCATCGACGTGGTCGGGCAGGGCGAGGAACTTGCCGCCGAGGAACTTCGCAGGGCGGCCACCTCACTCGGCCGTCTGCTTGGCCGGGTCGATGTCGAAGACATCCTGGACGTCATCTTCCGCGAGTTCTGCGTCGGGAAGTAGCGAGCCCTCATCTGTTTCACGTGAAACATGGTTTCGATTTGGTTAAGCAAGCGGCCTCCCGTTTCACGTGAAACAATTGCTGCCGCTCGACGGGGCTGTTTCACGTGAAACAACTCCGCCCGTCATTGCGACGGAGGCGACGCAATCCATATCTCGACCGCGGAAGCGGTTCTCAAACCGGCGACCTAACTTCGTTCTTCCGGCTTTCATCACTCCACGATAGAAGTCCCGCCATGACTATCAGGGCAGACTCATTCGACGTCATCGTCATCGGCGGCGGCCATGCCGGCTGTGAGGCCGCGAGTGCGGCTGCCCGGATGGGCGCGAAGACGGCGCTGGCGACCCATCGTTTCGCGACCATCGGCGCGATGTCCTGCAATCCTGCGATCGGCGGGCTCGGCAAGGGCCATCTGGTCCGCGAGGTCGACGCGCTGGACGGCCTGATGGGCCGGGTCGCCGACGCCGGCGGCATCCAGTTCCGCATGCTCAATCGCCGCAAGGGTCCGGCGGTCCGTGGGCCGCGAGCCCAGGCCGACCGCAAGCTCTATGCGGCCGCGACGCAGGCGGCGATCACCGAGACCGCGAACCTCAGCGTCGTCGAGGGCGAGGCGGACGAGCTGATCGTCGTCGACGGACGCGTGACCGGCATTCGCCTGGGCGATGGCCGCCAGCTTTCGGCGGGTGCGGTTGTCATCACCACCGGCACCTTCCTGCGCGGTCTGATTCACCTCGGCGAGAAGAACTGGCCGGCGGGCCGGGTCGGCGAAGCGCCGGCCATGGGTCTGTCTGCCTCGTTCGAGCGGGCGGGTTTTGTGCTCGGCCGGCTCAAGACCGGGACGCCGCCGCGCCTCGACGGCACCACGATCGACTGGTCCGCGGTCGAAATGCAGCCAGGAGACGAGCCACCGGAACCGTTTTCGGTCATGACGGACCGGATCACGAACCCGCAGATCCAGTGCGGGATCACCCGGACCACACCGGCGACCCATGAGGTGATCCGGGCCAATGTGCATCGCTCGCCGATGTATTCCGGCCAGATCAAGAGCTCCGGACCGCGCTATTGCCCTTCAATCGAAGACAAGATCGTCCGTTTTGGCGACCGTGACGGCCATCAGATCTTCCTGGAGCCGGAAGGACTCGACGACAGCACGGTCTATCCCAACGGCATCTCGACCTCGCTGCCCGAGGAGGTTCAGCTCGCGATCCTCGCCAGCATCCCTGGCCTTGAGCGGGTGAAGATGGTCCGCCCGGGCTATGCGATCGAGTACGACCACGTCGATCCCCGCGAGCTCGATCCGACCTTGCAGACCAAGCGCCTGCGCGGGCTTTTCCTGGCCGGCCAGATCAATGGCACCACGGGATACGAAGAGGCGGCGGGGCAGGGCATCGTTGCCGGGCTCAATGCCGCGCTGGCCGCCGGCGGGACCGATCCGATCGTGTTCGACCGCGCAGACGGCTATCTCGGTGTGATGATCGACGATCTCGTGACCCGTGGGATCACCGAGCCCTATCGGATGTTCACCTCGCGGGCCGAATACCGGCTGACGCTACGGGCCGACAATGCCGACCAGCGGCTGACCGATAAGGGCATCGCGCTCGGATGCGTCGGAACGGCGCGCGCGGAACGCCATCGGACCAAGATGGCGGCCCTGGATGCGGCCAAGACCTTGGCGAAGTCGCTTGCGATCACACCGAATGAAGCCGCCAAACATGGGCTTGCGCTCAATCGCGACGGTCATCGCCGCTCCGCCTTCGAGCTGCTGGCCTATCCGGAGATCGAGTGGCCCGCGGTTCAGGCGATCTGGCCGGAGCTGTCGGCCATTGACCCTGCGATCGCGGTCCATCTCGAGATCGATGCCAAATACGACGTCTATCTGAAGCGCCAGACCGCCGACGTCGACGCCTTCCGGCGCGATGAGGGCCTGGTCCTGACCGATGTCGACTATGCCGATGTGCCGGGTCTCTCGAACGAAGCCCGTGCCAAGCTGCAGAAGGCGCAGCCGCGGACGGTCGGGCAGGCGGGCCGGATCGACGGCATGACGCCGGCAGCGCTGGGTATTTTGGCGGCCTATCTGCGGCGCCAAGCACGACAGAAATCGGCCAAGGCGACCGCCTGACGTTTCACGTGAAACACGGGGATTGAGCGCCTATCTTCCGTGAAGGCGAATCGACCGATCCGCCGCTCGTCGGCCTCGCCACCGGCTTTCACTACTTCAGACAAACGGCCCTGCTCCCGAAATGGCTCCAGCCTCGCAATCCGCCGAGCTCAGCGTCTCCGCCAAGGACAAGGCCGCGGCGCTCGCGCTGATGCCTGTTTCACGTGAAACAGAGGCGCGGCTCGATCGCTACATCGCCCTCCTGCTGGAGTGGCAGGCCAAGACCAATCTCGTCGCGCCCTCCACGCTTCCGAATCTCTGGACCCGACACGTCTCCGATTCGCTGCAGCTTCTGAGCCTCGCACCCTCAGCAAAATCTTGGGTCGATCTCGGCAGCGGCGGCGGCTTTCCCGGTGTCGTGCTGGCCTGTGCGTTGGCCGAGACACAAGGCGCGCGGATCCATCTGGTTGAGCGGATCGCCAAGAAGGCCGCATTCTTGCGCGAGGCGATACGGGTCACGGCGTCACCAGGGACGGTGCATCTGGCTGATATCGGGGATACTGTGGATAGAATCGCAGGCCCCATCGATTGCGTCACCGCGCGGGCGCTGGCTCCGTTACATCAACTCATCGGCTTTGCGGAGCCGTGGATCAAAAAGGGCGCGAAGGCGTTGTTTTTGAAGGGTCAAGATGTAGAGGCCGAATTGACCGAGGCCACTAAATATTGGACTATTGAACCAAAGCTACACTCCAGCCGGACCGGCGGACAGGGCTGGATCGTCGAACTCGGGTCAATCGAGCGGCGCTAGGGGACTCCGCAAAAGTAAATGGTATTTTGGTATGACCGTGATGGACGAGGTTTATCAAGGCGATAAGGCACTCCAGGCGCCGGGCCACCCGCGCATCCTGTCGCTCGCCAACCAGAAGGGCGGCGTAGGCAAGACCACCACAGCGATCAATCTTGGTACCGCACTCGCTGCGATCGGCGAGCGTGTCCTGATCGTCGATCTCGATCCGCAGGGCAACGCCTCGACCGGTCTCGGCATCGATCGCCGCAGCCGCAACTGCTCGACCTATGACGTGCTGATCGGCGAGGCACCGCTGCGCGATGCCGTGGTCGCGACCGCGGTGCCGCGGCTGCACATCGCGGCCTCCACCATGGATCTCTCCGGCCTCGAGCTCGAACTCGGCACCACGCCGGGTCGCGCCTTCCGGCTGCGCGATGCGATCGCAGGATTGAACAACAACGTCTCGCCGGAAGCCGATTACACCTACGTGCTGATCGACTGCCCGCCGTCGCTCAATTTGCTCACCGTCAATGCGATGGCGGCGTCGGACGCGATCCTGGTGCCGCTGCAATGCGAGTTCTTCGCGCTCGAAGGTCTGTCGCAATTGCTGCAGACCGTGGAGCAGGTCCGTTCGACGCTCAATCCGACGCTGTCGATCCACGGCATCGTGCTGACCATGTTCGACTCGCGCAACAACCTCTCCAACCAGGTGGTTGCCGACGTGCGCCAGTTCATGGGCGACAAGGTCTACGACACCATGATCCCGCGCAACGTGCGTATCTCGGAAGCGCCGTCCTACGGCAAGCCGGTCTTGGTCTACGACCTCAAATGCGCCGGCAGCGATGCGTATCTCAAGCTCGCCACTGAAGTCATCCAGCGCGAGCGCGAGCTGCGCACGCACTGATGTTGTCGATGATGGGCGCAGTGAAGCGAACCCCATCCTGGCACGCAACGAGAGCGATGGGATTCGCTGCGCGCGGCCCATCCGACGATTCTGAAATTCAAGTCTGGAGTACTGCGTGTGAATCCAAGGGAGCTCGCAACAATGGCCGATGAAGCGCGTTCGCGACTGGGGCGCGGGCTGGCAAGCCTGATTGGAGATGTCGGCGGCGAGGCGGCCGCGCATGTCGAGCGGCCGCGCACGCAGCGCAAGGTGCCGATCGAATTCCTCAAGGCCAATCCGCGCAATCCGCGGCGCAGCTTCGCCGACGCCGAGCTCGGCGAGCTCGCCGATTCGATCAAGGCGCGCGGCGTGATCCAGCCGATCGTGGTGCGTGCCATCAAGGGCGCTCAGGACCGCTTTGAGATCATCGCCGGCGAACGCCGCTGGCGCGCCTCGCAACTCGCAGGCCTGCATGAAGTGCCGATCGTGCCGGTCGAGGTCTCTGATTCCGATGCGCTCGAAATCATGATCATCGAGAACGTCCAGCGCGAAGACCTCAACGCGATGGAAGAGGCGCTGGGCTATCACGCGCTCGCCGACGAGTTCAAACGCGGCCAGGAAGACATCGCCAAGATCGTCGGCAAGAGCCGCAGCCATGTCGCCAACATGATGCGCCTGACCAAGTTGCCCGTCGAGGTGCAGGCGCTGATCTCGAAGGGCGATCTCTCCGCCGGCCACGCTCGCGCGCTGATCGGCGTGCCGGATCCGCTCACCGCCGCCAAGCGCATCGTCGCCGAGGGCCTCAACGTCCGCCAGGCCGAGGCGCTGGCGCATGAGGAGGGCGTGCCGGAGCGCAAGCCGCAGAAGGCGCGGAGCAGCGCCGCGAAGGTCGACAAGGACGCCGACACGCTGGCGCTGGAGAAGCGCGTCAGCGATGCGCTCGGCCTTGCCGTCACCATCAGCCATCGCGATCCCGGCGGCACCGTCCAGATCAGCTACCGCAACCTCGAGCAGCTCGACGAAGTGGTGCGGCGGCTGGAAGGCGGTTAGCTCCGCGGGTCTGCCTCCACCGTCATTGCGAGGAGCGACAGCGACGAAGCAATCCATCCTTCCGCGGGTGCGGAGCGATGGATTGCTTCGCTTCGCTCGCAATGACGTCTCTTCTCGTGCGTCACCCCCGCCGCTTCGCATTCGCCGCGATCGACAGCAGCGCGCGCTGGGCGATGACGGCGGCGAGCGCGGCCTGCTTGCGCATATCGAGCGCCGCGGTCGCGAGCTGATCGATCACGGCCACCAGCCGCGGCGGCGTGAAATTGCGCAGCGCGATCTCGACCGCCGGCTTGCGCGAGAAATGCAGCCGCGGAAATCCGCCTTCGAGCACGGCTGACGCCGGCGTGCCGTCCGCGATCGTGAGCGCCGACTTATGCAGCCACGCCGCCTGGCGCTGCGCGGCCGAGATGATCACGCCGGGATAGGTGCCGGCGACCATCGCCTTGGTGAACTCGCTTTCGACCAGCGCGGCGTTGCCGGCGAAGGCGCCGTCGACGATCGGATCGAGCTTCAGCTCGGAGGCGTCGGACACCACCGTCATCACGTCGTCGAGCGTGATCTCGCCCTTGCCATGCGCGAACAACGCGAGCTTGCGCAGCTCGTTGCGGGAGGCCATGCGGTCGCCGCCGAGCAACGACATCAGCACCGCGCGCGCGTCCTGCGCGAGCCGCAGGTTCGAGACGCGCAGCTCGTCCTCGATCAGCTTGGTGAGATCGCGTTCGGTGTCGGGATAACAGCCGATCGCGACCGCAGTCTTGGCGCGCTCGCAGATCTTGCGCAGCGGCGATTCCGGCCTGAGCTCGCCGGCCTCGATCACGATGCGGCAATCCCTGAGGGCTGGGGTCTCGGTCAGCGTCTCGACGCCGCTTGCGAAATTGCGTGAGCCGGCGCGGACGCGGATGGCGCGGCGGCCGCCGAACAGCGGCACGGTCATGGCCTCATCGACCAGCCGCGACGGCTCGGCGGCGAGCTCGTCGCCATCGAGGCGCACCACCGAAAACGGATCGTTGGGGTCGTCGACCGCGGACGCCATCAGCGCGTCGGCGCGCTCGCGCACCAGGCCGAGGTCCGGGCCGTAAAGCAGGATGATAGGACGACCCGCGTCAGGCCGGGCGAGGAAGCTGTCGATCTCTTTTCCGCGAAGCGCGACCAATGCGGCGATCAGGTCCCGGCTGAGAAGAAGGAGGCAAGGCGGGTCTGGATGTTGTCGGCGATCTCCTGCGCGGCGCGGTCCTCGGCATCGCGGAGGGCGCGGCTACGGGCGAAGCGCTGGTAGGAGCCCGGCATGTCATAGGACACGCGCGAGAACGTGGTGCCGGTCATGACCGACTTGTTCGACGCGATCTCGATCAGGTTGAATTGGGCATCGATACCGTAGTTCTCGCTGCTCGGCAGCGCGGTGGCCGGATCGATCATCAGCGAGGAGCGGCTGGTATTGAAGCGCAGCACCAGCCGGTGCGTCGGCGGTGCGCCGGTGGCGGTGCCGTAGAGCTTGAAGGCGAGGGCGTTGCGAACCTCGACGCCGACCCGGGCCTCGCGGGACGCGTTCGCCTTGTCGACCGGTGGAACCTCGACGCCCATCAGCTTTTCGCGCAAGACGGACGACTGACCGTCAAGGGTGCGCTCCGCGTACATCGGCTGGAAGCAACCGGCCGTCAGCGCGGCCAAGGCTGCCACGGCCACGAGCCGGGCGGCGATCCTGATCCTAGCCGACAACATTGACGATCCTCATGGGCACCACAATCACCTTGCGGACGGGTTTGCCGCCCAGTGCGGCTTTTACCGCATCGAGCGCCAAAACGGCAGCCTCTATATCCGCATTTTGCGCCGCCCGTGGCACAGTAACATCACCTCGTTTTTTACCGTTGACCTGGACGACCAGGGTCACGCTGTCTTCGACCAGCAAATCGCGTTCGATTTGCGGCCAATCGGCCTTGGATACCAGCCCGGTCTGGCCCAGAACCACCCAGCACTCCTCGGCCAGATGCGGCATCATCGGCGAGAACAGCTGCACCAGGATGGTCGCGGCTTCTTTCACGGCCCAGGCCACATCCGGGGCAGGCTTGTCACCCTTGGCCAGCACCTCGGACAGCGCATTGGCGAATTCGCGGATATGGGCGAGGCAGACATTGAAATGCAGCCGCTCGATCCCGGACGACACCTTGTCGAGCGCGCCATGGGCCGCCTTGCGCAACGCCAGCGCCTCGGGCCCAAAAGCGCCCGGCCGGTCCGCCGGCGCCGCCTTGGCGATCTCGGCCGATTCGTTCACCAGCCGCCACAGCCGCTGCACGAAGCGCGAGGCGCCTTGCACGCGCTCGTCGCTCCAGATCACGTCGCGATCCGGCGGCGAGTCCGACAGCATGAACCAGCGCGCGACGTCGGCGCCGTAGCTTGCGATGATGTCGTCGGGGTCGACGGTGTTCTTCTTCGACTTCGACATCTTCTCGATCGGGCCGATCTCGATGTCCTCGCCGGTCGCCATCAGCACCGCGCGGCGGCCGTTGCCGCCCACCTCGATCTTGACCTCGGCCGGCGTGACCCAGCTGCCGTCGGACTTCTGGTAGGTCTCGTGCACCACCATGCCCTGGGTGAACATGCCGGCGAACGGCTCACTCATGTCGATATGGCCGGTGGCCTTCATCGCGCGGGTGAAGAAGCGGCTGTAGAGCAGATGCAGGATCGCGTGCTCGACGCCGCCGATATACTGGTCGACCGGCATCATCCGGTTGGCGACCGCGGGCGTGGTCGGCGCGGTCGCGTTCCACGGATCGGTGAAGCGCGCGAAATACCACGACGAGTCCACGAAGGTGTCCATCGTGTCGGTCTCGCGCACCGCCTTGCCGCCGCACTTCGGACAGTTGACGTGCTTCCAGGTCGGATGATGGTCGAGCGCGTTGCCCGGCCTGTCGAAGCTGACATCTTCCGGCAGCGTCACCGGCAGCTGGTCGTCGGGCACCGGCACCACGTCGCACGTCGGGCAATGGATCACCGGGATCGGGCAGCCCCAATAGCGCTGGCGTGAAATGCCCCAGTCGCGCAGCCGGAAATTCACCTGCCGCTCGCCGACCGGTGCGTTTCCGCGCAGCTCGCTCTCCAGACGCTTGGCAACCTCTTCCTTTGCCGCGTCGATCGTCATGCCGTTGAGGAAGCGCGAATTGATCATGCGGCCGTCACCGTCATAGGCGGTGTCGGTGATGAAAAACGTCTTCGGGTCCTGGCCCTCGGGGCAGACCACCGGCACGTTGCCGAGGCCGTATTTGTTGACGAAGTCGAGGTCGCGCTGGTCGTGCGCCGGACAGCCGAAGATGGCGCCGGTGCCGTATTCCATCAGCACGAAGTTCGCGACATAGACCGGCAGCTTCCAGCTCGGATCGAACGGATGCACCGCCTTGATGCCGGTGTCGAAACCCTGCTTCTCGGCGGTGTCGATGATCGACTGCGCGGTGCCGATCTTCTTGATGTCGGCGATGAACTCCGCAAGCTTCGGGTTCTTCGCGGCAGCGGCCTGCGCCAGCGGATGATCCGCCGAGATCGCCATGAATTTTGCGCCGAACAGCGTGTCCGGCCGCGTGGTGAAGATCTTCAGTTCGTTCTCGCCGGCCGGCGTGGTTGCCGGATCCAGCGCGAAGCGGATCAAGAGGCCCTCGGAGCGGCCGATCCAGTTGCGCTGCATCAGCCGCACCTTGTCGGGCCAGCGGTCCAGACCGTCCAGCGCTTCCAGCAGCTCCTGCGCGTACTTCGTGATCTTGAAGACCCACTGGCTCATCTCGCGCTGCTCGACGACGGCGCCCGAGCGCCAGCCGCGGCCGTCGATCACCTGCTCGTTGGCGAGCACGGTCATGTCGACCGGATCCCAGTTCAGCTTGCGCTTCTCGCGCTCGGCGAGGCCGGCGCGCAGCATGTCCAGGAACATCTTCTGCTGATGCTTGTAGTAGCTGGGGTCGCAGGTCGCGAATTCGCGTGCCCAGTCGAGCGACAGCCCGATCGACTTGAGCTGCTTCTTCATCGCGGCGATGTTGTCGTAGGTCCAGGCCTTCGGCGCCACCTTGCGCTCGATCGCGGCGTTCTCCGCCGGCAGGCCGAACGCGTCCCAGCCCATCGGGTGCAGCACGTTGAAGCCCTTGGCGCGCATGAAGCGGGCCAGCACGTCGCCGAGCGTGTAGTTGCGGACATGGCCGATATGGATGCGCCCCGACGGGTACGGGAACATCTCGAGCACGTAATATTTCGGCCGCGGATCGTCGTTCTTGGAGGCGAAGATCGCCTTTTCGTCCCAGGTGGCTTGCCAGCGGGGCTCGGATTCACGGGCGTTGTAGCGTTCGGCGGTCATGAAATCGCAGGGATTCTGGGTGGCTTTGGGTGATTTTCGGGTCCCATCCGGGGACGGCGGACTAGGCCATAAAATCGCCCATGGGGTCAACGGCTTGGGGGCTGCCAAATGCTCATGGCCTGCCGTCGGTACAGCGGGGAAGGGTGAAGGTCGCCACACGGCAGCCCGTCAGGAACCCATCCGGTGTCGTCACCCGGCTTGACCGGGTGACCCAGTATTCCAGAGACGTTTATGCTTGAACCGAGAGGCCGCGGCGTACTGGATCTCCCGGTCGAGCCGGGCGATGACAGCGTGATATGGGGCGCGATTTCGCGTCCTCGCGACATGTTTTGTCCGAGTTTTGCCGTTCGTTCCGCCCTCTCCTTGATCAGAGGTACTAACTCGCCAGCGCCATCCCGGCTTCGTCCAGCGTCTGCAGGAAGCCGTGCTCGATCACGGTGTTGCGGCCGCGCCGTTTGGCGGCGTAGAGGGTAGCGTCCGCCGCCTCGATCAGGTCGCCGGGACGCTGGGTCTCGTTTGGTTTCGTGGTGGCGACGCCGACGCTGACGGTGACGACGCAATGGCTCGAGGGGGCATGCGGCACGGCGAGGCCGAGGACCGCGGTGCGCACCGTCTCGCCGATCGCGAGCGCGTGCGCGGCATCGGTGTTCGGCAGCAACAAACAAAATTCCTCGCCGCCATAGCGGCCGGCGAAGCCCATGGTGTCGGCCGCGATTCCGGCCAGCGTTTCGCCGATCCGGGTCAGGCAGACGTCGCCTTCGGGATGCCCGTAGGTATCGTTGTAGAGCTTGAAGTGATCGACATCGATCATCATCAGCGACAGCTCGCATTCATATTGCTGCGCCCGCATCCACTCGAAATCGAGCCGGTTCTGGAAGCCGCGGCGGTTGGCAAGGCCGGACAGCGCATCGATCGAGGCCATCACGGTGAGGCGATCATTGGAGGCGACGAGCTCGCGCTCGCGCTGGCTGAGCTGCGCCGCCATCGCGTTGAAGGCGCGCGCCAGCGGCACGAATTCCGACGGCAGCTTGTGCTTGGCGACGCGCGCCGACCAGTCGCCTTCGCCGAAGCGCCGCGCCATGCTGGTCATCAGCTCGATCGGATGGATAACCAGCCGCTCCGCGCCGACGAGGGCACCCAACAAAACGAAAAGGCAGACGAAGCCGAGCTGCAGATAGGCGGTGCGGATCTCGCGACTGATCGCCGCCGTCACCTTGGCCTCATCCATGCTCACGATCAGGCGGGACTGCGTGCCGGCGATGCGGGCGAAGCTCAGCGTGCGCTGCGCGCCGTCGGACGCCGTGAACGAGACCGAGCCTGACGGCTCGTCGTAGCTCAGCGCCTTCTCCGCAATCGCCGACATCAAGGGAATGGTGTCGAGCGAGCGGCCGATCAGGCTCGCCTGATCCGCGGGTGCTGCGACCACGACGCCGGTCGAGTCGACGAGAACCGCCGACATGCCGGGCTGGCCGCCGAGATTGCCCATGATCTGCGACAGCCAGTCGATGTTGATGCCGGCGACGACGATGGAGTCGAGCTCCGGATTGATCGCGGCCACCGGATAGGCGGCCATCATCATCGGCCGGCCGTTGGTCCTGCCGCGCAGATAGTCGCTGAACATGAAGCCGCGGTTGTCCTGCGCCTTCTTGAAATATTCGCGGTCGCCGAGATTGAGCCCGACCTGGCTGTTGAGCGTCGAACACTGCACCAGCCCGTCCCTGGAGACGAACATGATGCTGCGGATCCAGGGCAGCACCGTCGGCAGGCTGGCGCGCAGCACTTCGCAGCTCTGCCCGATGCCGCCGGAGGCGCGGATATAGGCGGCGGATTTCAGCATGGTCTCGACCGAGGAGACCACCTCGCGCTGGGTTTCGGCGGCGTGCGCGGTGAGGTTGGCATAGCCTGCCGCGGCCTGCGCGATCTGCGTCGAGCGGAAATTCTCCAGCGTGCGGACGCGATCGAGCATCAAGGGCGCGACCAGCATCAACGCAAGCAAGGCGAGCCGGGCACGAATGCCCAGAACCTTCTTGAGTTTGACCCGGTTGCGGTTGAAAGTGACGCCCGACATTCTGGTCCCTTGCCCGGGCGCAAGGTAGAGTGAAGGGCTTCAAAAAGCCTTTCCCGAATTTGGTAAAATTCGAGCCAACCCCCGCGCCTGTCAGAGAACGGCACAAGCATGACACAAAGCCCGACCGCGCCGTTATCGGCTGATTCACCACACGGGCTCGCCGCCGTGGAGCAGGAGATCGCGCACGCCTGCAAGGAAGCGCGGCGCGACCGCGCGTCGGTGATCTTGATCGCGGTGTCGAAGACATTCGCGGGCGACGCAATTTTGCCGATTATTCGCGCCGGACAGCGCGCATTTGGTGAAAACCGCGTGCAGGAAGCCAAGGGCAAGTGGCCGGAATTGATCCAGGCTAACCCGGGACTGCAGCTGCATCTGATCGGACCGTTGCAGTCGAACAAGGCCAAGGAGGCGGTCGCGCTGTTCGATGCGATCCATTCGGTCGACCGCGCCAGCATTTGCGAAGCGTTAGCCAAGGAAGTCAAAAATCAGGGCAAGCATCCGGAGCTGTTCGTCCAGATCAATACCGGCGAGGAGCCGCAGAAGGCCGGCGTTGCTCCGCAGGACGCCGATACCTTCATCGCGGCATGCCGCGACATCTATGGCCTGCAGATTTCAGGACTGATGTGCATCCCGCCGGTCGACCAGGCCCCGGCGCCGCATTTCGCGCTCTGCGCCAAGATCGCCGCGCGCAATGGGTTGAAGAATTTGTCGATGGGCATGAGCGCCGATTTCGCGGTCGCGATCCAGATGGGCGCGACCCATGTGCGGGTGGGCTCGGCGATTTTTGGGACGCGGACGGTGGTGCATAACTAACCGTCGTCCTGGCGAAGGCCAGGACCCATACGCCGCGGCCATCGCAAAGGGCGCGCGGCGAGACTTTCATCTTGCAAGTGACAGCGGTGGTAATGGGTCCTGGCCTTCGCCAGGACGACGGCGGTGTGTGCCGGGAGCGTGCCGCCTACGCGAACTTCACCGACACCTTTCCAATCGCGCCGAAGTCCGCCGCGAACACATCGCCGGCCGCGATCGGCAGCGGCGGATGGCAGGTGCCTGTTGTGACGACCTCCCCTGCCCGCAACGTCAGCCCGAGCGCGCGCAGCTCGTTGGCGCACCAGGCGAGTGCCACGCGGGGATCGCCGAGCACGTTCTTGCCGTGGCCGATGTAGCGCTCGCCGCGCAGCGTGATGGTCGGGCGTTCTTCGACCAGATCGATCGCGCGCCAATCCGCTGATGTTGCAGGTCCGAGCACGAACAGATGCGCGCAGGCATTGTCGGCGATCAGCTGCGCCTCGCCGGCGGATGTGAAATCGGTGAAGCGCGAATCCGGAATCTCGATTGCGGGATGCAGCGTGCCGACCGCATCGAGCACTTCGCTTACGCTGTACGGCGTCGCGCGCGGCGCGAGATCACGCGCTATGCGAAAGGCGTATTCCGGTTCGCCGACGCGCATCGCGTTGCCTTTCATCGATGCGATGCCGCCATCAGCGATCAATGTTTCGGCGAGGATGCGTCCGGCCAGCGGCCCTGCGACATTGATATGCTTCTGGCCGGCCGCGCTGGTCGCCGCGATCTTCCAGCCGAACAGTTTTTCGCGCGATGTCTTTTCCAGTTGAGCCTGCACCGCGTAACCCTCGGCGCGGTCGCGCGGCCGCATGGCGCCGTCGAGCGCGGCGAGTTTCGTTCCCGCGTGCCAGTGATCGTGCAGGACCTTGGCGGCGGCGGCGATCTGGTTGTTGTCGATCATGCGATTTCGTCCCTGCGGGAATTTTCTGTGTTGCGCACGATCTCAGCACAAGCGCGTCGCGTTTGTCGCGTGGGAAAACCGATGCTCAGCTATTCCAGAACTTTACCCGATGATGATCTGGGTCTGCGGCGACATCCGCCGCAGCAGCCGCAGCATCGACGCCTTGGTCATCGAGACGCAGCCCGCGGTCGGCCCGAAATTCGGCCGCGCCAGATGCAGGAACACGGCGCTGCCGCGGCCGGCGATGCGCGGCGCGGCGTTGTGGTCGATCTCGACAATGAAGTCGTAGAGATGATCCTCGCGGGTCAGGCGGTCGCCGCCCTGCTCCCGGTCGAGCCGGATCGGCTGGTTGTAATGGCGGTCGGCGGGGTCCTCGCACCAGGCGTCCTCGCGGCGGATCGGCCGCGCCGGCAGCAAGGTCACCGGACGGCGGTGGCGGTCGGCGCGCCACCAGAGCTGTCTGGGATGGAAGATGCCGCGTGGCGTGCCGCCGTCGCCTTCGCGCTTGTTGGCGAGGATTCCGCCGCGTCCGAGCGCCACCGGAACGGTCCAGCCATCGGCGGTCAGCCAGCCCCGGCGCGGATCACCGGCGGCGCGGCGGACCTCGATGGCGGAGAGCGGGCGATCACGTTTCGCTATCATATAAGTGATTGAAATAGCTGATCTTCCTCTAAGAATCGTTCAAAACTGAACTTGCCTTGGAAGCCCCAAACATTCTATCTCCCGGCATTACAGGACATTCACGTCCTGCCCCGCCGGATTTGAGGTAGACTGCCGCTGCCTTGTGAATCGGTAACGACGGCCTACCTGAGCACGTATCTAGCCGATGCTACGGCCAGAAGCGCCCCCCGCTTCTGACCGCCCCGCCCCCGAAGGATTGTACCTATGGCCAATGCCCGCAAGATCTTGATCGTGGATGACGATACCGATCTGCGCGATACGCTGGTCGAGCAGCTGTCCCTGCACGAGGAATTCGAAGCCTCCGCAGTCGACACCGGCGCCAAGGGCGCCACTGCCGCCAAAGCCAATTCTCCCGACCTGGTCCTGATGGATGTCGGCCTGCCCGACACCGACGGCCGCGAAGTGGTCCGCAGCCTGCGCAAGGGCGGCTTCAAGGCCCCGATCATCATGCTGACCGGCCATGACACCGATTCTGACACCATCCTTGGCCTCGAAAGCGGCGCCAACGACTATGTAGCGAAGCCGTTCCGCTTTGCGGTGCTGCTGGCCCGGATCCGGGCGCAGCTGCGCCAGCACGAGGCCAGCGAGGACGCGGTGTTCTCGGTCGGCCCCTACTCGTTCCGGCCCGGCTCGAAGATGCTCACCGGCGCCAATGCCCGCAAGGTGCGGCTGACCGAGAAGGAAACCGCGATCCTGCGCTTCCTCTACCGCGCCGGCCAGATGCCGGTGTCGCGTGAGACCCTGCTCCAGGAAGTCTGGGGTTACAATTCCGGTGTCACCACCCACACGCTGGAAACCCACATCTACCGCCTGCGCCAGAAGATCGAGAAGGACGCCGCCAACCCGGAAATCCTGGTGACGGAAGCCGGTGGCTACAAGCTGGTGCCGTGATACGCTTCGCGCTCAACGATTCGTGAAATCGAGGCGCACCGCGGTTGCCGGCCCTGAATGTCGATCGATGATGACGTAGCCCTGCTCGAGCAGGTCCCGACGATGCGTCTGTTGGGCGACAGCTCCTTGCGCATGCTGGCGATCGGCTCCGAGCAACGTGACTTCAACGCAGGCGAAGTGCTGTTCAAGGTCGGCGACGCCGCGGACGCCGGCTATGTCGTGCAGCGCGGCACGTTCCGGGTCGAGGAAGGCGGCGCCGAGATCATCGCCGGTCCGGGCTCGCTGATTGGCGAGCTCGCATTGATCGTCGCGATGAAACGGCCTTCGACGGCGACCTCACTGGAGCGCGGCTCGGTGATCCGCGTCGCGCGCAGCCTGTTCCAGCGCGTGCTGGAAAGCGATCCGGCCGCAGCCCGCCGCCTCCGCGACGAGCTCGCGCTGCGCACCAGCCAGCTTGCGAGCGATATTTTGATCGCGGGCGGGAAGCTGAGCACGTAGCCGCCGTCGGCTCGGCGAGACTCAATTATCCCGTCATCCCCGCGCAAAGGCTTCTCCTTTGTCGCTGGAGGTGCGAGCTCTTGCGAGCCTCGAAGGATGCAGGGCCCGGCTGGTGGCCGTCGACCCTTCGAGACGCGCTTCGCGCTCCTCAGGGTGACGGATCAACAGGGTGACGCTCCTTGATTTGACAACAACGTCAGACCTCCATCACCGCTGTCACAGGCACGTGGTCCGACGGCCGCTCCCAGCTGCGGGCGTCGCGGGTGATCTTGAAGTCGCTGACGTGATCCTTCAGCGCGCGCGAGACCCAGATGTGATCGAGCCTGCGGCCGCGGTCGCCGACGGTCCAGTCCGCGGCGCGATAGCTCCACCAGGTGTAGACCTTTTCCGACATCGGAATCCGCTCGCGCGCGATGTCGAACCATTCGCCATGCGCTTGCGCTGCGAGCAGCTTCTCGGTCTCGACCGGCGTGTGCGAGACCACCTTCAACAGCTGCTTGTGCGACCACACATCATGCTCATGCGGTGCGACGTTGAGGTCGCCGACCAGGATGTGGCGGTCGTCGCCGCGCGGATGCAGCGGCTCGCACGCCTTCATCTCATCGAGGAATTGCAGCTTGTGCTCGAACTTCGGATTGAGCGCGGGATCGGGAATGTCGCCGCCGGCCGGCACGTAGAAATTATGCAGCACCAGTGGCTTTGAAAGCTGCGCCTTCTCGCCGAAGGAAACTGAGATGTGCCGCGAGTCGATCTTGTCGCAGAACGTCCTGATGTCGGTGGTCTCGAACGGCAGGCGCGAGACGATGGCGACGCCGTGATAGCCCTTCTGCCCGTTCAGCGCGACGTGCTCATAGCCGAGCCGCTTGAAGCGCTTCAATGGAAACGCATCGTCGATGCATTTGGTCTCCTGCAGGCACAGCACGTCCGGCCGCGCGCTCTTCAGGAATTTGGCGACGATGTCGATGCGCAGGCGCACCGAATTGATGTTCCAGGTGGTGACGGAGAACCGCATGAGGGGTGCGTCTTAGCACGGTTCTCTGCGCGGGTTAGCGCTTTGTCCACAAGCAAGGATTCGTAGGGCGGGTTAGCGCAGCGTAACCCGCCGCACTTGCGGAGGAATGGCGGGTTACGCCTTCGACTAACCCGCCCTACGCATCCCGTTCACCCCGGCGAAGAGCCCGGATAGGTCGTGAAGTCGATCTTGAACAGCCCCGGATCGGGCTTCTGCGTCGCGTCGAGATTATAGACCGCAACGGTCGTGTCGTAGCCCTGCGGATCGGTGACGGTCCACTGCTTGAGCTTGCCGTCCTTGGCGCCGATCATCAGCAGGAAGCGGCTGGTGCCGACCAGCGCCTGCTTCTCCTCGATCGTGATGCTGACGAACACGTCGTCGGCGGTGACGCTGACGACGTTGGTGTCCTTCATCAGATCGATGCGGTCCGACAGCAGATAGCGCAGCGGGGTCTGCGACAGCGGATAGATGTCCTGGGTCGCGAGCCTGCGGTCGCGCACCGCGACCGACGAGCCGTCGGCGATCACCTCGATGGTGCTCGGATTGTCATATTCGAAGCGCAGCTTGCCGGGCTTCTGGATGTAGAAATCGCCCTTGGTCTTGGTGCCGTCGGGACCGACCTGGACGAAATTCCCGACCAGGGTCTGCAGCGACGACAGATAGGCCGAAACCTTGGCGGCCTGCGCCTTCTGGTTGGCGTCGAAGGTCTGGAAGATGTTGGCGGGGACGTTGCGGCGCGGATCGGGAATCACTGGCTCCGGCGGTGCCTGGGTGGCGCCGGTGGTGGCCGGGCCCTTGTCCGCATTGCTCTGCGCGCCGGCGTCCTTGGCCTTCGGCGCAGCCTTAGGTCCCGCGTTGGCTACGGGTTTCGGCGTCGCCGGCGCATTCTGCGCGGCCGCGCTGCCGGCGATCGCGGCGGTGACGAGAAGAGCCAGCGCAGTGCGCGTGCCGCGGTCAATGAGATGTTTTGCCATCAGATATGTCAGGTCTCTGTTCGACGCTCGTCCCGCTTCGCCGGATTTTATCCCGCCTCTTCCGAGGGAGATATGGTTTTTCCGTGATGATCGCCCCCGATCAGAACTGGCCTTCTTCCTCCCCGACCAGGATTTCGCGCTTTCCGGCGTGATTCGCCGGGCCGACGATGCCCTCGAGTTCCATCCGCTCCATCAGCGAGGCGGCGCGATTATAGCCGATCTGCAGCCGCCGCTGGATGTAGGAGGTCGACGCCTTGCGGTCGCGCTTGACGATCGCAACCGCCTGCGTGAACAGATCGCCGCCGCCGTCGCCACCCATGCCGGTGGCATCGAACACGGCGCCGTCCTCGTCGGTCGGCTCTTCCGCGGTGACGGCTTCGAGATATTCCGGCTGGCCCTGCGTCTTCAGGTGGCGCACCACCTTCTCGACTTCCTCGTCGGACGCGAACGGGCCGTGCACGCGGCTGATGCGGCCGCCGCCCGCCATGTAGAGCATGTCGCCCTGGCCGAGCAGCTGCTCGGCGCCCATCTCGCCGAGGATGGTGCGGCTGTCGATCTTCGACGTCACCTGGAAGGCGATGCGGGTCGGGAAGTTCGCCTTGATCGTGCCGGTGATGACGTCGACCGACGGACGCTGTGTGGCGAGGATCACATGCAGGCCGGCGGCGCGCGCCATCTGCGCCAGGCGCTGCACCGCGCCTTCGATGTCCTTGCCGGCGACCATCATCAGGTCGGCCATTTCGTCGACGATGATGACGATGTAGGGCAGCGGCTCGAGGTCGAGCTTCTCTTCCTCGTAGATCGCCTTGCCGCTCTCCTTGTCGAAGCCGGTGTGCACGGTGCGCGTCAGCTCTTCGCCCTTGCCCTTGGCTTCGACGAGGCGCGCATTGTAGCCGTCGATGTTGCGCACGCCGAGCTTGGCCATCCGCTTGTAGCGCTCTTCCATCTCGCGCACGGCCCATTTCAGCGCGACAACGGCTTTCTTCGGATCGGTGACGACGGGCGTCAGCAAATGCGGGATGCCGTCATAGACGGAGAGTTCGAGCATCTTCGGGTCGACCATGATCAGGCGGCACTGATCCGGACGCAGCCGGTAGACCAGGCTCAGGATCATGGTGTTGATCGCGACCGATTTGCCGGAGCCGGTGGTGCCGGCGATCAGCATATGCGGCGTGCGCGCGAGGTCGATGATGACGGGATCGCCGCCGATCGTCTTGCCGAGGCACAGCGGCAGCTTCGCAACGGAATCGACGCTCTCCTTGGCGACCAGCAGCTCGCGCAGATAGACCTTCTCGCGATGCGCGTTCGGCAACTCGATGCCGATCGCATTGCGGCCGGCGACCACGGCGACGCGCGCCGACAATGCGCTCATCGAGCGGGCGATGTCGTCGGACAATCCGATCACGCGCGACGACTTGATGCCGGGCGCGGGCTCCAGTTCGTATAGCGTGACCACCGGGCCGGGGTTGGCCTTGACGATCTCGCCACGCACGCCGAAATCTTGCAGCACGCCTTCGAGCGAGCGCGAGTTGGCTTCGAGCTCGGCCTTGCTCAGCGGCTGGCGATCGCTCGCCTTCGGCGCACTGAGCACGGAGACCGACGGCAGCTCGAACTTGTCGGAGTTCTTCTTCTTCGGCTTCGGCTCGGCCTTCTTGCGCGGGGCGCGGGCGACGGGAGCTTCCTCCTCGTCATCCTCTTCTTCCTCGTCGTCGAAAGCCTCGGCCTCGTCTTCGTCCTCGTCATGGTCGTCGGCCGCCGGCGCGATCGAGGGCGCGGCGCGGCCGCCGCCGATGTTGGGCTCCTGGCGCTCGAACGCCGCACTGCTGCGGCCCTGCGCTCCGCTCGACACCAGCGATTTATAGGCGGTACCGAACAGCCAGCCGAGCCGGGCTTTCGCGCTCATCAGCGCGTGGAACAGCCAGCCCAGCGAGACCGAGCTGCGGTCGTTGTCTTCCTCTTCGACGAACGGCTCGTCGTCGTCAGCGATCGGCGTCAGCTCTTCGTCTTCTTCCTTGGCGCCCCAACCGCAGGCGAACAGGAAGCTTGCTGCCATCGCGACGAACAGGATCAGGCCGAGCACGACGCGATAGAGGAAGCCGGGCGGCCCGAACACGACGGCCGGCGTGCGCAGCAGCGCGTCGCCGACCACGCCGCCGAGCCCGGTCGGCAGCGGCCATGACGTATTGTGCGGCCAGCAGCTGGCGAAGCCCGCCGCGATCACCGTGCACAGAATCCAGCAGCCGAGCCGCAGCGCCTCGCGATCGAACGGACGATGCGTCAGCATCCGCCAGCCCCATACCGCCACAGGCAGCAGCAGCATGATGGCGCCGAGGCCGAGAATCTGCATCAAGAGGTCGGCGCCGATTGCGCCGGGATAGCCGAGCACGTTGCGGATCGCGCGCGAGGTGGCATGACTGAGCGACGGATCCTGCACCGACCAGGTCATCAGCGCAGCGGTGATGGCGCCCGACAGCGCGATCAGGCCAAGCCCGGTGAGTTCGCGCAGCCGCCGCGCCAGCGCCTCGCGCAGCGAGAGCGGCAGATGGCCGACCAGAGGGATGACACGTTCGATCGCTGGCATACTCAATCTTCGCGCTTCGCGATTAACCCAGGGTTTCGACCAGGCGATGCATCGCCTCGGCCGTCGATTCACTGTCGGAGACCAGCGCAAGGCGGATATAGCCCGCGCCCGGATTGGAACCGTCGTTCTGCTCGCGCGCCAGGTAGCTGCCCGGAATCACCCGAACGCCGGCGTCGCGATAGAGCCTGACGGTCACCGCCTCGTCGTCGCCGCGATCGGAGACGTCTAGCCAGACGCAGAAGCCGCCTGCGGGACGCTTGTAGCCGTAGCGGTTGCCGAGGATCTGGTCGGCGAAATCGAACTTGATGCGATAGAGCCTGCGGTTCTCCTCGACATGCGCCTCGTCGCCATAGGCGGCAACCGCGACATGCTGCAACGGCACCGGCACCTGCGGTGCGGCGACATTGCGCAACTCGAGGAACGCCGCGAGAAACTTGCGGTCGCCGGCGGCGAAGCCGACCCGCATGCCAGGCAGGTTCGAGCGTTTCGACAGCGACTGGAACGCCACGACATTGCGGAAATCGGGACCGGCGCATTCCAGCATGCTGCCCGGCGCCTCGCGGGTATAGATCTCCGAGTAGCACTCGTCGGACAGGATCATGAAGCCGAACCTGTCGGCGAGCTCTTTCAGCCGCGCGAAATAGGCCCGCGATGCGACCGAGCCCTGCGGATTGGCCGGCGAGGCGATGAAGAACGCGACGGTGCGAGCCCATGTCGCCTCGTCGATCGCATCGAGGTCGGGCAGGAAACCGTTGGCGAGCGTGGTCGGCAGATGGATCTGCTCGCAGCCGGCCGCGCGCGCGCCGGCGCCATAGGCCGGATAAAACGGATTCGGCATCAGGACCGCCGGCCGTCCCTTGCGCGGGGCGACGTAACGTGCGGCTGTGATCGCGGCAAAGAACAGCCCCTCGCGGCTGCCGTTCAGCACCAACACCTCGCTCTCCGGATCGACTGGACGCGGCAATTGGAACCGGCTTCCGAGCCAGGTCGCGACCGCGCGGCGGAACGGCTCGATGCCCTTGGCCATCGGGTAGCGGCCGAACTCGGCGGTGTGCTTTGCCAGCACCGGCCCGACGAAGTCAGGCACGGGATGCTGCGGCTCGCCGACCGACAGTGTAATCAAAGGCTTAGCCGGCTGGTACGGCGCCAGCAGTTCGGTGGTTCGCACGAATGGGGAGCGCTCGGCCTGGCCGGCGGGTGCGGCATCGGCGGCGCCCTGCGCCACGCCGGATGAGGCGGTCATTGCCATGGTTGAAAAGCCAGCACTTTCACTGCGGTCGGAGGGTGGGGGGAGCCGACCGTAAACCGATCAAATCACCATAGATAGGGCGAGGTTAAGACGCGATTAACCATCGGCGGCGCTGCACATTTGGCCGCCGCGTGATATCAGCGCCCCGCTCAGAAAACCGCATCAAAATTGCACCGAGACATGATCCATCGCCGCGCCGTCAGGGCCCTCATCATCACGGGCGAGCGCGAAGTCCTGCTGATGCGGATTCGCCCGCCGCACGGCGGCGAGTGTTTCTGGATCGCGCCCGGTGGCGGCATCGAGGGCGATGAGACGCCGGAAGCGACGTTGCAGCGGGAACTGGCCGAGGAATTGGGGCTGATCGATTTCGCGCCTGGCCCCGCCGTCTGGCGGCGCCATCACATCTTCAACTGGGGCGGCCGGCGGATCTCCCAGAAGGAAGAATACCGGATCGTTCACACGGATCGGTTCGACCCTGTCATGGCCGACAAAGCCGAGGCGAAGGTGCTCGATTGCTTCAGGTGGTGGGCGATCGCCGATCTATCCGGCGCGGACGAGCGCCTCACGCCGCTGTCGCTGGCCAACATCCTTGAAAGCTATTTGCGCGACGGCGCGCCAAGCGAGCTGCCGGACGAGGAAGTCCTGGTCGACTGACGTGGCCTGCCCTCACTGCCGTGCATTCGAGCGATCCGCTTTACCCTCCATTAAGGCCAGGGCGGGCGTCACGAGTTCCTTCAGCAATTCGCAACACAGCACGACCGAATGATCCCGCGGATTGCGAGGATCTGCAGACGGACATGGCCATCAGGATCGAGACACGCGGCGATGTTCTGCGCCGCACCGGCAAGGTGATGGTCATTGCCGCCGGTATGACCGCGGTGATGTCCGTCACCATCGGCATGCTGGCGTTCGGCCGCGATCTGGCCGCACCGATCACGGTCGGCCAGATGCAACTGTTCGGGCTCACCGCCGGTGTGTTCATTTCGATCGCGCTCAGCGGCGCGATGTCCTATCGCGCCGGCCTGTTGATGCTGGAGCTCGCGCATACCCGCCGCGAGCTCGCCCAGATCTCGCAGACCGACCAGCTGACCGGCCTGTTGAATCGCCGCGGCTTCGACACTGAGGCCGCCGCGGCGCTCGACCAGGCGCAGGCGGACGGCGCGTCGGTTGCGGTTCTGATGTGCGACATCGACCATTTCAAGTCGATCAACGACCGCTACGGACATGAGATCGGCGACAAGGTGCTGGTCGAGATCGCCGACGTTCTGCGCCAGTTCGCGAGCCGGCACGGCGCGCTGGTCGCCCGCTACGGCGGCGAGGAATTTGCAGCTGTGGTGACCGGCCTGAGCCACGAGCAGGCCGCGCACGGCGCCGAGGAAATCCGCCGCGACTGTGCGGCGCGAACTATCCTCGACGGCGTGACCCTTCTGCCGGTGACGATCAGCATCGGCTTCACAGTGAAGGAAAGCGGCTTCGATCTGAGCGGCCTGATGCGAACCGCCGACCAGGCGCTCTACGCCGCCAAGCGCCATGGCCGCGACCGCGTCGAGCACGCGCGCGATGCGGCGTGAGCTGCGTAGCCCGGATGAAGCGAAGCGAAATCCGGGGGCGGTCTTTCCTGCGGCGACACCGTACCCGGATTGCGCTGCGCTTCATCCGGGCTACGCCGGTGACGTGTGGCGTCTACCGCGCCGGCAGCTTCTCGAATGACGGCTTGCCGTCGGGGACATGGTGGAAGGTCTGCTTGTCGCAGGTGTAGATCGTCATCTGCGGGGTGAACACACTGGGGTCGTCGAACGTGCCGACCTTCAGGATCGTGGCGGGCAGGCCCGGCACCTTAGTCACCAAATGCGTGCCGCATTCCGGGCAGAATTCGCGCGTCACGGCGCGCTCGAGGTCCTTGCGGGTGAACTGCTTGGGTTGGCTGGCGGTGTATTTGAAGCCGGTGGTCGGCATCGCCATGAACATGTTCGGTCCGCCGCCGGTGATGTACTGGCATTCGCGGCACAGGCATTGCGCCGCCATCATCGGTTCGCCTTCGGCCTCATAGCGCACGTTGCCGCAATAGCACCTGCCTTGCACCTTCATGACGTCCTCCCGTTTTTGTTGTTGGTAGCCTGTCGTTTCACAATACCAGGCAATTCCGACATTATTTTCTCAATCTGCAGAAAAAAGAAAGGGGCTCCAACTTGCGCTGGAGCCCCTCAACGGTCCGGACATTGCCGGGTATGTGCCCGAACCGTAGTTCTGGGAACGACCGCTTGGGGAGGTCGTGTCCCGGGAGAACCTCTTACATGTTGTAGGCGCGCTCCGTGTGCTCGGTGATGTCGAGGCCTTCACGCTCGGTCTCGACGTTGGCACGCAGGCCGACGATCACGTCCACGATCTTGTAGAGGATCGCCGAGCCGATGCCCGACCACACCAGCGTGGTGCCGACGCCCCAGACCTGCGAGGTCATCTGCGCCACGAAGTCGTAATCGGCAACCTTCGGCGGGATTGCGGTGTAGTCGATGATGCCGGCACCACCGAGCGCCGGGTTGACCAGGATGCCGGTGCCGAGCGCGCCGATGATGCCGCCGACGCAGTGGACGCCGAACACATCGAGCGAGTCGTCATAGCCGAGCGCGTTCTTCACGACCGTGCAGAAGAACAGGCAGACCACGCCGACCACGAGGCCGAGCACGATGGCACCCATCGGACCGGCATAACCGGCCGCAGGCGTCACCGCGACGAGGCCCGCGACCGCGCCCGAGAGCGCGCCGAGCAGCGAGGGATGGCCCTTGATGATCCATTCCGCGAACATCCAGGCCAGCGCCGCCGCGGCCGTGGCCACGAAGGAGTTGGTCATGGCGAGCGCAGCGCCGCCATTGGCTTCGAGGTTCGAACCAGCGTTGAAGCCGAACCAGCCGACCCAGAGCAGCGAGGCGCCGATCATGGTCATGGTCAGCGAGTGCGGAGCCATCAGCTCCTTGCCGTAGCCGGTGCGCTTGCCGATCAGGAGCGCGCCGACCAGGCCGGCGATGCCGGCGTTGATGTGCACGACGGTGCCGCCGGCGAAGTCGATCGCACCCTTCTTGAAGATCCAGCCGGCGTCGGCGTTGATCGCGTCGAGGGCGGCCTGCGCCTTCGTCTTGGCATCGCCGTCAGCCGCGGCGGCGAGCGCCTTGGCAGCATCCTGGATCGCGTCCGGGCCCGGCCAGTACCAGACCATGTGCGCGATCGGGAAGTAGATCACGGTGACCCAGATCGGGATGAACAGCGCGATCGCGGCGAACTTCATCCGCTCGGCAAAGGCGCCGACGATGAGGGCCGGCGTGATCGCCGCGAAGGTCATCTGGAAGCACATATAGACGAGCTCCGAGATGTTGGCGTCGACCGAGAAGGTCGCAGCCTTGGAGTCCGGCGTGACGCCCATCAGGAAGGCCTTGGAGAAGCCGCCGATGAAGTCGGAGCCGCCGGTGAAGGCGAGGCTGTAGCCGTAGAGGGCCCAGAGCACGGTGACGATGCAGACGGTGTAGAACACCTGCGCCAGCACCGAGAGCATGTTCTTGGAGCGGACGAGGCCGCCATAGAACAGCGCGAGACCCGGGATGGTCATCAACAGCACCAGCACCGTCGATGTCAGCATCCAGGCGTTGTCGCCCTTGTTGACGGTTGGCTCGGCGTAGGCGGCGGTTGCGGCAAAGAGGCCGACTGCGAGGGCCGCCAGTCCCGCGCCATAGGGACGCTTGAACGTCATGTTATTTCACTCCTGAGGTCTTAAAGGTTGAGCGCGAAATCAGAGGGCCGCGGCATCGGCCTCGCCGGTGCGGATGCGCACGGCGTGCTCGAGGCTGATGACGAAGATCTTGCCGTCGCCGATCTGTCCGGTCTTGGCGGCGGAGGTGATGGCGTCGATGGTCTTGTCGACCTGATCGGAGGCGACTGCGACCTCGATCTTGATCTTGGGCAGGAAGCTCACCGCATATTCGGCGCCGCGATAGATTTCCGTGTGGCCCTTCTGACGGCCGTACCCCTTGACTTCCGTCACCGTGAGACCGTGAACGCCAATGGCGGTCAGGGCGTCACGGACCTCTTCCAGCTTGAATGGCTTAATGATCGCCATAACAATTTTCATGAGTCCTATCCCCGCTTGGGCCCGGTGCGAACGAACACCGGGAGTTTCGACTGAGGTTCACCACGCGGAAGACATCCACTACGCGGGCACAGCCGGGACCCTTAGAATCAAATGCCGTGCCAAACGGCTCGGGTTCGCTAATGGATTATGAATCCGGACCTTTTCCCGCATTGCGGGAGCAAGCTGCGGCTGCGCTATTCCGTCGCGCCTAAAATCTAATCAGATTGGCCTAATTCATGAGCAAGCCAGGGTCTGGACACAATTCTGCTTAGCCGCGGTGCAGGCGTCGGTATTTAGATAAAGTAATGCCGGGCCATTAGGCGGCGTCGCGCGCTGCAAAAACCCTGTCGATCAGTCCCCATTCGAGCGCCTGCTCCGCCGACATGAAGTGATCGCGGTCCAAGGTCCGTTCCACGTCGGCCTCGGTGCGCCGGCAATGCTGCGCGTAGAGCCGGATGATGCGCCGCTTGGTCGCCTGCATCTCGGCGGCATGGATCTGGATGTCGGTGGCCTGGCCCTGGAAGCCGCCGAGCGGCTGATGCACGTGGAGGCTGGCATTCGGGAGCGCGGCGCGATGACCGGGCTCGCCGGCCATCAGCAGGAACGATCCCATCGACCGCGCAGTGCCCATGCACAGCGTGTGCACCGGCGCCTTGATGAACTGCATGGTGTCGTACATCGCAAGCCCGCTGGAGATCACGCCGCCATAGGAGTTGATGTAGAGGTTGATCGGCTTGTTCGGGTTGTCGGCCTCGAGGAACAGCAGCTGCGCGCAGACCAGCCCGGACATCGCATCATTGACCTCGCCGTTGAGGAAGATGATGCGTTCGCGCAGCAGCCTGGAATAGATATCGAAGGACCGTTCGCCGCGGGACGACTGCTCGACGACCATCGGGACGAGTTGCATTATGTCGCGCATCGGCGACCTCCCATTTCAGCAGGTGATGAAGTTTCAGCGGATGATGAAGTCTGCGATCAGGCCGCGCGCATCAGCATGCGGCTGTTGCAGTTGGCCGCTTGCGGCTGGTTTGCGCGCTTGCCGCGGGCTTCCTGGATGATGCGAAACCGGGTGCCGCCGGCTTCGTTCGGCTCGATCCGGAAGGTGACGTGACTCTCGAGAAACGGCGGCTCGGAATCGCGGAGCCGGTAACGCACCTCTTCGCCTGCGACCGACGATAGGGGCTCAGCGCCCGCGAGATCGCAATCAGGTAGCCAGCGCTCGCGCAGGGCTGGAATGGTGACGGCGCGCCATACTTTTTCAGGCGGTGCGTCGAGCTCGTATTCGATCACCAGAGCTGCGTCCGCGTCAGGCTCAACCGTGTCGCTCATTGATCCATGTCCTTCAAGAGGTCGGAGAGCGCTTCGATGCGCTTTGGCCAATAGGCGCGGTAGCGCGCGAGCCAGGACCCGATGCTGGCGATCCCGTCCGGGTCGACTTCATAGTTGACGAAGCGGCCCTGCCGCTGCTCGCGCACCAGTCCTGCCGCGCGCAGCACCGCCAGATGCTGCGACATCGCCGGCTGGCTGATCTCAAGTCCGTCGCGCAAGGCGCTGGCGTTCAGGCTGCCGCCGGCCAGCTTCTCAAAGACCCTGCGGCGGGTCGGATCGGCTAGTGCCTTGAAGATATCGGTGTCGACCATGCCAACACATAAGCATATACTTATGTGTCGTGCAAGCCTGAACTGTCCCGTGCAGCGTGACGTCGCGGCGCTCGGGTACTTTGCATGGGGTTGTTTTACGAATTCGCCCTCTCAGGGCCCATCTCGTCCTGGCGATGCGAGCTCGGCTGCTACTGCAGCGCTTCGCCGTGCTGCGAGATGTCGAGACCCTCCAGCTCCTGCTGCATCGAGACGCGCAGCGGGACGAAGGCGCTGACCAGCTTGAGCAGCACGAAGGTAACGCCGCCGCACCAGACCAGCGTGACCACGACGCCGTAGAGCTGGATCAGGAGCTGCCCCGGATTGCCCTCCAGCAGGCCGGAAGTTCCGCCGATCGCCGCGGTGGCGAAAACGCCCGCGAGCAGCGTGCCGGTCAGGCCGCCGATGCCGTGCACGCCGAACACGTCGAGCGAGTCGTCATACTGGAAGCGATGCTTCAGCCAGGTACAGGCCCAGAAGCAGACCAGGCCGGCAATGATGCCGATGATGATGCCGTGCCACGGCGCAACGAAACCGGATGCCGGGGTGATGGTACCGAGCCCTGCGACCGCGCCCGAGATCATGCCGAGCACCGACGGCTTGCGGCGCGTCGCCCATTCGATCGCGCCCCAGGTCAGCGCGCCGGCGCAGGCCGCCAGATGCGTGGCGGTGATCGCCATCACCGCGCGCGAGTTGGCCGCAAGCGCCGAGCCGCCGTTGAAGCCGAACCAGCCGACCCAGAGCAGGCCGGTGCCGACCACGGCGAGCGAGAGGTCGAACGGCGACAGATTGTCATGGCCGTAGCCGTGCCGGTTGCCCATCACCTTGGCCGCGACCAGGCCGCTGATGCCGGCGGACAGATGCACGACGAGGCCGCCGGCGAAATCCATCACGCCCATCGAGGCGAGGAAGCCGCCGCCCCACACCCAATGCGCCAGCGGCACATAAGCGAAGATGAACCAGCCGATCGAGAACAGCACATAGGCGGAGAACCGCATGCGGTCGGCGACCGAGCCGGCAACCAGCGCCACCGTGATGATCGCAAACGTCATCTGGTACAGCATGAACAGCGCTTCCGGGATGGTCTTTGCCGCCGGATTGACGCTGTCCATCGTGATGCCGGCCAGGAACCAGCTATCGAGCGAGCCGAGCCATGGACCGTTGCCGACGAAGGTCAGCGAATAACCGAAGACGACCCAGAGGATCGAAATGATCGCAACGGCCGTGAGGCTCTGCGCCATCGTCGCCAGCACGTTCTTCTTGCGCACCATGCCGGAGTAGAACAGCGCAAGCCCCGGGATCGTCATCATCAGCACCAGCGCGGTGGCGACGATCATCCAGGCGGTGTCGGCGGGGTTGATGCCGGAGGCGCTAGAGTCTTGCGCTGACGCCGGCGTGCCCCACGAGAGCAGCATTGCAGCAGTGATCGGCGCAGCTGATATCGCTGCACGAAGAGCTCGTGCCCCCATCATCATTCCCCGGCGTGTCGTGGTTTCTTTACGTGGTTTTTGGCGTGTGCCGGCGTCGCTGGCGGCGGTGGTGTCGATTGAGACTCAGAGCGCGTCGTTGTCGGTCTCGCCGGTGCGGATGCGCAGCGCGTGGTCGATCGGCGTGACGAAGATCTTGCCGTCGCCGATCTGGCCGGTGCGGGCGTGCTCGGTGATGACGCTGACCGCCTTTTCGGCGAGCTCGGTGTCGACGGCGATCTCGATCCTAAGCTTGGGCAGGAAATTCACGACGTACTCGGCGCCGCGATAGATCTCGGTGTGGCCCTTCTGGCGGCCATAGCCCTTCACCTCGGTCACCGTCATGCCGTGAACGCCGATCGCGGTCAGGGCCTGGCGTACCTCATCGAGCTTGAACGGTTTGATGATCGCGACGACGAGTTTCATGGTCAGGCCTTCATTCCCTTGAGGTTTTCCGTGTGCGCCCGTCCCCAGAGCGGCAAATTGCCGTCTCTGGAGCGGCAACTTGCCGCCACCAAATCTGGCAGCTTTCTGGGCAAATGGCACAAAAAAGTTGCAGGTTGAAGGGGAAAACGTGCGCACCGCGTGAACTCCGTCACTGTACGGGACGACAACCGTCGGCCAGAATATGGCTTTCCCGCCCTGGCCAGCGTCCCCGCTGGCTCATTCTCGCCACAGCGCGTGCACCCGCGCCCCGAGGAACAAGAAAATGTCGAATCGAAACTGGTTTTATGCATCCGAAGGCCAGCAAAAGGGCCCCCTGCCTGAAGCTCAGCTCCGCGACCTGATCACCCGTGGCATGGTGGGCGCCGATACCCTGGTGTGGACCGAGGGCATGGCCGGCTGGCAGAAGGCCGGTGAGATTCCAGGCCTTGTTCCGAGTGCGGGCGCGCCGCCGGCGTTCCCGCAGGCCGGCGGACCGCCGCCGGTGGCCGCATCGGCAACCTATAGCGGCGGCGCGCTGTCGGCCGACTTCCCGATCTGGGGCCTGTTCGGACGCAGCTTGCTGATGTTCATCGGCCAGATTTTCGTCATCCCCGCGCCGTGGACCGCGACCGGCCTGTATCGTTTTGCGATCCCCTATATCCGCGTGCCGGGCCGGCCGCATCTCGGCTTCACCGGGCAGCCGCTCGACATCTGGTACGTCTTCATCGTGCTCGGTCTGCTGACATATGCGGGAGCGGCCAACAGCAACATCGTCACGCTGCTCTCGCTGCTGCTGCAGGGCTTCCTGAGCTGGATGATCGTTCGCTGGATCTTCAGCCGTCTCAGCTCGAGCGGCCAGGAGCTGCCGATCTCGTTCAACGGCAGTCCGGCGGTTTATGTCGGCTGGTACGTGCTGATGGTGATCTCGGCCGTCACCATCATCGGCTGGGCCTGGGTGATGACGGCGTGGTTGCGCTGGATCTGCCGCAACGTCGAAGGCACGCGCCGCGAGGTCACCTTCAACGCATCCGGGCTCGAGGTGTTGTGGCGAACCATCGTGTTCTCGGTCGCCTGCGCCTTCCTGATCCCGATTCCGTGGGTGCTGCGCTGGTACGCCAACTGGTTCATCTCGCAATTCGCGCTGACCGAGCGCGGCGCCTACGCCAACGGCTAGAGCGCGCTAAGGCGATTACGCCTTGCGTTCGCGCACCGAACCTTCTTGCGCGACGGACGCCACCAGCGTGCCGTCGGGCTTGAAGATCTGGCCGCGCGTCAGACCGCGGCCCGACTGCGCGCTCGGCGAATCCTGCGCGTAGAGCAGCCATTCGTCGGCGCGGAACGGGCGGTGAAACCACATCGCGTGATCGAGGCTCGCCGGCATCATGCGCCGGTCGAACAGCGTGCGGCCGTAGCGCGCCATGACGGCGTCGAGCAGCGAGAAATCCGACGCATAGGCGAGCGCGCACAGATGCAGCGCCGGATCGTCGGGCAATTTCGCCGCGGTGCGGATCCAGACATGGATGCGGCCGTCCTCGATCTGCTGGCCGAAATAGCGGCCGAGCTCGACCGGGCGCAGCTCGATCGGCCGGTCGCTCTCATAGTAGCGGCGGATGAACTCCGGCATCTCCTTGAACATCGGTTGCTTCGACACTTCCTCCGCGGTCAGCTTCTCCGGCGGCGGCACGTCGGGCATCTTCTCCTGATGATTGAAGTTGCTCTCTTCCTCGGCGTGGAACGAGACCATGATGGAGAAGATCGCGTTGCCGTGCTGGATCGCGGTGACGCGGCGGGTGGTGTAGCTCTTGCCGTCGCGCAGCCGCTCGACCTGGTAGATGATCGGGATCTGCGGATCGCCCGGCAGGATGAAATAGCAATGGATCGAGTGCGGCAGGCGGCCCTCGACGGTGCGGCAGGCCGCGACCATGGCCTGGCCGATCACCTGGCCGCCGAACACGCGCTGCCAGCTCGTCTTCGGGCTGTTGCCGCGGAACAAATTCACCTCGAGCTGCTCGAGATCGAGGATGGACAACAGGTCGATCAGGCTCTTGGACATGAGGGGGGCGCTCTCTTTCGTCATTCCGGGGCTCGCGAAGCGAGAGCCCGGAATCCATTCAGCCACGGAACATGCGGTTTGATGGATTTCGGGTTCACGCTGCGCGTGCCCCGGAATGACGTTCGTTTGGGTCTAGGACCTTGTTTCTGTCCCCTGTTTCGCCCAGCTATTATCAGGTAGCAAGCACAGTCTGAGAGCGCAGGGCGCGTAAGGGAACGGCATGCCGGCACAGCGAAGTATTGTCATCTGCGGGGGCGCTTTTGCGGGGTTGGCGCTGGCCGTGGCGTTGCGCCAGGGGCTGGGGCCGGACATTCCGGTGATCGTGGCCGATCCGGCGCTGAGCCAGCGCCCGAGCCGCGATCCGCGTGCGACCGCGATCGTGGCGGCCTGCCGACGGCTGTTCGAGACGCTGGGCGTCTGGGGGCAGGTGGCGCCGACGGCGCAGCCGATCACCGACATGGTCGTGACCGATTCCAAGCTGGAGGACGCGACGCGTCCGGTGTTCCTGACCTTCGCCGGCAATGTCGAGCCCGGCGAGCCGTTCGCCCACATGGTCGAGAACCGCTATTTGATCGATGCGCTGGCGACTCGCGCCGAGGCCGAGGGCGTCGAGCTGCGTGCCACCGCGGTGTCGAGCTTCGACTCGCGGCCCGACGGCGTCAGCGTCCGATTGGCCGACGGCACCGAGATCGATGCGAGCCTGCTGGTTGCCGCCGACGGCGCGCGATCCAAGCTGCGCGAGCGCGCCGGGATCGCGACCCATGGCTGGGATTATGACCAATCCGGCATCGTGGTCACCGTCGGGCACGAGCGCGAACATCACGGCCGCGCCGAGGAGCATTTCCTGCCCGCGGGTCCGTTCGCGATCCTGCCGCTGACCGGCAATCGCTCGTCGCTGGTATGGACCGAGACGCGCACGGAGGCCTCGCGCATCACGGCGCTGAGCGAGGCGGAATTCCACGCCGAGCTCGAGCAACGGTTCGGCCTGCACCTCGGTGAGATCAAGGCGCTCGACAAGCCGCGCGCATTCCCGCTCGGCTATTTCGTCGCGCGCTCGTTCATCGCCGAACGGCTGGCGCTGATCGGCGACGCCGCGCATGTGATCCATCCGATCGCCGGGCAGGGGCTCAACATGGGCCTGAAGGATGTCGCAGCACTGGCCGAGGTCGTCGTCGATGCGGCGCGGCTCGGCATGGATCTCGGACAGGCCGACGTGCTCGAGCGCTATCAGCGCTGGCGGCGCTTCGACACGATGGCGATGGGGGTTGCCACCAACTCGCTGAACTTCCTGTTCTCGAATGAATCGACGCTGCTGCGCACCGTCCGCGATATCGGATTGGGCCTCGTCGATCGCGCGCCGCCGCTGAAGAGCATGTTCATCCGCCAGGCGGCGGGATTGTCAGGCGAAGTGCCGCGGCTGCTGAAGGGCGAGGCGCTGTAGGGCTACGGCTTCGCTGCGCATCCACTATTTCTGCGAAATGAAGGCGGCGACCGCGTCGATCAGGTCGGGGTCGAGCGGCCGCTCCGGCTCATTGTAGCTTGCCATGTCGTCCGCCGCGTCGGTGACGTCGACCAGCAGGTGATTCATATCCGGCAGCCACAATGATTTGGCCGCGACGTCGGCGGTGGTGAGCGCAAGGTAGTCGAGCCGCGCCAGCTGATGGTCGCGGCCGCCCGCGACGATCAGAACAGGCCCGGTGATCTTCTTCATCGGATCGACCGGATCCTCGGTAAAGGCCGACGCGATGGCGGGTTGCATCGCAGGCGCGATCGCCAGCCCCGCCGGCGGCGGATCGACGATTTGTCCGGCCATGATGTCGTCGATGGCCTTTCCGATCGGCGCGAATTTGTCAGGCGGCAGCTGCTTTTCGAGCTGCGCCTTCAACACGGCGCCCTGCTTGCGCGCCGCCGTTGTCAGCAGCACCAGCCGGTCGATCGGCACGCGCTGGGCGGCGAGGATCGCGACCAGGCCACCCTCGCTGTGCCCGACCACCGCAACATGCGCGAACCTGCCGCTGCCGCGCAGATAGTCGATCAGCGCCGCCGCGTCGCCGACATAGTCCTTGAAGCGAAAGTCCTCCGGACGGCCAAACTCCTTCTTCCATTCGCCGGCGCCGCGCTTGTCGTAGCGCAGCGTCGCGATGCCGCGTGCGACCAGCTGCTCGGAGAGTTTTTTCAATGTCGCCGGCTTGAGCTGCGGCCCGTTGCCGTCATGGTCGGTCGAGCCGGAGCCGGCGATCAGCAGCGCCACCGGCGGTTTCGCGACGTCGGGCGGCACCGTCAGCACCGCGTCGATCGCGCCGATGCGCAGCCTGCTCTCGTCGGCCGCCGCGCTCGCCACGGAGACGAGCAGCAGCAGCCATGTGACGAGGGCGCGCATCAATCTATCTTGCGCGCCTCTTCCGGCAACATGATCGGGATGCCGTCGCGGATCGGATAGGCAAGTTTCGCGGAGCGCGAGATCAGCTCCTGCCGCGCGGCGTCGAATTCCAGCGGTCCCTTGGTGATCGGGCACACCAGGATTTCGAGCAGCTTTGGGTCGGCGGTGCTGTCGAGGTGGTCGGTCGTGGAACTCATTGCGGTCTCCGGCTGCAGCGTTTTCGAGCGAAGTGGGTACCGGTTCGCGTGAAGAAAACGCGTCAGAACAAACTGGCCGTCGTGTAGCACACTCTCGTGTCAGCTGTCAGCGCTTGGCCATCCGCAACAGCTCGTCGATTGCGGCCTGCTGACGCGGCTTCGGCAGCGTTTGTTCGGACAGCGCGTAGCCGATGAACGCCCAATAGAAGATCTGCGCCCGGCCCCGCGCCACGTCGTCGGGGAATCCGGCATGCCGGAGCAAGGTTTCGATATAGCCGATCCGGCGCTGGTCGACCTCGAGCACAGCGGCGCGCGCCGCGGCATACCCGGTGGCCCAGCTGCGCACCGCGCGTTCCAGTGCCAGCCGCGCCGAGAAGGTCCGGCGCAGCAGCAGCGCTAGCGCGTCGCCGCCCTCCGGAATGGTCTCGAGCTCGGCGATCACCTGCTCGGCGGCAACCTCGCGCCAATGGTTGAGGATCGCGGTGCGGTAGGCGCCGATGTCGGCGAAATGCCAGTAGAAGCTGCCGCGCGAGACCCCCATGGCCTTGGCCAGCGGCTCGGCCTTGAGCGCCGTGAAGCCGTGCTTCGCCAGCGTCTTCAGGCCCTGATCGAGCCAGTCCTTGACCGAGAGCTGTTCCGTCATGATTTACCGTCCACGTCCCGACCATACACAAGTGTATTGACAGGCGCCAGCGGCTGGTGTCCTATCCATACAGTGCTGTATGGAGACAATGCGATGCGTGATCTTCTGCTGCAAGGCGCCGGACTCATCGCCATCCTGGTCAGCCTGATCCACGGCGTTCTCGGCGAGACTAAAATATTCGCACGCGCCACTGTCGAACCGCCGCGGCTGCGCCTCTTGCTTCGTCTGGTCTATCAGGCCGGCACCGTCGCCTGGATCGGCGGCGGCGTGCTGCTGGTCGCCGCGCCGGCGATGGCCTCCGATGCCGCGCGGCACTGGATCGTGGCAACGCTCGCCATCGTGTTCGGCAGCGCCGCGCTCGCCAATGCGGTCGCGACGCGTGGCCGGCATTTCGGCTGGATGGCGATGAGTGCCGTCGTGGCGCTCGCCGCCGCCGGCTACTAGCGGACACGATCATGACGACTGATCGCATCAGCCTGAGCATCGCCAACGGCGTCGCCGACATCAGGCTCGACCGCCCGGACAAGCTCAATGCGCTCGATCCGGCGATGTTCACCGCCATCGCCGCCATCGGCGCGCAGCTCAAGGACAACCCGAATATCCGCGCGGTGGTGTTGTCGGGCGAGGGGCAGGCGTTCTGCGCCGGCCTCGACATCGAACGTCTGGTCGCAACGACGGAAGGCCAATCCATCCTGCCTTTTGTCGATCTCGGCCAGCGCACCCACGGCATCGCCAACTTCGCGCAGCATCTGGTGTGGCTCTGGCGCGAGTTGCCGGTGCCGGTGATTGCGGCCGTCCACGGCATCGCATTCGGCGGCGGCTTTCAGCTGATGCTCGGTGCCGACATCAGATATCTTGCGCCAGCCACGCGTCTGGCCGTCATCGAAGCCAAATGGGGGCTGGTGCCCGACATGGCCGGAACGCAGCTGATGCGCCATCTCGCGCGCGAAGACGTCGTCCGCGAACTGACCTATACCGCGCGCGTCTTCTCCGCGGAGGAAGCGCTCGGTTACGGCTTCGCCACCCGGATCGTCGAACAGCCGCGCGATGCCGCACTGGAGACGGCGCGCGCGATCGCTGACCGCAGCCCGGACGCGATCCGCGCCGCCAAGCGGCTGCTCAATCTCGCAGCCGATCGCGATGCGGCGACCGGACTCGCGGCTGAAACGGCCGAGCAGGCGCTTCTGCTTGGCACCCCCAATCACGTCGAAGCGGTCAGGGCCAATCTCGAGCGACGACCGCCGCAATGGAGTTTTGCATGACTACTGGAGCGGGATTCGATCTGGAGCGTCTGATTGCGACCAATGCGTCGGCGGCGTTCAACCGGCTTGTCGGCCTCGAGGTGGTTTCCGCCGGTGCCGGCGCGGTGGAGCTGCGCATGCCCTGGCGCGATGATCTGACCCAGTATGCAGGCCACCTGCACGCGGGCATGATCGCGGCTTTGCTGGATACCGCCTGCGGCTTCGCCGCGGCGTCGCTCGTGGGCTCCGTCACCGCATCGCACTTCTCGATGAATTGCTTGAAGCCCGCGGTGGGCCGCGGCTTCATCGCCAAAGGCGTTACGTTGCGTGCCGGGCGCCGACAGGTGTTCGCGCGCGCCGAGCTGTTTGCGGAGAACGAACAGGGCGAGGCGACGCTGGTCGCAACCGGCGAAACCGTCCTTGTTCCGCTCGAGAGTTGAGGGCACGCAGCGCAGGCGTCTGCAATATTTATGGAGCCATCAATTTCCGTGTGGAATCGGCTTACGCGCGGATAACCATGCCACCGAAAGTTGTAGAAAATTATCGAGAAGACAATTCAATCGGCCTAGCCTGTCCGCGCGGACAACCATGGGCCGACGCATGTTTCGTGTTCTGACGTGTCTTTCAGGTGAGCATGACTGGCGGCTCGTTCTGCTCGCCGGCTTGGTCTGCTTCGTTGCCAGCATTGTCGCGGTCAACATCTTCCATCGCGCGATCGCTTCACAGGCGAGGACGCGGCTGATCTGGATCGCGATCGCGGGAGCTGCGATCGGCTACGGCATCTGGGCGACGCATTTCATCGCCATGCTCGCCTACGAGCCGGGCGTGCCGACCGGCTATGGTATCGTCCTCACGGCGCTGTCGCTCGCCGTCGCGATGATGCTGACGTCCGGCGGACTCGGCCTTGCCGCCAGCGACTCCGGCTCCTGGCGTGCGCCGGTCGGTGGCGCGGTAATCGGAGCCGGCATCGCCAGCATGCATTATCTCGGAATGTGGGCGTTGGAAGTGCCGGGCCATGTGGTGTGGTCGCTCGACCTCGTGGCGGCCTCCATCGTGCTCGGCATGCTGTTCGGTTACGCCGCGCTGTCGGTCGCGGTCCGCCATCAGGATCGCTGGATGTCGCTCGTGGCGGCGCTGTTGCTGACGCTTGCGATCGTGTCGCATCATTTCACCGCGATGGGCGCGGTCGAGATCGTTCCGGACCCGCTGCTGGCTCCGGAAGCCTTGTCGCTGTCTCCCGCCTTCCTCGCCATCGTGATCGCGGGCGTGGCGCTCTCGGTGCTCGGGATGAGTCTGGTCGGCGTGCTCGCCGATCGGCGCCTCGCGCTTCGCACCCGCCGTTTCGAGGAGATCATCAGCCAGCTCTCGCTGGCGCGGCAGCAGGTCGAGGCGTCGCAGAAGGAGCTGGAAGAACAGCGGTTCCGGCTGGATACGGCGATCAACCACATGGGCGAGGGCCTCTGCATGTTCGATGCGGAGAAGCGCCTCGTCGTGTGCAACGAGCGCTACGCCAAGATGTACCGGCTGCCGCCCGAATTGCTGCTGCCCGGCACCGCCCATCGCGAGATCATCACGCATCGGATCGCCAACGGCATTCTCAAGGGCGAGACCAGCGACAGCGCCGCGACCCAGGTGCTCGCGACACTGAACGCACTGCCGGCCGGCGAGATCAGCAGCCGGGTCGACGAGCTTGCTGATGGCCGGCTGATCTGCGTGACGCGGCAGCCGATGCCCGGCGGCGGCTGGGTGGCGACGCATCGCGACGTCACCGAACAGCGGCGCTCCGAGGCCAAGATCACCCATATGGCGCAGCACGACGCGCTGACCGATCTGCCGAACCGCGTGCTGCTCAAGGAGTGGATGGAGCAGGCGCTCTCCGGCGCGCGGTGCGGCGGACCGAGCCTTGCGGTGCTGATGCTCGATCTCGACCGCTTCAAGGACGTCAACGACACCCTCGGGCATCCGGCAGGTGATGCGTTGCTGAAGTCGGTGGCCGCGCGGTTGCGCAGGAGCGTCAGCGATACCACGCTGGTGGCGCGGCTCGGCGGTGACGAGTTCGCCGTGATCGACTACGTCACCGATCCGGTCACGGAAGCCGGTGTGCTCGCCGAGAGGATCAGGAAGGCGCTCAGCGAACCAATCGATCTCGGCGATCATCGGGTGACTACCACGACCAGCATCGGGATTGCGATCGCGCCGCGCGACGGCACCGATTCCGACGAGGTCCTGCGCAGCGCCGATCTTGCGCTCTACTCGGCCAAGAGTGGCGGGCGCGGCGCGTTCCGCTTCTTCGAGCCGGAGCTCGACCGGCAGCTGCAGACCCGGCGCAGCCTCGAGCGCGACATGCGCAGCGCGCTCGCCAACGGCGAGTTCGAGCTGCATTATCAGCCGTTCATCAACGTCGCGAGCGGGGAGACCTGCGGCTTCGAGGCTCTGTTGCGATGGCATCATCCGCAGCGCGGCATGGTCTCGCCGGCGCAGTTCATTCCGCTGGCGGAAGAGACCGGCCTGATTGTGCCGCTCGGCGAATGGGTCCTGCGCACCGCGTGTGCCGAAGCCGCCAAATGGCCCGATGATCTCAAGATCGCGATCAACCTGTCGCCGGTGCAGTTCAGGAGCCCCGAACTGGTCCCGGTGATCGTGCACGCGCTGGCGAGCTCGGGGGTTTCGCCTGACAGGCTCGAGCTCGAAGTCACCGAAACGGCGATCATCCAGGACAGCGAGGCGGTGTTCGCGGCGCTCAGCCAGCTGCATGATCTCGGCGTGCGGATCGCGCTCGACGATTTCGGCACCGGCTATTCATCGCTGAGCTTCCTGCAGAAATTTCCGTTCGACAAGGTCAAGATCGACCGCAGCTTCGTGTCCGAACTCGCGGGCGCAACCGACGAGTCGCGCCGGATCGCACGCGCGATCGTTCGCTTTGCCGTCAGCCTCGGCAAGACGACGACGGCCGAAGGTGTCGAAACCAGGGAGCAACTCGACATCCTGCGCGCCGACGCCTGCGTGGAAGTGCAGGGCTTCCACTTCAGCCCCGCGGTCCAGAGCGAGAAGGTCGCTCAGATGATCGGTGGGCGGATTTCGGCAGCCGAGCGCCCCGCGATTCGTCTCGCAATGGCCGGTGCCGCGTCCTGAGGCGTAAGGCCGCAGCAAGCGCTCAAAATCAAATTGCGCGTGGAGTGCAAAGCGGTTTTCGCGGCCGTTAGAATTTCTCTAAAGCGTGCCGCGTCCGCGCTTCCTTGACTTGGCAATCACCTCAGCATTGTTCACGCATGTGCTCGGCGCGATGGCGTTGTGGGCATGATCGTCAACGGAGGGGAGATGCGCGTGAGAGTGATTTTGAGCGCTGTACTTGCAGCTGGTGTTCTGGGGCTTTTCGGTTCGGCGGCGTTCGCCGACGGTTACAAGACTTGCACCAAGCTCGACAAGGCGTCGTGGAAGCCGGCCAGCGATGCCGAAGCCAAGGCCAAGGCGGCCGGCTACGAGGTGCGCCGCTCGAAGGTCGAAGGCTCCTGCTACGAAGTGTACGGCGTCAAGGAAGGCAAGCTCTACGAGCTGTTCTACAGCCCGGAGGATCTCAGCCTGAAGCACACGATCGCCAAGTGAATCGCCGAGTGAAGCAGACGCGATGACGAAGGCGGCGCCCGGCGCCCGCGGCGCCACCACCGTGCAGGTCTGGGACCTGCCGCTGCGGTTCTGGCACTGGGCGCTCGCCATCCTCGTCCTGGTCGCTTGGGTGACGCCCAACGTCCATGACCGGCTGCACCGGCTGGCGGGTTATTCCGTGATCGGGCTATTGGCGTTCCGGCTGATCTGGGGCTTTGCCGGCACGCGCTATGCGCGTTTCGGCAAGCTCGGTGTCCGGTTGCGCGCCGCGCCGCGCTACATCTGGAATCTCCGTCGCGGCATCACCGGCCGCTACATCGGGCTCAACCCCGCGGGCACCGTGATGCTGGTGGCACTGCTGCTCACGCTCGCGGTCTCCGCGATCACCGGTGCGATGGAGGTCACGGTCACCTTCTTCGGCGTCTGGTGGGTCGAGGACACCCACGCCTATGCCTCGGATGCGGTCATCATCCTGGTCGCCCTGCACGTGCTCGGCGTCATCGTGGTGGGATTGCTGCAGCGTCAGAACCTGGTGCGCGCGATGTTCACCGGACGCAAGCAGCTTCGCAATCGTTGATCTCCGCGCAAAACGCCTTGCGTTTGTCGCGAGCGATCGTCCCTCATTGCACCGGCGGGTCGCCCGAGGTGCGCTTCTTGGCGAGGTCCATCTCGGTGACCGCGATCAGGATCTCGGCGCGGGTCTTCAGGTCGGGCGCTTCCAGCATCGCCTGCTTCTCGGCCGGACCATAGGGCGACATCATCGCCAGCGCATTGACCAGCGCCTCGTTCGGCGCGGATTCGATGCCTTCCCAGTCGACCTTCAGGTTGTTGGCTTCCAGGAAATCGGCGAGCACTTCGAGCAGCGCCTTGCGGTCGACGGCGTCCTCGCCCTTGCGCGCGGTGAAGTCGCCGGCGAAGGAGAAGAAGTCGACCTTGCACTGCCGGTACGCCGTCTGCACGGTCAGCTCCTCGACCACCTTGAAGCGTGCGACGCCGGTCAGTTCGAGGATGTAGCGGCCGTCGCCGGATTCGGCGAGCTGGGTGATGCGGCCGACGCAGCCGATGCGGAACAGCGCCGGCTGCGCCTCCTTCTGCGAATGCGCCGCATCAGGCTGGATCATGCCGATCAGGCGGTGACCGTCGCGCAGCGCGTCGTCGATCATCGCGAGATAACGCGGCTCGAAGATGTTGAGCGGCATCTGGCCGCGCGGCAACAGCAACGCGCCCGGCAGCGGGAACACCGGGATCACCTCGGGGAGCTCGCCGGGCCCGCGATATTCGGCATTGATCGGCATCTGCGGTCCCGGTGCTATGACGGGCGTGCGTTACGAGAACAATATCGTCGACAACCGCCTGCGCCCCTCGACGGTTGCCTCATCGGTGCCGCCCCACGCTTCGAAGAACTGCACCAGCTGCTTGCGCGCGCCGTCGTCGTTCCACTTGCGGTCACGCTTGACGATCGCGAGCAGCTGCTCGGTCGCCTCCGTGCGCCTGTTCATGGCATTGAGCGCGGTCGCAAGATCAAACCGGGCCTGATGATCGAGCGGGTCTGCGGCGACTTTCTGTTCCAGCTCCGCGATCGGTCCGACCGACTGCGCCTGTTCGGCGAGGTCGATTGCCGCCTGCACCGCCTTCACCCCGGCGTCATTGCGCTTGGATTCCGGCACCATCGCGAGCGTCTGCTTGGCCTGCTCGACCGCACCCGACGTGACGTAGCACTTGGCGAGGCCGGCCAGCGCCGCGATGTTGGTGGCGTCGTGCGCCAGCACCTCGGCATAGATGTGCGCCGCAGCCTCGACGTCGCCCTCGGCGAGCACCGCGTCGGCCTCGGCCAGGATCTCCGCAAGATTGGGCTCGCCGGCGGCGGGCACACCCTTGGTGATCTTCTCGATGAAGGCGTTGATCTGGCTCTCCGGCACCGCGCCCATGAAGCCGTCGGCGGGCTGGCCGTTGACGAAGGCGATCACAGCCGGGATCGACTGGATGCCCATCTGGCCGGGGATCTGCGGATGCTCGTCGATGTTCATCTTGACCAGCTTGACCCGGCCCTTGGCGTTGCGGACCGCCTTTTCCAGCATCGGGGTGAGCTGGCGGCAGGGACCGCACCAGGGCGCCCAGAAGTCGATCATGACCGGCTGGCGGCGCGATTCCTCGATGACGTCCTTGACGAAGGTCTGGGTCGTCGTCTCCTTGATCAGATCGGGCGCTGCCTGGGGCGTGGGGCCGCCCTGCTCCATTATCGTCACGTTGTCCTCGCCTTGGTCTTCTGAGGTCGGAAAAATACGGGGGCGTTCTAGCACGCTCCGGACGGCGTGTTCAGCCGTTCTGTCAGCCCAGAGCATGATCCCGGAACATGCTCGGTAGATGGCGGTCGGCCGGCAAAATTCAATCGCTTGCCGCCCGGCCCGTTCCATCGGAGATCGGGTGGGTTTGAGGTTCGGAACGGCCGACGATGGCGCTCCTTCATGGCAACAGGGGATCGCCCATGGCAAAGGCCTATTACAGCACCGTATTCGAGCAGCCGGCTGGCGAAGTCTGGAAAATCATTCGCGATTTCAACAATTACCCGGTCTGGGTCCACGGCGCGGGGACGAGCGAGATCGAGGACGGCAAGTCCGGCGACACTATCGGCGCCGTGCGCAACGTCCTGTACCGGGAGCGGCGGATCCGGCAGCGGCTGCTCGCCCAGTCCGACGTCGAGCGCTTCCAGACCTACGAATTTGCCGGTCCACCGACCCTGCCGATGACGGATTTCAGCGCAACCCTGCGGGTGACCCCGGTGGTCGACGGCGACCGGGCCTTTATCGAATGGTGGGCGGTGTTCGATTGCGACGCGGACCGCCGCGTCGAACTGGCGCAGACGCTGACCGGCTGGTTCGAGACCTGGCTCGAATCGCTCCGGGACGAGATGGCTCTGAGGCTGGTTCCGGCCGAAACATAAAAAGAAATCGTCGCGGTGGCCGGTTTCGGCCGATTCGGGGTCAATTTTTAAGGAAACCGTGCGATTTCGTGAAGTTCGGACAGCGCTCTTGTGTTGCATTCACAGACAGCATTTGGCATAGGTCTGCCGTTGCCGGCGAGCGATCGCCGCCATTTCGGATGCGGGTGTAGCTCAGTGGTAGAGCACGACCTTGCCAAGGTCGGGGTCGAGGGTTCGAGCCCCTTCGCCCGCTCCAAAATATCTCGCTGACCGAGCTGACAGTCTGATGAAGGCCCGCCCATTGGTGCGGGCTTTTTGTTGTTCGGGCGGTGTTGTGATCTCGCGGCCAGGATGCCGCGGCCCCACAATGGCCGCTTCTCCCGCTGATGCGCGTGAGTGACGCGGCGGATGTCAGGACCTGCGAGGCGGTCCGTCCCACCGCCGCGGTGAAGCTGTATTCCGGCTCCGACAACGATAGCGCCACAACCGAAGCGGGCGAGAGCTGCAAGGCGCTCGCGGACAACATAACGGTGCGGAACGGCGACATCATCGCCGCCGATGACGGCTTCAAGATCGCGGCGATCTTCGGCGGGCACAAGCGCAGTGTGTTGTTCAGGTCGCTGCCGAAGGCACAGGCGCTCGGGCGTTCGCGCTTCTCGTCGCAATTGACGCGATCACGAGCGTTAGCTTCGTTCGAATATTACGCTGCGGTGCAGAATGCCTTGTTATCAGGCAGCCAGCGCGCGAAAATTTCGTCTCAAATTTCGTCTCAACTTGTTTTGACGCAGCGCACACCACTGCACGCGCTTTTCAGCGTCGATGGATGTGCTACCATTTTGCCGTCTGACCTACCTCACAGACCGCCACCATCATCTCTCAGGGCGTTCAAGATCAATAACAGGCAAGCTGCAATGGCTTGCGTAGGGGAGTGACGCGATGAAATCGGCTTTCAATCGATCCATACTTGCGTTCGCGGCGATTGCGCTGCTGGCGGGGACAACCTTCGCCAATGCACAGCAACAAACCGACAAGAACCGGGCGCTGAAGAAGTACGAATCCGGCACCAAGGAATTCTGGACCCATCCGCCGGATGACTGGTTCCTCGGCGACGAGACCGACGCGCAGAAGGGCCTTGCTCCGCCGTCCGGTCCGCCGACCGGCGCATCCGACGCCGAACTCGCCACCATGATGAAGAAGATCAAGCTGCCGCCGGGCTTCAAGATCGAGGTCTATGCCTCGAACGTGCTCGCGGCGCGGCAGATGGCCTGGGGCGACAAGGGCACGCTGTTCGTCGGCTCGTTCGGCCTCGGCAACGTCTATGCGATCAAGGACAACAACGGCAAGAAGGAGGTCAAGACCATCCTGAAGGGCCTCAACATGCCGACCGGCCTCGCGTTCCGCGACGGCGCGCTCTATGTCATCGCGGTCGACAAGCTGATCCGGTACGACAATGCCGAAGCCAATCTCGACAATCTCGGCAGCGGCAAGGTGGTGTATGACGACATGCCGTCGTATGCGGCGCATGGCTGGAAATACATCGCCGTCGACAAGGACGGCTGGTTCTACATTCCGTTCGGACCTCCCTTCAACATCGGCATCCCGCCGACCTCGGTGTCGCAGATCCGCCGCGTCGATCCCAAGACCGGCAACGCGGAAATCTATGCGCTCGGCGTGCGCAACTCGGTCGGCGGCGACGTCGACCCGCGCACCGGCAAGTACTGGTTCACCGAAAACGCCCGCGACTGGATCAGCGACGATCTGCCGAGCGACAAGCTCAACATGATCTCGAAGATCGGCGAGCACTTCGGCTATCCCTACTGCCACCAGGGCAATTTGCCGGACACCAAGTTCGCGATGGGTCACAAGTGCTCGGAGTTCACCCCGCCGGTGTACAATCTCGGCGCCCACGTCGCTCCGCTCGGCATGAAGTTCTATACCGGCAGCCAATTCCCGGCCGAGTACAAGAACAGCATCCTGATCGCCGAGCACGGCTCCTGGAACCGGCACAAGTACCAGGGCGGCCGCATCGTGAAGATCACCGCGAGCCCCGACGGCAAGAACGCCAAGCAGGAGATCTTCGCCGACGGCTGGATCCAGGGTGACCAGGGCTATCTCGGCCGTCCCGCCGACATCCTGCTCGACAAGGATGGCTCCATCCTCGTCGCCGACGATTGGGCCGGTGCGATCTATCGCATCAGCTACAGCAAGAAGTAACGGTTGAAGGCAGCGGGGCTGCGGTGGCCTTCGAGGCGGCTGCAGCCCCGTTTGCTTGGTTTGGCAAGCTACGGAACAGACTCGTCATGCCCGGACTTGATCCGGGCATCCATCCAAACAAAAACCCTTCTGCAAGCCAGATGGATTGCCGGGTCAAGCCGGCAATGACGTCAGGAGAAAACTGGCAATGCGTATCGCGTCCCTCGGAATCCTGTTCGCGTCGGCAATCGCGATGACATCTTTTGCGGAGGCCGCCGACGTCGCTGCCGGCAAGGCGAAGGCCGAAATCTGCGCCGGGTGCCACGGCGACAACGGCATCTCGCAGACCGAGAATATTCCGTCGCTCGCCGGCCAGCTCGACCAGTTCATCCAATGGCAGCTGGTGTTCTTCCGTGCCGGTGCGCGCAAGAACGAGCAGATGCAGCCGATCGTCGAGCAGCTCAACAATGACGACATCCGCAATCTCGGCGCCTATTTCGCCTCGCTGACGCCGTTCAAGGGCGGCAAGGATGACAATCCGGAATTGTCCGAGAAGGGCAAGCAGGCCGCCGCCGGCCGCCGCTGCGCCTCATGCCATGGCGACACGTTCGCCGGCACCAAGGCCGTCGCCCGCATCGCTGGCCAGCGCGAGGAATATCTCGTCAAGGCGCTGCACGACTACAAGTCGGGACAGCGCTCCGGCGGCGCGCAGGCGGCGATGGCCGATGTGGCGTATCCGCTGAGCGACGAAGAGATCACCGCGCTCGCGCATTATCTCGCGCATCTGTGAGGGAAGCATAGGACGCGCGATCTTCACCCTCCCCTGGAGGGGGAGGGTCGGGTCGCATTGAGCGTAGCGATATGCGATCCGGGGTGGGGTGATCTCTCCACTCGAGCAGTGCCGATGTGGCGAGACTGTCACCCCGCCCCGCCGCTCATTTCATTCGCGTCGACCCTCCCCCTCCAAGGGAGGGTGAAGGCTAGCCAGCCCGCTGCTTCTCATACGCCTTGAGATGCGTGTAGGCCGTGCGCAGCTTCGGCACCGGGATCTTGGCGGCATCGGCGCGCACGATCAGGTCGCCGATCACGTGATCGGCTTCGACCGGCAGCCCCGCCTTGATGTCGCGGAACATCGATGCGGTCATCGGCGAGCCTTCGGTGGTCAGGAGCCCGCGGGTGCGCTGGAAAAACGGGCCACCCGGCATGTGGCCGGCGTCGGCCGCGATCGCACTGCATTCGTCGAGGATGCCGAGCAGGAAATCCTTGCCGCCGGGCGCGGCCAGGATGTTGCCGACCGAGGTCCGCATCAGGCTGGTGGAGGCGGCGAGTGACGCCAGGAACACCCACTTCTCCCACATGTCCTGCATGATGTGATCGCTTGCGGCCGCGCCGTTGATCGCTGAGAAAGTGTCCGCGATCGCGCCCACCCGGTCCGACAGGCCGCCGGCGCGTTCGCCGAAAGCGAGCGACTGCATCGGCTGCAGCTGCACCACCTCGCGCTTCTCGTTCAGCGTCGCGGCGATCGCGCAGAGACCGCCGAGCACATGCTGGGCGCCGAATGTCTTGTCGAGCGCATCGAGGTGCAGCATGCCGTTGAGCAGCGGGATGATCGCGGTCTTGTCGCCGACCGCTGGCGCAAAGGACTTGATCGCATCCTCGAGGTCGAACGCCTTGCAGCTCAGGAGCACGACGTCGAACTTGTCCGACAGTTTATCGGCCTGCACGGTCGGCGGATTGCTCAGCGTGACATCGCCGTTCGGGCTCTTGATCACGAGCCCGGCGGAGGCGAGCTCGGAGGCGCGGCGAGGCCGGACGAGAAAGGTCACGTCGCGGCCGGCCTGAAGCATCCGGCCGCCGAAATAACCGCCGATCGCACCGGCGCCGACCACGAGAACGCGCATGGGAATTTGTCCTTGTTTGTTGTTGCCCGGGAAGCGAGCGAAGAGCGAATGGGGAGTGTCGATTAGATAAGGATGCCGTTCGATTATTCGCTACCCGCAATTGAGCATTCGCTCATCTCACTTTCCCGACACCAGTTCCTCGACTTCGCGCAGCTGCTCCTTGCCGAAGAAGATCTCGTTGCCGACGAAGAAGGTCGGCGAGCCGAACGCGCCGCGCTCCACGGCGGCCTGGGTGTTGGCGATCAGCTTGGCTTTGACATCGGCGTCCTGGGCGCGGGCGAACAGTTTGGCGGCGTCGAGGCCGGAGGCGGCGATGGCTTTGCCGGCGACTTCCGGGTCGTCCATCTTCTTCGGCTCGACCCACATGTGGTGGAAGGCCGCTTCGATGTACTTCTCGAACACGCCCTCGAGCTGGGCGGCGACCGCCGCGCGCATCAGGTTCAGCGTATTGACCGGGAAGAACGGGTTCCAGGTGTAGGGCTTGACGTTGAAGCGCTTGAGGAAGCGCTCGGTCTCGATCTTCATGAAGTCCGGCTTGTTCTTGACGCCGGCCAGCGTCTCGGCCGGCGACTTGTTGTTGGTGGCCTTGAAGATGCCGCCGAGCAGGATCGGGACGTATTCGAACTTGACGCCGGTGCGTTTCTCGATCGCCGGGATCGCCTCGTGGCTAAGGAAGGCGTTGGGGCTGCCGAAATCGAACAGGAATTGCGGATTCTGGCTCACGGCGGTCTCTCCCTCGGCCTGTCTGGTTTGGGCTTGTTTGGCATTTCTCTAGCATGGACCTGCTGCCGCAGGCGCCATCAGGAGAATATGATACTCATCATGTGAGCCGCGGCGCGCGATGTCAAATCAGCCGCTTGATGGTCTGCTTGCGCCATACCAGGGCGTAATAGGCCATCTGCAGCAGGAACATGGTTGCGAAGGTGGCGGGATAGGCAATCCAGATGCCGCTGATGCCGATGGCTCGGCTGAGCAGGATCGCGACCGGCACCTCGACCAGCGCCATGGCCAGGATCGAGATGAACAGCGGCATCCACACCGTGCCGCCGGCGCGCATCGCGCCCGAGAACACCGTCGCCATGCCGAACAGCACCATGCTCCACAGCACGATGTAGAGAAGCTGCTGGGCGAGCGCGAGCACAGCGCCATCGACGATGAAGAAGCCCATCAGCGGCCGCGCGAAGAGATAGCCGAGCACCACGAGTCCGCCGGTCAGCGCCAGATTCATCTCGATCCCGGTGCGGACGATGGCGCCGACCTGGCGCGAGTCGCCGCGGCCGATCGCCTGCGCGCCGAAGATCGACACGGATATTGCGATCGAGATCGCCGGAAACTGCACATAGCTGATCACCTGGTTGACCGCGCCATAGGCGGCGGTGGCGTCCGAGCCGAAGCCGTTGACGAGGCCGAGCAGCACCAGTTCGGCGAGCGAGACCACCACCATGCCGATCGCGGTCGGAATGCCGAGCCGCAGCACGATGCGCAGCAGCGCGCCGTTCGGCCGCATCGCGCGCAGGAATGCGGCGTCGAAGGCCAGCGGATGCTTGTGCCGCAGCATGTGGATATGCAGCCAGAGCAGCGTGACGACGCCCGAGACCGCGGAGGCGATTGCGGCACTGGCGACGCCCAGCATTGGCAGCCCGAGCCAGCCGCGGATCAATGCGGGCGTCACCACAAGGCCGACGACGGTCGAGACCGTCAGCGCCAGCAACGGCGTCATGGTGTCACCGACGCCGCGCATCATCGCCGCGAGCAGCAGGAATGCGAAGGTCACCGGCATCGTGATCATCATGATCCGCGCATAGGACACCGCGGCATCGAGAACGTCAGGCGGCGTGGCGAGCGCGATCAGGAGCGGGCGGGCGAACAGGCCGCCGAAGATCGCAATCGCGAGCGCCAGCATCAGCGTCACGGTCATGGTCGTGCCGGCGACCGCCTTGACCCGGTCGGGCTCGCCGGCGCCCCAGGCCTGGCCGATCATGACCGATGCGCCGGCGCTCAGGCCGATCACGAAGGAGATGAAGAAGAACATCACCGGAAAGAACCCCGACGCAGCGGCGAGCGCGTCGACACCGATCATCTGGCCGAGATAGATGCCATTGATGGTGCCGAACAGCGACTGCAGCACATTGCTCAGCAGCATCGGCGCCAGGAACGACAGGAAAGCTTTGCGTAGAGAAGGAGGCTTGGACACGTTCAACTTCCAAAAATTGGCTAAGCACCTGGCTGGTGCGTCTTAGGTCGGGCGGCACGCTCGCTGCACCTCTCCCGCTTGCGGGGGAGGCCGGATCGCATCTTAAGATGCGATCCGGGTGGGGGCTCTCTCCACGCAAGCAAAGAGTATCCCTAGCGGTGAGACCCCCACCCCGGCCCTCCCCCGCAAGCGGGAGAGGGAGCGCAGCTCACTCGCGGTTGGTCGTCGATACTAGGTTCATCGACGGCTAGTCCGCTTGATCGCTATAGGCGAGCTTGATCGCGTGGTCGCGGATGTCGGCCGGCCAGTCTGCGATCAGCGTCGCAAAGCGCCGCCGGTCGTGTGCGAACAGGGCGCGGATCGCGTCCTCGTAGTTTGGCCGGTTGCCCCCCATCGTTGTCATGAAGCGATAGGCGGCATCCTGTGCGCTGCGCGTGCGGTCCTTGTCGCCGCTTGTGCGCCGCGCCTCGTCGATCAGCTTGCGAAGCGCGACCGATGCGCCGCCCTTCTGCTGCGCGAGCCAGTCCCAATGGCGCGGCAACAGCGTGATCTCGCGCGCGACGACGCCAAGCTTCGGCCGTCCGGGACCGCGCGGGGCGGTCGGCGTTGCCGGCTCCTCGTCGCGCGGAGGCGCGAGCTTCGGCAGCCGCGCCAGCACGTCGTCGACCGAGCCGCGGAAATCGATATCGACCAGCGCCGAGGTACGGCCGTTGAACACCAGGACCGCGGCATCCTTGCGCCGGTCGAGCAGCTGCTTGGCGGCGCGCGCGACCTCCGCGAGGTCACCGGCCCCGATGCGATGCTCGCCTTCGAAGGCGACATAGGTAGGATTCATGGTAGACCTCTTCGATTGCGCGACGTATTGCCCGGGTGATTTCCAGCAAGCGCGGCGCGTGGATCTCGACTTTCCTGTTCCCGGCCGGCACCAAACGCCGTCCGATTGCGCCGATATTTCAGAGGACGCCCATGCTGACGGTTCATCATCTCAACAATTCCCGCTCGCAGCGCGTGCTGTGGCTGCTCGAGGAATTGGGCGTGCCCTACGAGATCGTGCGCTACCAGCGGCAGCCCGACATGCGGGCGCCGAAGGAGTTGCGCGCGATCCATCCGCTCGGCAAGTCGCCGGTCGTCACCGACAACGGCAACACGATCGCGGAATCCGGCGCGATCCTCGAATACATCATCGCGACCTACGGCAAGGGTCGCCTGATCCCGCCGGCCGATACGCCGGATTGGCTGCGCTACACCTATTGGCTGCACTACGCCGAGGGTTCGGCGATGACGCCGCTGCTGTTGAAGCTGCTGTTCACGCTGATGCCGAAGCGCGCGCCGGCGCTGCTGCGGCCGCTGGTGCGCAAGGTCTCGAACCAGGCGCTGTCCACGCTGGTCAATCCGCAGATCAAGCAGCACATGGCCTATTGGGAAGGCGAGCTCGGCAAGAGCGAGTGGTTCGCCGGCAACGAGTTCTCCGGCGCCGACATCCAGATGAGCTTTCCGGTCGAGGCGGCCGCCGCGCGCGGCGGGCTCGAGGACGGCCATCCCCGGTGCGTCGCTTTCCTGGAGCGCATCCACGCCCGCCCGGCCTATGCGCGGGCGCTGGAGAAGGGCGGGCCGTACGAGGTTGGCCGCTAGCATCTCGGTCATCGCGGCAACTCGACTAGCGGCAGCAGCCGTGAATCCGCCAGCGCCGCGGTGCGGTGTCCGATGCCTGCGAGATAGGCCTCCGCCACCGCGAAGGCGAGGAATGCGCCGCGGCTCTTCTGCCGGATCAGCATTGCGCGGTCCCAGCGCTCGCCCTCGGGTCCGATCAGGAACGAGCCGCCTTCACCCATGAACAGGATGTCGCCGCCACTCTTCCGCAGATGCGGCAGCGTGTGGGCGACATAGCGGTCGTAGGCTTCCGCACCCGTCACCGGCTGCGGCGGAGCCAGCTCCGGGCTTTGCGAATAGTCGGCGATGTCGCGGAAGCGCAGCAGGTTGAGCATCACCAGTTCGCCGGTGATCGTGCGCTGGGCGAAGTCGCGCCCGGTATTCCAGGTCGGCTCCAGATGGCAGGCGGTGTCCATGTCAGCTCGTCCGATTGGCTTTCGATGGCGAAGTTTTACCCGGGTGTAATTGCTTTGTCAATAATACCCGGATATAAATAGTGGACCGACCCGACAGGAGCCGCCATGAAGACCGAGGACCGCAAGCTGGCCATCGCCGACTACAAGAAACGTGCTGCCGTCGCCGGGGTGTTCGCGATCCGCTGCCGGGCGACCGGGGAGGTCTGGGTCGGGCAGGCGCTCGATCTGGAGAAAATCCAGAACCGGATCTTGTTCACGCTGCGGATGGGCAGCCACCGCAATGCCGAATTGCAGCGCGCCTGGTCGGCGCATGGCGCGGACAATCTCTCGCTCGAAACGCTGGAGCGCATCGAGGACGAGGAGCTCGCCTATGTGCGCGACACGCTGCTCAAGGAGCGCGTGCAGCATTGGTGCGCGCAGCTCAACGCCTCGGTTGTCTAGATTAGCGCGACGTCTGCGCTCCGCCGGCCGACGGCAGGGCCTGCACGATGACGCCGGGTGGCGGCACGTCGTCGTCGGGCACGAAGAAATCCGACATCAACGGCACCGAGGCATCGACGCGATAGCGCTCGAAGTCGCGCACGCCGTTGGCGTAGAGCACCTTGTCGTCGATGCAGAAATTGCCGGTGAACTCGCGCGATGGACGGGTGACGATCGCATAGGCCGCGTCGCCCATGATCTCGGGCGTGCGGCTCGCGCGCATCATGGCGTCGCCGCCGAGCAGATTGCCGACCGCGGCGGTTGCGATCGTGGTCCGCGGCCACAATGCGTTGACGGCAATGCCGGCGGATTTCTGCTCGCCGGCCAGCCCGAGCACGCACATGCTCATGCCGAACTTCGCCATCGTGTAGGCGGTCGAGTGCTCGAACCACTTCGTCTTCATGTCGAGCGGTGGCGACAGCATCAGGATGTGCGGATTCTCCGCCTTCTTCAGATGCGGGATGCAGTATTTCGACACCATGAAGGTGCCGCGGGTGTTGATCCCCATGATGAGATCGTAGCGCTTCATGTCGGTTGCCTGCGAGGGGGTCAGGCTGATGGCGCTGGCATTGTTGACGCAGACGTCGATGCCGCCGAATTCGGCGACGGTAGCTTCGATCGCCGCCATCACCTGCGCTTCGTCCCTGATGTCGCATAGCACCGGCAGCGCCTTGCCGCCGGCGGCGCGAACCTCGTCGGCGGCGGTGTAGATCGTGCCCTTCAGCTTCGGATGCGGCTCGGCGGTCTTCGCCGCGATCGCGACATTGGCGCCATCACGCGCGGCGCGCAGCGCAATCGCAAGCCCGATGCCGCGGCTCGCACCCGAGATGAACAGCGTCTTGCCTTTGAGCGATGTCATGAGAGTGGCCTCCAGTTAGGGACGCACCATTGTCAGGCTCCCTCTCCCCTTGTGGGAGAGGGTTGGGGGTGAGGGGTAAGCCACATACACCGCCTTCGCGGCCACCCCCCTCCCTAGCCCTCCCCCACAAGGGGGAGGGAACGACGGTATGTCGCCGCTCGCGCAGCCGTTACAGCGCTACCCACCCGCATGCAGCACGCGCCCGCGCGTTTCCGGCAATGCGTAGGCGGCGATGAAGAACACGGCATAGGCCGCCACCGCGAAGATCGCGATCGCGTTGGCGAGCGTCGTGGTGGTCGAGAGCGCACCGACCAGGAACGGAAACAGCGCGCCGACGCCGCGGCCGAAATTGTAGCAGAAGCCCTGGCCGGAGCCGCGCAGCCGGGTCGGATAGAGCTCGGTCAGGAACGCACCCATGCCGGAGAAATAGCCTGAGGCAAAGAAGCCGAGCGGGAAGCCCAGCACCCACAGCACCTCGTTGGAGAGCGGCAATTGGGTATAGAGCAGCACGATCGCGATGGCGCCGAGCGAGAAGATCAGGAACAGATTGCGCCGGCCGATCCGGTCGGCAAGCCAGGCGCCGACCAGATAGCCGATGAAGGAGCCGATGATCAGCGTCGCGAGATAGCCGGTCGAGCCGACCACCGAGAGCTTGCGTTCGGTGGTGAGGAAGCGCGGCACCCAGAAGGTGATGGCGTAATAGCCGCCCTGCATGCCGGTGCCGACCAGCGAGGCCAGCAGCGTGGTCTTCAGGATCGGCCCCTGGAAGATCTCCCACAATGCGGCGGGCCCGGTGCCGGATGCCTGCTGCTGCGCCATCGTCGCGGCGGAAATCTCAGGCTCGGTGACATAGCGGCGCAGATAGAACACCAGCAGCGCCGGCAGCGCGCCGATCACGAACATCCAGCGCCAGGCGTTCTCTGGCGGCAGGATCGAGAACAGGATCGCCTGCGCCAGCACCGCAAGGCCCCAGCCGATCGCCCAGCCCGACTGCACCGAGCCGACCGCGCGCCCGCGATATTGCGGCCGGATCGCTTCGCCGATCAGCACCGCGCCGGCCGCCCATTCGCCGCCGAAGCCGAGACCGAGCAGCGCGCGGGCGATCAGGAGCTGGTCGAAATTCTGTACCACGGCGCAGACCAGCGAGAAGAACGAGAACCAGATGATGGTGAGCTGTAGCGTCTTGACCCGGCCGATCCGGTCGGAGAGATAGCCGCCGAGCCAGCCGCCGACGGCGGAGGCCAGCAAGGTCACGGTGCCGGCGAGGCCCGCGGTGCCGGGGTCGACCTTCCACAGCGTGATGATGGTGCCGATGACCAGCGGATAGATCATGAAATCCATGCCGTCGAGCGTCCAGCCCGAGGCGCAGGCCCAGAACGTGCGCCGCTCCGGCAGGTTCATGTCGCGATAGAAGGCGAGGAGGCTGGTGTCCTCGATCTCTGCGACTTCGATTGATTTGGATTCGGCCGTGCTCATGCGCGTTCCCCGGAGAAATCATTCACCGGCTGTTTGCGACCCGCGGCCGGAGTTGCGCGGACCGCCAATCTATCGCGATGTTGCAGGCCGGGCAAAGCCGCGTTTGCCCTCTAGCTCTTTAGTTTGAGCATGATCTCGGCGCAAACGTTTCGCGTTTGTCGCGGGAAAACCGCTTCGCACTTTGCGCTGCCGCGGCCGTACCGGTCCGGATCAAGCTCTAGTACCCAGCCGCCTCGGAGCCGCGCGTGCGCGGATCGGGTGCGCCGAGCAGACCGCCGGTCGTGACGACGATCGAGTTCGCGGAGGAGTAGCCGAGCGGCTCGACCGGCTTGTGGCCCTTGGCGCGCAGCTCGGCGAGCACCTCGTCGGGAAAGCCGCGCTCGATCCGGACCTCGTCGGGTAGCCATTGATGATGCATGCGGGGCGCGGCGACCGCGGCCGCGATGTCCATCTTGTAGTCGATGACGTCGACGATGATCTGCGTCACCGCGGAGATGATGCGGCTGCCGCCGGGCGATCCCGTCACCAAAACGGGCTTGCCGTCCTTGAGCACGATGGTCGGCGACATCGATGACAGCGGGCGCTTGCCGGGCCCCGGCAGATTGGCTTCGAAGCCGACCAGGCCGAAGGCATTGGAGGCGCCGGGCGCCGCGGTGAAATCGTCGAGCTCATTGTTGAGCAGCACGCCGGTGCCGTCGGCGACCAGGCCGACGCCGTAGGGGAAGTTCAGCGTGTAGGTGTTGCTGACGGCGTTGCCGTTGGCGTCGACCACCGAATAATGCGTGGTGTTGTCGCCCTCGTGCGGTTGCTTGGCGTTGCGCACATCGGTCCAGGGCGTGGCGCGGGCAAGGTCGATGGTGGCGCGCTGTCGGGCGGCATAATCCTTGTCGATCAACAATTGCGTCGGTGCGTCGACGAAGGCAGGGTCGCCGAGATAACGGGCGCGGTCGGCATAGGCCCGCTTCATCGCCTCGATCATGACATGCAGCGAGGCCGCCGAGCCCTGCTTTATGTCCGACATCGGAAAGCCTTCGAGGATGTTGAGGATCTCCAGCAGCACGACACCGCCGGAAGAAGGTTGCGGCATCGAGACGATGTCGTAGCCGCGATAGGTGCCGCGGATCGGGCTGCGGATCACCGGCTGGTAGGCCTTCAGATCCTCGAGCGTGAAGATGCCGCCGGCATTCCTGATCCCGCTGACAAGCTTCTCGGCGACCGCGCCCTCGTAGAAGCCGCGCGGTCCCTGCTCGGCGATCGCGCTCAGCACGCCGGCGAGATCGCCCTGGATCAGGCGGTCGCCCTCATGCAGCGGCGTGCCGTCGGCGTGCGAGAAGGTCTTGGCCGAGTTCGGCCAGCGCGACATGCGGCGATACATGTCCGCCAGCGTGTCCGATGTATCGTCGGTGACGATGAAGCCGTCGCGGGCGAGGTCGATTGCCGGCTTGATGATCTGCGCCAGCGTGAACTTGCCGGAGCCGTATTTCTCCAGCGCCAGCGCGAGACCGGCAACCGTGCCGGGTACGCCGATCGCGAGCGCGGAATTGCGCGACTTGTCCGGATCGGGCTTGCCGTCGGCATTCAGGAACATGTCGCGCGTCGCGGCCTTCGGCGCGGTTTCGCGATAGTCGATTGCGACGTCTTCATTGCGGCCGGCGAGATGGATCACCATGAAGCCGCCGCCACCGATATTGCCGGCGCGCGGATAGGTCACCGCCATCGCAAAGCCGGTGGCGACCGCGGCGTCGACGGCGTTGCCGCCTTGCCGCAGGATGTCGGTGCCGACCCGCGCCGCCAGCTTCTCCTGCGCCACCACCATGCCGTGTTCGGCGTGAATGCTTTGAATCGTATTGTTGGCAGAGGGCTCGTAAGCGCGACGTTGCACCTGGCCTAAGGCCGGTGTCGCGATGCCGATCATCAGGAGAGCGGCAAACAGCCGTCGCGACATCGTTGCTGTCAGCGCCATCGAAATGTCCTGCCCTGTTCATCGCCGTATCAGCAAACCGGCCCATGCTATATGGGAACGGATTGAAGCGGCAAAAGCCTGCCTGTGGTTCGAGTTGGGGAATATCTTTCGCGATGACGGCAACAATGCAGACGGGCACCGAACATGCGAAGGCCTATCCGGGTCGCGCGGCTGTCGTCAGCTGGATCTTCTTCGACTGGGCCGCGCAGCCTTATTTCACGCTGATTACGACCTTTGTGTTCGCGCCCTATTTCGCGAGCTTCATCGCGCCCGATGCCGCGAGCGGGCAGGCGCTGTGGGGCTTTGCCACCGCGGCCGCGGGACTTGCGATCGCGCTGCTGTCGCCGGTGCTGGGTGCGATCGCCGATGCCAGCGGCCGGCGCAAGCCGTGGATCGCTGTTTTCGGCGCGCTGCTGGTGATCGGCTCGAGCGCGATGTGGATCGGCAAGCCCGGCAATCCCGACATCATTCCCGCGCTGCTGCTGGCCTATGCGATCGCGAGCGTCGGCGTCGAGTTCGCGACCGTGTTCAACAATGCGATGATGCCGACGCTGGTGCCGCCCGACCGGATCGGGCGGCTGTCAGGCACCGGCTGGGCCACCGGCTATGTCGGCGGCATCCTGAGCCTTGTGCTGGTGCTCGGCTTCCTCGCCGCCAATGCCGAGACCGGCCGCACGCTGTTCGGCTTCACGCCGCTGTTCGGTCTCGATCCCGTCATGCATGAAGGCGATCGCATCACCGGGCCGCTGACCGGGCTGTGGTTCATCATCTTCGTGACGCCGATGTTCCTGTTCACGCCGGACTATCCGGCGAAACGGCCGATGCGCGAGGCGCTCGGCGAAGGTCTGCGCGAGCTCAGGGAATCATTGGTCAGCCTGCCGAAGCAGAAGTCGCTGGCGCGGTTTCTGCTGGCGAACATGATCTACACCGACGGGTTGGTCTCGCTGTTCGCGTTCGGCGGCATCTATGCCGCCGGCACGTTCGGCTGGGACACGATCCGGATCGGCACCTTCGGCATCATCTTGGCAGTTGCCGGGACGTTCGGCGGCTGGCTCGGCGGCAAGCTCGACGATGCGTTCGGACCGAAACGCGTGATCACCGGCAGCCTTGTGATCCTGCTGTTTGCGATCGTCGTGATCCTCACCGTGAACAAGGATTCCATCCTGTTCATCCCGGTCGCGCCGCCGGTGCCTGGCGGCCCCCTGTTCGCGGGCGCCGCCGAGCGTGCCTACGTCGTGCTGGGCTGCCTGATCGGCGCCACCGGCGCGCCGCTACAGGCAGCCTCGCGCTCGCTGCTGATCCGGCTGGCGCCGAAGGATCGCATCGCGCAGTATTTTGGACTGTTCGCGCTGACCGGAAAGGTGACGTCGTTCATCGGCCCGCTGTTGATCGGCGCGATCACGGCAGCAACCGCGAGCCAGAAATACGGCATGGCGGTGCTGGTCGGGTTTTTCGTGGTCGGGCTGGTGTTGCTGGCGAAGGTGCGGGAATAGCCACCGCCGTCGTCCCGGCGAAGGCCGGGACCCATAACCACCGGCCAAGCTTGGTGAGGGATAACTAACCCCAGCGCGCCTTCGATAGATCACGCGGTATGGGTCCCGGCCTTCGCCGGGACGACGATGCCGAGAGCTTAGTGCCTGAAATGCCGCACGCCGGTGAACACCATGGCGATGCCGTGTTCGTCGGCGGCCTTGATCACCTCGTCGTCGCGCATCGAGCCGCCGGGCTGGATCACTGCGGTGGCGCCGGCCTCGATGCAGGCCAGCATGCCGTCGGCGAACGGGAAGAATGCGTCGGAGGCGACCACCGAACCCTTAGTCAGTGGTTCCGCGAGCTTCAGCTCGGCCGCCGCATCCAGCGCCTTGCGCGCTGCGATGCGCGCGGAGTCCACGCGGCTCATCTGGCCGGCGCCGATGCCGACGGTGGCGAGATCCTTGGCATAAATGATGGTGTTGGACTTGACGTGCTTGGCGACGCGGAAGGCGAATTTGAGATCGCGCAGCTCGGCGTCGGTCGGCGCGCGCTTGGTTGCGACCTTCAGATTCATGTCCTCTACGACCGCATTGTCGCGGCTCTGTACCAAGAGGCCGCCGGCGACGGTCTTGGCGGTGAGGCCGAGCGCGCGCGCATTCGGCAGGCCGCCCGCGAGCAGCAGGCGCAGATTGCGCCGGCCGGCGATGATCGAGATCGCCTCCTCGGTCGCATCGGGCGCGATGATCACCTCGGTGAAGATGCCGATGATGGCGCGCGCGGCGTCCGCATCGAGCTTGCGGTTGACCGCGATGATGCCGCCATAGGCCGAGGTGGAGTCGCAGGCGAGCGCGCGGGCATAGGCGGTGGCGAGATCCGGACCCTCGGCGACGCCGCAGGGATTGGCGTGCTTGACGATCACGCAGGCCGCGGTGCGTTGCGGGTCGAACTCGCCGACGCATTCATAGGCCGCGTCGGTGTCGTTGATGTTGTTGTAGGACAGCTCCTTGCCCTGCAATTGCCGCGCGGTCGCAACGCCCGGCCGCTTCTCCGGCGTGGCATAGAACGCCGCGGTCTGGTGCGGGTTCTCGCCGTAACGCAGCGACTGGATCAGCCTGCCGCCGAAAGCGCGGAAATCCGGCGCCTTGGTGTCGAGCTGCACCGCAAACCAGTTCGAGATCGCGGCGTCATAGGCCGCGGTGCGCGCATAGGCCTTGGCGGCGAGCCGGCGGCGCAGGCCGAGCGAGGTCGCGCCCTTGTGCGCGGCGAGCTCGTCGAGCACGGCCTGATAGTCATTCGCCTCGACCACCACGGCGACGTCGTCATGGTTCTTGGCCGCGGCGCGGATCATCGCGGGGCCGCCGATGTCGATGTTCTCGATGCACTCCTCGAAGCCGCCGCCTTTGTCGACGGTGGCCTCGAACGGATAGAGATTGACCACCAGAAGGTCGATCGGCGCGATGCCGTGCGAGGCCATCGCCGCGGCGTGTTCCTTGTTGTCGCGGATCGCGAGCAGGCCGCCATGCACCTTCGGATGCAGCGTCTTGACCCGGCCGTCCATCATCTCAGGGAAACCGGTGAGCTCGGAGACGTCCTTGACCTTCAGCCCGGCCGCCGCGATCGCCTTGGCGGTGCCGCCGGTCGACACCAGCTCGACGCCATGGTCGGAAAGCGCCTTGGCGAAATCGATCAGTCCGGTCTTGTCGGAAACGGACAACAGAGCGCGGGTCACGCGGCGAAGCTGTTCAGTCATATCGGAAAATCCCTGGCTGTTAAGGCAGCCGGGTAGCATGGTTTTGTGCGGCACGAAACCGGTCTCCGGGGCCGATTCCCGGGAATCTATCCCCGTCACCCTGAGGAGCGCCAACGGGTCCGCGCGAAGCGCGGCCCGATGACAGGCTCCGCGCGTCTCGAAGGGTCGACGGCCACCAGCCGGGCCGTGCATCCTTCGAGACGCCGCTTCGCGGCTCCTCAGTATGACGGTCTAGGGTCTGTCCTACAGCGGCAGTTCCGGCTCGCGGCGGGCGTTGCGGCGGGCGTTGGTGGCGGTGGCGGAGGTCGAGGAGCGCACGAAGCTCCAGCGGATGGTGGCAGCCTGCCTTGCGTCCTGCCGGATCACGATCTGGGAGGTGCGGCGCGGGCCGTCATTGCCGGCGAGGAACACGCTGTCCTCGAGATCGACCTTGTCGTCCAGCGCCTCGAAGGTCCAGACGTCGCGGTTGGGCAGCACCAGCATCACGCCGCGGGCGTCCGACAGCCGGCTCGCCTTCACCGAGGGGTGCAAGTGGAAGCGCAACGCGAAATCGGCCTCGCTGCCCTTGATGCGGCCGCCCGGTGCCGGCGACAGCGAGTCCTCGCCCTCCATCCGGGTGCCGTCCTGGGCGATCATCAGCACGCGGCGGTGGATCACGCCGAAGCGTGAGAGATAGCCGTCATGCGAGGCGGTCAGCACATCGCCGCCGGGGATGGCCTCGCGGTAGCTCTCGACATTGCTCGGCCCGCTGGTGACCGGCGCGCCGCGCAACAGCCGCTTCATCGCCGACAGCTCGACGAACTGGCACGACGAGGTGTCGCGATAGGTCAGCGTCGAATGCGCCGCGGTGGAGCGTGCGAACGGCCGCCAATTGTCGCGCCCGGTATTCGGCATGCCGCAATTGACGACGATGCGGCTGACCCCGGAGGACAGCTCGAACGACAGGCAGCCCGCATGTGCATCCTGGCTGACGCTGGCCGGCGGCGGCGGACCGGTATCGATGATCAAGGTGGTGTTGCCGGCATCGAGGCGCTGGAAGCCGCTATGCGGCATGCTCGACATCGGCACGCCGCGGGTGTCGTCATAGGCGAGCAGCGTCGCGACGAGATCGGACGGCGCGGTGCTCATGCCGTTGAACAGCGCGAAGCTGCCGTCGCCATGGCGGAAGAAGCGCAGCATCGGCATCATGCGGTCGATGGCGTTGAGCAGCGCCGGCGGCGGCGCGATATTTCGCGCAGCAAAGGTCTGCCGTAGCGGCAAGAGATCGCTGAGCAATTCGACCAGCGCGCCGGGACTGCGGGAGATGTGGCCGCCGTCGGGCAGGATCTGGCGCTGCAATTCGTCGGACAGCCTGCGCGTGGCGGACTTGATGTTGCGCGCCTGGTTGGCGAGGCAGAGCGAGGCGTAGCACAGCGCGATCAGGACCTGCAGGCGCGGAACGCCGTCATTGTCGAGCGTGGCGTGGCGCAGATAGCGGATCTCGCGCGCCAGCCCGCGCAGATATTTGCGGTAGAATTTTCCGTCGGTGTCGCCGAGCACCAATGGCGCCTGCGACAACAGCGAGATCACCCGCCGCGCGCGCACGTCGGCGCGCCGCTCCAGCGGCCGCTTGCGGGCCTGGTTGGAGATCCAGTCGTCGACCAGCGAGCGGGCATTGGCGCGGGTCAGCGCGGTGTCGGCGGCGCGCAGATGGCGCAGCCAGCCGAAACCGAGCAGGGCGGCTTCCCAATCCTCCGACGGCGGTTCGAGATCGAAGATCGAGCGGCCGTGGCAGGTGACGATCTTGCCGGCGAAAACGAATCGCCCGGCATATATCTCGGCCGCGCGGGTGGCGTCGGCGGTGCGGAGGTCATGCGGCGCGATGATCAGCCGGTCGGTGCGGCCGGGCCAGAGCCGCGACAGCGCAACCGTGCTCCCGCTGGCGCGCGCCATTATGCTGCGGGCAAAGCGGCCAGCAATCAGCGTCGAGATGCGTCTGCTTTGAGCGACCGACACGCCTAACCTTGCGGGGAGGGAATTTTCAACGAATCCTTATTTAATCCGGAAACGCGGCCAAGACACCCTCTTGATATCCAAGATGCCCTCTTGATACCGCGCGAATCACTTCGAGCTTAGAAGACTGAAGTTTAAAATCAGGATTTGACCAGCCGGGCGGCGTAAAAACCGTCCAGCCCGCCGAGCCGCGGGTCGGCGTTGGGCAAATGGCTGGGCAGGGTACGCAGATCGCCGTCTGCGGTGATGATGTCGGCGAGGCCGGCAACCTCGTCCTTCTCGACCGGCGCACGGCGCAGGCCTGATTCGCTCGCCAGCAGCGCGGCAATCGCGTGCTCGCCTTCCTCCGGCTCCAGCGAGCAGGTGCAGTAGACCAGCGTACCGTCGGGCTTCAGCAGATTGGCGGCCTTATGCAGCAGCCGCTTCTGCAGCGCCGTCAATGCGGCGATGTCGCCTTCCTGGCGCAGCCAGGCGACGTCTGGATGGCGGCGGATGGTTCCCGTCGAGGTGCAGGGTGCATCGACCAGAATACCGTCAAAGCTCGCGGCCTCCGCCGGCCATTCGGCGGCGTCGGCGACAACCGTCTCGGCTTGCAACTCCAGCCGCGTGAGGTTGTCGCGCAGCCGCGCGACCCGCGCCGGCGAGCGGTCGACCGCGGTGACGCGTGCGCCGGCCAGTGCGAGCTGGGCGGTCTTGCCACCGGGCGCCGCGCAGAGATCGGCGATCGCCTTGCCCTTGATGTCGCCGAACAGGCGCACCGGGAGGGCTGCGGCAGCGTCCTGCACCCACCATTGGCCTTCGGCAAAGCCCGGCAGCATCGTGACGGAACCCTGCAGCAGCGTGCGCACGGTTCCCGTCGGCAGGATCTCGCCATGCAGGCGGCCCGCCCATTGCGGCGCGTCCGATTTCACCGTGAGATCGAGCGACGGCTCGTGACCGAGCGCCAGCGCCATGTCGCGCGCGGTGGCTTCACCGTAATGCGCGTTCCAGCGCGCCAGCATCCATTGCGGCAGGTCCAGCGTCTGCGGGCTGATCTCGTCGATCAGGCCCTGGCCCTCGCGCGCGCAGCGACGCAGCACGGCGTTGACCAGTCCGGCATATTTCGCCGCGCGTCGGTCCGACTGCACCAGCCGCACCGAGAGATCGACCGCGGCATGGTCAGGCACGTCCATCCAGAGGATCTGGGCGGCGCCGATCAGCAGCGCGCTCTGCGCGCGCGGTGCATCGGTCGGGACGCCGCGGTCGAGCAGCCGCGACAGCAAATGGCCGAGTGTGCCGAGCTTGCGCAGGATGGTCGACACCAACCGGCGCATCAGCGCGCGGTCGCGATCGGCCAGCGATTTCAGCCCGGGATGCGCGCCGGCGCCGTCGAGTTGATCGTCCAGCGTGCGGTGCTTGTGCAGCACGCCATCGAGGATGTCGGCCGCGATACGGCGCGCCGCGAGACCGGGGACTTCGGCAGGGACTGCAAATCTTGAAGGAGGCATGGAGCGGAGATATCTCGAAGGTGCTGAGTTACGTTCGGCTCATGCCATCAACTCGAAAACACCTCTGGCATGCGAATATGCCAAATGTAAGAATCGCTTTGCAGGATTTCTCGATCGTGATGCCGTCACTGAGCCAAGTCAGAGATACGAAACTCGCAGGCAGAAAGTTTTGCCGAGAAACGTTCGCCAAGAAGGCCCGCTATGTCTGAGAAATCGTCATCGCCATCGTCGCCGGAACCCGCGCCGCGCAAGCCGCTGACGCCGGCCGCGCAGCGCGCGCTCGCCGAGGCCGCGGCGCGGCGCCAGGCTGCCGAGGAGGCCGCCGCAAAGGATGCGGCCGCGCGGCCGAAGGAATTCCAGGGCCCGAAGGGACCGGAACCGACGCGTTACGGCGATTGGGAGACCAAGGGCATCGCCTCGGACTTCTGAGAGGTTTTGGAGTGTCTTGCCTGACCGTTCGACTCAGGCCAGTCTGGGAATATGTCCCCATACGAGAGAATAAATCCTTATCGTGGGACGGGACGTCCGCCCTTCCGCCGCTCACCTTGGGGCCGCCGTGTCTCGGCAGCGCTGCCGTGGGTGTTCGTGCTCGGCATTGCCGTCGGCAGCACATTGCCGATCCGCCAATATGTGCCTCAATGGATCCCCGTGCCGTCGCACTGGTCGTTGAGCCGGTCGCGCGATGCCGAATTGATCCGGCAGCGGGCCGGTGCGCCCGACGCGCGCCATGCTGTTGATGTCATCAGGACGATCGACGGCGACACGTTCGAGGCGCGCGTGCATCTCACGCCGGGGCCCGATCTGTATACGCGGGTCCGGCTGCGCGGCATCGATGCGCCGGAGCTGAAGGCGTCCTGCGCGCGCGAACTGCAAATGGCGCAGGCAGCCACGGTGGCGCTGCGCGATCTGCTAGGCCAGGGCGATGTCGCGATCTACAATATCGGCCCAGACAAGTATCAGGGCCGCGTCGTCGCCGATGTCGCGACCAGGAAGACCGACAACGTTTCGGCCGCGCTGCTCGCGGCGGGTCATGCGCGCGCCTACAATGGCGGGCATCGCTTCGGCTGGTGCGGAGGTTTCGCGCGCTGAGTAACAGCGTCGCGGCCGCGGCCATGCCGAACGGCCAAATAAAAAGCCGCGCATCCGCGCGGCTTTTCTTTCGGTGAAGAGCCGTGCGCAATCAGCGGGTGACGACGACCGTCGTGCCGACCGAGACGCGCTGATAGAGATCAGTAATGTCGGGATTCAGCATGCGGATGCAGCCGTAGGAGACGAAGCCGCCGACCGAGCCCGGCACGTTGGTGCCGTGGATGGCGTATTCGCCGCCGGCCAGCGTCATCGCGGCGACGCCCATCGGATTCGCGGGTGAACCGCCTGCGATCACGTTCGGGATGCTCGGCTTGTCGCGCTTGACCTCGGCGGGCGGCGACCAGGCCGGGTTGCGATACTTGCCGTCGATCCGGGTGGTGCCGGCCCACTGCTTGCCGGACTTGCCGACGCCGACCGGGTAGCGCATCGCGTGACCGGAATCGAGAATGAGATAGAGCCGCCGTTCGTTGGTCTTCACCACGATGGTGCCCGGCTCATAATTGTCGGCGTGTATTCCGACCATTTCCGGCCGCGCTTCGGCCGTCTGCGACATCACAACAACAGCACCAAGGGTGGCAGCCAGCGCCACCGCAAACTTCATCGACATCAACCTCTCCACTTCCCAACAGCTCCGGTGAAGGAGCCAAAAACGAAGGTGCAGAGCCCTGAAAAAACCGGGCCTGCCGGTCTCGCGCACGCAATATTAACCGCGTGTCTTAACCGGGTGGTTTCACACCGGCCGCGAGACACGTCCTGATGGCGGGCAGAAAAGGAAAAGTTCGGATTAAAGTAAATGACTTGAAAACAACACTTGGCCACAAACGCGCCGCAATGGCGCCGCGCCTCTGACAATCCCGTGAAATGGCCGCGCCCATAGCGTTTTCGAGCGAAGCGGATGTCGGTTTGCGTGACGAGAAAGCGAAAGGCCGCGGCGGAGATCGCGCGCGGCCCTTCTTCAATGTCCCGATATTGCCGTTGCCGGACTACTTCTTGTTCTGCCGGTTCTGCACGAGGTCGTCGACCACGGCCGGATCGGCCAAGGTCGAGGTGTCGCCGAGGCTGGACGGCTCGTCCTCGGCGATCTTGCGCAGGATGCGGCGCATGATCTTGCCGGAGCGTGTCTTCGGCAGGCCGGGCGCGAATTGAATGAGGTCCGGCGAGGCGATCGGGCCGATGTCCTTGCGGACCCAGGCGACGAGGTCCTTGCGCAAGGCCTCGGTCGGCTCGGTGCCCTTCATCAGTGTGACATAGGCGTAGATACCCTGGCCCTTGATGTCGTGCGGGTAGCCGACAACGGCGGCTTCCGACACCGCCTCGTGCGCGACCAGCGAGCTCTCGACCTCGGCGGTGCCCATGCGGTGGCCGGAGACGTTGATGACGTCGTCGACGCGGCCGGTGATCCAGTAGTAGCCGTCGGCGTCGCGCCGGCAGCCGTCGCCGGTGAAGTACTTGTTCTTGTAGGTCGAGAAATAGGTCTGCTCGAACCGCGCATGGTCGCCATAGACCGTGCGCATCTGGCCCGGCCATGACTTGGTCAGGCAGAGATTGCCCGAGGTCTCGCCGTCCAGCGTCTTGCCGTCGGCATCGACGATTTCCGGCATCACGCCGAAGAACGGCCGCGTCGCCGATCCCGGCTTCAGCTTGGTCGCGCCGGGCAGCGGCGTGATCAGGATGCCGCCGGTCTCGGTCTGCCACCAGGTGTCGACGATCGGGCAGCGATCGTCGCCGACCACGCGGTGATACCACTCCCAGGCTTCGGGATTGATCGGCTCGCCGACCGAACCCAGCAGGCGCAGCGACTTGCGCGAGGTCTTCTTCACCGGCTCGTCGCCGCCCTGCATCAGCGCGCGGATCGCGGTCGGCGCGGTGTAGAAGATGTTGACCTTGTGCTTGTCCACCACGTTCCAGAAGCGCGAATTGTCCGGGTAGTTCGGCACGCCCTCGAACATCAGCGTGGTCGCGCCGTTGGCGAGCGGTCCATAGAGAATGTAGCTGTGGCCGGTGACCCAGCCGACGTCGGCGGTGCACCAGTAGATGTCGCCGTCGTGGTAGTCGAACACGTATTGATGCGTCATCGACGCGAACACGAGATAGCCGCCCGAGGTGTGCAGCACGCCCTTCGGCGTGCCGGTCGAACCCGAGGTGTAGAGGATGAACAGCGGGTCCTCGGCATGCATGTGCTCGGCCGGGCATTCCGTCGTCACCATCGCGGCGGCCTCGTGATACCAGAGGTCGCGCGTCGGGTTCATGTCGATCTTGCCGCCGGTGCGCTTCACCACCACGACCCAATCGACGCCGCCGGTTTTTGCGATCGCGGCATCGACATTGGCCTTCAACGGCACCTTCTTGCCGCCGCGCAGGCCTTCGTCGGCGGTGATGACCACCTTGGAATCGCAGTCCTTAATGCGCTGGGCGAGGCTGTCCGGCGAGAAGCCGCCGAACACCACCGAGTGGATCGCGCCGATCCGCGCGCAGGCCAGCATGGCGTAGGCCGCTTCCGGAATCATCGGCAGATAGATCGTGACGCGGTCGCCCTTCTTGACGTTCCGCGTGCGCAGGATGTTGGCCATCTTGCAGACTTCGTCGTGCAGCTGGCGGTAGGTGATGTGCTTGGATTCGGAGGGATCGTCGCCCTCCCAGATGATCGCGGTCTGGTCGCCGCGTTTCTCGAGATGGCGGTCGATGCAATTCCAGGCGACGTTCAGCACGCCATCCTCGAACCATTTGATCGAGATGTTGCCGGGCGCGAAGGAGGCGTTCTCGACCTTGGTGAAGGGCTTGATCCAGTCGATCCGCTTGCCGTGCTCGCCCCAGAAGCCGTTGGGGTCCTTGACCGAGTGCGCGTACATCTCGCGGTATTTGGCGTCATCGATATAGGCGCGCTTGGCCCAGTCGGCCGACACGTCATAGATCTTCTCGGACATCGCTTTCCTCCACTCATTGCCGATCGCAAACGACGCGACGGCAAGCCGTCTTGATCATTGCCGCGATTATGCGTTGCCGCATTCCGGCCCGGCAAGGAAAAATGACTGTCACTTTCGTCGCGTCGAAGCCGCCGGACATCCCGTCGGCTTCCTCATCTGATGGGGCGGTTTACCGCGCCTCGTTGACGAGTGAAACCTATGCTTCATCGTCTGCTCCGGGTCACTGGTCTCTTGGTCGTAGTGGTATCGTTCTCTGCTCAATTCGCCGGCGTCCTACGCCGTCACCGCAGTCCCTAGCTGTCGCGAAAGAATCGCGGACCGCGATCCGCCCGATGCCGATATGGGAGAGCCTCAAAGCAATGTTTGGGAGCGAGGTGACGCTGACTGCGACACGGCGCCTCGACGCCAATTCTGCTGGACCACCTGCCGCGCATTTCGATGAATGATCGCAGGGCCGCCGCGACGATCTGCGCCGACGATTTCGTCCGAACCGCCTGTGCGGCTGGCGCTGTCCGGAAGAGCCGGGTGGATCGTGAGGTGCGGTGGCGCCGTCCGGGGATCCGGTACGAAACGGCACGATGCCTGACCTGCCTGCTGCAGCCAGGTCGTGCTGGTCGCGCCCAAAAGCCCGGTTCCCAAGCCGGGCTCCCGCAATTTTGACCGATCCTGGAGGGGCCAAAATCAAGGTTAGTGGGCGAATGGCACCCTTGAAAGGTATTTAGGAACCGTTGATAACCGATTCGCGACTCGCAATGTCAGCCCTGACGCCCTAAATCGCGAAATCGAGGCCGGATGGCCAACCGGAACCAAGCCCGAAGCAACGGCATTACCGGGAGAACAGCGGAACAAGGCGTCTTGGAAGTATGATGGATCAGCAGAACATCGCGGCTGTGCGGCCCATGTCCGCCGATCCCGCTGTCGCCCTGGCGAAGGCGCTGGGCCAATGGCCCAAGCAGTCGCCACGAGCCAAGCTCCAGCCGTCGGCAAAGCTCAAGCTCGCCGCGCCCGCCGTCGAGGATCTGGCGCGCGATCTCGGTCTTCGGCTCGGCGACCAGAACGAGCTGACCATCCGCCGCATCAAGCGCGGCAAGAATTATTCATTCGTTCGTGCCAATGGTTCGCGCGTCCGCGATGCGCGCACGATCCGGCGGCTGCATGCGATGGCGGTTCCGCCCGCCTATCGCCAGGTGCGCTATTCCAGCGATCCGAGCTCGCATCTGCAGGCGGTCGGCCGCGATGCCGCGGGCCGCTTGCAGTATCGTTATCACGCCGACTGGGAGAAGGTCCGCGAGCAGCGCAAGGCGCATCGCCTGGCCAAGCTCGTCGCCGCGCTGCCGAAGATCCGGCGCAAGGTCTCGGCGTTCCTGTCTGGTGACGAGCCGACGCGCGAGTTCGCGCTGTCGGCGGTGATCGAGCTGATCGCGCGGACCGCGATCCGGCCCGGCAACGAATCCTACGCCCGCCTCAACGGCACCCGCGGCGCCACCACGCTTTTGAAGTCCAACGTCACGCTGGAAGACGATTCGCTGGTGCTGACCTTCAAGGCCAAGGGCGGCAAGGCCGTGCGCAAGGAATGCGACGCGGCCAAGCTGGTGCGCGCGATCGGCATTCTGCGCGATGTCCCGGGCAAGCGCATGTTCCAGTATCACGACCGCTCCGGCGTCGTCCGCGCGGCCTCGACCACGGCGGTGAACGCGTTCCTGCGCGAGCTCGCCGGCATCAAGATCTCGCTGAAGGATTTCCGCACCCTGATGGCGTCGGCCGTCGTCGTGGAATCGCTGTCGCGGATCACGCCGGCCGCCAGCCAGCGCGGCCGCAAGCGCCAGGTGCTGGATGCGATCCGCGCCGCCGCCGACCAGCTCTCCAACACGCCGGCGATCTGCCGCAAGAGCTATGTCCACGACACCATCGTCACCGCCTTCGAAGACGGCATCCTCGAGCGTTTCGCGGCGACGATGGGCGGTTACCGCACCCAGTCCAAGCGCGAGCAGTTGCTGGCGCAGGTGGTAATGGCGGCCGGAGCGTAAGCTCCTCTCCGTCGTCCCGGCGAAGGCCGGGACCCATTACCCCAATTGTTGATTGTGGAAACGAGCTGGAGCCACAGCGCGCTCTAACGATGCTGGCCTGTGGTTATGGGTCCCGGCCTTCGCCGGGACGACAACAGGGTTGGTCCGGTCGCTACAGCCCGCCCATCTTGCAGACGTACTTCCATTCCTCTGATGTCACCGGCTGCACCGAGAGCCGCGAATATTTCACCAGCGCCATGTCGGCGAGCTTCTTGTCGGCCTTGATCGCGGCCATCGTCACCGGCGTCTTCAGCGGCTTGTCGGCCTTGATGTCGACGCAGACGAACTTGGCGGTCTTGTCGGTCGGATCGGGATAGGCTTCCTTGACGATCTCGGCGATGCCGACGATCTCCTTGCCCTCGTTGGAATGATAGAAGAACGCCTTGTCGCCCTTCTTCATGTTGACGAGGTTCTGCCGCGCCGTGAAGTTGCGCACACCGGTCCAGGCTTCGCCCTTCGCGCCCTTGGCGACCTGCTGGTCCCACGACCAGACCGACGGCTCGGATTTCACCAGCCAGTAATTCATCGCAACTCACCCCGTGCTCGATCGCTCATCGCGCGGCAATCTACAGGCACCCGGGCGCCCGCGACAAGCGCGGGCATCCGGTCTTGATGGCGTCACTCACTGCTTCAGATATCGATCGAAGAATTTGGCGATGTCGGTGAAGGCTTCCTTGGTCTCGGGCGCATCGATGTTCATCTGGTACTGCGCGTGGGATTGCCCCTCATAGACATTGAGATCGGCGATCACGCCGGCGCGGCGCAATTTGCGGTGTGTGCGAACCGTGTTGCTGAGGAACAGGTCGCGCGTGCCCGATGTCAGGATGGTCGGCGGAAAGCCCTTGAAGTCACCGTAGATCGGCGAAATGTAGGGATTCTTCAAGCTGGTCCCGTTGGCATAGAGCTTGGCCGCGCGGCCGAGCCATCCGTCCCAGGTCACCAGAACGTTGTCGACCCACTCATTGCTCGCGTAGCTGTCGCCGATCCTGTCGATGTCGGACCACGGCGTGCCCGGCGCGATGGCGGCCGGCAGCGGCAGCTTCTCGTCCCTCGCCCGCAACACCATCGCAAGCGTCATCGCGCCGCCGGTCGAAGTGCCGAAGATCGCCAGCCGGTGGCGCTCGTGCGATTTCAGAACCTCCTTCCAGACCGCCATCGCGTCGTCCATCGCGGCCGGATAGGGGAAGTCCGGCGGCATCCGGTAGTCGACCGAGATCACTTTGAAGCCGCCGAAGCCGGCCATCATGATGGCTTCCGGCAACGCGGCTTCGCCGGGCCCAAACACGTAGCCGCCACCATGCACGTGGATCAGCAGGCGCCGCCGGTTCTCGAGCGCGATCTTGTTCGGCGTCACGACGTAGCAGTGCACGCCGGCAATTCTGGTTTCCTCGACCTTGACGCCGAGCTTCGCTTTCATGGCCGGAATACCCGCGATCAAGAGCTTGGCGCGGCGGTCGATCAGCTCCTTCCACTCCGCAGGGGTTTTCGGGTCGGCGTTGAAATGCGACGGGTAGGGCGCGCCGATCATCGCCAGCATCTCCGCCGAGACGTCACTTGAGGGATTGTCGATCGATTTGAGCGGGGCGACTCGCTTGCCATCCTCGGCGTTGGCCGCGGCTTCGCGCTTGGCGAGTTCGTCGTACGGTACTGTCGTTTGCGCGCGTGTGGTGGTGCTGGAGGTGGCGATGGCAAGCAGAATGCTGATCGAAACGATAACGTGACGCGGTTGACGCATGTACTGTCCCCAAGCTTGGTTTTCTTGTTGTTGGAACGGGATCCGGCGATTGCCGCGACGCTAGCACAGCACGCATGATCTCGACGTGGAAGTCTGCGCCGTCAAGCGCGACCGGCGCAGACCCGCTATGGGTGGTTGAATGCCGTCTGCGGTAGCTCACCCGCAGCGAAATCCAGGAAGCTCCGAATGCGCGGCGCCATCAGGCGTGCGCTGGGATAGATCAGCTGCACCGGGATCGGCGCGACTTCGTAGTCCCGCAGCACGCGGACCAGCGACCCCGCCGCGAGTTCACCCGCAACCTGGTAGGACAGCACGCGCGTCAGGCCCATGCCGTCACGCGTCAGTCCGATCGCCGTGTCGGCGCGGTTGACCTCCATGCGGCTCGATACCTTGACCTTCTGCGGACCGCTTTGCTTGTGCTGGAACGGCCAGGCCGCCGGGCTCGCCTGATTGACGAAGGTCACGGCGTGATGCTGTACGAGATCGTCGGGCCGGCGCGGCCGGCCGTGCCGCTTCAGATAATCGGGGCTGGCGACGACAATGCGCCGGACTTCCCCGACGCGCCGGGCCCTCAGCGAGGAGTCCGTCAGATGGCCGATTCGCAGCGCGATGTCGATCCGTTCGTCGATCAGATCGACCAGACGATCCTCGAGCGTCAGTTGCAGCGTGATGTCGGGGTGACGTTCAAGGAATCCGCGCACCAGCGGCGCGACGTGACGGCTGCCGAACAGCGTCGGCGCTGACAGCTTGATGTTGCCGCGCAGGCTCGCGGCCTCTCCGATCGCGCCATCGATCGCGTCGTCGTAATCGGCGAGCAGGCGGCGCGCCTGCGCCGCAAGCCGCGCGCCGGAGTCGGTCAGCGACAGCTTTCGCGTGGTCCGTTGCAGCAGCCGGGTGCCGAGGCGCCGCTCGAGCTCGGCGACGATCCGCGTCGTCGAGGAGGGTGAACGTGCGAATTTGCGCCCGGCGGCCGCAAATTGTCCGCTGTCGACGATCGCGAGAAACAGGCGGAGCTCATCGAGCCGGTCCATCGTCATCCCCTCCCTGATTGTTCTGAAACACGGAATGATCTCTGCTGAAATCGGGCGATTGTGCCAACACGCAATTGTGTGAACGCTGGCGGCACGCAATGCGGGGAGACGACATGCTGCTGGATCGCCGAACGTTTACGACCATGGCCGCGGCTTCCGTCACGGCCGCGACAGTGCTGTCCGGTCGGTCGCGCGCGGCTGGCCGCCCGCCTTTTCGGGCGGTCGTCTTCGACGGCTTCCCAGTGATCGATCCCCGTCCGGTATCCGCCCGGCTGGAAGAGATGTTCCCCGGCATGGGAGCGGAGCTGGGCGCTGTGTGGCGAACCCGGCAATTCGAATACGGCTGGCTCAGGACGCTCGGCGGGCAATATGCCGACTTCTGGCGCGTCACCGAGGACGCGCTGCAGTTCGCGGCGAAGACGATGAAGATCTCGCTCTCGCCCGAGCAGCGCGATCGCCTGATGCAGACCTACCTGGAACTCAAGGCGTGGCCCGACGTCGTGCCGGTGCTGGTGCAGCTTCGCGCCGCCGGCCTGCGCATGGCGTTTCTCTCCAACTTCACCGCGCCGATGCTGGACGCGGTGATCAGGAATTCCGGGCTCGAGGGGCTGTTCGAAGAACACCTCAGCACCGACAAGGTCGCTGCCTTCAAGCCGGATGCGCGCGCCTATCAGATGGGTCTCGATGCGTTCGGACTGAAGAAGGAGGAGATCGTCTTTGCGGCATTCGCCGGATGGGACGTGGCCGGCGCAAAATGGTTCGGTTATCCGACCTTTTGGGTCAACCGCACCAATGCGTCGGCCGAAGAACTCGGCGTGACGCCCGATGGAGCGGGGGCGGGACTGCACGACCTCGTCGCCTTCGCGACGGCGCGGTGATCAGGCGCCTTTGCGCGAAGCGGTTCGCGTGGAGAAAACGTCAATACGACAAGCGCTAGCCTTCGGCCTTGAATGGCCGCGTCAGCAGGCCTTCGATCGCGTCATCGATCGTCAGCCGGTCGCTCAGGATCGCGGCGACCGCGTTTGACACCGGCATATCGACCTTCTGCACAGCCGCGAGCTCGCACAGCACCGGCGCGGTGAACGCGCCTTCGGCGAGCTTGCCGACCGGCGCTGTTTCACCGCGGCCGAGCGCGAGGCCGAGCGCGAAATTGCGCGATTGCGCGGTCGAGCAGCTGAGCAGGAGATCGCCCAATCCAGACAGGCCGGAGAGGGTTTCGGTGCGCGCCCCGCAGGCGCGGCCCAATCGTGCGAGCTCGCTGAAGCCGCGCGTGGTCAGCGCGGCGAGCGCGGAGGCGCCGAGATTTTTGCCGACGACGATGCCGGCGGCGATCGCCAGCACATTCTTGGCCGCGCCGCCGATCTCGACGCCGCGCACGTCGGTGGTGTGGTAGGGCCGGAAGGTCGCCGAGCCGAGCGCTTGCACGAGCGCGCGTGCCAGCGCCTCGTCCGTGGTTGCCAACGTCACGGCCGTCGGCAATCCGCGCGCGACGTCGTCGGCAAAGCTCGGTCCCGACAGGATCGCGGGCACGGCGCGCGGTGCTGCTTCCGCGATCACTTCGGTCATGAATTTGTGCGTGCCGTGCTCGATGCCCTTGGCGCAGGCGATGACGGGCGTATCGGGCTTGAGGTACGGCGCAAGGTGACTGACCGCCGCGCGCAGATGCTGCGCCGGGGTGACCGCGAGGACGATGTCCGCACGCGCGGCCGCCGCAAGATCCGATGTCACCGCGATGCCGGGCTGAAGCTGGACACCGGCCAGCTTCGGATTGACCCGCGTCGCCTGGATCTGCGCGGCATGTTCGGCATTGCGCGCATACAGCGTCACCGTGCGTCCGGCGCGGGCCGCGACCTCGGCCAATGCCGTGCCCCAGGCGCCGGCACCGATCACGCTGACTGACATATGCGCGGGCATCGGAACCCTCAGTTCAATATCCGGCGCGGCTGTTGGCGTGGCCGGCCGGCGCCTTGGCGTTGGCATCGAGCAGCCAGCGGGCGCGCGGCGGCGCTTCCAGCGTGTCGGTCAACCCAAGCGCCATCCGCTCGGCGCCGGCCCAGGCGATCATCGCGCCATTGTCGGTGCAGAGCGCCGGCGGCGGAATGATCAGCGTGGTCTGTGCTTTCGCCGCGACATCCTGCAACGCGCTGCGGATGGCATGGTTGGCGGCAACGCCGCCGGCCGCGACCAGCGCGCGCGGCGTGCCGAACCGCTCCTCGAACAACCTCAGGCCGACGGTCAGCCGATCCGCGGTCGATTCCAGCACCGCGGCCTGGAAGCTCGCGCAGAGATCGCTGATGTCCTGCGGCTCGAGCGGCTCAAGGCGGCTGGCCTCGTTGCGCACCGCCGTCTTCAGTCCCGACAGCGAGAAATTCGCATCGGGACGGCCGAGCATCGGGCGCGGAAGCGCAAATCGCGTCGGGTCGCCGCCGGCGGCTGCGCGCTCGACTTGCGGCCCGCCGGGATAGGGCAGCGACAGCATCTTCGCCACCTTGTCGAACGCCTCGCCCATCGCGTCGTCGACCGTGGTGCCGAGCCGCACATATTCGCCGACGCCGACCACGGCGACGATCTGGGTGTGGCCGCCCGAGGCCAGGAACAGGCAATAGGGAAACGCCAGCGCGCAGGTCAGCCGCGGCGTCAGCGCGTGCGCCTCGAGATGGTTCACCGCGATCAGCGGCGTATCGTGCACCATCGCGATCGCCTTCGCGGTGGTCAGACCGACGATCACGCCGCCGATCAGGCCGGGGCCGGCGGCGGCTGCAACCGCCGACAATTGTCCGTAGCCGACACCGGCCTCCTTCATGGCGGAGGCGACGATACCGTCGAGCAGGTCGACATGGGCGCGCGCCGCGATCTCCGGCACCACGCCGCCGAAGCGGGCGTGCTCGTCGATCTGCGAACGCACGACGTTGGAGAGGATCCTTGCCTGCCCGTCAGCCTGGCGCTCGACCACGGCGGCTGCGGTTTCATCGCAGGTGGTCTCGATCCCCAGCACCAGCATCGGCGGTTCGTGTCCCAATTTCGGCCCTTGTGCTACGAGCATGATCCGGACAGGCCGGAACCGGTTTCCGGCAAGATCATGTTCATCAAACTGTCCCCTCCGGGGTAGCATTGCGGGGTCTCAAAGTGCAATCGGTCGGCAAGGTCCAATTCGCAGCGCGGGAGGCCTGATCCGTGACCATCCTTGTCACACGACCGCATCCGGACAATGACGCGACGCTGGCGACGCTGCGCCAACGCGGCTTTGAGGCCCTCGCGGCGCCGGTGCTGCGCGTCGAGCCGTTACCGTTCCATGACGACGATGCGGATTATGACGCGGTTATCCTGACCAGCGCCAACGCGCCGCGTGCCATCGATCTCGCCGGCAGCCGGCTGTTGCGGCTGCCGCTGTTCGCGGTGGGCGCGCACACCGCCGACGCCGCGCGCGCCGCGGGCTTCGACCGGGTGATGGTGGCCAAGGGCGATGCGGTGAGCTTGCGCGATCTCGTGCTCGCGCGGGTCAAGGCCGGCGAACTCGCGGCGTCAGCCACGCTCCTTTATCTCGCCGGCGCCGACCTGTCGCGCGATCTGGCGGGCGAGCTCAGCGAAACGGGGCTTACCGTCGTCACCCACACCACCTACCGGATGGCGCCGGTGGCCGGCTTCCCGACGGAGGTCGGTGACGCCTTCCTGGGCAACCGGATCACCGCGGTGCTGCATTATTCCCGCCGCAGCGCGCAGGCGTTCCTGGACACCATACGGGCCGACGGAATCGAGATTTCGGCGCTCGCACTGCCGCAATGCTGCATCTCGCCCGCGGTCGCCGCGGTGCTCCATGATGCCGGCGCGACCAAGGTGGTGGTGGCGGCGCGCCCGGACGAAAACGCCCTGCTGGAGGCGCTGGTGCGCACCCTGCGGCCGTGAGCGGAATAATTCTTTCGTCTGACCATGATGTTAGGCAATGCTCCGTTTTTCGGATCGTGCTCTAAGAACGTCGGCCGATTCTGCTACAATGTGCGGCCAGTAGTTTTGAGGACCCTCGCGATGGCTGATGAAAGGCCCGACGACCCAGGACCTTCGCCGGATTCCCGGCCCAAGCGCGCGCCGCCGACCATCGATCTTCAGGCGACCGAGATCTCCAGCGAGCCGCCAAAGGCCGAGGGCGGCGAGGAAGCCCCAAAGGATACCGACAAGGCAGCGGAGGCCGCCGCGCCCGAGGCGGAGCCTCATCCCGATCCTGCTCCCCACGCCGAGCCGCAGCCCGAGCCCGCCGCCGCGGCGTCCCAGGCCGAGCCGTCACGGCCGGTATCTCCCTGGGTGGTGGCGCCGGTATCGGGCGCGGTCGCGGCAGCGCTGGTGATCGGGGTCGGCTGGTTGCTCGGCTGGCCCGCGGTGCCGCCGGCGTCGGCGCCGCAGCCCAGCGCCGCAACGGTGGACGAGCTCGGCACGCGCCTGACCGCGCTTGAATCGAAAGCCGGCAGACCGGTCGCTGCGGCCGCCGATCCCGCGGCAACCGCGCGGCTGGAGGCGCTCGACAAATCGATCGCCGCGTTGCGCACCGAGCTCGCTGCTGCGCGAGCGCAATCCGACAAGCTTGCGGCAGCGGTCAATGATGTGAAGGCCGCGCCGCGCGATGGCGCGGCTGCGCCCGACATCTCCGGCATCACGGCACGCATCGACAAGGTCGAGGGTGCGGTGAAGGCGCAGGGTGCCGCGATCGCCAAGCAGGACAGCAAGATCGCCGACACCAAGGCCGAGGCGAAGGCGGACGACGTGCCGCTGCGCCGCGTGGTCGCGGCATCGCTGCTCGACGTCGCGGTTCGTCACGGCGATCCCTACGCCTCGGCGCTCGAGGCCGCGAAAGCGATCGCCGACAATCCCGACGTGCTGAAGCCGCTCGACGTCTTCGCTGCGTCAGGCGTGCCTAGTCCGAACAAGCTGTGCCGCGATCTGATCGAGATCGTGCCGCAGCTCGCGCCGCCGGAAGCTGCGGCGTCCAGCGCCGGGCTGGTCGATCGTTTGAAGGCCGGCGCCTCCACCCTGATCCAGATCGAGCGGACCGACGGCACCGGGACCGACCGCGGCAGCATCGTCGCGCGCGTGACATCGGCCGCCGTGCATAATGATCTCGCATTGACTGAGCGCGAATTGAAGTCGTTGCCGCCGGCCGATCGCACCGCGGCGCAAGCCTGGCTTGCCAAGGTGGACGCACGCCGCGCCGCGCTCGACGCGTCGCGCAAATTTGCCGACAACGCCATGGCGGCGCTCGCCACGGTCAACCAGTAAATCCTTGCAATAGGTTCTCGATGATCCGGATCATTCTGTTCCTGCTGCTGATCGCGCTCGCTGCAGCGGGTGCGGCCTGGTTGGCCGATCAGCCCGGCGATCTCGTGCTGAACTGGGGCGGCTTGCGCTTCACGTCCAAGCAGCCGATGTATCTGCTCGGCCTCGTCATCGTCGTCGCGATGGTCGCCGGCGTGATCCTGCGCGGCCTGTGGAAGATCCCGGGTCACGTCCGCCGCGGCAGGCGCGAGCGGCGTCACGCGCGCGGCCGTCACGCCATCACGCAAGGCCTGCTCGCGATCGGGCATGGCGATTCCGCAGGTGCCCGCGCGCATGCCGAAGTGGCGCGGCGCCACGCCGGCGGCGATCCGCTGGCGCTGTTGCTGCACGCGCAATCGGCGCAGCTCGACGGTGATCGCGACGGCGCGCAGCGCGCCTTCCGCGCCATGGCCGAGCGGGCGGACACGCGGCTGCTCGGTTTGCGCGGCCTGTTCATCGAAGCGCAGCGCGCCGACGATCCGGTGGCGGCGGTGATGATTGCCGAGGAAGCGCTGAAAATGTCGCCGTCGTCGTCTTGGGCTTCGCATGCTGTGCTCGGCTTCTGCTGCGCCAAGGGCGATTGGGCCGGTGCGCTGTCGATCATCGACAACAACCAGGCCGCCGGGTTGATCGACAAGGCGACCTATCGGCGGCAACGCGGCGTGCTGCTCACGGCGCGTGCGCTGGAGTTCGAGACCGTCGATCGCGATTTGTCGCGCTCGAGCGTGATGGAGGCGCTCAAGCTGGCGCCGACGCTGATCCCGGCCGCGGTGCTTGCCGCCAAATTCGAGAGCGAGGCGCATCAGGTGCGCCGTGCGATGCGTATCGTCGAGACCGCGTGGCTGGCGCAGCCGCATCCCGATCTCGCCGATGCCTATTCGCATGTGCGGCTCGGCGATGCCGCGCGCCAGCGCCTGGTGCGGGTCGAGACGCTGGCGGCGAAAACGCCTGGGCATATCGAGGGCGCGCTGGCGATCGCACGCGCCGCGATCGATGCGACCGAATTCGCCAAGGCGCGTGCGGCGCTGGAGCCGTTCACAGCGGCGCCGACGCAGCGGGTCGCGCTGCTGATGGCGGAGATCGAGCGCACCGAACATGGCGACGGCGGCCGGGCGCGGGCCTGGACCTTGCGCGCGGTGCGCGCGCTGCACGATCCGGTGTGGACCGCGGACGGCTACGTCTCCGACCGCTGGCGTCCGGTGTCGCCGGTCACCGGCCGTCTCGATGCCTTCCAGTGGCAGACGCCGGTGGCGGCGCTGCCGTCCGACAAGGGCAATGCGATCGAGCCCTCGCCGTTCGAGGAGGCGATGCTGGCGCCGCGCCGGGTCGAGCCGCCGAAGGAAGTCGCCAGCGAGCCGCCTCCGCCCAAGCCGCCTGAGCCGGTCGATATCAAGCCCGTCGAGCCGGTCGCGTTGCCTGTGCAGGACAACACCCCGGTGCCGGCGGCGATCGAGGCCGACCCGGCCCCAATTCAGGCCGATCCGCCCGCCCCGGAGCCGGTGCCGGAGCCGCCGCCGGCCGCCGAATCGGCTCCCCCGGCCCCCGCCCCCCTGTTCCGTTCCCGGACCGACCTGCCGAAGGCGGCGCCCGCGCCCATTCCGGCCGTGATCCCCATCGTCCGGGCCCCCGACGACCCCGGGGTCGACGAGGACGGCGCCGTGGACGAATTTGCGGAACAAATCGGCCCGGCCAAGGCCCAGATCGGCGGTTGGCGCGGATTTCTGTCACGTTTGGGAAGCTAATCGGCGGTTAGATAACCGGTGTGCGGTTCAATAGCTGCGTTTTCCTTGCCAATCGGGGTCATGCCCGATATCAGGTGGCGCGCTGTCAGGCCGTTGCCGAACGGTTCGCCGCAATAGCTCAGTTGGTAGAGCACGTCATTCGTAATGACGGGGTCGGGGGTTCGAGTCCCTCTTGCGGCACCACTCCTCAGGAACATCCCCCGTCTCGATGCGCAGGCGAGATTTACTCGCCTGGATTCTCCCACGGCACAATCTGCATATGATCGCGACCGGTCCGCCGGCTGCCCGGTTGGCGACCGTGGCGGCTCCGCGGTGCGTCAGAACATGGCACAACCCCGGCGCGAGATGCGAAAACACGAAGAAAACGTCGAATGCCCGGCCCGCGCCGAGACGAACGCGGTATTCAGATGGGTGACGTGAACCTGGCGACGTAAACGCCCGAGCCGATCTGCAACACGCGGAACATCCTCCGGTCGCAAACTCCAGCGCAACACCAACCGCATCCGATGCGCAAGCCAACTAAATGATTGGTGAGATGAGACGCGACATGGAGCAGAATAAGCGCGGCGGAATCGGTGTTCGTAGATTGTGTGTTCTCGCGCGGAAGCCTAATACCTGAACTACGATTGCTGGGGAATGACGTTCGTGCCGAAGGATCGTGATAGCGACTTTCAACTACAGCTTGCCTTCCTGAGGGAGTTCCAACGCGCCCACGATCGCCCGCTGCGCGTCTTGCATATCGGCAATATCGCGAACAACGCCTACAACAATGCCTTGATTCAGCGGCGCTTCGGAATCGAAGCGGACGTCATTTGCTATAACTACTATCACGTCATGGGTTGCCCGGAGTGGGAGGCCGCAAGCTTCGACGGCAACGTCGACAACATGTTCCCGGATTGGTGGGCCACCGAGTTGGGCGGTTGGCGTCGACCGGATTGGTTTGCGCAAGGCCCCGTTCTCGATTGCCTCTCGTACCTTCGTGCGAAGAACGCCGGTGACAGCGGAGCCGCAGCATTTTTCTGGACGCTGTTGCAGGCAAGATATTGGGAGATGCTCGATGGCATCGCTGCCGCAGAGAGCCGGGTCCGTCCACCGATGCCGGAGCATCTGGCAGATACAATTTCAATTGCGCGCGAGTTTCAGGACTTCCAGGCAAGCAAGGCAATCCCGCAGCCGCCCGATCAGCCGACCATCGTCCTGCCAGGGGTGACCATAGAACCTGAATCTGCATCCTCTCCGATTTCGCTGACCTCATCAAAGTCGGCCTCGCTAGATCCGCGGCCGGAGCAAAGCCGATCTCTCGCCAACGAATATCCAAATCCCGAAGCACCAGGCCGCCTCGTATCAACCTATCGCGCCTTGCTGGCGAAGTACGTCTTTGTTCATTTGCAGCGTGAGGCGGAAACGGGCGTTGTCGACGGGTCGAGTTTGGCGGTCGCAATCTGGCGAAGTCAGAGACACAGCCGCGGCCTGCCGCGTTTTGGCTTCGAGTTTTCTGCTGACGTCTTCACGATGCCGAGTCCTGGCACAGCGACGCCGGCTGCAAGCGAAAGCGATAAATATCGGACGTTCGGCGATTCTCGGTCACCAAATCCCAAAGGACCAAGCCGTCTCGTATCGATCTATCGTTCCCTGCTGACGAAATATGTATTTGCTCATTTGCAGCGTGAGGCGGAAACCGGGGTTGTCGCCGGACCGAGTCTGGCGGTCGCAATCTGGCGAAGTCAGAGACGCAGCCGCGGCTTGCCGTGTTTCGGCTTCGAGTTTCCTGCCGATGTCTTCACAACTCCGAATCCTGACACCGCGACGCCGGCTACAGGCGAAAGCAATGAAGATGCGACGTTTCGCGATTCGCGGTCGCCAAATCCCAAAGGACCAAGCCGCCTTACATCGATCTATCGTTCCCTGCTGACGAAATATGTATTTGCTCATTTGCGGCGTGAGGCGGAAAGCGGCGTTGCCGCCAGGCCGAGTTTGGCGGTCGCAATCTGGCGAAGTCAGAGGCGCAGCCGCGGCTTGCCGCGCTATGGCTTCGAATTTCCTTCTGACGTCTTCGAGATGCCGGATCCTGACGCCGCGACGCCGGTTGCAAGCGAAAGCGATGGCTTCACGATCCCAGATCCCCACGCTGTGACACCGGTTACAGGCAACAGCGCGGCCGCTGACGTCGGTTCGTCAGCAATTCCCGTGGTGACCAAGCCGGAGATCATCGACCGCCCGGAGTTTCGCTACTTCGAGAATTACGGCAAGGGAGAGGATCGAAACGCCTCGCAACGTGAGGTGCTTCTTGGTGACCTGCTGCGACAGTTCACGGACTATCCGGCAGAAGCCCTGGTCTTGGTCGAAGCCTTCGCATCCACCATTGCCAATGAATTCGCCGACGTATTGGAGCACTACGACATCATTCAGGGCTATTCGATCGACGGGTTCATTCCGTTCATCAACGGGCTCAAGAATTACACGTGTTACGAGCACGGCACGTTGCGCGAACTGCCTTTCGAGAAAACCTACAATGGCATTCTTTGTTCGGCGTCGTACAAGAATGCGGCTTTCTCCTTCGTAACCAATTCGGATGTGCTGCCGTCCGTGGCGCGGCTGAAATTGAAGAGGGAGCGGACCGTTTATCTTCCGCATGCCTTCGACGATGAAAAAATCTCAACCTTTCGAGCGGGACTCAAAATCCCGAAGCGGGACCCCAAGGTCACCACATTCTTTAGTCCGTCGCGCCATCACTGGCAGGCTGCACCTGTTTCGATGCAGAAGGGCAATGACGTTTTCTTGAGGGCGGCCGCGCAGGTTGCGCAAACGGACCGCGATTTTCGTATCATCCTGGTCGAGTGGGGTGTTGACGTTCACCGAAGCAAGGACCTGATTCAGGAACTTCGAATTGAAGAGATGGTTTCGTGGATACCGTCGTTGAACAAGGCGGAGCTTCGACAGCTTTACTGTTCGAGCGATGTCGTCGTCGATCAGTTCAGGATACCGGCGATCGGCGGCGTTACCTTTGAAGCAATGGCGCTCGGACGCCGAGTCATAACCAATCTTGATGAAACCCAATCAGCGGAGTTCTTTGGAGTAGCGCCGCCCTGCCTGGCCGCCGACAGCGTGGAGACGTGCGCGGCCCGGATTTTCGAAGTACTTGCTGACCCGCTGGACGGCAATGGCCGCGGCGATGCCGCGCGTCTGTGGTTTGAGAAGTGTCATTCCGCGCGGCGGGTCGTCGCGCTTCAATTGGCCGCCTATCAAACGATTTGCGCTGCCTAGAGCATTTTCGGTTCTGATTGAATCAGGACCAAAAGCTCTAGATTCTTGTTTTGACGCGTTTTCTTCACGCGAACCGGTGCCCACTTCGCTCGAAAACGCTCTAGATCCGCGCGCCACACAGTCCGCTCATGATCGCGATTGCGATCAGCGCGCCTGCTGCGAGCCCGGTTGCCCAGATTCGGTTAGCGACCGCGGTGGTCACGCCGTGCGCGATCAGGATGCCGCGCAATCCTGAAGCGAGATGGGCGAGCACGAAGAAGACGCCGAGTGCGTAGTGCGGCACCAGGCGGATGCTCCAGGCGTCGTGGATCAGGCCGGTCGGTGCGCCCGACGCCCAGTCCCAATTGGTGTCGATGTGGTGCACGGCCCGCGCCGAGACGAATGCGGAGTTCAGATGGGTGACGATGAACGCCGCGAGGTAGACGCCGGAGCCGATCTGAAACACGCGGAATCCGTCCGCCGGCCGCGAGCTCCAGCGCCAGGCAAGCCGCACCCCGACGGCGACCTGGAACAGCATCAAGGCGACAAGCACCGGCTCGACCACGGAGGATCGATAGACCGTGCGGCCGAGCTTCATCACGGCGCCATGAACCTCCGGTCCAAGCAGGCCCAGCAGGTGATTGGTGAGGTGAAACGCGACATAGAGAAGGATGACCGCCGCGGCGATGCCATGCGTGACACGCCATCTGGCAATGGACGGAGCCATCGCGGCTGACGTTGCCGGCCGCTCTTGTTCATCGCCGAGCAGCACGTAGAGACACGCGGCGAGCCAACCTGCGACCCAGACGAGCTCATCGCTGACAGGGATGTGCAGCAGTCCAAGGCCGACGCCGGTCAACACGAACAGTGGCGGCGCACCGATGCTGATATACGCAAGCCGCCGGGCGCGCAGCTCGAACGACGAAGGCGCCGGCTTGGTCATCCAATAGGCGCAGGCCAGACCCAGCAAGGGCGCGGCCGTCGCAGCCAGCAGGCAAAGCGCCGCCAGAACCACCCCGCCGGGCGAGGGGTGGCCATTCGCGGGAGAGACCGCGAGATGAAATCCATCGAGCAGGAACGGATAGGCGATCGCGCCGGCGGCCGGGATCATCGAACGGAGCCTTTCGGCGGCCGCATTCGCCAAGCCATCGTCGCCGGGCCGTACGCGACCTTGTTCAAATGCACTCACTGAGGTCTCCAGAGTTCAGGCATTGTGCGAAGGAGAAACCCAAATCGACGAGTCTATTCCCGGCTCCCCGCCTGAGGGGCGGCACACAAGTCAGTGCTGTGGGCGCTGGCGTGCGCAGGCAAACGACGTTGCGCCGAGACCGTGTCTCAAGGTGCACAACCGTACGCGGATGCGAGCCGACCGATAGGACCGAGTTTCAACAATCCGGCTGAACCATGCCAGCCTTTTGGCAGCTACCATTCTCCTGGCGTGATGCAGCTCATGGGATCCTGGGCCCGACGCGGCTGGTCTCCCGGCACGGGCATGGCCTCCGTTCGGATAGGGAAGGGGAGACGGCTCCGATCAATCTTTCGCGTTCACAAGCGATTCAATACGCCGCGAGCGCACGATGGCGTTGCCGAGTTCCACAAACGCTGCAAGGTCTCGAGGTGCCGCCGCCAGCCCAATCCCATCGGCATCACTGGAACGGGGAGCCCATATCGCGCGGCTCTCCAGAAGATAGACGCCGTAAACCGCTTCGATCCCGGTGTAGGCGTTGCTCCTCAATTCTTCTTGTATTGAGTAAGCCGCCAGCGCGGCGTTGGTGGCAATCGACGTCTCGATCAAGGCTTTTCGATATCCGGGCTCGTGTACCACCGCTGGCCCGAACGCGGCGACCAGCTTTCTCTCGGAAGTCTGCACCACGACCAGCACGCCGTCGAGAATGCTGCGGAGCGAACGCTTGGTCGCGAGCGGCAAGTATTCACGCGGATTCAGGAATACATCGACGGCTGTCGTGAGCGCGCCGCATCCGCTGTGGCCGAGCACGACGATGAGCTTGAGGCTCCCGCCAAGATTCTCGACGGCGTATTTGAGGCTTCCAAGCACCTCTATTCCGAGCCCGTTGCCCGCGACGCGGACCACGAAGAGATCATTGGGCCCTTCATTGAAAATGAGTTCAACGGGTACGCGGGCGTCCGAGCAGCCGAGCACGGCCGCAAACGGTCTTTGCTTCGGTACGGCGCTGTCGGCCGGCAGGCCCAGGTCACGCAGATCGACCGGGATGATCTGCTGTACCACGCTCGCCCCCTCGTCGCAGTCAAGGAACGTGGCGAAGCTCTTGTTGCCCTGCTCCAGACGCAGCAAAGCCGCATGACTGTCCGGCGGGGTTGGCCTGATCGAGACATCGTCGCTGCTATAGCGATACGTGATATCGAAGGTCTTCATAAGAGCCGCGCTGCGCTGGGATATTCAGGCAAGCAAATGCGACGTACACAACGAACCGAACCTGCAATCCCATTGAACGACCCAACGAGAAGCCGCCGTTGATCCAGATCAAGGCTGCTGCAAGGCGGGGAAGGCGGAGATGATCCTGTCCAGGACGCCGCCGAGGTGGCGGCGTTGTTGGGACTGACGATCACAGGGAGATGAAGGCGGCGCGCGATGGCTGCGTGAAGCAGCTCACATAGTGGCTCGGACGACGTGGCTAGTCTCCCGCCACCAACGGGAGAACAACAATGCGCAAACTCATCCTGATCACGGCGGTTGTTTTGGCTTCCGCTTCCGCGCAGGCCGGCGAACGAAGCCTGTCGTTGGGCGGGGCAGGCTCGCTACCGGCCGCCGCGTCGAATTCGGTCAATACGGCGGACAAAGTTGCCGATGCGCCGGCGGCGCCGGCCGTCGTGCCGCCGCCAATGCCGCCGGAAGCGCCCAAATATGTCGAGCGGGCAGCGCCGGTTGCGGCTCCCGCTCCGCAGCCGCAAGCTCAGCCGGCCTTGCAGCAGACGCCCGTACAGCAGCAAGCGAATGTCCAGCCTTCAGCGGTGTCAGACGCAAAGCCGGCGCCGGAGCAGCGGATGACTTGGTACAGGTCGAGCCATCGCCGCCACGCCCGGCGCTGGACCGAGGGCCGGATCATCGGCGAGCTGCATCGCCACGGGATTTACTGGTAGCCACGCCTTGCTGAGCGCCGGCGCCGGCTACTTTGCATGGGGTTGTTTTCGATATTTTGGTGGGAGCCCAGCTACCGGGCGCGATGGCGCCACTCTCGAAGGCGCACAGGCGCTCAAGGTCGTTCGGCCGTATCGGACCAGCAGAAGGTGGCTGAAAGCGAAAGCGCCCCTGGATCGGATCCGGGGGCGCTTTCGTTGAGTGTGTTCGCTGCGTTACTCGGCGACCGTCTGTACGACATTGCCTATCGGCCGGCCCGTTGCGATCGGCTTCTCGGTCTTCGCCATCATCGCGTCGAATTCGGGCAGCGTCTCGATCTGGGTCTTGGCCTTCATCCAGACCACCTTGTAGCCGCCTGCCTTCAGCTTTCGCAGCAGCGTCGGCAGTGCCTGCGCGGTGTGCTTCTGCAAATCGTGCATCAGGATGATGCCCTTGTGCTCCTTGTCGAGCTTGGTCATCACATTGTTGATGACCTCGTCGGAGCTCTTCGACTTGAAGTCGTTGGAGTCGACGTCGACCGAGAACATCGCGATGTTGCGGGTGCCGAGATAGGCTGTCGTCGCCGGGGTGTGCGCCAGCGCCGGGAAGCGGAAGAACGGAGCGGGGTTCGCACCGAGCGCCAGCTTCACCGCGCTGAAACCCTTCTCGATCTCGTCCTTGGCCTGCTGCTCGGTGATCTTCTTGCCCGCCAGATGCGCGTGCGACCAGGTGTGGGCGCCGATGGTGTGACCGGCGGCGGCGACCTGGCGGAGGATGTCCGGGTGATAGGTGGTGTGCAGGCCGATCGGGAAGAACACCGCCTTGGTGCACTCGTCCGCCAGGGCCTTGAGCACGGCGGGCGTGGTCGGCCACGGACCGTCGTCGAAGGTCAGCACGACCTCATGGTCGGTCAGGAAGTCATACTGCTTGTACTGCAGGAAGCCGAAGCCCGGGCCGCCGGTGGTGTCGACGACGACGGTGCGGGTGATGCCGAGCGCATCGGGATTGGCACATTTGGGCATGGCCGCGACCGGGGCCGGTGCTGGTGCCGGTGCAGCGGCCGGGGCTGCCGGCTGGCTGGCATCGGCGCGCTTCGACAGCGCGGCGGTCGTCTCGACATCGTCTTTGGCAGCCTGCTTTGCTGCCGCCGCAGGAAGCGGCTCGGCCTTGGCTGCGGCAGTTGTCTGCGGAGGAGCCGCGTCGGCACGCGGCGAGGAGGTCCAGAACCACACGCCGGCGATCACGATCGCCGCTACAACACTGGCCAGCATCAGGCCCAACGCACTACGCATCGCTACACTCTCTCGGAACTCAAGGATACGCCACACCCGTAACGAGCGATTAATGCCAACAAGGTCTTAACGCGATCCCAACAGGGCGCGGGAAGGACAAGAAAAAGTGCGGCTTACGCCTGCGTGACGGCCATCACAGTCGGTCAGCTCGCTGCCGTGCAGGATCGGACCCATCAAACAGAGGGCCCCGTCATTTGCGGCGCCGATGGGAGCCGATCATGACCACTATCTTGAAGAGTCGGGTTCTGGAACGTGCCGCTCGCAGCGCCGGCGTCACGCTGGCGTTTGCGGCCGCCGTTTCCCTGCTGTCGTCGACCGCGAGCTTTGCGTTCAGCGCCGAGGCGCAGCAGATGTGCTCGGGCGATGCTTTCCGGCTGTGCAGCGTGGAGATCCCGAACATCCCCAGGATCACTGCCTGCATGGTCAAGAATCGGTCCCAGCTGAGCAGCGGCTGCCGCGTCGTGCTGGATCGTGATCTCGCCGCGCAGCGCAGGGCCGCCGCCGAGTGACCTTGCACGGCATCTGATGGGGAGACCTGCGGCGACGAGACGCAAGCCGTCTTCGGGCGGTCACCTCGGACCGGAACCGGCCGGTCGCGCGGGCGGTTTCGAGCTTCTTCGCGACCCTGAAACGCTATAGAACCAGCGTTGCATTCCTTAGAGGCTTTGAAGATGACCCGATTTCTGTTCGCCGTCGTTCCGCTGGTTCTGTTAACGTCGGCCGCCTCGGCACAGCAGCAGGGGCGCGATGCCTGCTCACGCGACGCCTCGCGGTTTTGCCGCGCCCATCTCAGCGAGGGCGATCAGGTCGTGCTGGCCTGCCTGAAGGAACACCGCAGCCGCCTCAGCAAGGCCTGCCAGCAGACGCTCGTCGATAACGGGCAGTAGATCAACCACCGTCATTCCGGGACATCGCGCAAGCGATGGGCCCGGAATCCATAACCACGATCGTGAGTATGGATTCCGGGCCTGGCCCTTCGGGCCATCCCGGAATGACGATTGAGGGATTTACGTACTGCTGCCCGCCGCGGTCGCGACCACCGGGATTACCTCCTTGGCGGCGCGGTCCGGGGTCTCGTCCTTCCAGCGGACCGAGCCGAACGGACGCTCCAGCATCCGGCGCACGCGGATCGGCTCGGCGCCGATGTGGAAGTCGGCCGCCTTCTGATGCAGCGCGCGCTCGATCTGGGTGGCGCGGTTGCGCTGGCGCAGGAAATCGAGCCAGGTCGGGCAATGATAGCGCTCGGTCCACAATTCGGGATCGGCGATGTCGCGCGCGATCGACCAGCCATAGGCGCCGTTGCGCTGGCGGCTGAGCTGCACGTCCTGCATCACATTGTGGAAGGCGCGGGCATTGTCCTGCGCCACCCGGTATTCGATCTCGACCACCAGCGGCCCGCTGCGCCCGGTCAGCTGCAGCCGCACCTCGGGATCGGCCAGCATATCGGTCGCGTCCTCGTTGCGCGCGCCGATCGGCGGCATCCTGAGCCAGAAGCCGAGTACGGGCGACAGCAGCATCAGCCCGGCGGAGATCAACAGCGCCATCTCGACGCCGCCGAGGTCCGTGATGCGGCCCCAGCACCAGCTTCCGATTGCGATGCCGCCGGCGATCGAGGCCTGGAAGGCCGCCAGCGAACGGCCTGCGACCCAGCGCGGCGCCGACAGCTGCACGCCGATGTTGAACAGCGCGATCGCGAGCATCCACACCGCGCCGGCAACCACCAGCGCGGCGGCGGTGATCACCGGCTGCCTGCTCACGGCAACAGCGGCGATCGCAGCGCCCATCGTCAACGCGCAGACGCGGATCGCGGCTTCGCCGCTGAGCCGGCTGCGGATCTCGCTGATGTTGAGCGCGCCGATCACCGCGCCCATGCCGAAGGCGCCGAGCATGATGCCGTAGGTCTGCGCGCCGCCATGCAGCAGATCGCGGGCCACCAGCGGCATCAGCGCCGAGACCGAGCCGCCGATGATGCCGGTCACCATGGTGCGGGTCAGCACGATCCTGATCGAGGGCGAATTGGTGATGTAGCGCACGCCGGAGACGATGGCGCGGTTCAGCCGTTCGCGCGGCAGCCGCGACGGCTCGCTGACGCGATTCCACAGGAACAGCACGACGAGCAGCGGCAGATACAGCACGGCATTGGCGGCGAACGCCGCCACGGCGCCGGCGGACGCGACCACGATGCCGCCGATTGCCGGACCGAAGCTGCGCGCGATGTTGTAGCTGATGCCGTTCAGCGCGACCGCGGCGGGCAGCGTCTCCGACGGCACCTGCTCGCTGACCGAGGATTGCCAGGCCGGGCCGAACAGCGCCATGCCGCTGCCGACGACGAAGCACAGCGCGAGCAGGATGTTCGGCGTCACCAGATTGAGCCAGGCCAGCACCGTCAGCGTGGTGGCGCCGGAGAGTGCGATCGCCAGCGACACCAGCGCCACGATGCGGCGGTCATGCATGTCGGCGATGGCGCCGGCCGGCATCGCGATCAGCATCACCGGCAGCATCAGCGCGGTCTGCACCAGCGCGACCTTGTCGGCCTCCGCGGTCATCTGGGTCATCGCCCAGGCGGCGCCGACGCCCTGGATCAGGATGCCGAGGTTGGAGAGCAGGCTGGCGAGCCAGATTCGCCTGAAGATCGAGTGACGTAGCGGTGCTGTGATACTGTCGGTGCGTACTGGCGGTTCGCTCATATCCGGTTCCGTTTGCCCTGCTCCGGCTTGTTGATGATCCGAGCCAGGGTCGCAAATGACTGCGAAAAGCGTCTCATGCCCGGGCAGTTATGACCTGTTCGCGGCCGTGGGCACAGCTAAAGTGCTGAAAAGTTTGGGGGGAACGCATGGACCTGTCGCGACGGACGATCTTGAAGGGGGCAGGCGCGCTGTCCTTGCTGGGGGGCCAATTCGGTACATCGGCCCTGTCTCAGTCGGCCTTGGCCCAGTCCGCGCCCGCCAGCGACATCCCGCCGATCCTGTTCGTGCACGGCAATGGCGATCACGCAGCGCTCTGGATCACGACGATCTGGCGGATGGAATCCAACGGCGTGCCGCGCGAGCGCATGGCCGCGATCAACTTCACCGATCCCTTGGCGCGCGCCGACGACAAGGTCGAGCAGGCGGGCCGCTCCTCGGCCGAGGATGCGCGCCGCGAGCTCGCCGAGGCGGTCAGGGAGCTGAAGCAAAAGAGCGGCGCCGCGCGTATCGCGCTGGTCGGGAATTCCCGCGGCGGCAATGCGATCCGCAACTACGTGAAGAATGGTGGCGGCGGTGACATCAGCCACGCGGTGCTGTGCGGCACCCCCAATCATGGTGTGTATGCCTCGGACGATGGGCTCGGCAACGAGTTCAACGGGCGCGGTCCGTTCCTGCGCGCGCTGAACGATGGCGACAGCGAAGTGACTGTCGGCACCGCCTTCCTGACCTTGCGCAGCGATGGCCTCGACAAATATGCCCAAGCCGACGGTCGCTTCATCGGCAAGCCGGGCACACCGACCAACGTCACGGCCGAAGGTCCGGCGCTGAAAGGCGCGACCAATCTGGTGCTCGGCGCCGTGGATCATCGCGAGACCGCGTATCATCCGCGCGCTTTTCGCGAGATCTACAAATTCATCGCGGGGCACGAGCCGTCGCGGATCGAGATCGTGCCGGAGACGGCGGTGAGGTTGAGCGGCCTCGTCACGGGCACGCCCGGCGGCGTGCCGACCAACCGGCCGGTGCCGGGTGCCACGGTCGACATCTATCGCGTGTCGGCGGAAACCGGCGAGCGCATCGGCGGTCCGCTGCACAGCTCGCAAACTGGCGCCGACGGCCGCTGGGGGCCGGCGCAGGTCGATCCATCCTGGTCGCTCGAATTCGTACTGACGTCGCCCGATGCCGTGACGACGCATGTCTATCGCTCGCCGTTTCCGCGTTCCTCCGAGGTCGTGCATCTGCGCGCGGCGCGACCGCTGCTGCCTGCCGATGCCGGTGCGGGCGCCGTCATGCTGATGTCACGGCCGCGCGGCTATTTCGGGCTACCGCGCGATATCGTGCTGTTCGACGGCAAGGAACCGGCCGATGTCAAATCCGGCGTGCCGACCGATGCGGTGACGACGTTGCGGCTCCCCGCGGCCGATCTCAGCCGTCCGGTGGCCGCGATCTTCAACGGCGAACGCATCGTGGCACGGGCTTGGCCGGCGTCGGAGAATCGGATTGCAGTCGCCGAGCTGACTTATTAGGTCTTGTGCGGGGTCCGCGCGCCTTTGTGGCGCCGGGATCGCGTGGCCGGATCGGCCATTGCGTGAGGCAGGAAGCGAGGACCATGAGCATAGCCGAAGTCTACGACGTCACGGTCACGCGGCGTCCCCTGGTCCCGCCGGCGCCGCCGCGCGCGCCCGAAGGCATGGGCGCGTTCCAGCGGATGCGGGTGATGCGCAACTCGCCGATCGAGACCTGGGGCCAGCGCGCCTATGAGGACGACATCGTCCAGGGCCGCTTCCTCAATCACTCGAGCTTTATCCTCAATACGCCGGATGCGATCCGCCACGTGCTGGTCGACAATTACGAAAACTACACCCGCACGCCGGCCGGCCTTCGCGTGCTGCGTCCGATGCTGGGCGAGGGATTGCTGATCGCCGAGGGCCGCGCCTGGAAGTATCAGCGCCGCACGCTGGCGCCGGCGTTCACGCCGCGCGCGGTGACGACGCTGGTGCCGTACATGATCGCGGCGGTCGACGAGACCATCGCCAAGCTGAAGGTCGCGAGCGGCGCTCCGGTCGATCTGCGCGAGGTGATGCAGCGCATGACGCTGGAGATCGCCGGCCGCACCATGTTCTCGTTCGGCATGGATCGCCACGGCGCCGCGCTGCGCGACTTCGTGATGGAGTATGGCGACACGCTGGCGCGGCCGCATATGCTCGACCTAGTGCTGCCTTTGAACTGGCCGACCCCGCAGGATTTCCGGCGCGCCCGCTTCCGCAAGCGCTGGACCGCGTTTGTCGGCCAGCTGATGGCCGAGCGTCGCGCCGCAGGCAAGGATGACAACGCACCGGGGCGCGACCTGTTCGACCTGATGGGCGCCGCGCGCGATCCTGAAACCGGCGAGGCCTTCACCGACGCTCAACTCGGCGACCAGGTCGCGACCATGATCCTGGCCGGCCACGAGACCACCGCGACCGCGCTGTTCTGGGCGCTCTATCTGCTGGCGCTCGATCCCGAGACCCAGGAACAATTGGCAGCAGAAGTCAGGAGCGTGACGACGTCGGGCGCGCTCGACATCGAGCGGCTGAAATTCACCCGCGCGGTGGTCGACGAAACCATGCGGCTTTATCCGCCGGCGTTCCTGATCGCGCGAGCGGCTGCCGGTCCCGATACGATCGCGGGCCGTCCGGTCAGGAAGCATGACGTAATCCTGATCGCGCCGTGGCTGTTGCACCGGCATGAAAAGCTGTGGCACGAGCCGAACGCGTTCGTGCCGCAGCGCTTCATGACGGAGACGCCGCCCGATCGCTTCGCCTATCTGCCGTTCGGGGTCGGCGCGCGGGTCTGTATCGGCGCGCATTTCGCGCTGGTCGAAGCGACGCTCGCGCTCGCGAAGATTATCGGCGCATTCCGCGTTGCGCTGGCGGACAAGGAGCCGGTGCTTCCGATCGGCGTGGTGACGACACAGCCGAACCGCTCCCCGGTGTTCACGATCAAGCCGCGCTGATCTTGCGCGGCGGTGTCCAAATGCTCATCTTGAGCGGGATGACTCTTCGTCGAATTGTCATCCCGCTCTATCTCTTTTTGTTTTGAGCATGATCTTTCGGAAAACCGCTACGCACTTTTCCGGATCATGCTCTAGGGGTTCACCATGAGCGATACGCAAGCCCACTTCGCAGTCCTCAGGCAGACGACCGATCCGGCCGTCGTCGATGCCATGCAGCAATTGATCGCCGATGGCCACGATCGCGAGCTCAATCGCATCAACGCTCTGGATTTCTCCAGCCGTACCGGCCTCGATCAGGAGAAGGTGATCTCCGGTTTCCTGCATGCCTCCCGGCTCGGCCTGTTCGACATGAGCTGGAACGTGCTGTGTCCGGGCTGTGGCGGCGTGCTCGATGCTCACACCACGCTGAAGTCGTTGCGCCATGACGACTATAATTGCGCGCTGTGCGCAGCCGGCTACGAGGCTTCGGTCGACGAGCAGGTCGAGGTTGCCTTCACTGTCAGTCCGCGCGTTCGTCGCATTGCCGCGCACGACCCCAACACGTTGCCGATCTGGGAATACTTCCGGCAGATGTTCTGGAGCTCGGGGATCGAGTTCGACGAGAGCTCGGTGTCGACCCTGATCAACGAGGTGACGCTGGAGGGGCTCGAGCTGCCGCCTGGCGAAAAGGCGATCCTGTCGCTCAACCTGCCCAACCAGTTCGTCATCCTGTTCGAGCCGGTGACGCATTCGGCGCATTTCTTGGCCGTCGAGGGCGAGCCGACCACCGAGCGTCAGCAGTTCTCGATCGCCTTCAACAACTCGCATGCGCCGACCGGCACCTCGACGATGCGGCCGGGGCCGCTGCGGCTCTCGCTGGAGAATCACGCCGACGTTCGCGTGCTGCCTTCGGTGTGGATCGCGGGCGACCCGCTGCACAAATTGCTCGGCAAGCGCAAGCCGATCCTCACCGCGAAGCGGATGCTGTCGAACCAGACCTTCCGCGACGTGTTCAAGGCCGACAACCTCACAGTGGACCAGCGGCTCAAGATCACCGCGCTGACCTTCCTGTTCACCGATCTGAAGGGCTCGACCGCGCTCTATGAGCGGGTCGGCGACCTCGCCGCGTTCGATCTGGTGCGCGCGCATTTCCACGCGCTGCTCGAGATCATCGCCTCCGAACACGGCGCCGTCGTGAAGACGATCGGCGATGCGGTGATGGCGACCTTCATCCGGCCCGAGCACGCATTGTCGGCGGGCCTGCGCATGCGGGCCGCGATGAAGCAGCTCAACACCGAGCGCGGCAAGGAAGATCTGGTCGTCAAGATCGGCATCCATGAGGGGCCGTGCCTTGCGGTGACGCTGAACGAGCGGCAGGACTATTTCGGCCAGACCGTGAATATCGCCGCACGGGTACAGAGCCTGTCGACGTCACAGGAAATCCATTTGACCCAGCCGGTGATGGAAGCAGCGGAGGTCGCGGGCATCCTCGATCGCGCGGCGATCAAGCCGATCCAGAAGGAAGCGGCGCTGCGCGGCATTGCCGACAAGCTCGTGGTGTACGAGATACCGTAGTCACATTGCCGACACGTAATGCTTGCTGAAACGTAATGCCGCAGCGGGAACCCGCGCGGATTGCGCCGGTTCTGTTTCCACGCCATATAGATTTCAACAGCGCATGGTCCGGAAAAGTGCGTAGCGGTTTTCCGGACAGATGCTCAATCAAAGCTTCCAGGCTTCATTCCACAGAGAGAGCGATGCTCGACGGACTCCGCCAATTCATTGCCGATATCGTCTCCCCCGATGCCGAGACCGACCGCGCCTTCGACGACGGCGATTATCGTCTGGCGGCGACCGCGCTCCTGGTGCATGTCGTCTCGCTCGACGGCGAGCCGACGCCTGCCGAAAAGCTCAAGCTGCACAGCCTGATCGAGAGCCGCTTCCAGCTCGATCCCGGCACCGCCGACCGACTGATCGCCTCCGCGATGCGCGTCGAGGGCGAGGCCGTGGATCTCTATCACTTTACCAGTGTGATCATGCGCTCGGTGAATGAGGAGGGGCGGCTGCGCATCGTTGAGATGATGTGGGAGTTGGTCTATGCCGACGGCCAGGTCAGCGAGTTCGAGGACAATGTGGTCTGGCGCGCCGCCGATCTGCTCGGCATTTCCTCACGCGACCGCATCGATCTCAAGCACCGGGTCGCCGAGAAGCAGGCGGAGCTGCCAAAGGGCCCCTGGGGCACGGCCGACGCGGCAATCTGACACGGCTATCTGGCGCAGGCGGACGCCCCCTGCCTGCATGGCGGATGACGAAATTTTAATGTCCGCCGCGATTGCGGGCGATCCGACTGAAAATCGGTCATTTCGTCACGAAACCAGCGGCCCCGCGGCTATCCACAAGCCCATACGCGGCTTGCGTCACACCGCGTCCCTATGCTCTCGTCGCCCCGTTGGGGACCTCACTAGAATTTGCAGTAAGAGTTTGAAACGTGACTGAGCGTGTGACGCTGATAACCGGGGCATCGGCGGGCATAGGCACCGAACTGGCGCGCGTGTTTGCATCGAATGGTCACCGCGTAGCGCTGGTGGCACGGCGCGCCGATCGCCTGAAGACGCTCGCCGACGAGCTCGGGGCCAAGGGCGGCGCGGCGCCGATCGTGATTCCCTGCGATCTCCAGCAGACCGATGCGGGTGATCAGATCGCGCGGGCCCTGACCGAGGCCGGCGTCGAGGTCGAATATCTCGTCAATAATGCCGGGTTCGGCCTGTTCGGGCTTGCCGTGGAGCGCGACCGCGCCGAACAGCTCAACATCATCAACCTCAATATCCGCGCGCTGACCGACCTGACGCTGCGGTTTGCCGACCAGCTGATCCGCAACCGCGGCGGCATCCTCAATCTCGGCTCGATCGCCGGATTCCTGCCGGGCCCCGGCATGGCCGTGTACTACGCCAGCAAGGCCTATGTGCTGTCGTTTTCCGAGGCGTTGCGCTGTGAACTGGCGCCGAAGGGGGTGCGCGTCACCGTGGTTTGTCCGGGCCCCGTGCCGTCCGAATTCCAGGACCGCGCCGGCTTTGCCCCCGGATTCGATTCCGCCATCCTCAACGTCGCGCCGGCCGAGGTCGCCCGCCAGGCCTATCGCGGCCTGATGGCCAACAAGCGCGCCGTGCTGCCGGGCGCCTTCATCAAAATGGTGCCGTTCCTGCTCCGGCTGTTTCCGCGCTCCTTCATCCTGACCGCGGTCGGCGGCTTTCAGCTGCGCAAGCGCTAGCTTCACCTGCAAAAGCACATTCATCGCCGCTAAGCCTGTTTCTGGCCCGCGATTTGCTTCGCACGGGTGTGCGCAAACTCACACGATGTTAACGACCACTTAGCTATGATCGTGCCTTACGTGCCGAAACTTTAAGCAGAGGCAATGTTGTTCCGGTCTGACCAGAGCCGTGTCGTGGTGCCCTTCGCGAGCCGAAGGCCGGCCGCGATCACGCCCAAGGATCGGATCTCGGACCAGGCTTCGCTGCGGCCGGTGCTGGTCGTGCTGCATCAGGAGACATCGACCCCCGGCCGAATCGGCAACGCGCTGCGCGCGCTGGGCTACCCCCTCGACATCCGCCGCCCGCGTTTCGGCGACGCGCTGCCCGACACGCTCGAGGCACATGCCGGTGCGGTGATCTTCGGTGGCCCGATGAGCGCCAACGATCCCGACGACTATATCCGGCGCGAGATCGACTGGATTTCGGTTCCGCTGCGCGAGCAGCGCCCGTTCCTGGGCATCTGCCTCGGCGCGCAGATGCTGGCGCGGCAACTCGGCGCCGAGGTCGCGCCGCATCCGCAAGGCCGCGTCGAGGTCGGCTATTACCCGGTCCGGCCGACCGAGGCTGGCCGCGTGTTGTGCCCGGACTGGCCGGCGCGGGTCTATCACTGGCATGGCGAGGGCTTTCAATTGCCTGACGGCGCGGACCTGCTCGCGGCGGGCGATGATTTCCCGGTGCAAGCGTTCCAGTTCGGCAATGCCTTCGGCCTGCAATTCCATCCCGACGTGACCTACGCGATGATGCATCGCTGGACCACGCGCGGTTGCGCGCGGATGGATTCGCCGGGCGCGCAGCCGGGTCATCTGCACTTCGCCGCGCGCGCCGTGCACGATGCCGCCGAGCGCGCGTGGCTGAAGCATTTCATCGATGGTTGGATCGCGCGCGTGCCGCGGCCGGTGATGCTGCAGGCCGCGGAATAGCCGCCGCGCGGAATTTCACGTCGCCTTTTCATTTGCAGGGATGTGCTAGTCTTGCCGCGGCTGCTCGCGCGCGGCCCACATCGCCGCGCGTATCAATAACAACAAGGCACAGGGAGATCGCCGTGAGCTACGAACACATCCTCTATGAGGTCAGCGACAGGATCGCGACCATCACGCTCAACCGCCCCGACCGCATGAATGCGTGGACCGCGATCATGGAGCGCGACGTGCGCCACGCGATGGAGGCGGCGGCCAACGACGACGACGTTCGCGTCATCGTGCTGACCGGCGCGGGCCGCGGCTTCTGCGCCGGCGCCGACATGGAAGCGCTGAAGGGGATCGACCCCAACGAGGTCAGGCGCGGCGAGAGCATCCCGTTCGACATGAATCGCCGCGCCGACTGGCAGACGCGCTACGCCTATTACCCTGCGATCAAGAAGCCCGTGATCGCGATGCTCAACGGCGCCACCGCCGGCATCGGCCTGGTCCACGCGCTGTATTGCGACCTGCGTTTCGCGGCCGACAGCGCGGTGTTCACCACCGCCTTCGCGCGGCGCGGCCTGATCGCCGAACACGGCATCAGCTGGATGCTGCCGCGCATCGTCGGTCACGCCAACGCGCTCGATCTGTTGATGTCGGCGCGGCGCGTGTCGGCTGCGGAGGCGCTGCGCATCGGCCTCGTCAACCGGCTCTCCTCGCCGGAGAAGCTGCGCGAGGAAACCTATGCCTATGCCCGCGATCTCGCCGATTTCGTCTCGCCGAGCGCGATTGCCGTGATCAAGCGCCAGGTCTACGACGTGCCGTTCCAGTCGCTCGCCGAAGCCACCATCGACGCCAACCGCGAGATGCAGATCGCGCTGAAGGGTAATGATTTCAGGGAAGGCGTGGCGAGCTTTGTGGAGAAGCGGCCGCCGAGGTTTACGGGGACGTGAGGGGGAGGCCGCCGGGCTAAAGTCGCCGGACACCACGCTTCGCCCTTCAGGCCCTGCGCGGCTGCGCCACGCGTAGCCCGAAGGGCGAAGCGTGGTGGAGCCAGGCGGGATCGAACCGCCGACCTCGTCATTGCGAACGACGCGCTCTCCCAGCTGAGCTATGGCCCCATTGCGGCCGGGTGTTGCTGAGTATCCCGGCCGTCAGTCGGGCGCCATTTACAGTCCCGCCCAAGGCCAAGTCAAGAACGCTGAAACAACGGTTTTCGGCCTTTCCCGCCGGGAACTTCCCTTGTTTGCGGGGGGATGAACCGATATTTAGAGCATGATCCGGACCCGGCGGGCCGCGTCAGCAAAAAATGCGTCGCGGCTTTCCGAAAAGATCCTGCTCAAACGAGAAGCGCGCTGGCGGCCCAGTCCGGTCCCGTTGCGCTTCACTTGGTCGTCCCACCCGCGAGCCCCCATCATATGCGCGCTGTTCTCGACATCGTCATCATCGTCCTCGACCTCTATGTCTGGCTCCTGATCGCCTCCGCCATCCTGTCCTGGCTGGTCGCTTTCAATGTGGTCAACACGCGCAACCAGTTCGTCTCCGCGGTGGCCGAGTTCCTGTACCGGATCACCGAGCCGGTGCTGCGGCCGATTCGCAACGTGATGCCGAGTCTGGGCGGGCTCGATATCTCGCCGATCATCGTGATCCTGATCATCATGTTCATCCAGCGGGTGATCGCCTATTACATCTATCCCAACGTGATCTGATCCTGCGCGAGGGCTGATGGATCCTTGGCGCTATTCCACCGGGGGCATCAGCATCGCGCTGCGCGTGACGCCGCGTGGCGGCCGCGACGACATCGACGGGATCGAGACGCTGGCCAATGGCCGCTCGGTGGTGAAGGTGCGGGTCCGCACCATTGCCGAGGGCGGTGAGGCCAACCGCGCGGTGACCGAGTTGCTCGCCAAGGCGCTCGGCGTGCCCAAGGCGAGGGTGAAGCTGCTGTCCGGCGCCACCTCGCGGCTGAAGCAGGTGGCGGTCGACGGCGACCCGAAGGGGCTTGGCGAAACATTGCGGAAGTTGACGGCGGCCGGGCCGCATCAGGAAACGAAGGACTGACATGACTGCCCGCATCATCGACGGAAAAGCCATCGCCGCTGAGCTTCGCGCCCGCGTCGCCGACGAGGTCGCCCGCGTCAAGCGCGACCATGCGCTGACGCCAGGGCTCGCCGTCGTGCTGGTCGGCCATGATCCGGCGAGCGAGGTCTATGTCCGCAGCAAGCACACCCAGACCCAGGCCGCCGGGATGGCCTCGTTCGAGCACAAGCTGCCGGAGGATGTGTCGCAGGCCGATCTCTTGGCGCTGATCGCACAGCTCAACCGCGATCCGAAGGTGCACGGCATCCTGGTGCAGCTGCCGCTGCCGAAATCGCTGCACACCGAAACCATCATCAATGCGATCGACCCGGCCAAGGACGTCGATGGCCTGCATCCGAACAATGCCGGCCGGCTCGCCGGCGGCCTCGCCGCGCTGTCGCCGTGCACGCCGCTCGGCTGCATCATCCTGACCAAGAGCGTGCACCCCTCGCTCGAGGGCATGAACGCGATCGTGATCGGCCGCTCCAATCTGGTCGGCCGCCCGCTGGTGCAATTGCTGCTGAACGAGAACGCGACGGTGACGATCGCGCATTCGCGCTCGCGCGATTTGCCAAAACTCTGCGCACAGGCCGATCTGGTCTATGCGGCGGTCGGCAAGCCCGAGATGGTGCGTGGCGACTGGCTGAAGCCCGGCGCGACCGTGATCGATGTCGGCATCAACCGCATTCCAGTGCCCGGCGGCAAGCCGAAGCTGGTCGGCGACGTCGCATTCCAGGAAGCGCTTGATGTCGCCGGGGCGATCACGCCGGTGCCCGGCGGCGTCGGGCAGATGACGGTGGCGTGCCTGTTGGTCAACACGCTGCGCGCCGCCTGCGCGATTGCCGGCCTGCCGGCGCCGGCGGTGTAGTCCGCCGTCATTCCGGAGCGCGCGAAGCGCGAATCCGGAATCTCGAGATACCGGGCTCGATGCTAACGCATCGCCCCGGAATGACGGCTACGCCGTCACTTTTTCTTCGCGCGCTCGATGCCTTCGAGGATCAGCTTGCGGGCTTCCTCGGCGTCGCCCCAGCGCAGCACCTTGACCCACTTGCCCTTCTCGAGATCCTTGTAGTGCTCGAAGAAGTGCTGGATCTGCTGCAGCGTGATGTCGGGCAGATCGTCGTAGTTCTGCACCTTGTCGTAGCGTTGGGTCAGCTTCGACGACGGCACCGCGATGATCTTCTCGTCACCGCCGGCCTCGTCTTCCATCAGCAGCACCCCGACCACGCGGACGCTCATCACCGCGCCCGGCACGATCGCGCGGGTGTTGACGATCAGCACGTCGCAGGGATCGCCGTCGCCCGACAGCGTGTGCGGGATGAAGCCGTAATTGCCGGGATAGCGCATCGGCGTGTAGAGGAAGCGGTCCACCACCAGTGTGCCGGCCTCCTTGTCCATCTCGTACTTGATGGGCTCGCCGCCGACGGCAACCTCGATGATGACGTTGACGTCGTGGGGCGGGTTTTTTCCGATCGATATGGCGTCGATACGCATGGATTGCTCCGCGTGGCCTTTGGAAGTTGAGAACGATGGGATTTCTTGCTTGGCGCCGCCAGGCCGCAAAACAGCTTCAAGCCCGGCCTTGGGAGCCGGGCTGGCCGTCGCGCGCAAACGCTCAGGCTGTTTAGCCTTGCTGCAGCTGCGAGAGAAGCAGGATTTTCAGTTGGTCCAGGCGAAAGCGACCTTGTCGAGCGACTTCGGCCCGAACCGCTCCGAGGAGCGCGCCACCATGCGGCCGCCCAGCGCGCGGTAAAACTCGGTCGCCGGCTCGTTGTCGGAGAGCGCCCAGATCACCATGGTCTTCAGGCCGCTCTGGAGGAGGTCGCGGCGGGCTGCGGCGAACAGCCGCCGGCCGAAGCCGAGGCCCTGGAATTCCGGCCGCAGATAGAGCTCGTAGATCTCGCCTTCGAAGTGCAGGCTGCGGGCGCGGTTGCGACCGTAATTGGCGTAGCCCGCGATCCTGTCGCCAAACACCAGCACGCTGACGCGGCTGCCCTTGCGGATGGCGCTGTCCCACCACTGCGGGCCACGGCGATTGATCAGCTTTTCGAGTTCGGCGCCGGGGATGATTCCCTGATACGCCGAGCGCCAGGCTTCGTCATGGGTAGACGCCACCGAGGCTGCGTCTGCAGCTTTGGCCGGCCGGACCTCGATTAGCGTTGTGCTCATGCTTGTAATCAAAGCAAGTCGGAGGGCCGCCTTCAAGGTCCATCGTTAATTATCGGTTAACGTGTGGATTTTCTGCATCAGTGTCATGAAAACTTGTACCGAAAGAGGACACTCGCCGGGTTCGCGGGACCGATCGCCGATCCCGGCCTGTGCAAAGCGTGGATCGCGAGCGCTGTATGACAATGCCGCAGCTCGGAAATAGGCCGTTCGGCGCTGATTCGTCGCAGGAATTTTGCGAGCGAATCCAGGCGCAACGCGGGTGCATCGCGCGTTCTGCTTCTGCGCCGCCGCAGTGGATTTCCGCGCGCGTCCGGCCTATGGCAGCGGCGGTATCTGTACGCGCCGAGACCGGCCTGATCACGAGCGGACCGCGATGACGCTCTACTTCCTGATCAAATACCTGCATGTGCTCGGCGCCATCGTGATCCTCGGCACCGGGACCGGCATCGCCTTCTTCATGCTGGCGGCGCATCGCACGCGCGATGCGGCCTTCATCGCGCGCACGGCGGCAACCGTCGTGGTCGCAGACATGATCTTCACGCTGAGCACCGTGCTGCTGCAGCCGGTGAGCGGCGGACTGCTCATGATGCTGTCGGCCACGAGCCTGACCGAGCGCTGGCTGCTGGTTTCACTGGCGCTCTACGCGCTGGCCGGCCTGTTCTGGATTCCTGTCATCTTCATGCAGAGGGAGATGCGCGATCTCGCGCAGGCGGCGGCCGAAAAAGGTCTTCCGCTGCCGCCGCGTTACGATGCGCTGTTTCGCCGCTGGTTCCTGTTCGGGATTCCCGGTTTCGGATCGGTGATGATCATCCTGTGGCTGATGATTGCGAAGCCTTTTTAGAGCATGATCCGGCTCCCATGAGTGACGATGCATCACACAATATCCTCGTGCTCGGCGCGTCGGGCCTGATCGGTCGCTATGTCACCGACGATCTGAGGGCGCGCGGCTTTCACGTGATCGGGATCGCGCGGCATTTCACGCCAGCACAGAAGATGAGTGCGGCCGACCTCGAGCTTCCCGTGATGTCGATGGATGCTGCGGCGCTGGCGCAGCTGCTTCGCACGCAGGAGGCGGACATCGTCGTCAATTGCCTCGGTGTTTTGCAGGATGGTCCCGGCAGCGACACAAGCGCGGTGCATCGCGACTTCGTGGCGCGGCTGCTGCAAGCGATCAGCGACAGCCATCGCGCCATCCGTCTCGTGCATATTTCGATTCCGGGCGCGGCTAGTGAGGATCGCACGGCCTTCAGCACCACCAAGCGCGAGGCCGAACGGCTGATCGCGGCGTCCGGGATCGCGCATGCGATCCTGCGCCCGGGCTTTGTCATCGCGCCTTCGGCCAATGGCGGCAGCGCCATGCTGCGCGCGCTGGCGGCGCTGCCGGTCGATCTGCCGGCCGACGAGGCGGCGACGCCGTTTCAGCCGGTCGCGGTCGAGGATATCGCCGCCACCATCGCCTGGCTCGCTTCGCGCGACGTCGCCGACGAGGCGGTGCGATCGGTGACATGGGATTTGATGCAGCCGCAGCCGATCTCGCTCGGCGGCGTCATCGCCCAGTTCCGCTGGTCGTTCGGCACGGCAAAACATTTTCGACTTCCGACGCCGCCGTTCCTGATCGGTCTCGGCGCCCGTCTCGGCGATCTCACGAGCCGCCTCGGGTGGATGCCGCCGCTGCGCTCCAATGCGATCGCCGAGCTGCGCCGCGGCGTCACCGGCGATCCCACGGCCTGGATGGAAGCAACCGGCATTGTGCCGCAGACCATCGCGCAGGTGGTTGGCGGGCGCCCCGCCACCGTTCAGGACAAATGGTTTGCGCGGCTGTTCCTGACCAAGGCGCTGATCTTCGCAAGCCTGGTGCTGTTCTGGGTCGCGTCCGGCTTCATCTCGCTGGTCATCTCCTACGACGCCGCAACCGGCATCCTGAGCGCGCACCATTTCCCGCCTGCCCTGGTCGGGCCGGTGACGGTGCTGACCAGCCTGATGGACATGAGCATCGGTGTGCTGATCGCCGTCCGCCGCACCGCGGCGTTTGGTCTTGTTGCAGGCATCGTCGCCTCGCTCGGCTACATGGCCGGATCTGCGATCCTGACGCCCGATCTCTGGATCGAGCCGCTTGGCGCGCTGGTGAAGACCGGGCCCGCGATCGTGCTGATGCTGGTGGCGCTGTTGACATTGGATAATCGATGAGCCGCTGGCCCGACGACGACGTAATCCTCTACGACGGCGTCTGCATCTTCTGCTCGCGCTGGGTCCGCTTCGTCGTCGCTCGCGACACAGCGCACCGCTTCCGCTTCACGCCGATCCAGTCCGACTACGGCACGCGGCTGGCAAAGACCTTCGGCATCGACTCCGAGGATCCCGACACCAACGCCGTGGTCCATGACGGCATCGCCTGGATGAAGTCGGACGCGGCGCTGACGGTGCTGAGCCATCTCCCCGGCTGGCGCTGGACCCGCGCGCTGTTCGCAGTCCCAAAGCCGCTGCGCGACGCGGTCTACAGCCTCATCGCCCGCAACCGCTACAAGATCTTCGGGAAGTACGAGACGTGTTTCGTGCCGGATGCCGATATGCGGGCGAGGGTGCTGGAGTAGTTTTCGCCGTCATTGCGAGCGGAGCGAAGCAATCCATACTGCCACAAGCGGAGAGATGGATTGCTTCGCTCCGCTCGCAATGACGATGCTGCTATTTGCGCGGCAAAGCCGCCAACACTTCCTTCGCCGCCCGCTCTCCGCTGTCCCGCGCGCCATGCGCGGTCGAGAAGAAATGCGGCGAAGTGGCTTCGCCTGCGAAGAACAGCCGGCCGTCGACCGGTGCGGCCAGCACGGCGCGCTTGTCGGCGTGACCGGGCAATGCGTGCGAGTAGGAGCCGCGGGCGAACGGGTCGTGGGCCCAGCGGGATTCGCTGAGCGGCTTCAGCTTGCGGCGGAAATCATTGCCGAGGAAGGAGACGATCTCGTCGATGCTGTGCGCGGCAATGGCGCCGTCGCCGGCGTCTTCGAGCTCTCGCGCGAAACGGCCGCCGAAGAAGCCCTCGATGCAGGGCTGGCCGAACGGACGGATGTGGTAGGTGCCCATCTCGGTGCGCATGGTGGCGCCGCGCAGATTGCCTTCCTTGGGCAGCGCCTCGGGCTCGGCGAGCGCCAGCGTCACCTTATCGGCAAGGCCGAGCGGCAGGCCGCGCGCAGCATCGAGCTTGTCCGGCAGCGCGGGCGAAAAGCGGATCGCCTCAATGGCGATCAGATTGGTCGGCACGGTGACGATGACCTTGTCCGCCTCAAGCGCGCCGCGCGAGGTCTCGATGCGGAGGCGCGGGCCCGCGTGATCGATCAGCCGGACCTCGCAGTTGCGCGCGACCGATACCTGCTCGCCATAGGCTGCGACCAGCGCGCCATAGCCGCGCCTGACGCGCCAATTGACGTTGCTGTCCTCATAGGCGTCGAAGTCGAGGATCGAGAGCTGGTCGAGCTCGCAGCCATTCACATAGGTCGAGATCGCATCGATCATCGGGTTCCAGCGGTTGCCGGGCTCGAGATAGCGATCGGCTGAGCCATCCTTGTCGCCGCGCGCGGCCTGCTCGATGCGTTCGTAGAACTGGTCGAGCGCAAGCATGAACGCGTCGCGATCGGCCTGCGGGAACGCCTTGCCGTAGGCGCGCTCGCGCCACGGCGGCAGGTCCTTGTTGAGCTCGAAGCCGAGTTGCTCGGCGATGCCGACAAAGCTGTTCTGGTCGGCCGAATGCAGCCAGCCGCAGCCGACGTCGAACACCACGTCGGGCGCGGCCTGGATCGTATGCGCGCGGCCGCCGAGACGGTCGCGGGCTTCCAGGACGATGGTGGAAAGGCCGGTGCCCTTCAGCGCATGCGCGGCGCCGAGGCCGGCGGCGCCGGCGCCGATGATGGCAACATCGACCGTGGAAGGGAGGGAACTCATGTCCCGGCTCTAGCACGTCTGGAAAGACGCCTGAAGTCACCACGCGCATGACTGTCATCACCCGCGAAACCGGGTGATCAAGTATTCCAGAGACAGGGGAGATCGAGCCGATAGGCCGCGGCGTACTGATTGCCCCGGTCAAGCCGGGGCACGACAGATTGGGCTTACGCTACAGCCTCTTTGGCCTTTTCGGCGCGCTTGCGCTCGTTCGGATCGAGATGCTTCTTGCGCAGCCGGATCGACTTCGGCGTCACCTCGACGAGCTCGTCGTCCTCGATATAGGCGAGCGCCTTTTCCAGGGTCATGCGGATCGGCGGCGTCAGGCGCACCGCTTCGTCCTTCGAGGTGGTGCGGATGTTGGTGAGCTGCTTGCCCTTCAGCACGTTGATCTCGAGGTCGTTGTCGCGGGTGTGCTCGCCGACGATCATGCCCTTGTAGACCTTCCAGCCCGGCTCGATCATCATCGGGCCGCGGTCTTCCAGCTTGAACATGGCGTAGGCAACCGCCTCGCCCTGGTCGTTGGAGATCAGCACGCCGTTGCGGCGGCCCTGGATCTCGCCCTTATAGGCGGCATAGCCGTGGAAAATGCGGTTCATGATCGCGGTGCCGCGGGTGTCGGTGAGCAGTTCGCCCTGGTAGCCGATCAGGCCGCGGGTCGGCGCGTAGAACACCAGCCGCAGGCGGTTGCCGCCGGACGGGCGCATCTCGATCATCTCGGCCTTGCGCTCGCTCATCTTCTGCACGACGACGCCGGAATGCTCCTCGTCGACGTCGATCACGACCTCTTCGATCGGCTCCTGCCAGGCGCCGGTCGCCTCGTCCTTCTGCAGCACGACGCGCGGGCGCGACACCGAGAGCTCAAAGCCCTCGCGGCGCATGGTCTCGATCAGGATCGCGAGCTGCAATTCGCCGCGGCCGGAGACTTCCATGGAGTCCTTGTCGGAGGCCTCGACGACGCGCAGCGCGACATTGCCCTCGGCCTCGCGCAGCAGGCGGTCGCGGATCATGCGCGAGGTCACCTTGTCGCCTTCGGTGCCGGCGAGCGGCGAGTTGTTGACGATGAACGACATCGACACCGTCGGCGGGTCGATCGGCTGCGCGGTCAGCGGCGCCTCGACGCTGGGATCGCAGAAGGTGTCGGCGACGGTGCCCTTGGTGAGGCCCGCGATCGCGACGATATCGCCGGCGTCGGCTTCCTCCAGCGGGGTGCGCTCGATGCCGCGGAAGGCGAGGATTTTGGTGATACGGCCCTGCTCAATGGTCTTGCCGTCGGCGCCAAGCACCTTCACGGCCTGGTTCGGCTTGATGGAGCCAGATGAGATGCGGCCGGTGATGATGCGGCCGAGATAGGGGTTGGCTTCGAGGATGGTGCCGATCATGCGGAACGGGCCCTCTTCGACCTTCGGCGGCGCGACGTGGCGCACGATCAGGTCGAACAGCGGCTGCATGCCGGCGTCATGCGAAGCTTCCGGGCTGTCGCCCATCCAGCCCTGCTTGGCCGACCCGTACAGGATCGGGAAGTCGAGCTGCTCCTCGGAGGCATCGAGTGCGGCGAACAGGTCGAACACCTCGTTGATGACTTCGGTCGGGCGTGCGTCGGGGCGGTCGACCTTGTTGATCACGACGATCGGCTTCAGTCCGACCTTGAGCGCTTTCGACACCACGAATTTGGTCTGCGGCAGCGGGCCCTCGGCGGCATCGACCAGCACCAGCGCGCCGTCCACCATGTTGAGGATGCGCTCGACCTCGCCGCCGAAATCGGCGTGGCCGGGGGTGTCGACGATGTTGATGCGGGTATCTTTCCACTGCACCGAGGCCGCCTTGGCCAGGATGGTGATGCCGCGCTCGCGCTCCAGATCGTTGGAGTCCATGGCGCGCTCGGTGACCTTCTGGTTCTCGCGATAGGTCCCGGATTGTTGCAGCAGGCGGTCGACGAGCGTGGTCTTGCCGTGGTCGACGTGGGCGATGATGGCGACGTTACGAAGGTTCATGGCTCTTCTTCTGGTCGTGCAATGGTTAGATGCGCGATCTCGCCGGACCAGTTTGGCCGGCCGCTCGCTCACGTGGCCCAATCGGGGCCCGGATCACGCTCATACCCAAGAAATTTGACGGGGACGCATCACCCCAAAAAGGAAGCCCGGTCAGAGGACCGGGCACCTTGCGCGTTGCGGCGCAATATAGTCAGAAAACGCCAAAAAACAACGGTTTATTGGCGGTTTAAGTGCCTGATTTTCGCTCCGGAACCCGGTTTTAAGGGGCTTTTGCGGGTCGAATCCGGCGTCATTTCCGAGAAAGCGCCTGGAGGATCAATGTCAGCCCGGCAAAAGCGAGGCAGACCACGATGATGGTAGCCGGATTGACGTTGGCTCCGGGCCCCATCGCGACGCTGATGACGACGCAGAGGACGCCGGGGATCAGCAGGAGCACCCCTACCACCAGCATGAAAGCGGTCAGGCAGCCGTTGCGCCAATGCGGTTCCAGGGGCCCTGTTCGGCAGTGGTGAATCAACGTTGTTCATCAAGGGTGGTTCTAGCTGCCCTTGATCGCGGCGCGGACCAGCATCACGCCGGCAAAGCAGACCGCGAGCCCGAGCAGGATCAGGAAGAAGACGGAGGGATCTGGCCTCGATTCGGTCAGGCCGCCGAACCCGAACAGCAGGGCGCAGAGCCCGGGCAGCAACAGGAACAACCCGAACAGCGCCATGAACGCGGTGGCGCAGCCGCCACGTCGCGGTGGGAGCGGCGGAGGGAGGTCCGTCCCTGGCGACTGCGCTGGTGCAGGCGGCACGGGAGGGGGATTGGTCTCGCTCATGGCAGTTGGTCCACCAGTGGGTTCGTGACGCGAGCCGTACCTAGAGCCTTTCCCGTTCCGATTGAATCGGAACGGGGCTCTAGATTGTTGTTTTGACGCGTTTTCTTCACGCGAACCGGTATCCACTTCGCTCGAAAACGCTCTAGGAGCCAGGTCTGCGGATGGCCCACCAGATCAGGGCCACGCCGAAGCACGCCACAAGCAGGCAGGCGGCGACGAACTGAAGATCATCAGACGCCGTCTTGGCGATGCCGGCAAATACGAAGAGCAGCGCGCAGAGGCCGGGCAGCAGCAGAATGACGCCAGCGACGATCATCAGCGCGGTCACGCAGCCGTTGCGCTGCGCCGGAGGGCGTGACGGAGGCGAGGGGGACGCGCCGGTATCGCTCACCTTGGCACCTCCTCCTCCGTCAGCCGTGCCTCCAGGTAGGTCTGCCCGGCCAGGCGCGCACGGATGCCGTCGATCAGCCCATTGCGATAGAACAGATTGTAGGTGTCGAACGGGATGATCGCGCCGCTTTCGGTGACGAAGTGGATGCAGCTTCGCTTGACGTTGCCGACGCAGAAATTGAAACGATCGAGAAACTGCACGATGGTGACGCGGAACACGTTCTCGTAAGTCAGGCCGTCCGGCACCTCGAAGCTCGGCAGGCAGCAGAGCAATTCGCAGACCCGCTCGCTGGTGTTCAGCGGCCCCGACGAGAGCGAGAACAGGTCGACGAATTTCTCGCGCAGCACCGGATATTTCTCCGGGCTGATCGTGTTGGGCATCACGGCGATGAGCTGCTCCTGCGGGATCAGCGAGGTCAGCGGCAGCACCTTGTCGCCGTTGCGCAGGCCGTAGCCGATCGAGATGCTCTCGGGATTGCACGGCAGCGGGATCATGTCGTCAGCGCCGAATACTCCGGTCTCGATCACGCGCTGGCGGATCTCCGACAGCATGATGCGGTCGGTGTCCTCGTTGAAATCCTCGTTGCGGCCGGCGTCCTGCACCGGCTGCAGCGTGACGCCGCGGACGCAGGTCCAGGTCAGCGCGTGACGGACGATGTCGCCGATTTCGGTGTCGTTGACGCCGCGCTTGATGGTCGCGACCAGCGTGGTCGAGACGCCCTCACGCTCGAGATTCTCCAGCGCCTGCTGGCGGATCTTGCGTAAGTCCGCGCCGCGCAGGTTGACCAGCGCGTCACGTTTGAGCGAATCGAACTGCAGATAGACCTCCAGCCCGCGCTTGTTCTCGGCGAGCTTGGCCACGAAGTCCGGCTCGCGCGCGATTCTGAGGCCGTTGGTATTGATCATGACGTGGCGGATCGGGCGGGCGCGCACCGCATCCAGAATGGCAAAGAAATCCGGATGCAGCGTCGGCTCGCCACCGGAGATTTGCACCAAATCGGGCTCGCCCTCGCTTGCGACCAGCGCGTCCAGCATTTTCTCGATCTTCGCCAGCGGCGTGAAGCTGGTCCGCGCCGGCGAGGAATTGGCAAAGCACACCGGGCAAGTCAGGTTGCAGTGCTCGGTGATCTCGATCAGCGCCAGACAGGAGTGCTGCTCGTGATCGGGGCACAGCCCGCAATCATAGGGGCAGCCGAATTCGGTGTGGCGCTGGAACGCGAGCGGCCGGTCGCCGGGCTTGATGAAATCCTTGCACAGCCGCCAATAGGCCTGGTCGGTCGAGACCAAGGTCGACTGCACGCCGTGCTGCTTGCAGCGCTTCTCGTACCAGACCTCGTTGCCTGATATCTGGATCTTGGTCGGCACCAGGGTCAGGCAGGTTTCGCAAAGCGATTGGGTCTGGCCCCAGAAGATGTAAGGGCGGGACTTACGCAGCGGCGCGTTCATGCTTCACACTCACATTCGGGGCCGTCGCCAGCATGACGGCGGCATAAACCATGACAAACAGCGACAGCAGGTGGAACAGCGAGAACGGGCCGATCAGCGCGCCGTAGGGCTTGATGAACTCCCATGCGAAGCGCTGCAGGCCGTAGTAGAACAGCACGAGGTAGAATCCATTGGTGATGACAGCGGCGTTGCGGTTCAAAACGGCCCGGACATAGAAGGCGGCGAACGCCGCCATCGCCAGGCTTTCATAGAGCTGCACCGGATGGCGCAGGATGCCGTCGCCGAAATCGTGGCCCCAGGGCAGCGTGGTCGGCGTGCCATAGGTGAAATCCTCGAGGCCAGCGAAATAGCAGCCGAGCCGGCCGACCGCGACGCCGATCGCAAGCGGCAGCGCGAAGCGCGCCCCGGTGCGCAGTGAAATGCCGTGCAGCCATTTGTAGAGCTCGATCGCGACGATGCCGCCGGCCAGCGCCCCCTCGACCGAGCGGGCGATGCCGGACATGCCCGAGAACCACAGGTTCAGCGTGCCGAAGATGTAGGCGCCGATGCCGGCGCCGAACACCAGCGCGGCGATATATGTCAGCTCGAACGATTGCCGCGGGAATTGCAGCCCCCGCACCCGGGACAGCCACCACATCGCCCCGGCGGCCGCGCACCATGCTGCGACGTCGAAAACGGCGTGAAGTTCAGCCCCACTCATGAGGCGAGTGTAGCGCGAATTTCGCGTTGGGCGATATAGGTTCTCCCTCTCCCCGTTCCCACGGGTCGAGACGAGCGTAGCTCGCTCTTAGAGGGTTGGGGTGAGGGGCTGCCTCCGCGACCGCGATGAGACCCGCACCCCCTCACCCGCAAGCGGAGCGGGGTGAGCCGTGTGCCAGCCTAGGGCGTGTACTCATAAATCCGTTCCCCGCATGTGCAGGGAATCGCGAGGTCCGGATGGCCCTCCAAAGCAGGCGTCGAACGACACCCAAGTGAGCGTCCGCTAAGGGCCATCAGGCGACATTAGCAGTGTGGCCCGGTCACCCGATCCGTCGTACAATATCTCGTCGGTTGGGGTGAGAGCCATGGTGCAGGAGCGGCCATTCCCTGTCGAGCGCAGGTTGTCTGCGATATTGGCCGCCGATGTGGCTGGCTATTCGCGGCTCATGCACGATGACGAAGAGCCGACACACGCCAAATTGACTGCGCTCTTGGCGGACGCTGTTGTGCCAGCAATCGCTGAACACGGTGGACGTATCGTGAAGAACACCGGCGATGGATTCTTGGCGGAGTTTACAAGCTCAGTTGAGGCAGTCCGAGCCGCCGTACAGTTTCAGACCCGCATCAAGGAACTTTCAATCCACGAGAAGGAAGACAGGCGCGTTTCCTTCCGAGTGGGCGTCAACATCGGCGACGTCATCGTCGAGGCCCATGACATATTTGGAGACGGCGTTAACATCGCGGCGCGGCTCGAGGGCATCGCAGAGGCTGGCGGCATCTGCATCTCGTCTTCTGCCTACGATCAAGTAAGGGGCAAGGTGGGGGTTCAGTTCGCCGATTTGGGCGACCAGAACTTCAAAAACATCGCCCGCCCGGTCCGGACCTATGCCGTGATCTGGGATGAACTCGGCTTAACGACACGGTCCAATCGCACGGAATCGATCGCCCTTTCGCCGCCTCGTCTTTCCATCGTTGTGCTGCCGTTCGCCAACCTCAGCGGCGATCCCGAACAAGACTATTTCGTCGATGGTGTAACCGAGAACTTAACAACGGACTTGTCGCGCATCGGTGGCTTGTTCGTAATCGCCCGGAACAGCGCGTTCTCGTACAAGGGCAACACAATCGACGTACGGCAAGTCGGTCGCGAGCTGAACGTCCGGTACGTGCTTGGAGGTTCCGTGCAGCTCAGCGGCAAGCGGCTTCGAGTGAACGTGCAGCTCATCGATGCCGAAAGCCGCAAACATCTTTGGGCCGAGCGCTTCGAAAAGCCTGTCGCCGATCTTTTCGACATGCAGGACGAAATCGTATCGAGGCTCGCCAACTCGTTAGGTGCCCAGCTCGTTGTAGCCGAGGCACGAACAGCGGAGCGGTCGCCGCATCCCGACGCAGTAGACCTGTTCTTTCAGGGTACTGCTTGTTTCTACAAGGGACCGACACTTGAGCACGCGACCCGGGCGCGCAGCTTTTTTGAGCGTGCCTTGGTGATCGATCCCCGAGGGGTCGGAGCGATTTGGGCGTTGATCGGCATGGCAAACGTCGATCTAACCGTGGGAGCCGACCTGTTAACGGACGAAGGGGCCGCGCTCCTTTCGGCAGCCGAAGCGAACGCGATCAAAGCACTTTCAATATCCCCCAACGCTGCAATGGCCCGCCTGATACTGGCTCTCGTGTACATTAACACAAACCGCGCCGCACAAGGGATTGCCGAATGCGACCAGGCATTAGCGCTTAATCGCAATTTGGCTTATGCTCATGGCGCTATTGGTTTAGCCAAACTCTATATGGGTTGTCCTACCGAGACTGAAGGCCACGTATTCGAGGCTCTCCGTCTGTCCCCTCGCGATCTCGTTGCCAACCGGTTGATGCGGTTTGTGGGCGTGGCAAAACTACATATCGGTGCGGATACCGAAGCCGTCAGTTGGCTGCGACGAAGCATTGAGGCTAACCGCACTCATGCTCCCGCCCATTTTTCGCTCGCCGCTGCCTTGGGCTTGCTCGGCGCGCTGGATGAGGCGCGAACAGCTGCGAAAGCGGGATTTGCGCTCAACCCAAGCTTTACGATCCGCCGCTTGCGCGTCGCCAAAATAAGCGACAATCCTATTTATCTCGCCGGACAAGAGCGCCTTTGTGAGGGCATGCGCATAGCCGGGGTGCCGGAGGGGTGTGATGTCGGAGATGGGTTATAAGCCGCCTATGACGACCGAACTGGGCAACTTCTGTTTTGTGACTGGAAGCTGACGTTTATGAGTACGCGCCCTAGTTCGTCGGATTGTCCTCGCTCGGATACACCCCGCGCAGCACTTCCTCGAAATGATCCTTCACCGCCTCGTTGCACAGGCAGGAGCGCAGCTTGAGCTTGTCCGGGTCGCGGATCACGATCGCGCCGCGGCGCGTGTCGAGCACGCCCTCCGCCTTGAAGTTCTGGATCACGCGGCTGGTGTAGCTGCGGCCGACGCCGAGCAAGGTCGAGAGCTGCTCATGCGTCAGCGGCACCACGCCGTCGCCATTGGTGCGCTCGATCGCCGAGATGATCCATTTCGCGGCGCGCTGCTCGATCGAGTGGATCGCATTGCAGGCGGTCGACTGGAAGATCTGCGCCAGCATGCAGTCGGCATAGCGCGCGAAGATGTTGCGCACCGAGATCGACTTCAGCTTGGCGGCATCGAGCCTGCTGATCGGCAGCCGCACGAACGGCCCGCCAAACTTGACGGTGATGCGGGTATAGGCCGGCAGGAATCCCTGGCTGACGATGCCGCCGACCGCGCCCTCGCGGCCGACCAGGATGGTCTCCACATCGCGCCCGTCCTCATTGGCCACCATGTAGGACGCAAGGCTCGGCCCGCATGGGAAATGCACGATCTGAACGTCGTCGCCGGGATTGTAGAGCAGGTCGCCGGCCGCCGCCTCGACCACCGCAAGGTGCGGCGCGATCAGCTCGTAGTCGGCGGCATTCAGCCGGCGCAACAGGTTGTTGAATGGCCGGTCGTTCGTCCCGGCCAGATCGGTCCGTTTGGCAATCATTGGAAAATCCTGACGACCCAACGCCGACCATACTGAAAAAGTTCCCACTTTTATGTGCACTAGTGAACAGACGCGGCAGCTTGCGATGTGATGGGTTTCATTCCGGGAACAGCCGGCGTGCTTTCGGGCGCCGGTCGCGGGCCATCCGGCCGGACTGATCCGGTCTCTCATCCATCATCGAAGCAATGGACACCGAGCCATGGAATCCGCCCCCAATGCCGGCATGCCCGGTGACGTTCTCGTGGTCGAGGACGATCCGATCATCTCGCTCTATTTCGAGGACACCATCCTGGGCTTCGGCGCCCGGACGGTGCGCACCGCGGCGAACGTTGCCCGCGCGCTCGAATTGATCGCCGAGCGCGCGCCGGATTTCGCGCTGCTCGACGTCGGCCTCGTCAGGGGCGAGATGACCTTCGCGATCGCCGAACGGCTCGATGCGCTGAAGGTGCCGTTCGCGTTCGTCACGGGCTATGGCGCCGATATCAGGCTGCCGGCATCGCTCGTCGGCAAGCCGCGGCTGACCAAGCCGTGTTCGAGCGAAGCGCTCGAAGCCGCGCTGAGAAATGGGCACTGACCGATCGCCAGGCTTCGGCCTCGCCGTCGGCGCGTTCGTCGTCTACCATCCGCCTGTCGGATTCGGCGACGCACCGGCCTTGGGAAGCCGTCATGGCGATCAGGACATCTGCCGCTGCGTCCGCAGCGGCGCTATCTCTCGGGCTGCTGCTCGCGCCGCCGCTCGCCTCGACCGTCGTCGGTAGCTTCGTGTCTCAGGCCAGTGCCGAGCCTGCCGCACTCACGAGCGAGCAATCGGTCGCGCTGAAGGCCTACGACGTTGCCTTGAAGAACTTCGTCTCGATCCTGCGCCAGCGGCGCGCGCAGATCGATTCCCATCAGCCTCTGCCGGACCTGCCGGGCCAGGCCGTCTACCTTGCCCGTGTCGAGATGATGAGCGCCTACAAGGATCTCACCGATGCGCTTCCGTCCAGGATTGGAAAACCCAACAGATTTGGGATCCCTCCGGCCTATTTCGACGCCGACAATGAGCCGCTGCTCGATGAGTACCGGAAGCTGTTCGACGTGATGGAGGCGCCGCCCGCCGCCGCGCAAAGCTCCGAGACGCCATTCAAGGACGTGGTCGACCTCGCGACGGTGATCGCGCGCGCCAGGGGTCTGGATGTCGCTGACGCCGCCGTCGCCGGCCGGATCAGCCTCGGCCTGTTCTTTGCCGAGACAAACGGCAGGCAAAATGCCGGAAATGCGCGGTCGAACACCTACAAGGGCAGCCTGCAGACCGGTCCGTCCGAAGATCGCAACGGTCGAAAGAAGTGGGCCGCCATCAAGCCATCGATCGCGGCCCTCGATCCTGCGCTGAGCGGTCGCGACGATGTGGAAGAAGCGCGAATCGGCAATCTCGATCACCGGTTCAATCACTGGACCGCGGTGCGCGATGCGCTGATGAACGCGCACGCGGATATTTTCCCGCAGGTCCCGGCGATCGCAAAGGCCCTGCCCAATCCGATCGATCAGATGAAGCTCTTTGAGCTCATCCAGATCATTCCCAGCCCGACCAGATCAGCGCTGAAATCAGGCGACCTCGTCAATTACAGAATTTCCGAGCCCAGGATCATGGGATATCTGCGGAACAACAGCGTCTTCGCCTTCGGCCGGGTCGACCGGGCAAGGACATCTGCGAGCTTCCGCGAAATCCTCGATGCGATGTGGCTGTTCAGCCCCAAGTTCGAACAGGCGCTGGCCAAATTCGCGGAGATCAAGGCCGGCAAACCGGGCTGAGCCGGGAGGTGCTGATCGCTCGGCCGTCAGAGTGGACCGAGCAGAGCCCATCGCGGCTCGCAGAATTCCTTCACTGCAGAAGCGACGCCGCTGCTGATCGTGTTGCGGCGCTCAGGCGAGTCCATCTTGAGTTCTTCGTCCCGGTTGATGATCGAGCCCGCCTCCAGCAGGACGGCGGGCATCGCGGTCCTGCGCAGCACGATGAGCTTATCGTAGCTGTAGACGCCGGTTTCCTTGTTCAGCAGCGGATGCTGCTCGCGCCCCATGATGGGCAGGCTGTATTGCTCGGCATACTGCAGCCCCTCGGCCTTCATTTCCCTGGCGACCAGTTCGGCGAACAGGAGGCTGGTCTTGAAGTCCGGATTGTTGCGGGAGACGAACACCGAGTAACCGCTGAAGCGATCACTGAAACGGCGTTTCTTTCCCTCGAATTCCCAGTCCTCGAGCATCTTGTTGGGCACGGAATCATGATGGATCGACAGCAGCAGATCCGCGTGCAGGTTGTTGGCGGCGGCGACCCGCTTGAAGAGGCTGGGCCGCGCTTTGCCTTCGGTCAGCAGCAGCCTGGTTGCGGCAAAGCCTTCGGCCTTCAACTTCTCCTCGATCGACCGCGCAAGGCGCAGGTTGAAGGTGAACTCGGCGACGTTGCGCGCGCTGATCGCGCCTTCCGATTCTGCGGTATGTCCGACATCGAGAACGATCCGAAATGTCGCGGGATCGCATTTGGTTGCGGCCGGCTTGGAGACGGTTGGCGGCAGGGCGACCGGCCCAAGGGCGGCAAGCCTTGTGGCGCGTGGTTTTGATGGCGCGTGGTGCCTCGCCAATCTGGCCGGCTTTGCCGATTTCGCACGCTTTGGCGCTTTGGGATGCTTCGATGAGCTCTTGAAGAGATCAGGCAGCCAGCCGGCATCGCCGGCTTCGATAGGCAGCAGCGCAAACGCCGCGATCGCGACGACAAGCAAGCGATGAGGCCGAAGCCCCGCGACGATGCCACCGAGCACGCGAATCAGTTCGCAGCGCCTCATGCTCCGCCCCTCCGGGCCCCCAGCATAACGGCTCTGATATCGGTACCGGAAGAGGCCGGCGACGTCCATCCCCTGTCAAACGCGCCGCTCTTGCCTTGAACACCCTTGCCTTGGGCAAGGGCGTTCAGCACGGGGAGTTAAAGGTTCCGTCGCGGCTGCGACCTGATTACACCGGCTTCGGATCGAGCGTGATCGCCCACAGCTCGGCGTCGACGCGGTCGCGCAGGCTGACCGTCATCTGCCCGCTCTTGCCGTCGATCTTGACGTGACCGAAGAACTGCATGCCGGCCGACGGCGGCAGGTTCTGGTTGGCTTCGCCCGGCGCCTTGACGAACTTCACCTCGGGTCCAAACGTATTGTCGAGCTCGTTCGGACCGAATGTGCCGGCATGCAGCGGGCCGGAGACGAATTCCCAGAACGGATCGAACTCCTGGAACTGGGCCTTGTTCGGGTTGTAGTAGTGCGCAGCCGCATAGTGCACGTCGGCGGTCAGCCACACCGTGTTGGCAATGCCGGCGGTCTTGATGAAGCGCAGGATGTCGGCGATCTCGAGCTCGCGGCCGCGCGCCGGTCCGTCGCCCTGCGCGAAGGCTTCCGAGCCCTTCTTGTTGGCGGCATCGTCATAGACGATCAGCGACAGCGGCATATCGGAGGCGATCACCTTCCAGGTGGCGCGCGAGTTGAGCAGCGCGCGCTTCAGCCAGGCCATCTGATCCGGACCGATGAAATAGGCATCCGGGCCGTAGGTTTCCTGCAGGTTCGGACCGTTGGGGCCGCGATAGCTGCGCTCGTCGAGCATGAACACGTCGAGATGCGGGCCGTAGCTCAGCGTGCGATAGACGCGGCCCGGCTCGACGATGCTCTCGCGCATCGGATACATCTCGTGGAAGGCTTTCGCCGCGCGCGCAGCGAGCACGTTGATGTCGCGCTCCTTGTAGGCCGCCGGCAGCTGCTTCGACAGCGACCAGTTGTTGGTCACCTCGTGATCGTCCCACTGCACGAAGATCGGCACTTCGGCATTGAAGGCGCGCAGATTGCTGTCGAGGAAATTGTATTTATGCGCCGCGCGATACTCGTCGAGCGTCTCGGCGACCTTGGCCTTCTCCGGGATCGTGATGTTCTTCCAGATCTTGCCGTCGGGCTGCTTCTGCTCGGCGGTGATGACGCCGTCGGCATAGATGGTGTCGCCGGAATGCAGGAAGAAATCCGGGGCGTGCTTCTTCATCGCGGCGAAGGTGATCATGCCGCCGTCGTCGGGGTTGATGCCCCAGCCCTGGCCGGCGACGTCGCCGCCCCACACGAAGGAGACGTCGCGGCGGTCGCTCGGCGCGGTGCGGAAGCGGCCGACCACCGGCTCGCCGACAACGTCGACATGGGCGAGGTCGCGGAAGCGGACGCGGTAGAAGATGTCCTGGCCCGACGGCAGGTTCTCCAGCAGCATCTTGGCCGTGAAGTCGCTCTCCGGCAGCGCCGTGATCGGCGGCAGCGCGCGGGCATTCTTGAACGAATCTGTCGTCGCGACCTCGACCATCATCTGCGAAGGACGGTCCGCACGAGCCCATACCACGCCGCCGTCGACGCCGACATCGCCGGACTGCACGCCATGGGTGATCACCGGGCGGTCGGCCGCGCGCGATAGATAGGGCATCGCGATCACGCCGGCGCCGGCCGCAGCAGCGGTCGAGAGAAAGCGGCGGCGGGTCAGATTTCGCGAGAACCGGATCGTCATGGGGAGCCTCCTCAGGTCACAGCGACAATGCGCCGCGGTCGAGCACAGACCTAGAAAAATTCCATGACGGAGAGATTACAGGGGGGATGGAGAGCGGATCGCGCCCTTCGTAAGGTGAGCACATGCGTCAGGCTCCCTCCCCCCTTGTGGGGGAGGGTTGGGGAGAGGGGTAAGCCCCGGGCGGTGACGCCAGAGACGAAATGACACTCGCGCAATCGCAGCGACGTTCTCGGGATCAAACTTGAACGGAGCAAGCGGCACCCCCCTCCCTGACCCTCCCCCACAAGGGGGGAGGGAACGGAGAGAGTTCGTTCGCCGATGGCGTAGTCGTGCAGTATGGAGACCTACGCCGTGCCCGCGGCCCTGAACTGGCTCGCAGTCCGCTGCAGATTCTGCGGCATGCTGAGCAGCAGCGCCTTGCGGTCGGCGACGGCGTTGTGGAACTGCTCGAGCGCGATGTTGAAGGCGGTGAGCGTGCCTTCCTCGATGGCGCCGTGCTCGAAACAGTCCAGCGTGTGGCGCAGGATGTCGTCGGCTTCCGCCTGCAACTGGTCGAGCTCGTCGGTCGAATCGCTCTGCCGCGCGGTCTTCAGCATCTCCAGCAGGCGTTCGCGCTGCGAGGTGTTGGTGTTGCGCTCGTCCTGCTTGAGATAGCCGGCGAACCATGCACCGGCCGAGCCCATCGCCGAGAACGCCATCAGGCTCCACCAGATGTAATCGCTGTAGCGGTCGAGGAAGGTCTTTTCCTCGCCGTCGACGAAGGCCGCCGCGCCGGGATGCACCGGGATGGTGGCGTCCTTGTCGGTATCGGGCGTCTCGATCTTGGCGGCGAGCGGGAAATCGTTCTTGAGCGACTGCCGGATCGCGAACAATTGCCGGGTGAAGGCCGCGACCGTCGCGTCCGACAGGCCCTTTCGCGCCACGATATGGTGCGAGAAGCTGATCGTCTTCACCTCGTCGTCGGGCCGGTCGGCCGAGCCGAGCGAGCCGGCGGGAATTTCCGCGGCCTCATAGGCCGGATGGTTCTGCGCGATCGCTTCGGACGCGTCGATCGGCAGGAAGGTGGGCTCGCCGCCGTCCTTGGTCGACGCCGTGATCGCATCGATCGTGAGCTTGCTGTTGGCCGGACCGACAGCGAGATAGGCGTCGGCCTTCAGGTTCTTGATGGCCTCGACCGCTTCATTGGCCGGGAATTGCACGATCTCGACCTTCATCGGGTCGACGCCGTATTGCGTGAGGATCAGCTTCAGCAGGTTGACGTTGGCCGGGGTGCGGCCGACGACGCCGATCTTGCGGCCGGCAAGCTGTGCGATCTTGGTGATCTTTGCGGCCTTGCGGCCCTTGCCCTTGGCTGCGGGCGGCACCCACATCACCACGACATTCTTGCGCAGGACCGCGACCGCCTGCGCATTCTTCGGCACATCGAGGTCGCCGCGGATGATGGCGAGGTCGGCCTTGCCATCGGCGAGCGTCTGCGCGCTGGCGCTGGCGCCGTCGGTCTGCACCGGTCTCAGTTTGACCTGGGTGTGCTGCTGGTTGTTGAAGGCCTGCGCCAGCGCCTGCACGACCCTGAGGTCATCGCTGCTTGCGGGGCCGACCGCGATCCGCAGCGTCACCGGACGCACCGCGAAATAGTAACCGGCGATCGTCGCGCCGACGATGGCGAGCGCGCCCGCGATCAAGACGAACATCAGCCGTCGCTTTGCGGAGCGCAGCGGCTTGGGCGATATGCTGGCGGAGTCGTCTGTCATCGATCTCGCAAACAATCGTCGGGGCTCAATCTCGCAAAACTACCAACGCGCACACATAAGCCATTTGTAGCAAATTCCTGGGGCTACAGATGTTACATCTGCGTCATGGTTACCAGCGGCGATAGGACGCTATTTCGGCCTTATTTTCGGCATGGATCCCACCCCGGAGGCCGGTGGTTAGGCTAAGGTCGGCGTCAAACGGGAGGGTTACCATGGTCGAAAGGCTGTCAGCGGAAGCAAGGAAGGCCGCGCTTTGGGAACTGGCCGGCTGGTCGGAACTGGCCGGGCGCGAGGCGATCGCAAAGACCTTCGTGTTCAAGGACTTCAACGAGGCCTTCGGCTTCATGGCACGCGCCGCTTTGGTCGCCGAGAAGAGCGACCATCACCCCGAATGGAAGAACGTCTACAAGACGGTCGAGGTCGTGCTGGCGACCCATGATGTCGGCGGGGTGACCAAGCGCGATATCGACCTCGCCAAGGCGATGAACGCGATCGCAAGGCAGCTTGGGGTCAGTTGACCCGGCTGCGCGCAACCTTGCGCCGGTTGGCCGACATCCCCAGATTCGGATCGTCCGCCGCCGATCCGTCGTGCGGCGCCACAGGGAACCTTGCGATGCCATCGACCGATACCGGCATGGGATTTGGGCCTGCCGACCGGCTGGCGCAGGACCCCGAAAGCGTGCGCCGCCGCTTCTGGATCAAGTTCAAGAAAGTGGTGGCGCGGCTTCCTTTCGCCGAGGATCTGCTCGCGGCCTATTACTGCGCCTTCGACCGGCAGACGCCGCGCCATGTCCAGGCGGCGCTGCTCGGCGCGATCGCCTATTTCATCCTGCCGTTCGACTTCATCCCGGACATGCTGCCGGTGCTCGGCTTTACCGACGATGCCGCCGTGCTCGCAACCGCGATCCGCATGGTGGCAAGCCACATCACCCCCGAGCATCGCGAAGCCGCGCGCGCCGCGCTGAAGCGCGGGGTGCCGGAGAGCACGAAATAGTAGCCCGGATGAAGCGTAGCGCAATCGGCGGGCTTTCTCGCCAATCGATCGAGCGGTCGCGGATTTCGCTGCACTCTATCCGGGTTCGAGGAGTCTAGCGTTTCTCGCCGGCGCGCAGCTGGGCACGCGAGTTGTTTTCCGCGTCCCACGCCCGGAACTGCTTGAACAGCACCTCCTTGTCGGCGTCGCTCTGCAAGCGCGTCGCCGCCGGGCTCTGCTTCAGAAATTCATCGAAACGGGTGCGCGTTGCAGCTTCGACGCCGTGGCGGTCCAGCCATTGCTGGGCTACCGGCAGGCGTTGCCAACCCGGCAGTGGCGCCGACAGCGAGACCTCCCGCCACTTCGGATGGAACGGCGGATTCTGGAACGTCGGAAATTTTGTGAAGAATGCATCCACGAAATTGGCCAGCTTGTTGTAGCGCTCCGTCTTCGGTGCCCAGTTGTAGGCCGCAAGCACGGCAGGAACGGCGATCGTGTCGACGCGCTCCTCGCCCGAAATCAGGTTGGGATAGTCCTTGGCCGACAGGCTCGCCGGCAGATAGTCGTCCTGCAACGGTTTCTCGTAGTTGACCGGCACCAGGTGGAACCGGTCGTCCTTGAAGCCGCTCACGGACTTGTAAGGCTTGCCGCCACAGACGATTACCGCGTCGATTTCGCCGGCCTTCAATTTCTCCAGCGCGATGCGCTGCTCGACATAGACGACCTTCGGCTTCATTCCGAGCCGCTCGAACACGGTCAGTGCGGTGACGAAGGTGCCGCCATTGGGAAGGTCGACGCTGACGGTCTTGCCCTCAAGCTCCCTGAGATTACGGATCGATTTCGACGCGATCACGTGCATCTCTTCGTTGTAGAGCTTGGTCACGTAGGTGAACTGCTTCTTGATGTCTTTCGCGATGCCCTTCCGCTCGAGATAGTCGAGCGTGTCAGATCGAACGATGCCGAGATCGACACCCTGCAGAAACAGGATGTCGGCGACGCTCTGCACCGAGCCGCGCCCGACGATCGGCAGAATGCGCAACTTATTGCCATCGTCGAGCACGGAGGCGAGATCGGCGCCGAACTGAACATAGGTGCCGCCGATCGTGCCGGAGATCAGCGTAACCGTGTTGGCGTTGAGGCTCTGCTTGGTGCCTACCGAGCCGAACTGAAAGATCGCCTTCAGGCTGTCGCTGACCTTGGCCGGGTCGAATTCGGTCTGCTCAGCCCGTGCCGCCGGGCCCCAAATCATCATGCCTGCGAAAAGTACCAATCCAAACAAGCGTCGCATGTGTCCCTCGAGATGAGCCTAGTTTTGCAATTGCGCGAGGCGTTGCTGTGCGGGCTGCGAGCCGAGTTCGGCGGCCTTGCGATACCAGAGGCGTGCGGTCTCCGGATCGGGCGTGATGCTCCGCTTGTCCAAGGTCCCCAGCACGTCGGGATCGTAGGTGCGAGCCAGCAACAGCGCCGCGTCCGCGTCCTGCGCATCCGCGGCCCGCTCGAGCAAGAGCCGCGCCGATACGATGTCGCCGATCGCAAGCAGGCTGTTGGCGCGCTTCAGGAGGCCTGCGACGTCATCCGGATCGAGGCGTCTTGCCGGTGGCGCCGCCGGTGGTGGTGGCTCGATCGGCGCAGCCACGGGCGTTTCGTGCGCAACGAATTCGCTCTTGATCGCTTCCTGATAGGCGGCCGCGATCTGCGCGCGTGACGGCGGGGTTGTAGTGGTGGGCGACACCTCGGTGGCCACGGCGCGAACCGCGTCCGCGATTTCTGCGCGGGCCTCGATCGGCGAGACGCCGACCAGCGCGGCCTTGGCGCTCAGGACCGCGTCGCGCACGCTGCCGATGGACCACAGCCCGACCACCGCAGCCGCGACGAGAGCGCCGGCCGAAATTGTCAGCAGACCGGTGCGGAGGCGTGAACGTGGAATCGTGGTGCGCCCGTGCCAATCCGCGTCATCGATTTGGCTTGAAAGAAAAAGCGGGGCAGGTTCGTCCGCGCCGATGTCGATGGCTGCCCGATGTGGTCGCCGGTAGCGATAAGGTGCAAATTCGGGATCGTTGATATCCGCGTTGACCGCGCCGCGCGGCGGATCGTTGCCGTGAACGTGTGTTGGATTCCCCACCATGATGATGTTTCCCCGATACTATGACGCAACAATCGGGCATCTCTGGTGTCTGGTTGTTATTCTTATTGGGGTCCCTGAGCGCCCATTACAGGTTCTTAATCGCCTTGCGATTGGGCCCAAAAAGCGGCCTCGGTCGCTGCGAATCGGGAGAAATTTGGGTTTGATTGCGGCAGCGCGCGCCAACTCGGAGAAAGTTCACAAGGTCTGCTCGCGTTGCGCGCGCAGCGCCGAAGCGTGGAGTGCCGACGAAGGAGTGAGGTCTGCGTTCTGCTTTTTCCCGTAAGGGGGAAAGTCGAGATGGGGGTCAGCCGCGGACTCCGCTGCAAGTCGAGAGAGCAGATCCCGACCCGCTTTGCTCTGGCGAGCAAAGCAACCTCCCCTTTTTCAAGGGGAGGTTATGATGCATCCCGGATTTCGCTGCGCTCCATCCGGGCTACGAACTTTCACGACCCGTCATCCTGAGGTGCGAGCTCTTGCGAGCCTCGAAGGATGCACGGCCCCGCCGGTGGCCGTCGACCCTTCGAGACGCGCTACGCGCTCCTCAGGGTGACGGTGATAGCGAGACGCGCGCGGTCGCCCAGCTCAGCTTCCCGGATGCAGGATCACCTTGCCCATCGCCTTGCGGCCGGCGAGCACCTTCAGGGCTTCCGCGGTCTGCGACAGCGGGAAGGTGCGGTCGACATGCGAGGAGATCTTGCCTTCCGCGGTCCACTGCACGAGCTTCTCGAGGTTCTTGCGGTTCTTCTCCGGGTTCAGCCGCGCCCACGCGCCCCAGAACACGCCGCGGATGTCGCAGCCCTTGAGCAGTGCGAGGTTAAGCGGGATCTTCGGGATGTCGCCGGCGGCAAAGCCGATCACCAGGAAGCGGCCTTCCCATGCGGTCGAGCGCAGCGCAGCCTCGGCATAGGAGCCGCCGACCGGATCGAACACGATGTCGGCGCCCTTGCCGTTGGTCAGCTTGCGCAGGCCCTCCTTCAGATCTTCCTTGGCGTAGTTCAGCGTCAGCTCGGCGCCGTGCTGCTTGGCGAATGCGAGCTTCTCGTCCGACGATGCGCAGGCGATCACCTTCAGGCCCATCAACTTGCCGAGTTCGCACGCGGCAAGGCCGGTGCCGCCGGCGGCGCCCAGCACCGCGAGCGTGTCGCCCGGCTTCGGGCTCGCGCGATCTTCCAGCGCATGCAGCGCGGTGCCGTAGATGATGATGATGCCGGCGGCGCGGTCGTAATCGAGATTGTCGGGAATCTTCACGATCGTATTCGCGGGCAGCGCGATCTTGTCGCGCGCGCCGTTGTGACCGCATGACGCAACGACGCGGTCGCCGACCTTCAGATCGGTGACACCGGCGCCGACGCTCTCGATCACGCCGGCGACTTCGGCGGCCGGCGAGAACGGGAACGGCGGCTTGATCTGGTACTTGCCCTGGATCATCAGGATGTCGAAGAAATTCAGCGCCGCCGCCTTGATCGCGATCACGGCTTCGCCGGGACCCGCCACCGGATCGGGCACGTCAGCCAGCACGAGATCGTCGGGTTGGCAGTATTGCGAGCAGAGGATGGCTTTCATGGACACACCTGAGTTTCGGACGCAGAAAGAGCTGCAAGATCTTGGACTACAAGCTTCATGCCGGATTTGCGGCGGAGCGACAATACAGTGCGGAGGGATCAAACTATGTTTGAAAAAGGCCTGCTAGCGAAAAAGCGCATCCTGATCACCGGCGGCGGCTCCGGTCTCGGCGCGGCGATGGGCGCCCGCTTTGCCGAACTCGGTGCAGAACTGATCATCTGCGGGCGTCGCGAGGGGCTGCTCGAGGAAACCGCAGCAAAATTCCGCAGCGAGCTCGGCGCCAAGGTGTCGACCGCGCGCTGCGATATCCGCGACGGCGCCTCGGTCGAGGCGATGATGGATCAGGTCTGGCAGGACGCGCCGATCGACGTACTCGTCAACAATGCTGCCGCAACCTTTATTGCGCAGAGCGAACATTTGTCATTCCGTGCCGCGGACGCGATCCTCGCGCCGACGCTGCATGGCACGATGTACTGCACGCTTGCGGCCGGCCGCCGCTGGATCGAAGGCAAGCACAAGGGTGTGGTGCTCTCGATCCTCTCGACCTCGACCATCACCGGCCGCGCCTTCACGGTGCCGTCGTCGATGGCCAAGACCGCGGTGCTGGCGATGACCAAGAGCCTTGCCGTCGAGTGGGGCCCGAAAGGTATCCGCACTGTGGCGATCGCGCCCGGCGCGTTCCCGACGCCGGGTGCGACCGGACAGTTGCGTCCCGAAGCGCGCGGCGAGACCTGGTCGCATCGCAATCCGCTCGGCCGCGCCGGCGAGCATTCCGAGCTTGCCAATCTCGCCACCTTCCTGATCTCGGATCAGGGCGGCTACATCAATGGCGAGATGGTGGTGCAGGACGGCGGCGCGCATTTGCGCAGTTCCGGTGCCGAGGACCTGCTGCAATGGACCGATGCCCAATGGGAGAGCCAGCGCGCCGCGCGCGCCAAGGGGTGATCAACGATACCAAGCACTGAGTAGCAATCGATGCGCGCACGGCTGTCGCCGGCGCGCGCGCCCCGGACCTAACTGCCTTCCCAAAAAAGCGTTTCCCGGTTATCCATCCAAGCCGGCGGAGGGGAATCGCCGAGCCATCTTCCAGTCACAATGATGGGGGAACCAGTTGGCCGTGCGGCAAATTCTGACATCACTGGCTGTTTGTGTCGTGTGCGGGATCGTCTCCCTCGCGCAGGCCCAGGCTGCGCCCAAGAAGGATACGGCGAAGGAAGCGGCCAAGCCGGCGCCTTCGGCCGCCGCGGCTGCGGCCGGCGGTGCGGAACCGACGCTGATCGGCCAATTCGGGACCTGGGGCGCCTATACCGCATCGCCCAACGGCAAGAAGGTGTGCTTTGCGCTCGCCAAGCCGTCGTCGTCGAAGACCAACCCGCCGAACCGGCCGCGTGATCCGGCCTATGCCTTCATCTCGACCCGACCGGCCGAGAAGGTCGTCAACGAAGTCTCGATCATGATCGGCTACAGCGTGAAGCCGGGCTCGGAATCGACGCTCCAGGTCGGCGGCGGGACCTATGCGATGTACACCCAGGGCGACGGCCTCTGGATCAAGAATGCGGCTGAGGAGGAGCGGATGGTGGAAGCCATGCGCAAATCGGCCGATCTGACGGTAAAAGCCGTCTCGGCGAAGGGCACCGAGACGATCGACAGCTTCTCGCTGAAGGGCCTGGCGCAGGCGCTCGACCGGCTCGGACAGGACTGCCGGCGTTAAGACCGGCTCATAGACGTGAAATTGAGGTATTTGGCGGCTTTCCAGCACCGGCTGGAAGGCCTATTTGAGGTTTCATGACCGACCCCGTGACCACCCATGCCGTGTCCGGCGCCAGCGCGCTGGTCGAAAAGGTTCCGCTCGAGACTTATGTGCCGCCGGCCAAGCCGTCGCTGATCGGGCTGTCGCGCGCCGAGATCGCCGATCGCCTCGGCGAAATCGGGGTGCAGGCCGCGCAGCGCAAGATGCGCACCCAGCAGCTCTGGAACTGGATGTATTTCCGCGGCGCCAAGAACTTCGGCGAGATGACCAACGTCTCGAAGGACATGCGCGCCGAGCTCGAGAAGCATTTTACCGTCGACCGTCCCGAGGTGGTCGCCGAGCAGATCTCCAATGACGGCACGCGCAAATGGCTGTTGCGGCTGCCGAGCGGCGACAAGGTCGAGCGGCCGCACGAGGTCGAGTGCGTCTACATCCCCGAGACCGATCGCGGCACGCTGTGCGTTTCCTCGCAGGTCGGCTGCACGCTGAACTGCTCGTTCTGCCACACCGGCACGCAACGGCTTGTGCGCAACCTCACCGCCGGCGAGATCGTCGGCCAGGTGATGGTGGCGCGCGACCGGCTGAATGACTGGGCCGACCGCGAGGACGGCACGCGGCGCGTCACCAACATCGTGATGATGGGGATGGGCGAGCCGCTCTACAATTTCGACGCGGTGCGTGATGCGCTGCTGATCGTCGGCGACAATGAAGGCATCGGCATTTCCCGCCGGCGCATCACGCTGTCGACTTCGGGCGTGGTGCCGAACATCCAGCGCACCGGCGAGGAGATCGGCGTGATGCTCGCGATCTCGCTGCATGCGGTGCGCGACGAGCTGCGCAATGAACTAGTGCCGCTGAACCGCAAATATCCGATCAAGGAATTGCTGCAGGCCTGCCGCGATTATCCCGGCGCCTCGAACGCGCGGCGCATCACCTTCGAATATGTGATGCTCAAGGGTGTCAACGATTCGCTCGACGACGCCAAGCTGCTGGTGAAGCTGCTCAAGGGCATTCCGGCCAAGATCAACCTGATCCCGTTCAATCCATGGCCGGGCACCGCCTACGAGTGCTCGGACTGGGAGCAGATCGAGAAATTCTCCGAGTACATCTTCAACGCCGGCTATTCCTCGCCGGTGCGCACGCCGCGCGGCCGCGACATCCTCGCCGCCTGCGGCCAGCTCAAGTCGGAGACCGAAAAGCTCTCGGCCAGCGAGCGACAGGCGCTGCGCGCGATGGCAATGACGGATTGAGCGTTGTGAGCGACCACGCTCTCCGCGACGTCATTGCGCGCGAAGCGAAGCAATCCATGTCCGAACCTGCTGAACCATGGATTGCTTCGTCGCTATCGCTCCTCGCAATGACGGGGAGGTCGTAACATGGCCTTGATCGGCCGCCTGTTCGTCGTCGCCTTCGGCTTCCTGATGGCCTGCTTCGTGGCCGGGGTCATCGTGGTCGTCGCGGTGCTGTATCCCGAGCTCAGCGATTTCGGCGGGCAGATCGATCAGAGTGCGATTAACGTCGTGCTCGGCTTCGGCTTCATCTTCATTTCCGGCTTTGCGCTGCTGCCCGCGCTGATCGTGGTGCTGATCACCGAGGCGTTCTTCATCCGGAGCGTGCTGGCCTACGCGGTCGGTGGTGCGATCGTCGGCGCGGCCTGCTATCTCGGCCTGGTTCCGTTCGATCCCGACATGATGCAGTTCCATGGCATCGTGCGCCGGCACATGGAGATCATGACCGGCGCAGGCATTGTTGCGGGCCTGGTCTACTGGCTGATCGCCGGCCGCACCGCCGGCGCCTGGCGCGAGCCGCCGCGCCCATTGCCGCCGCCGCCCCTGCCGTCGCAATCGCCGCGGCCGTGATGACGGCTCTCACCCTCCCCTGAGGGGGAGGGTCGTTGCGCATGGAGCGGAGCGCCATGCGCAGCGGGGTGGGGTGATCTCTCAACTCGGGCAGTGCAGAGGCGGAGACACTTTCACCCCACCCCGGCTCACGCTTCGCTCCGCTCAACGTGAGCCGACCCTCCCCCTCCAGGGGAGGGTAAGGCAAGCCGACGCACTTTTCATGCTCATCCGCCTCGGCTAAACCGCGCGCCATGAACCGGACCGGACTTTTTATCGCGCTGGCGCTCGCGCTCATCATCGGCATCCTGTTCGGGGTCTATCCCGAGCTCGACCTGAAGCTCGCGGCGCTGTTCTACAATGCCGCGCAAAACACCTTCCCCGTGAAGCTCGACGCGGTGGCGTCGTTCGCGCGCGATGCGGCGATGTGGATCGCCTGGGCGCTGGTGCTGCCGGCGATCGTGACCATCGTCTGGAAATTCATCCGGCCGGATCGGCCGATGCTGATGTCCGGCCGCGCCGCGGTGTTCCTGCTGACCACGATGCTGCTTTCGGCTGGCGTCCTCACCAACCTCACCTTCAAGAACTATTGGGGCCGGCCGCGGCCGGTGTTCGTGACGCAGTTCGGCGGCGATCTGCAATTCATGCCGTGGTGGGACCCGCGCGGCGGCTGCCCCCGCAACTGCTCGTTCTTCTCAGGCGAGGGCGCCACCGCGTTCTGGACCTATGCGCCGGCGGCGCTGACGCCGCCAGCCTGGCGGCCGCTGGCCTTTGCCGGGGCGACCGTGTTCGGCATCGTCACCAGCGGGCTTCGCATGGCCTTTGGCGGCCACTTTTTCACCGATGTGGCGATCGCCGGCCTGGTGTCGTTCTTCACCGTCTGGCTGTTCTATGCGCTGATCTACCGCTGGGCCTCGACCCGGCTGACCGACGCCCAGGTCGATGCGGCGTTGACGCGGCTGGCGATGCCCGGCTACCGGCTGATGCAGCGCTGGCGCCGGGGCGGCCAAGCGAAGCCGAGCCAGCCGGAAGCCTGATTAAAGGCGTGCCCAGGCACCGGAAATTTGATATTCGCCCAGCGTAATCATCCTGATTTCGACCGATTGGACCGTCCCATGAGTACGATTCTGAAAAGCCTGCCCACCGGCGAGAAAGTCGGCATCGCGTTCTCGGGCGGGCTCGACACGTCAGCGGCGCTGCTCTGGATGAAGCTGAAGGGCGCCAAGGTCTTCGCCTACACCGCCAATCTCGGCCAGCCCGACGAGGCCGATTACGACGCGATCCCGCGCAAGGCGATGGATTTCGGCGCCGAGAAGGCCCGCCTGGTCGATTGCCGCACCCAGCTGGTGCATGAGGGCATCGCCGCGATCCAGTCCGGCGCGTTCCACATCTCGACCGGCGGCATCACCTATTTCAACACCACCCCGCTCGGCCGCGCGGTGACCGGCACGATGCTGGTCGCGGCGATGCAGGAGGACGGCGTCAACATCTGGGGCGACGGCTCGACTTACAAGGGCAACGACATCGAGCGCTTCTATCGCTACGGCCTGCTGACCAATCCGAGCCTGCGCATCTACAAGCCCTGGCTCGACCAGCAGTTCATCGACGAGCTCGGCGGCCGCGCCGAGATGTCGGCGTTCATGACCGCGCAGGGTTTTGCCTACAAGATGAGCGCGGAGAAGGCCTATTCGACCGACAGCAATTTGCTCGGCGCGACTCATGAGGCCAAGGATCTCGAGAGCCTCGCGAGCGGCATCACCATCGTCAATCCGATCATGGGCGTGCCGTTCTGGCGCGCCGATTGCGACGTCAAGCCCGAGAAGGTCGTGGTGCGCTTCGAGGAGGGCCAGCCGGTGGCGCTGAACGGCAAGACGTTTGCCGATCCGGTCGCGCTGTTCCTTGAAGCCAATGCGATCGGCGGCCGCCACGGTCTCGGCATGAGCGACCAGATCGAGAACCGCATCATCGAGGCCAAGAGCCGCGGCATCTACGAGGCGCCCGGCATGGCGCTGCTGCACATCGCCTATGAGCGGCTGGTCACCGGCATCCACAACGAGGATACCATCGAGCAGTACCGCATCAGCGGCATGCGGCTCGGCCGGCTGCTGTATCAGGGCCGCTGGTTCGACTCGCAGGCGCTGATGCTGCGCGAGACCGCGCAGCGCTGGGTGGCGCGCGCCGTCACCGGCGAGGTGACACTCGAGCTGCGCCGCGGCAACGATTACTCCATCCTCAACACCGAGAGCCCGAACCTGACCTATGCGCCGGAGCGCCTCAGCATGGAGAAGGTCGAGGACGCCGCCTTCTCGCCGGCCGACCGCATCGGCCAGCTGACGATGCGCAACTTGGACATCGCCGATACCCGCGCCAAGCTCGGTCTCTACAACAAGACCGGCTTGATCTCGAGCGGCGAAGGCTCGCAGATCTTTCGGCTCGAGAACGACAAGGATTGAGGCGGCGCTCTCTCACCTCGTCGTCCCGGGCAAGCGAAGCGCGACCCGGGACCCATAACCACGACCGTCAATTGTTGCAAAACGCTGGGGCCACAGCGCGCTTCAACAACTGCTCCCTGTGGTTATGGGTCCCGGCCTTCGCCGGGACGACGTGGGGAGAGGGCTTCGGCTACTTCACCCTGAGCGCATCCAGCAGCGAACGGAACGCGCGCGCGTAGTCGGTGCCGGTCCTGCCGATATCGGGCCCGGCGGAGACCGCGACCGCGGCCTCCGTCACCGCGCCGAGCAACAGCCGCGCCAGGGGCTCGATCGGCTGCTTGGCGATCACGCCGGCGTCCATCGCCGCCGTCAGCGCGCGCGGAAATTTGCCGCCGAAATGCTTGGCGTCGATCTCGCGCCAGCGCTCCCAGCCGAGCACGGCCGGCCCATCGCGCAGGATGATCTGGCCGGTCGGGCCTTTTGAGCACGCCGCGAAATAGCCCTGCGTTCCCGCCGCCATCGCCGCGAGCGGATCGTTCTCGGCGCGCGAGATGCGGTCGAGATCGGCGACGAGGTCCATCGAGACCTGCTCGAAAACCGCCTCGAACACCGCCTCCTTGGTCGAAAAGTGATGATAGACCGCGCCCTTGGCGACGCGCGCGCCACTGGCGATGTCGTCCATCGTCGCAGCCGCAAAGCCGCGCTCGCCAAAAATGCGCCGCGCCGCCTTGACGATCGCGGCTCTGGTCTTCTCGCGCCGTTCGGCCTGGGTTGCCATCATGAATGTCTAGCCCAGGTTCCGCATTGGCGCCAGTTGACTTACCGACTTCCAGTCGATAAATACCGACCATAAGTCGGTAAATGGAGATTGCCCGATGCCTTCGCTCAAGACGCTGCAAGCCTTCGCTGATACGGTCGAAGCCAACGACCATGTCGGCGCGATCAGGAACTTCTATACCGCCGATGCCCGCACCCAAGAGAATGACGGCGAATGGCGCGTCGGCCGCGAGGCGCTGGCGGCACGCGAGGCGGCGGTGCTGGCCGCGGTCTCCAGTGTGAAGACCACGCGGCTCGGACCGCTGTTGCTCGACGGCGATCATTCGGCGATCTGCTGGCGCTTCGAATTCACCGGCAAGGACGGCAAGGTCCGCAGCATGGAGGAGGTCGCCTGGCAGACCTGGCGCGGCGAGGAGCTGGTCGAGGAGCGCTTCTTCTACGATCCGCAGCAGATCGCGCGCTGACCCCGGCCCTTGCGGCAATACGTCCCGGCGCCGCCCCATTGCGGCGTCATCCGCCGCCACTAGCCTCCGCCCCGGGCGCGCATGATGCGCAAGGGGCGGAGCATCGATCATGATCAAGTCATTGGCCGGCGTGGCCGTTACGCTGGTGTTGTCGGCAGCGCCGGCGCCCGCCCAGACCATCTATCCGATCGATCGCGCCGAGATCCTCATCGGCGCCAAATTCGACTTCAAGATCGAATTTCCCGGCCTGGTCGATCAGGCCCGGCTGAAGGTGACGCTGAACGGCGCCGACCATGCCGCGGTGTTCGGCCAGGGCGGCACATTCACGGCGCGCGAGGCCGGCCGGGACCAGTCGGCACTGCTGTTGCGCGATGTCTCGCTCGCCAAGCCCGGTCCAGTGACCGTCGAAGTCAGTGACGGCACGCAGAGCCGCACGGTGACCTGGAGCGTCTACGACACCGGACCGCGCAAGGCGAAGAACGTGATCCTGTTCATCGGCGACGGGATGTCGCCGGCGCATCGCGTCGCCGCGCGAATCCTCTCCAAGGGAATCGTGGAAGGCAAGAGCCGCGGCAAGCTCGCCATCGACGACATGCCGCACATGGCGCTGGTGGCGACCGCAGGCTCGGATTCGATCATCACCGACTCGGCGAATGCCGCGAGCGCCTACGCCACCGGCCACAAGGCCGCGGTCAATGCGCTCGGCGTCTATGCCGATCGCACGCCCGATCCGCTCGACGACCCCAGGGTCGAGACCATCGCGAGCCTTGCCAAGCGGGCCGAGCTCGCCGTCGGCATCGTCACCAACACCGAAATCGAGGACGCGACCCCGGCGGCGATGGTCGCGCATACCCGCCGCCGTGCCGCCTATGATGCGATCGTCGCGCAATATTTCGATGCGAAGCCGGACGTGTTGATGGGTGGCGGCTCCGCGAACTTCCTGCCGCAATCCGCCGCGGGATCAAAACGCAAGGACGACATCGATTATCTCGCGCGTTTTCGCGACGCCGGCTATCCGGTCGCAACCACTGCAAGCGAGTTGAACGCGCTCGCCGCGAGGCCGGAGACGCGGCAATTGCTCGGCCTGTTCGCCACCGGCAACATGGACGGCGCGCTTGACCGCAAGTTTCTCAAGGGGGGCGGCGTCAAGAAATTTCCCGAGCAGCCCGATCTGACCGAACAGGTCCAGGCGGCGCTCACGGTCCTGTCGAAGCACGAGTCCGGCTTCTTCCTGATGGTCGAGTCCGGCCTGATCGATAAGTACGCCCATCTGCTCGACATGGAGCGCGCGGTCTACGACACCATCATGCTCGACAATGCGGTGCGGCTGGCGAAGGATTGGGCCAAAGTGCGCAACGACGACACGCTGATCCTGGTCGTCGCCGACCACAACCATCCGAACAGCCTGGTCGGCACGATCAATGACGACATGACTGCTGTACCCAACGTGCCGCTGCGCGAGCGCGTCGGCGTCTACGATAAGGCCGGCTTCCCGAACTACCCGGCGCCCGACGCGGAGGGTTATCCGTCACGCGTGGATGTCAGCCGGCGGCTTGCGATCTTCTCGGCAAGCCTGCCTGACCATTACGAGACGTTCCGCCCGAAGCTCGACGATCCGAACGAGCCGACCGTGAAGGGCGATCAGCCCGACACCTTCAAGGTCAACGACAAATACAAGGACGTTCCCGGCGTCGCGCTGCGCTTCGGCAATCTGCCGGCGATGATCGGCGCCAGCGTGCATTCCGGCGAGGATGTCATCCTCACCGCGACCGGGCCGGGCAGCGAGCGCGTCCACGGCTCGATGGACAACGCCGAAGTGTTTCGCGTGATGGTCGACGCGCTGGGGCTGGGGGCGGGGAGATAACGCACCAAACAAAAATGGCCGGGATCGCTCCCGGCCATTTCGTATCGCGATGCTCGCCGGTTCAGCGCGGCGGCGCTGCGGAGGCGGTGCCGCCGTTGAGCAGCGGGGTGATGCGGCGGACGGTGACGCGCCGGTTGATGCGGCTCGGTCCGTCGGTCTGCTCCTTCAGGTATTGCGAGCCGTAACCCTGCGAGGTCAGGTTCTCGGCCGGCACGCCGAACTGCTGCGTCAGCAACTCGGCAGCGGATTGCGCACGGCGGTCGGACAGCGACAGATTGTCGGTGTCGTTGCCGGTCGCATCCGTGTGGCCTTCGATCAGGAACACCTCGCGCGGATTGCGCTGGATGGCCCGGTTGAGGCCGTCGGCGATCGCCTGCAGCTTCGCCGCCTGATCCGGCGGAATCTGCCAGGAGCCGGAGTCGAAGTTGATGCTGTTGACGTCGATCGACGGCATCAGCATGCGGACGTTCGGGCTGTAGCGGATCTCGTCGAGCGTATAGCGTCGCGCGATCCGGTCCACCGGCGGCGCCTCCATGGTGTCGTAGATCACGTCCGGCGCCGCGCTGTCGGACTCTACGATGTAGCGATCATAGGGGATGCGGACCACCGGCGGAGGCAGGTCGACATAGAAGCCGCCGACCGCGCCCGGATCGCGATAGCTGTTGTCGATGATGACGAGCTCACGTCCGCCCTGGTCCCTGCGGATCCGGCGCAGCATCTGGCCATCGGGACCGACCACCGTGATGATCTCGCTGCCGTCGGGACGAACCACGATGGTGCGAGTCTCGCCGCCGATCGTCTCGGTGCGGATGTCACGCGCGCCATAGCGGAAGCGATAGACGTCGTCGCCACGCACATAGGCCTGCCCGCCCGGATCGCGGATGATGATGCGGTCCGGCTCGGTGTAGATGGTGCGGCCGCCTTCGACGACCTCCTGCCGCTGGTTGTGCAGGTCGGCGATGGTCCCGCCGATGATCGCACCGGCGACCACGCCCACGCCGACAGCGGCGCCGATCGCGAGTGGCGAGATGTTGTCACGTCGCGGAGGCGGCGGAAGCGGCGCCGTGACCGTTGGTGCGGCCCGGAACGCGGACGAGACCGTCGGCGGGGCGTATTGCGCCTGGCCGGGCGGGGGCGTTGCGGCCGCCGAGCCGGGGACGACACCCGGCGCCGAGGGGCCGGCCGGACGTGCCGCGGGCGCGCCCATCGCGGCTCCCTGGGCTGGTGATACGCCGGGCGCAACGGCCGGAGCCGGTGCTGCGCCGGGAGCGCCCATTGCGGCACCTGGGGCCGGAGGCGTTCCGGGCGGTGTGGCCGGACGTCCCTGCTGACCCGGCGCCGGTGGCGTCGGCGTCGCGCCCGGAGGCGTAGTTGCGGCGGGCGGGGTGCCGGGGGTGCCGGGCCGTGCCGGCGGCTGTCCGCTAGCGGCGGGAGGCGTCGTTGTTGTCGAAGGCGCGGGCGTTGTCGGCGACGTCGCGCCGGGCGCAGTCGTGGGCGGTGTACCCGGCGGTTGCTTGGCGCCGCCAGGACGTTCACCGCCCGGCCGTTCGCCACCAGGCCGATCGCCAGGCCGGCGCTCGGCCGGTGCCGTTGTCGGAGCTCCGGGGGTTGCAGGCGTCGGCGTTGCAGCCGCGGGCGGCGTGCCGGGACGTGCCGCGGGAGCGGCACCCGGCGCTGCCGGTGCGGCGCTTGGTGCGGCACTTGGCGCCGGTGTCGGCGGAGTGCGCGCAGGTCCGGCGCCGGGCGGCGGCGTAACCGGACGTTGCGGCGCTGCGGCGGGCGGCGGTGGAGGCGGCGGTGTCGGATGTGCGGGTGCAGCCGCGGGCGGCGGCGTTGCCGGCTTGGCGGCAGGCGGCTCGGGTCGCACAGGCGCGGCGGCCGGCGGAGGCGGAGCCGGGCGCGCGGCAGGCGGTTCGGGGCGTGCGGGGGCTGCCGGCGGAGCCGGGTGTGCGGGGGCGGCCGCGGGCGGCGGAGGCGGAGCGGGGCGTGCAGGCGCGGCCGCGGGCGGAGCCGGCGGCGTCGGATGCGGCGGAGCAGCGGCCGGTGGCGGAGGTGGCGGGGTGGGACGCGCGGGTGCTGCGGGCGGCGGCGGAGCCGGATGCGGCGCGGCTGCTGGAGGCGGCGCTTGCGGATGCGGTGCGGCTGCCGGAGGTGGCGCCTGCGGATGCGGTGCGGCGGCGGGCGGTGCCGGATGCGCGGGAGCGCCCGGCGCGGGCCGGGGCTTCGGCTTTCCGTCGGGTCCGAGCTCTTCCTTTGGCTGCGCCTGCGCGACGACCAGCGGCGAAGTTTGTGCATGCGACGCTGAGGTGGCGAACTGCATCACCGTCAGCGCAGTCGTGGCAAGCAGCACGAGACGAAGCTTTGTCATGGTCTTGGAGTCCCCGGGCGGAAAAGTCTGGGCAGGAAGGAAAGGAAGTCAGAACCGAACAATTCGGCAGGACGATGAATTGCCAGCCGTTAGGCCGGATTGTGGCGAGCGCCGAATCATCGGCGAAGTTTATTTCGACATTATAACGGGTTGCATGTGTGCTTGTTCACCGCGTGTTCAGAAGAAACGCTCGGACACACTCGCAATCGATGTGGAACTGTGGCGCTGCGGCGAATCACCGGACGGCGGGTCGATCTGTCGCAGGTGGCGGGCCGCTCGGTCCAGGCGGTCCGCGCACCGGTGATTCGTCGGGTGTCTTGCCGGGCAGTTCGTCCGGTCGCGGTGGCTCGCCGGGTTCGCGCACCGGCGGTGGCACCTCCGGCTGCGGATTGCCGGGCGGAATTCCCGGCGGCGGTTCGCTCGGCGTGCCCGGCGTCGCCGGCGGAATCTCGGGGGGATCGATCGGCATTAGATCGAGACCCTGTTGCTGATGTCAGGTCGCATCGCGCGCATCGATCGCTCCATCGAATTTCGAAGCGACAACGAATCGCGCGCTGCGCTGTTCCTGTGCGCGTTATCCGGGCGTGTGGCAGACCGCCTCGATGTTGTGGCCGTCGGGATCGAGCACGAACGCGCCGTAATAGTTCGGGTGATAATGCGCGCGAATGCCGGGCGCGCCGTTGTCGCGGCCGCCGGCCGCCATCGCGGCCTTGTAGAAGGCGTCGACGGTGGCGCGGTCCTTGGCTGTGATCGCGATATGCACCGGCTTGTTCATCGCGCCTTCGCCGCCGATCCAGAAATCCGGCTTGCCGTCGGCGCCGAAGCCCGCCGCAGGTGCGCGCCCGGTCACTTCCGCGGGCACTTCCATGATCAGGCCATAGCCAAGCGGCGCGAGCGCCGTCTGGTAGAACGCCTTCGCGCGTTCGTAGTCGGAGACCGAAAAGCCGATATGGTCGATCATTGCGAGCTTCCCTTGTTGTTGCGGACATTGCATCCGCAGTCTGGCTGCACCTCTCCCGCTTGCGGGGGAGGTCGGATTGCATCGAAGATGCAATCCGGGTGGGGGCTCTTTCCACGATATGTCTCGCGGATGCACCCCCACCCCGGCCCCTCCCCCGCAAGCGGGAGAGGGAGCAGATCTCCGACGCGGCTGCATCTCAACCACGCACCAGCAGCGTGTTGCTTCGCGTCCGGCCCTGATCGACGTAGCCGCGCGTGTGCATGTCCGCAATGCAGTCGTCGGTCCATTCGTCCTTTGACAGATGCTCGATCACGACCGCGCGGGGCCACAAGCGTTCCGGGGCGTCACGGAAGAAGCCGGTGATCACGCGGTCCTCGAATCCCTCGACGTCGATCTTCAGCGCATCGACACTGGTCGCGCCGGCCTCGTCGAGGATGCGTTGCAGCCGCAACGACGGCACCTTGAACGCCTTGCCCGTGGGCGTGCCGGTGACGATGTGGCTGGCGCCGAGATTGTCGCCGTCGGTCTCGATCATCAACTCGCCGTCGGTCGGACCTGCGGCGGCTGCAACCAGGCGCACCTGCGGATAGCCGGAAGCCTGCGTGTTGAATTTGAGCCGCGCATGCGTCATCGGATGCGGCTCGATCGCGATCACCTTGCCATTGGGCCCGACATCGCGCGCCAGCGCCAGCGCATAGGTGCCGACATTGGCGCCGAGATCGACGAAGGTGCCGCCGGTGCCGACATGCGCCCGCAGGAAGGTGAGCTCTTCCAGATTGTAGTCGGGATTGAACAGCGCACCGCGCTCGGTTGCGCTCGCCTGATGATAGAAGCGGAACGATGCGCCCTGATAGGTCACATCAAGCGGTCCCGAACCGAACAGATTGACCAGCCGCGAGAGCCAGGGCCGGAACGCGCCGCGCTTCAATCCAGAGCCATGCGCCAGCTGGATGATGGCGGCCTGCGCCGCATTGGGCGCCAGGGCGCCGAACGGCGGCGGCGAAATGTCGTTGCTCGGGATCACGCATGGCCTCATCGAAAGCGCGGCATGCATAGCCGGTTTTGATCGGAGCGCCAACGCCCGTTATGCCGCCTTGTCCGACGCCTTGGCGGAGGTTCGCCGCTGCCGCAGGAAGCGTCCGAGTAGCCTTCGCTTGCCCTTGCGCGGAATCAGGTCGACGTCGCTGACCAGCTTCGCACCACCCTTGCGGCGCTCCAGCACGATCTTGCGGCTATGGAATGCTTCGAGCTCGACGCGATGGGCGACGCTGACGATGGTCGCCTTCGGCAATTCCGTCGTCACCATTTCCATCATCTTGTCCTGGCTCTTTTCGTCGAGCGCCGAGGTCGCCTCGTCGAGCACGACGATGTCGGGGCTGTGCAGCAGCAGGCGGGCAAAGGCGAGCCGTTGCTTCTCGCCGCCGGACAGCGTCTGGTCCCATGGCGCGTCGTCCTCGATCTTCTCCTTGAGATGGTCGAGGCCGACCTTGTGCAGGGCGTCGCCGATCTCATCGACGTTCCAGTCCTCCGCCGCGCCAGGATAGGCCACTGCGCGCCGCAGCGTGCCCGAGGGCACGTAGGGCTTTTGCGGCAGCATGAACAGGCGGCGGTCCGCATGCAGGCTGACGCTGCCGCCGCCCCAGGGCCACAAGCCGGCAATGGCGCGGACCAGTGTGCTCTTGCCGGTCCCGGATTCGCCGGCGACCAGCAGCCGTTCTCCGGCCTCGATCGCGACTTCGGTCTCGCCGACTACGGCCGTGCCGTCGTCGAGGGTGACGGAAAGGTCATTGAGGCTGAGCATGGCCTCGCCGCCAGTCTCGCCGCGCTTGATGCGGCCGAAGCCATCACCGGTCTCGGCGCGTTCAAGCCCGTCGAGCGACATCATCAACGAGGCGATGCGCCGCGCGCATGCATTCCAGTCGGCGAGCCGCGGATAGTTGTCGACCAGCCAGCCGAACGCGGTCTGCACGATGGTGAAGGCGGAGGCTGCCTGCATCACCTGGCCGAGCGTCATGCTGCCCTCGAGGAATTTTGGTGCGCACAGCAGCAAGGGCACTACCGGCGCAATGAGATTCGATCCCTGCGACACCAGCGTCGTGCGCATGTGCTGCCTGGCGAGCCGCGCCCATTGCCGCAGCACGTTCGAGAACGTCTTGTCGATGCCGTCGCGTTCCTCGGCCTCGCCGCCAAGCAGCGCGATGCTTTCGCCGTTCTCGCGCAGGCGGGTCAGCACATAGCGGAATTCGGCCTCTGCCTGGTTCTTCTCCTCGGAAATCTGCACGAAGCGGCGCCCGATCGCCATGATCGAGCCGGACGCGATCGCGGCATAGATGATCGCGGCGATGACCAGGAAGCCCGGGATGCTGACCGAGGAGCCGCCGACCGTCAGCGTCAAGGCGCCGCCGATCGTCCAGAGCACGACGATGAACGTGACGGCGGACAGCAGCGCCGACGTCACGCCAGCGATGAAGTCAACCGGCGAGTCGGTTGCGATCCGCAGATCTTCGGCGATGCGGTATTCCGGATTCTTGTGATCGCCGTCGACCAGATTGAGCTGGTAGTAGCGGCCGTTCGCCAGCCAGCGCGAGACGACGGCGTTGGTCAGCCAGGCGCGCCAGCGCCGCTGAATGCCCATGCGGCCGAACACTTGGGCGACGCCCAGCAGCACGCTGCCGATCGCGAGCGGAAAGAAGATGGCGGTCAGCTGAAAGACACTGACCGAATCCCGCTTTTCGATCGCATCGAAGATCGCGCGATTCCAGACATTGATGCCGTACTGCACGGCGACATTGGCGACGATCAGCAGCAGCAGGCCGATCGTGAACAGCCGCGCCAGCCGGTCGCCGTTCTGGCCCCAGTAGCCGCGCGCGGTGATCCAGAATCGCGTCAGCAAATAGTCCTTGCGCGCTTGTTCGGCTTCCTCGGGCGACAGCTCGGGATTGGGCTCGAGGATTTCCGGCGGCGGCGGTTCGACATGGTCGCCGTCTTCGGCAATGATCTCGACGAATTCGGATTTGTCGTCAGCCTCGCCCGGTGCGGCGTCGCTGTCTTCCGTATCGTCGCGCGTCGCGCTCGTTTTCCGAGGCGAGTTGGCCTTCGCCGGTGAGGGCCTGTTCGACGATCCGGATTTTGCCTCGGCTTTGCCCATCGCGCGACAACGCGAGGGAAATCAGAAGGTTCCGATGTTGTTCCGACGCGGCGCGACAGAATATGACTCACCGACGGAGCCAAATATTCGGTGTCGTCCCGGCAAGCGCAGCGCGACCCGGGACGCATGACCACGAATGGTCGTCATCAGGCGTCGCTGGAGCCACAGCGTACTCAACAACCCGATCCTGTGGTTATGGGTCCCTGCTTTCGCAGGGACGACATCGCGTTTGATGCGCGCACGCAATCACCTCACCCCGCCGGCGCTTGGTCCCGCTTCAGCCGGCGCGAGCGCGTGGCCTTGTGCAGCACGCGGGCCAGCTGCTCGGCCGAATACGGCTTCTGCAGCAGCTCGAAGCCGCCACTGCCCTGCTGCGACAGCACCTGGCTGTAGCCGGAGGCGAGCACGATTGGTAGATCGAGCCGTTGCCGGCGGATCTCCTCCGCAAGCTCGATGCCGCTCATGCCGGGCATCACGACATCGGTGAACACCAGGTCGAACCTGTCGGGATCGACGGCCAGCTCCTCCAGCGCGTGGGTGGCGTTCTCGACCAGCACGCAGGTGCAACCGAGCTGGGTCAGCGTGTCGGCGGCGAACTTTCCGACCTCGGCATTGTCCTCGACGATCAGGACCGACGCGCTGGTCGGATCGACCGAAGGCGCATCCTCCGTGAGCGGCGATTGCGCGTTGTGTCTGCCGACGACACGCGGGAGATATAGCGTGAATGTCGAGCCCTTGCCGACCTCGCTGGCCACGGTGACCTCGCCGCCGGACTGCTTAGCGAAGCCGAACACCTGCGACAGGCCAAGGCCGGTGCCGTGACCGACCTCCTTGGTGGTGTAGAACGGCTCGAAGATGCGGCCGAACAGCTCCTGCGGAATGCCGACGCCGGTATCGGTCACCGACACCGCGACATGGCCGTGCGGGCTTGGCGGCGTGATCGCCTCAGCCGGCAGTTTGCTCACGGTGCGGACCGCGATCGTGAGCCGGCCGACGCCGTCCATCGCGTCGCGCGCATTCACCGCCATATTGATGATGGCGGTCTCAAACTGGCCGGCATCGGCGTTGACGAGGCAGGTCTCGTCCGGCACCTGCGCCGTGATCTCGATCCGCGAGCCGATCAGGGTGGTGATCATCTCGCTCAGGGTGCGGACATTCTGGCAGACGTCGAACACCTCGGGCTTCAGAGTTTGCCGGCGCGCGAACGCAAGCAGCTGGTTGGTCAGCTTGGCGGCACGGTTCACGGTGTTGGAGATTGCATCGATGTAGCGCTGCCGCCGTGGCTCCGGCAGGTCCGGCCGCCGCAACATGTCGACCGACGCGCGGATCACGGTGAGCAGATTGTTGAAGTCATGCGCGACGCCGCCGGTGAGTTGCCCGAGTGCCTCCAGGCGCTGGCCATGCCGCAATGCGTCCTCGGCCTCGATGCGCCGGTCGGCCTCCTCCTCCAGGCGTTCGGTTCGCTGATAGGCGAGCACGAGCAGGCCGAACAGCAGCGCAGTCGCCGGTATGCCGAAGATCAGGTGCTGCGCCATGGTCGCGATCCAGCGCGCGTGGATCGCCGAGGTCTCGAGCCCGGCGCTGACATAGATCGGGTATTCGGCCAGCCGCTGATAGCGCATGCGCCGTTCGATGCCGTCGGCCGGGGAACGGATCGTCATGCCGCCGGTCTCGGGATTGGCGACGATCTGCCGTCCGAGCGGCCCGCTCGGCTCGAACCTGGCGTCGTGGTCGATGACAGGGAAATGCGCCAGTATCGAGCCATCGGTCCGGATCAGCGCCAGGAAGCTGCCGGGCTCGCGGCCGATCTTGGCGTAGAAATTCTCGAAATATTCCGGAAGCACGGAGGCCTGGATCACGCCGCCAAAGCTGCCGTCCTCGTTGTTGCGGCGGCGGCCGACGCTGAAGAACCGCGCGCCCTGATAGGGTGCCCGCGGCGTCAGCACCTCGCCGATATAGGTGCCGATTTCGCGCTCGGCGTGGATGCGGAAGTAATCCCGATCCGAGAAATCGATGTCGGGGGCCGGTTGCACCAGGCTGTTGACCAGGGCATGGCCGTTGGCATCGAACACCCAGATCGATTTCACCTGGGGGAGCGTGTCGGCGACCCGGCGCAGCCGCTCGTGCAGGCTCTTCTCGCGCGCGACGATCTCGGCGTCGCTCATGCCGCGGACGACCTCGGTGATCTCGGCGAGGCTCCGGTCGATTGTCTCGAACACCTTGAGCGCGTGCTCGTGGGTGACGTCGAGCGTACGCTGGATTTCCTGGTCGGCGGCCTCGCGGGTCGAAATTCGGGACATTGCGGACGCGAACAGGAACAGCGCCAGCGGAAGGGCCAGCGAGGCGGCCATCATCCATCGCAGCAGTCTCAGCGAATTGCGTTGTGCGGTCGGCACGGGTGCTCCGGCTTCTTGCGGACCTTAACGCAAACCGTCGCGCCGGAGAAAGCGAATCCCCGCCCGGGCGCCCGGCGCACCGGCTGCCTCGTCGTCTAGCCGCCGGTCAAGGTTACCGGAGGCCAAATCGGATCGATCGATGGGGAGGGCTCTCGTCCGGGGCGGCGGAGGACGGATGCTGCCGGGCGTCATCACGACCCCGTTAGCGCCGCGCCGCCAGTCAAGCGGAAAATCGGCCGGGATGACGGTCGCGGGCGCTGTTTTTAGGAGTTCTAAAACCTCTCACGGGCAAATGCTTGACCCTGTGACTACCTGCTGAAACACAGGCCGCATGACAGGCGATCCAAACTCCTTCCAGGATAATCTACAGGACATCCGGCTCGGACATGCGGATCGCGGTTTTGTCGGAAAAATCATCAGGCTCGATGCGCTCGTGACGGGGTCATCGCTGTCTCCGCAGGAGCTCGAGCAGCGCCTGGTGGAGATGGGATTTGTCGAGGGTGCGCGCGTGGAAATCCTGCATGAAGGCACGATCCGGCGGGATCCGATCGCGGTGCGCGTCGACAACATCACGATCGCGCTGCGCCGGAGCGAAGCCATGGCCGTGATCGTCGAATGACAACTGCATCCCTGCGCCTGGCGCTGGTCGGCGCGCCGAACACCGGCAAGACGTCGCTGTTCAACCGGTTGACCGGCAGCAGCCAGAAGGTCGCCAATTATCCCGGCGTCACGGTCGAGCGCAAATCCGGCGGCTTCGTCACGCCGGAGGGCCGCAGCGTGACCGTGCTCGACCTGCCCGGCACCTATTCGCTGCGCGGCCGCAGCCCGGACGAGGAGATCACTCGCGACATCGTGCTCGGCCGCTTCGACGGCGAGGCAGTGCCCGATCTCGTGCTCTGTGTTGCGGACGCCACCAATCTGCGGCTGACCTTGCGGCTGGTGCTCGAGCTGAAGCGCGTCGGCCGGCCGATGATGCTCGTGCTCAACATGATCGACATCGCGAAGCGCCGCGGCGTGACGATCGATCTCGATCGCATGTCGCAGGAGCTCGGCCTGCCGATCGTGACCTCGGTCGCGGTGCGCAAGGGCGGCGTCGACGAACTCTTGAAGCGGACCGACGAATTCCTGGCACGGTCGCATGAGGCGACGGCCAGCGCGTGGGCGACGCCGACGATTGCCGACCTCAAGGCGGCGCAGCGCGAGGCGGACCGCATCATCGCCGCCGCGGTGACGCTGCCGACCAAGCCCGACACGCTGACCAACCGGATCGATTCGGTCGTGCTGCATCCGGTCTGGGGTCTTGTGATCCTGGCCGTGATCCTGTTCGTGATGTTCCAGGCCGTGTTCACCTGGGCGCAGCCGGCGATGGAATTGCTGTCGGACGGCTTCTCCGCGCTCGGGCAGCTGATCCACGATTTGCTGCCGGAAAGCTGGAGCCTGTTGCAGAGCTTCCTCCAGAACGGCCTGATCTCCGGCGTCGGCAGCGTCATCGTCTTCCTGCCGCAGATCATCATCATCTTCCTGTTCATCCTGCTGCTGGAAGATTTCGGCTACATGGCGCGCGCCGCATTCCTGATGGACCGCATCATGGGCGGCGCCGGGCTGCATGGCCGCGCCTTCATTCCGCTGCTGTCGAGCTTTGCCTGCGCCATTCCCGGCATCATGGCGACGCGGGTGATCGATAACCGGCGTGATCGCCTGACCACGATCCTGATCGCGCCGCTGATGACCTGCTCGGCGCGGATTCCGGTCTATACGCTGATCATCTCGGCCTTCGTTCCGGCGACCTCGCTGTGGGGCTTCGTCAATCTGCAGGGCCTCGTGATGTTCGGCCTCTATGCCGCCGGCATCACCAGCGCGCTGACGGTCTCGGCGGTCGCAAAGTTCTTTCTGTGGCGCGACCATGCGCCGGCGCCGTTCATGCTGGAGTTGCCCGACTACAAGGTGCCGCGGCTGCGCAGCATCGCGATCGGCGTGCTCAATCGCGCCAAGATGTTCCTGTATCGCGCCGGCACCACGATCCTCTCGATGATGGTGCTGATCTGGTTCCTGGCCTCGTTCCCGACCGCGCCCGCCGGCGCCGAGGGGCCGGCGATCAACTACAGCTTCGCGGCGATGATCGGCCACGCGCTCGAACCGCTGCTGCGGCCGATCGGCTTCAACTGGCAGATCGCGGTGGCGCTGATCCCGGGCATGGCGGCCCGCGAGGTCGCGGTCGCGGCGCTCGGCACCGTCTATTCGATCGAGGGCGGCAAGGAGGCGGCCGAGCAGATCGGCCAGGTGCTGGCGCAGAAATGGACGCTGGCGACCGCGCTGTCGATGCTGGTCTGGTACATCTTCGCCCCGCAATGCGCTTCGACGCTCGCGGTGATCCGCCGCGAGACCGGCGGCGCGAAGTGGATGGTGGTGACGTTCCTCTACATGCTCGCGCTGGCCTATGCCGCGAGCTTCCTGACCTTCAATCTGGCGCAGGCGCTGGGGCTGCACTAGCCGGGCCGACGCGTTCTGTCGCGGCGGCAATGGGTGCAATGGGGCGGGCGACGAAGTAGAGTTCGTTCGGGGGCGCTTCTCGCGCGTCCACGGGTTCCCTGCGAGACCACGCAATGTCGACGTTCGGCCTGGAGCGGGTATTTTCGCCTCGAAGCATCGCGGTGGTCGGCGGCAGCCCGCGGCCGTCGTCGCTCGGTGCGGCGGTGCTGCGAAACCTCAAGGCGAGCGGCTTCGCCGGCAGGCTGGGCGTCGTCAACCACAACTACGCGGATGTTGACGGCGAGCCCACCGTTGCCGATCTGAAATCGCTTCCGTTCGTTCCGGACCTCGTCGTCATCAGCGCACCGCCGGCGGCGATCCCGGAGATCGTGGCGGAGGCCGGGCTCGCCGGCGTTGCCGGCGCTGCGATCCTGTCGGCCGGTCTTGGCCATGGCGCGGGCTCGCTCGCGGAGATCGTGGAGCAGACGGCGCGGCGGCACGGCATGCGCCTGGTTGGGCCGAATTGCCTCGGAATCATGGTGCCGCGCGCGAAGCTCAATGCGAGTTTCGCCTCGCATCAGCCGTCGGATGGCCATGTCGCGCTGATCTCGCAATCCGGCGCGGTCGCCTCGGCGATGATCGAGTGGGCGGCGGAGCGGCGGCTCGGCTTCTCCGGCATCGCCTCGATCGGCGACCAGCTCGATGTCGACGTCGCCGACCTCCTGGATTACTTCGCACTCGACGATCATACCAACGCGATCCTGATCTACCTCGAAGCGGTCAAGGATGCGCGCAAGTTCATGTCGGCGGCACGGGCCGCGGCACGCATGAAGCCGGTCGTCGTCGTCAAGTCGGGGCGGATGGCCGAGGGGGCAAAGGCCGCCGCGACCCACACCGGTGCGCTGGCCGGCTCCGACGCGGTCTATGACGCCGCGTTCCGCCGCGCCGGCATGCTGCGAGTCTACGACCTTCGCCAACTGTTCGACTGCGCCGAGCTGCTCGGCCGCGGTTTCGTGCCGCGCGGCAACCGGCTTGCGATCCTGACCAATGGCGGCGGGCTCGGCATCCTCGCGACCGATCGGCTGGCGGAGCTCGGCGGCGTTCCCGCGACCTTGGCGGGGGAGACGATCGAACGGCTCGACAAGGTGTTGCCGCAAGGCTGGTCCTTCGCCAATCCCGTCGACATCGCAGGCGATGCCGACGCCGCCCGCTACGTGGTGGCGCTCAACGCGCTGCTCGATGACGCCAACAACGACGCGGTGCTGGTCGCGAATGTGGAAACCGCGGTGGCGCCGGCCGAGGGCATTGCCGAGGCGGTGGCGCAATGCGTGCGTGACCGCAGGACTAAACGAAGTGCGGTCGCCGCATTGGTGCTTGCGGCGTGGGTCGGCGCCGACGAGCGCACCGGTGCGATCTTCGAGGCGGCGCGGATTCCGCACTTCCCGACCGAGGACGATGCGGTGCGCGCCTTCATGTATCTGGTGCGCTATCGCGAGGCCTCCACGGCGCTCGCCGCGACCCCGCCGGGTGTCGCATCGGTGTTCACGCCGGAGACGGCCGCGGCGCGGCACGTGGTCGTGAAGGCGTTGGCGGAAGGGCGCGCCTGGCTCGATCCAGCCGAGATCGTCGCCCTGTTCGAGGCCTATCGCATTCCGATCGTGACGACGGTCGTCGCCGACAGTGCCGAGGATGCCGCCGAGAAGGCGGCACCGTTCCTCGCCGAGGGGCACGCGATCGTGGTCAGGGTATTCTCGCGCGACATCAGGCACGCCTCCGATGTCGGCGGCGTCATCCTCGACCTGCGCACCAAGGACAGCGTTGTCGATGCAGCAAGGACAGTGCTGGAACGCGCCCGAAGCGCGCGGCCGGATGCGATGCTGCAGGGCGTGACGATCCAGCCGATGATCGTGCGGCGCGCGGCGCGCGAGCTGATCCTCGGCATCGCCGACGATCCGACCTTCGGTCCGGTGATTGTGTTCGGCCGCGGCGGCCCCGCGGTTGAGGTGATCAACGACAAGGCGGTGGCGCTGCCGCCGCTCGACATGAATCTCGCCCATGAGCTGGTCGGACGGACGCGCGTCTCGCGGCTGCTCGGCGGCTATGGCGATGTGCCGGCCGTCTCGGCCGAACTGGTGCCGCTCACCCTGGTCAAGCTGGCGCAGATGGCCGCCGACATTCCCGAGGTCGCCGCGCTCGATATCAATCCGATGTTGGCGGACGAGGCCGGCGTCCTTGCACTCGATGCGCGGGTGGCGATCCGCAAGCCGGCGCGGCTGTTCGCCGGTCAAACCAGACTGGCGGTCAGGCCCTATCCGTCGCAATGGGAGGGCGAGCTGGCGCTACGCGACGGTTCGCGCGTCACGGTGCGGCCGATGCGGCCGGAGGACGAGCCGATGGTCGCCGCGTTCTTCAAACGCGTCACGGCCGAAGACCTCAGGCTGCGCTTCTTCCACGCGATGAAGGAATTCTCGCACGCCTTCATCGCGCGCCTGACCCAGCTCGACTATGCGCGCGCGATGGCGTTCGTGGCGCTCGATCCGGCGACCGGCGAGATGATGGGAGCGGTCCGGCTGCATTCGGACTCGCTGTACCAGAACGCCGAATACGCGATCCTGCTGCAGTCCGATCTCAAGGGCAAAGGGCTCGGCTGGGCGCTGATGCAGCTCCTGATCCACTACGCGCGGTCGGAGGGATTGAAGCGGTTGTCCGGCCAGGTGCTGACCGAGAACACCACGATGATCGGGATGTGCCGCGATCTCGGCTTCACCGTCACGATGGATCCGGAGGATCACAGCATTGTCGATGTCGTGCTCGACCTCGATCGATCCGCGGTCGATGCGGTCGGCGCCGATATCCTGATCCGCCCCGCGGCGGCTGGCCGCCTATCATAGCGCCAGCCGCGGCTGTGTCGGATCAGATCTGGCGCTCGACCATCTTGAACTTGAGCTCGGCGATCGCCTCCGAGGGATTGAGGCCCTTCGGGCACGCCTTGGCGCAGTTCATGATGGTGTGGCAGCGATAGAGGCGGAACGGATCCTCGAGATTGTCGAGCCGCTCGCCGGTCGCTTCATCGCGGGAATCGGTGACCCAGCGCGTCGCCTGCAGCAGCGCGGCGGGGCCGAGGAAGCGCTCGCTGTTCCACCAGTAGCTCGGGCACGAGGTCGAGCAGCAGGCGCACAGGATGCACTCGTAGAGGCCGTCGAGCTTCTCGCGGTCCTCGTGGCTCTGCCTCCACTCCTTCTGCGGGGTCGGCGTGGTGGTCTTCAGCCACGGCTCGATCGAGGCATACTGGGCGTAGAAGTTGGTGAGGTCGGGCACGAGGTCCTTCACCACCGGCTGGTGCGGCAGCGGATTGACCTTCACCGCGCCGCCGGCGCCGACGTCGTGCATCGACTTGGTGCAGGCCAGCGTGTTCTGGCCGTCGATGTTCATCGCGCAGGAGCCGCAGACGCCTTCGCGGCAGGAGCGGCGGAAGGTCAGCGTCGGATCGATGTGGTTCTTGATCCAGATGAGGCCGTCCAGCACCATCGGACCGCAATCATGGGTGTCGACGTAATAGGTGTCGACGCTCGGATTCTTGCCGTCGTCCGGGTTCCAGCGATAGACCCGAAATTCACGCGTTTCGGTGGCGCCGGCCGGCTTCGGCCAGGTCTTGCCGCCGGAAATCTTCGAATTCTTCGGAAGTGCGAATTCAACCATGCTTGCTCGCCTTCGTTCTCAGTAGACCCGCGCCTTCGGCGGGATGTACTGCACATCATTGGTCATCGTGTAGTCGTGGACGGGACGATAATCGATCGCGGTCTTGCCGGCCGGATCGATCCAGGTCAGCGTATGCTTCATCCAGTTCTTGTCGTCGCGGGCCGAGAAGTCTTCGCGCGCATGCGCGCCGCGGCTTTCGGTGCGGTTCGCCGCCGAATCCATCGTCACGATCGCCTGCACGATCAGATTGTCGAATTCCAGCGTCTCGATCAGGTCGGAATTCCACACCAGCGAGCGGTCCGACACCGAGATGTCGCCGACGCCGCCATAGACCTTGTGGATCAGGTTCTGGCCTTCATGCAGCACGTCGCCGGTGCGGAACACCGCGCAATTGTTCTGCATCACATGCTGCATGCTGTCGCGCAGCTTCGCGGTCGGCGTGCCGCCGGAGGCGTGGCGGAAGTGATCGAGCCGGCCGAGCGCGAGGTCGGACGAATCCTTCGGCAGCTCCGGCTGCTTGGCGTTCGCCGTCAGCTTGTCGGCAAGGCGCAGCGCGGCGGCGCGGCCGAACACCACGAGGTCGATCAGCGAGTTGGAGCCGAGGCGGTTGGCGCCATGCACCGAGACACAGGCGGCTTCGCCGATCGCCATCAGGCCCGGCACCACCGAATTGTCGTCGCCGTTGCGCTTGGTCAGCACCTCGGCGTGATAGTTGGTGGCGATGCCGCCCATGTTGTAGTGCACGGTCGGCACGATCGGGATCGGCTCGCGGGTGACGTCGACATTGGCGAAGATCTTCGCCGATTCGGAGATGCCCGGCAGCCGCTCATGCAGCACCTTCGGATCGAGGTGATCGAGGTGCAGGAAGATGTGATCCTTCTTCTTGCCGACGCCGCGGCCTTCGCGGATCTCGATCGTCATCGCGCGCGAGACGACGTCGCGCGAGGCGAGATCCTTGGCCGACGGCGCATAGCGCTCCATGAAGCGCTCGCCTTCTGAGTTGACGAGATAGCCGCCTTCGCCGCGGGCGCCTTCGGTGACGAGACAGCCCGAGCCGTAGATGCCGGTCGGATGGAACTGGACGAACTCCATGTCCTGCAGCGGCAGGCCCGCGCGCAGCACCATGCCGCCGCCGTCGCCGGTGCAGGTGTGTGCCGAGGTGCAGGACGCATAGGCGCGGCCATAGCCGCCGGTCGCCAGGATCGTGGTCTGGGCGCGGAAGCGATGCAGCGTGCCGTCGTCGAGCTTGAGCGCGATCACGCCGCGGCAGACGCCCTGGTCGTCCATGATCAGGTCGATGGCGAAGAACTCGATGAAGAATTCGGCCGAGTGGCGCAGCGACTGGCCATACATCGTGTGCAGCATGGCGTGGCCGGTGCGGTCGGCGGCGGCGCAGGTGCGCTGCGCCTGGCCCTTGCCGTAGTCCAGGGTCATGCCGCCGAACGGACGCTGATAGATCTTGCCGTCCTCGGTGCGCGAGAACGGCACGCCCCAATGCTCGAGTTCGTAGACCGCGTCGGGCGCGTTGCGCACCATGTACTCGATCGCGTCCTGGTCGCCGAGCCAGTCCGACCCCTTCACGGTGTCGTACATGTGCCAGCGCCAGTCGTCGGGATGCATGTTGCCGAGCGAGGCCGAGATGCCGCCCTGCGCCGCAACGGTGTGCGAGCGGGTCGGGAACACCTTGGTGATGCAGGCGGTGCGCAGGCCGGCTTCCGAGCAGCCGACCACGGCGCGCAGGCCCGCGCCGCCGGCGCCGACCACGACGACGTCGTAGGTGTGGTCCTGGATCGGATAGGCCTTGCCATTGGTGGCCGGACCACTGCCGTTGGTGGCCTTGCCGTTTCCTTCACCGGCCATGGGTTATACTCCCGACGACAATTTGAGGATTGCGTAGATCGAGGCCAATGCGACCGCGACGCAGAAGAAGTTGTTCGCCATCACGCAGGCGATCTTCAGCTTCTCGTTATGGATGTAGTCTTCGAACACGACCTGCATGCCGATCTTCATGTGCCAGGTGCTGGCAACGATGAAGAGCAGCAGGATGATGGCGATCGGGATCGAGCCGAGCATCTGCGCCGCGCCGGCATGATTGCGGCCGATCAGCATGATCACCACGACGATCACGGGAACGATCAGCAGCGTCATCGCAACCGCGGTGAGGCGCTGGCGCCAGAAATCGCTCGTGCCGGTATGTGCCGAGCCGAGGCCGCGGACGCGTTCAAGCGGCGTGCGCATCGAAGAGCGGCCGCTCATCGTCCACCTCCAACCGCATAGGCAATGATCCAGACCAGCACGGTCAGCGCGATGCCGGCGACCAATGCGCCCCAGGTCAGCGCTTCGCGCTCATTGGCCTTGAAGCCGTAGCCGAGGTCCCAGACGAAATGCCGGATGCCGCTGCACAGATGGTGCATCAGCGCCCATGTGTAGCCGAACACGATCAGCTTGCCGATCGCACTGCCTGTGAAGGCCTGGACATTGGCATAGGCGGTCGGGCCGGAGGCGGCGGCGATCAGCCACCAGGCGAGCAGCAGGGTGCCGAAATAGAGTGCCACACCTGTGGCGCGGTGGACGATGGACAGCGCCATCGTCAGCGTCCACCGGTAGGTCTGCAAATGGGGTGAAAGCGGTCGTTCGATCCTGGCGGTCATCGGCGGGCTTTATGGTGTGAGGGACCGCGGCCGGCCCATCGGGGAACGCGGTAGAGGAGTTCTATTTACGGAGTCGGATCAGCCCGCGCAACGGCCAAATAGCCTTCGGTCGAACCGAAGTTCATTGTTAGAGTTGCCGAATTCTGGTTGATCCGCAGTGTGGTATACCAGATGCAAGGTCGAGTGAACCAAGAACTGAATCTAAATCCGTAGGATCGGCCGGCGCGTTTAGCAGCCCACGGACGGGATCCGGAAGGCGTCGATTTTGCCCCATTGTTCCACCAGAAAATCGACGAATGCCCTGATCTTAGGCGATGCGAGGCGTGACGGCTGAAGCATCAGATGCAGCGGCGTCGGAGCCGGCTCATGATCGATCAGCAGCCGCTGCAGGCGACCGTCCGCAAGATCGGTCTGCACCTGCCACGACGGCACGCGGACGATGCCCGCGCCTTCCCGCGCTGCAGCGACCAGCGCCTCGAGGCTATTCATCCAGAGCCGACCGGATATGCGGAATTTGCGACCCGTCTTGGTGCCGTCGGCGAAGCGCCACTCCGCGCTCCCAGGCGAATCAGAAAACACCAGGCAGTCATGCGCCGAAAGTTCGCCCGGCGTCCGCGGCTCACCGCGCTTGGCCAAATAGTCCGGTGAAGCGCACACGATCATCTGCAGATCGGTGAGCTTGCGCGCGATGAGCTGCGAATCCCGCAGGCGCCCGATGCGAATAGCCAGATGGATATCCTCCTCAACCATATCGACGGCGCGGTCGATCAACAGCAAGTCGACGGAGAGTGCCGGATAGCGGCGCAGAAATTCCACCAGCAACGGCGCGATGACGAGCCGCCCGATCAGGCTCGGCGAGCTGACGCGGATCCGGCCCGATGGTTGATGCGGATCGCGTGCCAGCGCCGCCTCGATTTCCCTGACCTCGCCAAGAACGGATTTCGCACGCTCGTAGAAGATGCGGCCGTCATCGGTTAGCGCGAGCTGACGGGTGGTGCGCAGCAGCAGGCGGGTGCCGAAACGCTCCTCAAGCGCGCTGATCTGGCGGCTGACCGAGGTCAGCGAGCTCGGCAGCGACCGCGCCGCCGCCGAGAGGCTGCCGGTCTCGACCGCGCGGACAAAGGCCGCCATCGCCGCAAGCTGGTCCAAGCCCGATCCTTCCGCATTTTGCAAGAGAGCCCGCTCAACTGCATGGATACTCCCGAATCCCAAAAGGGGCTATTGCTCTCCGCGAATAGTCTCAAGACGGCGCCAATGCCTGCGTGCGGCGCCAACCACCGTGCGAAGGACATGATGGCCGGCCTCGATCCCAAGGAATTGCTCGAGCTTGCGCTGCTGCTGATCGCTGTCGGCGCGCTGTCCGGCTTTCTCGCCGGCCTGTTCGGCATCGGCGGCGGCGCGATCCTGGTGCCGGTATTCTACGAATGCTTTCGTCTCGCCGGCGTGCCGCTCGAGGTGCGGATGCCGCTGTGCATCGGCACCTCGCTCGCGATCATCATCCCGACCTCGCTGAGCTCGTTCCGTGCCCACTATCGCCGCGGCGCGGTCGACATGGAGATCCTGAAGCGTTGGTGGCTCCCGATCGTGATCGGCGTTGCCGCCGGCAGCGTCACCGCGCGCTTCGCGCCTGAGCGGCTGTTCAAGATCGTGTTCGTCGTGGTGGCGTGGTCGGCGGCGGCGCGGCTGCTGTTGGCGCGCGAAAGCTGGAAGTTCGGCGACGACGTGCCGAAAGGTTTTCTGATGCGCGTCTATGGCTTCTTCGTCGGCCTGCTGTCGACGCTGATGGGGATCGGCGGCGGCCTGTTCGCCAATTTGCTGATGACCTTCTACGGCCGGCCGATCCATCAGGCCGTCGCGACGTCGTCCGCCCTCGCAGTGCTGATCTCGATCCCCGGCGCGCTCGGCTATGTCTATGCCGGCTGGCCCGCCGCCGCGCGCTTTCCCGACGTCGCCGCGCTGCAACTGCCGTTCGCGCTCGGCTATGTCTCGCTGATCGGCGCGCTGCTGGTGATGCCAACCACGCTGGTCACCGCGCCGCTCGGCGTCAAGGTCGCCCACGCGCTGTCGAAGCGCGCGCTGGAGGTGGCGTTCGGGGCCTACCTCTTCATCGTCGGCGGACGGTTCGTGATCAGTCTGTTGGGCGGGCATTAGCCGGGAAGGCTACGACAGCTGGCCTGCAGGCGGGACCTTCAATCGGATCATGCTATTGCCCCAGTACCGCAGGTCGCCCTGGCTCTCAAAGTGGCCAGCACTTGCCAATGCCTGAATCCGTGCAGCGATCGTTTCGCTGTTGATCACCAGCCCGATGTCCGTGCAATTCAAAAAGGCCTGACCCACGATCAGCATCATCTTCCGCCATCTTGGCTCCATGACAGAGAAGATGATCTGGTCGAGTTTGCTGACCGATACGGACAGGTTTGGCGAAACTTCATCCCAAGTGATCTTGCTGCTGATCCGTGGGCGTTTGGGGCGCGGCTCCAGCTCTGGATGCTCGGCATAAATGTCGTACAGTTTCCCGTATACGATTGCGACGGCCTTGGTCAGATGCCCCAGCAAGGCGTCGCACTCGGTCTTGTCGATTCCCTTCGTGGCCATGACCGTACGCTCGAGTGCTCGGCCCACGTTCTGGAGATGCTTCTTTAGTTCGACCGCCCGCTCTCGATCCATCCAAAGGCCCCGTGACTATGCTTTGCGAATATCCTTCGGGCTACGAAACTAGTCCTTCAATCGGACTTCGCTGCGACCCCATACTCGAAGATCGCCGACGCCTTCTATACGATCGGAATCTGAAAGTGCCCGCAGTCGAGCGAGATTACCTCGTGACTGATGGGCAAGCCGAGTTCCTCGCAGCGCTTTCCGGCATTGGTCAGAAGAACCGTCGTCTTTTGCCATCGCGATTTCAGGAGCGAGAGGATGATTTCGTCCAGTTGGCCTTCGGTCACCGATGACGGAAGGCTCACATCGCTCCACGTAAGCTCGCTGCAGATCTCGGGCGGCAACTGGTCAACGTCCGTCGGCATCAGCTCGGGATATTGTTCCCAAATCTGCAACAGCAGCTTGTCCTGCAAGTCGAAGACGATTTCGCGAAGCAGGCCGTCGAATTTGAGCCGCTCGACCTTGGCTAGACCTGCGATGGCTAATCTTGCCTTGTCCATCGCTTCCCAAGCATCGAGCAAGTGATCGTTGATCCGGTCCGCCTGCTCCCGCTTCATGGTCGTTTTGCCTCAACCCTTCGCGTAGATATCCTTGTACGTATCGCGCAAAATATTCTTCTGCACCTTGCCCATCGCATTGCGCGGCAGTTCGTCGACGACAAACACGCGCTTGGGCATCTTGAATTTGGCCAGCCGCCCGTCGAGTGCCTTCAGCACCGAGGCCTCGCTGATGTCGGCGCCCTTGCTGCAGACGAGGACGGCGGTGACACCTTCGCCGAAATCGGCATGCGGCACGCCGATCACGGCGGATTCGATCACGCCGGGCATGGCGTCGATCTCGCTCTCGATCTCTTTCGGGTAGACGTTGAAGCCGCCGGAGATCACCAGATCTTTGCCGCGGCCGAGGATGTGGACATAACCCTTGCCGTCGATCTTGCCGAGATCGCCGGTGATGAAGAAGCCGTCGTCGCGGAATTCGGCCTTGGTCTTCTCCGGCATCCGCCAGTAACCCCTAAACACGTTCGGGCCCTTGACCTCGATCATGCCGATGGTCTCGCGCGCAAGCTCCTTGCCGTTCTCGGGATCGGTGACCCGCACCGAGACGCCGGGCAGCGCGAAGCCGACCGCGCCGGGCACGCGGTCGCCGTCATAGGGGTTGCTCGTGTTCATGTTGGTTTCGGTCATGCCGTAGCGTTCGAGCACGGCATGTCCGGTCCGCGCCGACCATTCGCGATGGGTGTCGGCGAGCAACGGCGCGGAGCCCGAGATGAACAGCCGCATGTGCTTGGTGGCGTCCTTGTTGAGGCCGGGGTTCTGCAACAGGCGGGTGTAGAAGGTCGGCACGCCCATCATCACGGTGGCGCGGGCCATCAGCTTCAGGATCGCGTCCGGATCGAACTTCGGCAGGAAGATCATCGAGGCGCGCGAGAACAGCGTCACGTTGCTCGCCACGAACAGGCCGTGGGTGTGATAGATCGGCAGCGCGTGGATCAGCACGTCCTTGTCGGTGAAGCGCCAGTAGTCGACCAGCGAATAGGAGTTCGACGCCAGATTGTCGTGCGACAGCATCGCGCCCTTGGAGCGGCCGGTGGTGCCCGAGGTGTAGAGGATCGCGGCGAGGTCGTCATTGCCGCGCGGCACGGTAGCAAATTCCTTCGGCGCCATGTCGGCCGCCTCGGTCAGCGAGCCCTTGCCACTGGGATCAAGCGTCTCGACCTTGGCGCCCACCTTGGCGGCGATCGGCTTGATGCCCTCCAGCTTGGAGGGATCGCAGACCACCAGCGACGGCTCGGCGTCCGTGATGAAGTATTCGAGCTCGTTCAGCGTATAGGCGGTGTTGAGCGGCAGATAGACGCCGCCGGCGCGCACGGTGGCGAGATAGAGCACGAGGGCCGCGACCGACTTCTCGGTCTGTGCCGCGACGCGGTCGCCCGGCTTGACGCCGCGCTCCACCAGCACGTTCGCCATCTGGCCCGCGCGTGCGATCAAATCGCCGTAGGAGATGCGGCTGCCGTCGAGCTGCTCGATCGCGAGCCGATTGGGGTCGTCGAGGCCGTCGAACAGGCGGGAAAACAGGTTGGCGTTGGTGGTCGTGTTCATGCAACATCCCCTGAGGGGCGAAAGCGCCGGTAAGAGTCCGGTTGGATTAGCAAAAACGCCCTTCGGAAAGCAACGGAGACAGTTTGCATGACAAATAATGGGAAACGCGTGGCCTGGGTCACCGGCGGCGGCACCGGAATCGGTGAATCCGGGGCGGAATTCCTGGCTGCGGACGGCTGGACGGTGGTGATCTCCGGCCGCCGCAAGGAAGAGCTCGACCGCGTGGTGGCCAATATCACGAAGAAGGGCGGCAAGGCCGAGGCGATCCCGCTCGATGTCAGCAACAAGGCCGACGTCAACAAGGCCGCCGAGACGATCGTCGGCAAGCACGGCCGCATCGACCTCCTGGTCAACAGCGCCGGCATCAATGTGCCGAAGCGCAGCTGGGCCGACATGGAACTGGAAGGCTGGGACAAGCTGGTCGAGGTCAACCTCAACGGCGTGCTCTATTGCATGCGCGCGGTACTGCCGACGATGCGCAAGCAGCAGGACGGCTGCATCATCAACGTCGCCTCCTGGGCGGGCCGTCACGTCTCGAAGATGCCGGGCCCGGCCTACACCACGACCAAGCACGCGGTGCTGGCGCTGACCCATTCCTTCAACATGGACGAATGCGTCAACGGCCTGCGCGCCTGCTGCCTGTCGCCGGGCGAGGTCGCAACCCCGATCCTGAAGCAGCGACCGGTGGTGCCGAGCGAAGCCGAGCAGGCCAAAATGCTGCAGCCCGAGGATTGCGGCCGCACCATCGCTTTCGTCGCCAGCATGCCGGCGCGGGTCTGCATGAACGAGATCCTGATCAGCCCGACGCATAATCGCGGATTTATTCAGACCCCGGCGAACCGGGATTAGGCCGCGGGTCCTTCCGCGCTTACAAAAACGTAGGGTGGGTTAGCGAAGCGTAACCCACCCTTCGCGCAACGACGGGAGAAGTGGTGGGTTACGCCTTCGCCTAACCCACCCTACGAATATCACTCGCTGATCTCGTTCAGCTCCTTGCCGGAATGCTCCGGCACGAACAGGTACACGCCGATTGCCATCGCGATCATCAGCACGGGGATGCAGAGGAACGACAGCGCGAACGAGCCGGTGTGCTGCTGGAGCGCGATCGAGACGAAGGGGAACAGCACGAAGCCGACGAAATAGGCGATCGCCCAGACCACGCCGTTGGCGGCGCCGCGGATCCGGGTCGGGAAGATTTCCGCCGTCAGCGTCGTGCTCGGGCCCCAGAAGCCGAGGAAGCCGAGACACCAGAGCAGCCCGAAGGTCCACAGCAACGCGCGGTCCTCGGAATAGACCCAGAGCGTCATGAAGATCGCGCCCTCGATCAAGGTGATAATGAAGGTGCGGCGGCGGCCGATCTTGTCGATCAGCCAGCCGACCAGGCACAGGCCAACGAAGCCGCACAGGCCGTAGAACACGTAGAACAGGCTGTATTCGGCGGTCGACCAATGCTTTTCGGTCGAGAGATAGAGCGGCATCCAGGCGCCGACCGTGCCGTAGATGCAGGTCGAGGCGCAGGCCACGAACAGCGCGACCAATGTCGAAGGCAGCACATCGGGCAAGAACACCTGGCGGATGCCGACCGACTTGGCCTTGCCGAACCAGGCGCTGTCCTCGCTGTTGACGGTGCCGCCGCGCGCCAGCGTCTCGGAGATGCGCCGCTTGCGATCCTGCGACCGCACCCAATAGGGCGATTCCGGGCAGGTGGAGCGGATATAGATCGCGAGCAGCGCGATCACGCCGGGCACCATGACGGCGATGCGCCAGCCGAAATTGGCAGCCACGAGCCCGGTGATCGCGCCGGCGAGCGTGGCGCCGATGCACCAGGCCGAGCGGGTGATGCTGATGACGCGGCCGCGCAGCCGGGCCGGCCAGGTCTCCGCCACCAGCATCGAGCCGAGCGACCATTCGCCGTTCAGTGCAAAGAACAACAGCGAGCGCGCGATCACGAACACCGTGAAGGTCGGCGACAGCGCCGCGACCGGCATCAAGAGCGAGAACAGCGCGATGTTGACCGCAAGCAGCGTGCGGCGGCCGTAGCGGTCGGCGAGCCACGGCCAGAAATAGAGGCCGGCGATGCCGACGAACAGCGCGATCTGCATGCCGGAGCGGTATTCCGGCAAGCTCAGCTGGAATTCCTTGATCACCATCGGCGAGATCAGCGCGAAGATCACGCCGTCCATGCCGTCGAAGCCCCAGCCGAGCGCATTGGCGGTGGCGATGTGCCAATGGGTTTTCGTGAGCTCGGTGCTGCCGGCGACGGCGCGGTAGTTGGCGTATTGCAGGTGCTTCTGCTCGAGCGGGCCGACATCGCTGCCGGTATCGGTGACCGCAGGCGCGGCGCGCCCATCCGCCGTAATGCTGCTCATGATTGGCATCCCCACGACTGCCCGCGGCGAAGCTGCACCGCAATCTCAGGCTGAACCAATCGCACCATGGCAGCAAGCGAATTGCTCGCGGCGGCGCACCCGTCCATTCCGTTGAATGGAATGCGAGGCGCGACATGTACGGAGCGCGCACCAACCGGTTTCAGGAATCACAAAGAGTTATTTCCGGAAACCGGCCAGGAAACCTCCCGTAGCTCAGGCCAACGACGACGCACACAATCAACACGCGCCGTTGTTGCCCCTTCATCGCCGGCAGAGACCGAGCCGGCCGAATTACCCATCGGGAGACGAAACATGTCGAAGCGTATTGCCTATCTTGCCGCCGCTGCCTTCAGCGCGCTCGCGATCACTGCCACCGTCGTGGCGCCGGTCCGCGCCGAGGAAAAGACCGTGATGGTCGGCGGCGCCGCGATGTTCCCGTCCAAGAACATCATCCAGAATGCCGTCAATTCGAAGGATCACACCACCCTGGTCGCCGCGGTGAAGGCCGCCGGCCTGGTCGACACGCTGGAAGGCAAGGGCCCGTTCACGGTGTTCGCGCCGACCAACGCCGCGTTCGGCAAGCTGCCGGCCGGAACCGTCGACAATCTGGTCAAGCCCGAGAACAAGGCGACGCTGACCAAGATCCTCACCTACCATGTGGTGCCCGGCAAGCTCGAAGCCTCCGATCTCACCGACGGCAAGAAGCTGAAGACCGCCGAGGGCGAGGAACTGACCGTCAAGAAGCAGGACGGCAAGGTCTGGATCGTCGATGCCAAGGGCGGCACCTCGATGGTGACGATCTCCAACGTCAACCAGTCGAACGGCGTCATCCATGTGGTCGACACCGTGCTGATGCCGGCGACCTAACGCCCGGCGGCCCGATTTAGTCCCTGAACGCCTTACGAAATAGCGAGCCGGAGCCTCGCCCCGGCTCGCATTTTTGTGACCAGATGAAGTGGCGTATGTCGAACTGATGATGCGCGACCCCGTAACGGAACGCCGGTTCCCGGCGTATAAGCCGGTAACGACCACAAGCAGAGACATTCCATGACGAGCCTTGCCGTCAGCGACCACCAGGCAGAGACCGCGGCGCCCGCGAAGGTGATCCAGCCGGTCTGGGTGCGGATGGTGCACTGGATCAACGCGTTCGCGATGCTCCTGATGATCATGTCCGGCTGGCAGATCTACAACGCCTCGCCGCTGTTTGGCTTCACCTTCTCGCGGAACATCACGCTCGGTGGCTGGCTCGGCGGGGCGCTGCTCTGGCACTTCGCCGCGATGTGGCTGTTGATGGTCAACGGCCTGATCTATCTGGCGCTCGGCTTCGCCACCGGCCGCTTCCGCAAGAAGCTGCTGCCGATCACCCCTGGCGGCGTGATTGCCGATACCAAGGCGGCGCTGACCTTCAAGCTCTCGCACGACGATCTCAGCAAGTACAATTCGGTGCAGAAGCTGCTCTACACCGGCATCATCACCGTCGGCGTCGTCATCGTGCTGTCCGGCCTGTCGATGTGGAAGCCGGTGCAGTTGCATTGGCTGGTCTCGCTGTTCGGCGGCTACGACATCGCCCGTTATGTCCACTTCACCTGCATGGCGCTGATCGTCGCCTTCCTGGTGATCCATGTCGCGCTCGCGCTGTTGGTGCCAAAGAGCCTGCGCGCCATGATCATCGGGCGCTGAGGGAGGGTGTGATGGGTCGTCTCAGAAAACTCCTGATCCCCGGTGTCGACAAGAAGCTGCTCGTCCGCGATGCAGTGAAGACGATGCCAGAACTGACGCGCCGCCGTTTCATCACCGCCGGCACCAGCCTCGGGGCGCTGACGCTGCTGACGGGCTGCGACGTGGTCGATTCGTCGTCGGCGGAGGAATTGCTGAAGAAGGTCTCGAAGTTCAACGACGCGGTGCAGGCCTGGATGTTCAATCCGGATGCGCTGGCGCCGACCTTCCCGGAGAGCATGATCACCAAGCCGTTTCCGTTCAATGCCTATTACGATCTCGACGATGCGCCTGACATCGCAGGCGCGGACTGGAAGCTCGAGGTACGCGGGCTGGTCGAGAACAAGAAGTCGTGGACGCTCGACGAATTGTACAAGCTGCCGCAGGTCAAGCAGGTGACGCGCCACATCTGCGTCGAAGGCTGGAGCGCGATCGGCAGCTGGACCGGCACGCCCTTGCGCGATTTCCTCAAGCTCGTCGGCGCCGACACGCGTGCCAAATATGTCTGGTTCCAGTGCGCCGACAAGGACGGGTACAATTCACCCTTGGACATGCGCACCGCGCTGCATCCGCAGACCCAGATGACCTTCAAATTCGGCGACGCGATCCTGCCGCGCGCCTACGGCTTCCCGATGAAGATAAGGGTGCCGACCAAGCTCGGCTTCAAGAACCCGAAATACGTGCTCTCGATGGAAGTCACCAACGACTACAAGGGCGGCTATTGGGAAGACCAGGGCTACAACTCGTTCAGCGGAAGTTGACTCATTGTCGTCCCGGCGAAGGCCGGGACCCATACTCCGCGGCCGAAGTAATGGGCAAGCGGGGAGAGGCTTCCCTCCATAACGATCATTGATGGTTATGGGTCCCGGCCTTCGCCGGGACGACGGAGGATTACGGCCCGACCTTCCTCTGAAACGCCGACAGCACGGCCCCCAACGCCAGCATCGCGGCCGAGACATTCAGCGCAAATGACAGGCTGCCGACCGCGTCGGTGATCGCGCCGACGACGATCGGCCCGAGCGTCTGGCCGATGCCGAAGGCGATGGTCATCGCTGCAATCGCGGTCGGCCAGGCTTCCGGCGGGTAGTTGAGACGCACGAAGGCGGTGGTCGAGCCGACCACGGCGAAGAACGCGACGCCGAACACCAGCGCCGAGATCGCGAGCAGCAGCGGCGAATGCCCGAAGATCGGGAGAGCCGCGCCAAGTGCATTGACGCCGAGGATGATGGTGGTGGCGAGCCCGCCGCGGTCGAGCGCCAAAACCCGTCGCCAGACCCATGGCGTCACGAATGCACTGACGCCGATCAGGCTCCAGAACGCGCTCTGTGCACCCGCGCCGCCGCCGCCGTCGCGGACATAGGCGATCATGAAGGTCATGTAGGCGATGTAGCCGGCGCCGAACAGGAAATAGGCGGCGAGGTAGATCAGGACCGGCATCACAGCGAATTTGGTCCGCACGATGCCGCCGGCGGCAGTATTGGCGTGCAAGGGCGCCAGCAGCAACGGCACCGTCATGATCGCGGAGAGCAGGGTCATCGCCCACCACACGATCCACCATGAGCCGGCGCCGAAACCCTGGAGCACGAACGGCGCGATCAGGCCGGATGCCAGGATGCCGACACCCGGTCCGGCATAGAACAGGCTGAGCAGGAAGTTGGCGCGCTCCGGCCGTGATTGCGCGATCGTTGCTGCGAGCGCGCCGCCGCCGACGAAGCCGATCGCGGCGGCGAATCCGACCAGCAGGCGGGCAAAGCTCAGCACGGCGAAATTGCCGGAGAGGGCGCACAGCGCCAGCGACAGCGCGCAAGCCACCGTCGACCAGCGCACCGATGCGGCGAGCCCGAAGCGCTGGATCAGGCGCGAGGCGAACAGCGCCCCGACCAGGTAGCCGGCAGCATTGATCGTGTTCATGAAGCCAGCGGCCGAATAGGACCAGGCCAGCGAGTCGCGCATGTCGGGCAGCACCAGCGAATAGGCGAAACGGCCGATGCCGAGACCGACCGTCGGTGCGAGCGACAAAATAAGGATCAGCCGCGCGGGATGCGGGTAGGATGGGGAGGGGGCTCTCACAATTCACTCCGGCAACACGGCCATTGTGGCAGGCCGCGCCGGTCCTGCCCAGCGCCACGGGCAGCAACACTGTCTTGCGTATCGGGCAATCAGGCGATCAGGACCAGCGCAACGCCGATCACGGTCAGCAGGGTTCCGGCGACGATCCGCGCGGTGATCTCGACATGCTTGAGCATGACAGCGCTCATCGTCACGGTCACCAGCGGGTAGATCGCTGCGAGCGGCGCCACCAGCGTGATCGGGCCGTTGCGGACCGCGGCGAACAGGCTGAGCGCGCTGAGCCCGTTGCTGATCCCGGTCAATGAAAACCAGAACCGGCCGTCACGCGGCGCGTGCACCATGAAGCTGCCCTTGCGGACGCGTTGCACCGTCAGCACCACCAGCGAGGACATGATGTAGCCAACCAGGCAGGCCCACAGCGGGCTCGGCCAGATCGCCAGCCCGAGCTTGGCAATCGGCGGCACGATGCCGCGCACCAGCGCGCTGGCAAGCGGCAGCAGCAGGGCCCAGCTTCGCCAATGACCGAGGTCGCGGGGCCGGGTCACGGTAATGATCGCGGCACCGGCCACCGCGACGACGAGGCCGATCAGCTGTTGCGGCGCGAGCGGCTCGTGCAGCAGCACCACGGCGGCGGCGACCGCAAGCAGCGGCGCCAGATTGCCCAATGTCGAGGTGATCACAGGTCCTAGCGCCCGGTTCGAGGCGAAGGTCAGGAGCGTCAGCGAGGCCGGGAAGAACAGGCCGATCGCCATGAAGATCGGCAGGCCGCGCCAGACCACCGGCTCGCCATGCAGGATCAGCGGCGACAGCACCAGGAACAGCAGGGTAAAGGACGGCACGCTGATCGCGGCGCCCGACAGCGGCTCGACGGTGCGCAGGCCAAGCTGCGCCAGCACGACGCCGGCGCCGAGGAAAATGGCCGAGGCGAAGGCGTAGATAATGGCTGCGGTCATGAGGTCCGTCTTGTTGGCTTCTTTTGGGGCGCGGTTGGCTCTTTGCGGGTCATTTTGGCCCTGTCCGGGGTGCCTTGCCAATCGGTGCGGGGCGTTTTAGCACTCGCGCGGAATGATGGCGGGCATGCCCGATTGAGCGAGGTAACGACCATGGCGACCCATAAACTGCTGCTTCTCCCCGGCGACGGCATCGGCCCCGAAGTGATGGCCGAGGTACAGCGCCTGATCGACTGGCTGAATGCGCAGGGCATCGCGAAATTCGAGACCGAGCAGGGCCTGGTCGGCGGCTCGGCCTATGACGCACACAAGGTGTCGATCTCCGAAGGCGACATGGCCAAGGCCACCGCGGCCGACGCCGTCATCTTCGGTGCGGTCGGCGGTCCCAAGTGGGACTCGGTTCCCTACGAGGTGCGTCCCGAGGCCGGCCTGCTGCGGCTGCGCAAGGATCTCGAGCTGTTCGCCAACCTGCGTCCGGCGGTGTGCTATCCGGCGCTGGCCGATGCCTCGAGCCTCAAGCGCGAGGTGGTCGAGGGCCTCGACATCATGATCGTGCGCGAGCTCACCGGCGGCGTCTATTTCGGCGAGCCGAAGACCATCACCGATATCGGCAACGGCCAGAAGCGCGCTGTCGACACCCAGGTCTACGACACCTTCGAGATCGAGCGAATCGGCCGCGTCGCCTTCGAGCTGGCGCGCAAGCGCAAGAACAAGGTGACGTCGATGGAAAAGCGCAACGTCATGAAGTCGGGCGTGCTCTGGAACGAGGTCATGACCCAGGTCCATGCGCGCGAATACAAGGACGTCACGCTCGAGCATCAGCTCGCCGATTCCGGCGGCATGAACCTCGTCAAGACACCGAAGCAGTTCGACGTCATCGTGACCGACAATCTGTTCGGCGACATGCTGTCCGACATCGCGGCGATGCTCACCGGGTCGCTCGGCCTGCTGCCGTCGGCGTCGCTCGGCAAGGAGGACGCCAAGACCAAGGAGCGCAAGGCATTGTATGAGCCGGTGCACGGCTCGGCGCCGGATATCGCCGGCCGGGGCCTCGCCAATCCGATCGCGATGATCGCCTCGTTCGGCATGGCGCTGCGCTATTCCTTCGGCATGGGCGATCTCGCCGACAAGGTCGATGCCGCGATCGCGGCGGTGCTCGCCAGCGGATTGCGCACCGCCGACATCAAGTCGGCAGGCACCACGTCCGTCAGCACGGCGCAGATGGGCGAGGCGATCTTGAGCGAATTGCAGAAGCTGCACGCGTAAAAGTCGCGACAACAACAACGACGTCGTCCCGGCGAAGGCCGGGACCCATACGCCGCGGCTTCTCAATCTGAAGCGACTGGCGGACGAGCGTCATAACCAACGGCGGTGGTTATGGGTCCCGGCCTTCGCCGGGACGACACAGGATGTTGGATGTCATTAGGATGGGCAAAGCGAATGCGTGCTCGCCTTACGCTCTGAGCCAAAACAAAAATGCCCGGCCGAAGCCGGGCATATTCATGTCGGCTATCAGCCGAAATTCTCAGTACAGCGGGAAATTCCGCGGATAGCCGCCGAGGTCGGCCGGCGGGCTGAGCGGCTGGCGGTCGATCGGACGGTTGTTGTTCTCGCGTGCGAACGACGGATAGCCGACGTCCGGCGGGTATGCGTAGTCGTTGAACTTGCGGTCGCCCGGCAGCACTTCGGTGCCGGCGTCGAGCCACGAGCGCGTGGTGACGTAAACGCGGGTGCGCGGACCCTGCTGATAGACCCGGTTCGGACCCTGCGCGCCGTAGTAGCGGCGGCCGTCACGGTCATACTGCTCTTGCTGCTTGCGCTTGCTCGGGGTCTGCTGCGCGCTGGCCGCGGTCATGCCAAACGCGGTTGCGGTGACGGCAGCCGCGGCAAGCAACACCACGAGCTTGTTCGCGGCAGGGAATTTCAAGGTCATCGCATCCTCGTCATTACGGCCCCCATCGGGGGCTGGCGCATCAGCCAAAATCACTCGGAACACATTGTAGCCATGGAGGGTGGGGCGTCACTAGGTCAATTGCGCCACACCATCAGAGATAATGCGTGTCCAAGCGCAAAAGTTTCATGAAAACCAGTGCCTTGCCACGGTCTCGCCACTAAAGCGCGCCGCGCAGAAGCGGGTTCTCGCTGCCCATCACCCAGTCGGCCGACAGAGCGGGCGGGCCGGAGGTAACGCAGTCGGTGCGCCGCAGCTCGGCATGCGCGAATAGCGCGGCGAGCCGCAGGTCGTTGCCCGCGGCCAGCAGGGTCAGCCGGTTCAGCATGCAGATGATCGCGGCCCGCTGGGCCGGCAGGCTGGCGCCCTGGCAGGTCCAGCCGGAGATGCGCAGATCGGGCGCGTCGGCCTGCTTGACGAAGCCGAGGCAGGTGCGGCTGCCGTCCTGACGTGCGGGGCGCAGCAGGGTGACGCTGCCGAACTTGCTGTCGACGATGCCGGCGGCCTCGAGCTCGCGGACACCCCCCGGGTCGAGCCGCCCGGCAATCTCGGTGACCGCGGGCCCCATGACCTCGCCGCCGGGGCGGTAGATTTCCAGCTCGGTGGCCGGCGCGCCATTGGCATCGGTCCAATGGAAGACGTCCTTGCGACCGCCCTCGGGATGCCGAAGGATTTCATAAGTCTCTGTTTTATCTCGCGGATCGAGCTTGCTGACGGCGAAGGCTGGTCCTAAGCGGCTACCGACGCTCCAGCCTGCGGCAGTGGGTGCCGCCATCGCCGTTGCGTCGGGCAGTTGCTTCCATAGATAGGTGCCGAGGGCGGCGAACAGCGCGAGCACGGCGACATAGGCGAACAGCCGGGAGAGCGTGGCGTAGACCTCGTCGACGAAGCTCGTCAGCGCTGACGGATTCCTCGTATGATGGGGAGCGGCCGGATCGGCCCGAAATAAACGCATCAAAACGCTCAAAAGCTACGCAACGTTGTCTTGACGGGGTTTCTCGCATAGAAGCGCTGCCTCTTCCCTTTCCTTGAGTTACGGGGGAACGGGCATTTTTCGTCGGAGAGTGAACGATGGGTTACAAAGTCGCGGTGGTCGGAGCGACCGGCAATGTCGGGCGCGAAATGCTCAACATTCTCGACGAGCGCAAATTCCCCGCCGACGAGGTCGTCGTGCTGGCCTCGCGCCGCAGCGTCGGCGTCGAGGTCTCCTATGGCGACCGCACCCTGAAGGTGAAGGCGCTCGAGCACTATGACTTCTCGGACGTCGACATCTGCCTGATGTCGGCCGGCGGTTCGGTTTCCAAGGAATGGTCGCCCAGGATCGGCGCCGCCGGCGCGGTCGTGATCGACAATTCCTCGGCCTGGCGCATGGACCCCGACGTGCCGCTGATCGTGCCGGAGGTGAATGCGGATGCGGCCGCCGGCTTCACCAAGAAGAACATCATAGCCAACCCGAACTGCTCGACCGCGCAGCTCGTCGTGGCGCTCAAGCCGCTGCACGACAAGGCGACGATCACGCGCGTCGTGGTCGCGACCTATCAATCAGTGTCGGGCGCCGGCAAGGATGCGATGGACGAGCTGTTCTCGCAGACCAAGGCCGTCTACACCAATGACGAGCTGATCAATAAGAAGTTTCCGAAGCGCATCGCCTTCAACATCATTCCGCAGATCGACGTCTTCATGGAAGACGGCTACACCAAGGAAGAGTGGAAGATGATGGCGGAGACCAAGAAGATCCTTGATCCCAAGATAAAGCTGACCGCGACCTGCGTGCGCGTGCCGGTCTTCGTCAGTCACTCCGAGGCCGTGAACGTCGAGTTCGCCGACCCGATCACGGCGGACGAGGCCCGCAACATCCTGCGCAATGCGCCGGGCTGCCTCGTGATCGACAAGCACGAGCCCGGCGGCTACGTCACGCCGTATGAGGCGGCTGGCGAGGACGCGACCTATATCAGCCGCATCCGCGAGGATGCGACCGTGGAGAACGGCCTTTCGTTCTGGTGCGTGTCGGACAATCTGCGCAAGGGTGCCGCGCTGAACGCGATCCAGATCGCGGAAGTCCTGATCAACCGCAAGCTGATCACCGCGAAGAAGAAAGCGGCCTAAAGGCGGGGACCAACGGGGGGCGCGCAACCATGTCGGAACAGTCAGCTCCCGTCCCGTCGAGTCCCCCGACGCCGCGCATCATGCGCGGCTTCGAATATGTGCTGTTCAACAGCCGCTGGCTGATGGCGCCGTTCTATGTCGGCCTGGTGGTGGCGCTTGCCGTGCTGCTGCTGAAATTCGTGCGCATGCTCTGGGAGTTCGTCCTGCATGCGGCCGGCTACAAATCGACGGAAGTCATCCTCGATGCGCTGGCGCTGATCGACGTCACGCTGGTCGCCAATCTCATTCTGATCGTGGTCTTTTCGGGCTACGAGAACTTCGTTTCCCGCATCGACACGTCGGGCAATCCGAACTGGCCGATCTGGATCACCAAGATCGATTTTGCTGGGCTGAAGCAGAAGCTGCTGGCGTCGATCGTCGCGATCTCCGCGATCCACGTGCTGGAAGCGTTCCTGAACATCGATGCCGCGTTCGACGCGACGCGGATGACCTGGCTCGTCGCCGTGCACCTGGTGTTCGTGATCTCAGCGCTGTTGCTCGCGCTCTCGGATCGCTGGGGCGGCTATCACGGTGATGAGTAGCTGATGCTGGCGCGATAGCGCGCGGCTACTCGCCGGCCTTGACGGCATCGGCGACGCTGATGAATTCCTTCGCGACCCGGTCGAGCACGAACAGCGAGCCCTCGGCGACGCCGAAATAGGCGCCGTGCAGCTGCATCTCGCCGCTCTCGACCCGCTCGCGCACAAACGGGAAGGTCATCAAATTCTCCAGCGAGCGGAACACCGCGGCCTTCTCGATGCGGGTGACGAAGTCCTGCATGCTCTCATGGTCGCGCTGCTCGACGATCTCGCCGGGCTTGATGAACATCTGCATCCATTTGCCGATGAAGTCGCCGGGCGTGAGCGGCTTGATCTTGTCGACGAAGGCGCGGATGCCGCCGCACTGGGCATGGCCCAGCACCACGATGTTCTTCACCTTCAGCACGGTCACGGCATATTCCAGCGCGGCCGAGACGCCATGGGCGTTGCTGTCGGGCTGATAGACCGGAACCAAATTGGCGATGTTGCGGACCACGAACAATTCGCCGGGGCCGGCATCGAAGATCACCTCCGGCGAGACGCGGGAATCGCAACAGCCGATCACCATGGTCTCGGGGAACTGGCCGCGTTCGGACAGGTCCCGGTATCGCGACTGTTCAGTCGGCAACCGCTGGGTCGCGAAAGTCCGGTAGCCGTCGATCAACTGCTTCGGAAAGAATTTCATGGCCTCTGCCTAACCACATGCTGGTGACGGGAACAAGACTTTCGGCGTGCAGCCTGAGATGATACGGCAGCGTTGAAGGATGGTGCCGTCCAATGCCCAAACAATGGACAGTGGCGGAGCCCGAGCCCCCAGGAGAATACCGATGACCCGTCCGCGCCGCAGCCTGTTGTTCATGCCGGGATCGAATGCACGGGCGCTGGAGAAGGCCCGCACGCTGGCGGCGGACGGTATCATCCTCGATCTCGAGGATTCCGTTGCCCCCGACGCCAAGGCCGTGGCCCGCGAGCAGATCGCCAAGGCGGTCGCCGCAAAGGGCTTTGGCAAGCGCGAGGTCCTGATCCGCATCAACGCGCTCGACAGCCCGTGGTGGGTCGACGACATCGGCATGGCCGGCAAGGCGCAGCCGGACGGGATCCTGGTTCCCAAGATTTCCACCGTCGACGATCTCAACGCCGTCGCCGATCGGCTCAGCGACATCAATGCTCCGGCCTCGATCCGGGTCTGGGCGATGATCGAGACCGCACGCGCCGTGCTCGACGCCGACGAGCTTGCCGCGGCATCGCAGGACTCCGAGGTTCGGCTCGCCGGCTTCGTGTTCGGGCCGAACGACATTGCGCGCGAAACCCGGATCCGGATGAAGCCGGGCCGCGCGGCGATGATCCCGATGATCACGCATTGCATCCTGGCGACCCGCGCGCACGGGCTCGAGATCCTCGACGGCCCCTATGGCGACATCAGCAATATCGACGGCTTCGCGGAGGAATGCGCGCAGGGCCGCGATCTCGGCTTCGATGGCAAGACGCTGATCCATCCGAGCCACATCGATGCCTGCAACGCAATCTTCACGCCGCCGGAGGCCGAGGTCGCTGAAGCGCGCAAGATCATCGCCGCCTTCGAACAGCCGGAGAACGCTGCGCGCGGTGCGATTCAGCTCGACGGCCGCATGGTCGAGCGCCTGCACGCCGAGATGGCGAAGCGCACGATCGCGATCGCCGACGCGATCGCTGCGATGGGGCATTGATCTTACCCTCCCCCTTGAGGGGGAGGGTCGACGAGAATGAAATGAGCGGCGGGGTGGGGTGACGGTCTCTCCACGGATACTCTGCCCGTGTTCAGAGATCACCCCACCCCGGCTCGCATTTCGCTGCGCTCAACGCGATCCGACCCTCGCCCTCCAGGGGAGGGTGACTACGCGCCCCAAGCGACGCCCATGATATGCCATGGCCGCGGGGCGTCCGCATGATTTCGGAATAATAGAAGAATGCCGCTGATTTGCCCGACGAGTCAAGCTGCCATGCCGAGCGCCGGCAGCCGCCGGCTACTTTGCATGGGGTTGTTTTCGATATTTTGGTGGTACGCCCCTCCAGGGGAGGGTGACTAACTCCCAAACTTCTCCGAAGCCCAGGCGTAGAGGCTGCCCGGGATCGGCGCCGCCTTGCCGCGTCCCTTCGGCGAGATGTGCAGGCCGATGATTTCGGGATCGTTCAGATAGCGCGAAAAGTCCGACGGCTCGAAGAACAGTCGTGGCTCGGCGTGCACCGCGTAGAACGAGCGCTTCGGCAGCGCGTGCTGCAACTCGCCCTCGCGGCGCGCGAGCGCGGTCAGCGCGGCGGGACCGTAGATCGCGATGCGGATGTCGGACAGGCGATTGGATTTGCCGCGCAGCTTGCGCATCGCAAAGGTCAGGCGGTGGCGCAGCGCCAGCCAGTCCGGCGTCAGCTCGTCCTGCTGCATCAGCGCTTCGAATGCGCGCACGATCGGATCATTGTGCGGCAGATACAGCACGGAGTTGCCGAGCTGACGCGGCCGCTCCCAGGCAAAATAGGGCTTTGCCGGATCGATCTCGACCGGCTTCAAGAGCAGCACATCGGCGTCGAGCCAGAGCCCGGCGCGCTGTGTCATCAGCCGCATGCGGAAGAAGTCGCTGAACTGCAGGATGGTCCAGTCGCGCCACGACCCGTCGCGTTCGGCCGGACGCAGCTTCTCGGAGAACGAATGCGGCAGCACCGCCTCGGCCTCGGCATTGCCGATGCCGTCGGGCAGGCCGGGAATCGGATCGAAGCTGTAGACGGTGACCTTGTGCCCGGCCGCCAGCTGCGAACGCAGACAGGTGCGGCGCAGCGCGTCCATCGAGCCGTGCCAGAAGGTGACGATGTCAGGCAGCATGCGCGTCAGCCGTCAGCAGGTTCGCGAGAAGACAACTTTGCAAAGAAAAGCCCCGGCGCCTGAAGGCACCGGGGCGCGATGACAGGCTGCGCCTCAAGCCCAGGCGCGCTCCTTGAGCTTGGCCTCGTAGGTGTCGATCGACGACTTCTTCTCCATCGTCAGGCCGATGTCGTCGAGGCCGTTGATCAGGCAGTGCTTGCGGAACGGATCGATCTCGAACTTCACCGTGCCGCCGTCGGGACCGCGGATCTCCTGGTTGGGGAGATCGATGGTCAGCGTCGCATTGGCGCCGCGCTCGGCATCGTCGAACAGCTTGTCGAGGTCCTCCTGCGACACGCGGATCGGCAGAATGCCGTTCTTGAAGCAGTTGTTGTAGAAGATGTCGCCGAACGAGGTCGAGATCACGCAGCGGATGCCGAAGTCGAGCAGCGCCCAGGGCGCGTGCTCGCGGCTCGAGCCGCAGCCGAAATTGTCGCCGGCGACCAGCACCTTCGCATTGCGATAGGCGGACTGGTTGAGGACGAAATCGGGGTTCTCGCTGCCGTCATCCTTGTAGCGCTGCTCGGAGAAGAGCCCCTTGCCAAGGCCGGTGCGCTTGATGGTCTTGAGGTACTGCTTCGGAATGATCATGTCGGTGTCGACATTGATGATCTTCAGCGGCGCCGCGACGCCTTCCAGCGTGGTGAACTTGTCCATCGTTGCTCTTCCCGGTCGAAAAATGGGGGATACGGCCGGATGTTTATCGCGGATGCGACCACGGTAAAAGGGCCATTTCTGCAAAGCTGGAGCCCCCGTTCCGATTGGATCGGCAACGGGGGCTCCAGCTTCCTTGTTTTGACGCGTTTTCTTGACGCGAACCGGGGTCCACTTCGCTCGAAAACGCTTTATCCCGCATCGGCCTCAATTGCCTCCATATCGGCGTCGGAGAGGCCGAAATGGTGCCCAATCTCATGGATCAGGACGTGGCGAACGATGTGGCCGAGGGTTTCGTCGTGCTCCGCCCAGTAATCCAGGATCGGCCGCCGATAGAGCCAGACCAGGTTGGGCAGCCGGGCCACGTCGCCGTGGCTCTGCTGCGGCAGGCCGATGCCGTGAAACAGGCCGAGCAGGTCGAACTCGCTCTCGGCCTGCATCTCGTCGAGCACCTCGTCGGTCGGGAAGTCGTCGACACGGATGATCAGGCCCTCGCAGAGGGCCCGGAACGTCGGCGGCAGGCGCTCGAAGATCTCGTGCGCGACGGCCTCCATCTCGGCGAGCGAGGGGGCTTTTTCTGTGGTCCACATGACACTCCTTTAGCGCGAGTGCCTCAGGCGGCGCCAGCGCAGTTGACCTTGGCGGTGCAATGGGAGACCGTGCGGCCCAAGATTGAGGCTCAAGAATGGGGCTTGGGTGGCGTGATGAAACGGATCGTGGCGGCAACGCTGTTGGCGGTAGCAACCGGGCTCTCGCTCCCAGTGGGAGAGGCGCGGGCACAGAGCGCGGCGGCAGAAGCGCGCATCGGTGAGATGGCACCGGTCGTGCGCGAGCGGGTTGTCGAGCACCGCCGGCTCAGGCGGGTGCCGATCTACCGGTCGCGGCCCGATCATTGGGAACCGGATGTGATCCCGCGCTACAATCCCGGTCCGAACGCCGTGCGCGATTGCACCGCGACCTATGTGCAGGAGCACCGGCCGAGCGGCACCGTGATCACGCCGCGCATGAACTGCTTCTGGCGCCCGGGCTAGAGCGTCTTCGCGCGAAGCGGAAGCTAGAGCGTTTTCGAGCGAAGTGGACACCGGTTCGCGTGAAGAAAACGCGTCAAGACAAGAATCCAGAACTTCGGTTCTGATTCAATCAGAACCGAAAATGCTCTAGAGCAAACGTCGGCGCACTGCGCCGATCAGTCCGGCGGCGACGATCACTCCCACCGTTCCATAGACCGCGATCGCCATCAGCATTTGCGTGAGATGGCTTGCCGTTCCCATGCCGCCGCCCGGTCCTTGCGAGGCGAGCGCGACATCAACTGAAATCATGGAACCAGCCAGCGTTGCCGCGCCGAGCGTGAACCATTTGCGCGAACCATGTTGTGTCATCGGCGATCTCCTGCGCGAGGCTCCTCACAACATACGACCATCGTCTACGCCGGTTTTACGCACAGACATGAAAATTCCAGCGGCTGTGCCGGAACCTGCGCGCGCCAGCGGCATTCACCATCGTGGCGCAGTCATTCACATCCCATTCACGTCGTCCGCATTCTGCTTGCGATCTGCGTCGCGGCAACGGGGGTCGATTCGAATGCCGGCGCGTTTTCGAGCGAAGCGGATACCGGTTCGCATGAAGAAAATGCGTCAAGGCAAGAAGCTCGAGTCGTCGTTGCTAGGCGTGACATCAAGGGATCAAGGAGAAGACTCATGAAGGTGACGAAGGTTCTGGGACTTGCGGCCGTCGGTGCCGTGCTGGTTTTGGCGGCGCCGGCCGAGCGCGCGAGCGCGATGTCGCTCGCTACGCCGGGCACTGCCGCAACGGTTCAGGACAACGCGAACCAGACGACCACCCAGATACGTTGGGGCCATGGACATCACCGTGGTTGGGGTCGCGGACATCACCGTGGCTGGGGCTGGGGCCATCGTCGCCACTGGCGCCACTGATCGCGCGGCGTATCAGCGCAGTTGAGACACAGGCCCGTGAGCAGCGGGCCTGTTGTTGTTCTCAGCCATCAAACCGGCAGATTCGCGCGCGCGAGATGACATCAATCGCAATCTGCAGGAGTTGATCATGATGAGATGGATCGGAGTTGCCGCGGTCGCTTGTGCATTCGCATTGACGGCGCCGGCATCGGCAACCGCCGCGGCATCAGCCACGCCGCAGGCCACGGCACAACAGCGGCAGGCAGGCAAGGCGACCGACTTCAGCGCGCAGCGCCATCATCGCCATTACTATCGTCACCATTATCACCGCGGCTACCGGCCGTACTACCAGCCCTATTCCTATTACCGGCCGTACGGCTCCTATTATTATGGGCGGCCCTATTACTATCGGCCCTATCCATATGCCGTACCGGCGCCGTTCACCTTTGGCTTCGGGTTCGGCCCGTTCTGGTGAGCTACGCAGCCGCGCTGTGCGCGGCTCTGCCAGGCAACGAGGAAGAGCAGCGCCGGTCGCCGGCGCGACGCCCTTTGCGGAGAGATGCTGCCTGTTCGGTCAAGCTGCGCGGATCTTGTCCAGGAATGTGGTGACGTTGCTGCGCAGCGTGGCCGACTGATGGCTGAGATCGTCGGCGGCCGTCAGCACCTGCGTGGCGGCTGATCCGGTTTCAGTGGCGGCCTCGTTGACGCTGCCGACATTCGCCGACACCTCGCTGGTGCCGCGCGAAACCTCCTGGATATTCTTCGCGATGTCGCGGGTTGCCGCGCTCTGCTGCTCGACAGCGGCGGAGATTGCCGCCGCAATCTCGCTCATGCGCGCGATCGTGCCGCCGATCGTCCTGATCGCATCGACGGCCTGACCGGTCTCCTGCTGGATCGCCGCGATCTGAGAGGAGATGTCTTCCGTAGCCTTGGCGGTCTGGGTGGCAAGCGCCTTCACTTCATTGGCGACGACCGCGAAGCCCTTGCCGGATTCGCCGGCGCGGGCAGCTTCGATCGTTGCGTTCAGGGCCAGCAGATTGGTCTGCGACGCGATGTTCTGGATCAGTGACACCACTTCGCCGATCCGCTGCGCAGCTGCGGCAAGGCTCTCGATGGTTGCGTTGGTGCGATCGGTCTCGTCGACCGCGGCTCTTGCCGTCTGCGCCGCCTGCGTCACCTGGCGCGTGATCTCGCTGATCGAGGCGTGCAGTTCCTCGGTCGCGACCGCGACGGTCTGGACATTCGCCGATGCCTCGTTGGAAGCGGTCGCGACGAAGGTCGCCTGCCGGCTGGTTTCCTCCGCGGTCGCCGACATGCTGCCGGCAGTCGCGTGCATCTCGGTCGAGGCTGCGGTCAGGGCGTTCAGCGCCTCCGAGATCTGATTGTCGAAGGTCGCGATGTGGCCTTCGACCGCGCGCTGCCGGGTCTCCTTGCGCAACTGCTCTTCACGCTGCTCGGCTTCGAGGCGGCGCGCCGTGGTCGCGTTGTCCTTGAACACGCGCAGCGATTTGGCGAGGCCGCCGACCTCGTCGCTCCTGTTATCGCCGACGATCGCGATGTCGAGATCACCCTCGGCGAGCTTCGTCATCTTCTCCGTCATGCGCGACAGCGGCTGAGCGATCTGGCTGAACGCGATCCAGGCCAGGAGTGCGAAAGTACAGAGCAGCCCGGCTGCGGCGCCGAACAGCAGCAGGAGGCGGGTCTGGTCGGCCGTGGCGATGCCCCGGTCACGCGAGGCCTGCATGTCCTTCACATTGGCGGCGATCAGGCTGGCGACGGCCTCCATCGCGGTCTGGCGATGCTTGGCCGCGACATTGCGCGAGTAGGCGAAGGCGTCCTCGAGCTTGCCCGCGGTCACCAGCTCGAACACCCTGGCGCTTGCCTCGCGGCGGTCCTTGACGGCGCCGCGCAGCGTGTCGATCAGCTGGTGTTGTCCGGCGTCCGATGTGACGGACGCCAAACGATCGACGGCGGCAAGCGTCGCATCCGTTGCCTTGTTGTAGGCTTCGATGTTGGCGGCGATCGCCTTGGTGTCCGAGGCCGAGAGGATGACATTCTTCTCGCTGACCGCTGCGCTGTTGAAATTGCTCTCCGCTTCGAGGCTGTACTGCACGCGGCGGGCATTGCCATCCACGAGGCCGGAGGCGGTCACCGCCAACTGGCTGAGAGCCAGCGAGGCCTCCACGACGATGCCGATCGCGACCAGGGCGACGATGGCCGCGGGTACCGCGATCTTGGCAATGATGGGCAAATTCTGAAACTTGAGGGTCATTTCTGGTCCCACGAAAATGGCGCTGAGATCCATCGGCCCACCCGGCCGACGAGCCATGCGTGAGGACGCGATGCCACGGCTTGGCCTGCTGGCCGCGCCATGGAAACGGAAGAAGTCCTGAATTTTCTGATTGATTGTCGGTTAACCCTAGATGCCAACCCTTAGCAAAGGGTTCACGCGGTAACCGGCTGACGACATCGCAAAGTGCTTCGCCATCAGCACCGGCTGACGCAGTGATACCGGCTGTTGTTGTGCAGCGTGGTAAGGCCTGAAATGACAGCGGGCGCCTCACGGCGCCCGTTTTGTCAGGCTAATCCCAGTTCTTCAGCTTCCAGGGCTTTATCTTCCACGGCGTCAGGTTTTCCATCCGCCATTGCGTCCAGCGCTCCGGCGGCCAGTGGCTGAGGCGCGAGGTTTCCTTCACCTCGGGAAGCGGATCGATGATGCGTGGTGCGGCGCGACGGCGCTTCTGCCGCGTCGCCTCACTGATCATGTCGACGAATTCATTCTTGTCGGCCACGTCCGGCTCCCCACGAAACTTGTGTTCGCGAGGACCCAGTGTGCGTACGTCACGTTAACGAGCCGTTTCCACAACGGCTCGAGCTTGAGACGAAAACCGCGCTTACCTTACCGCCAGTCGCGGATATCGACGAAGTGGCCGGCGATCGCGGCGGCCGCAGCCATCGCAGGCGACACCAGATGGGTGCGGCCCTTGAAGCCCTGGCGGCCCTCGAAGTTGCGGTTCGAGGTCGAGGCGCATCGCTCTTCCGGCTTCAGCTTGTCCGGGTTCATGGCGAGGCACATCGAGCAACCCGGCTCACGCCATTCGAAGCCGGCCGCAAGGAAGATCTTGTCGAGCCCTTCGGCTTCCGCCTGCTCCTTCACGATGCCCGAGCCCGGCACGATCATCGCGTTGACGTTGGCGTTGACGGTCTTGCCCTCGGCGACCTTGGCGGCGGCGCGCAGGTCCTCGATGCGGCCGTTGGTGCAGGAGCCGATGAAGACGCGGTCGAGCTTGATGTCGGTGATCTTGGTGCCGGCGGTCAGGCCCATATATTTCAGCGCGCGGTGCTTGGAGAGCCGCTTCGCTTCGTCCGCGATCTTGTCGGGATCGGGCACGAAGCCGGTCACCGAGATGACGTCCTCAGGGCTCGTGCCCCAGGTGACGATCGGCGGCAGTTTTGCAGCGTCCAGCCGCAGCTCGTGGTCGAAATGCGCGCCTTCGTCGGAGCGCAGCGTCTCCCAGTAGCGCATCGCTGCATCCCAGGCCGCGCCCTTCGGCGCCTTCGGGCGGTCGCGCAGGAAGTCGAACGCCTTCTGGTCGGGCGCGACCAGGCCGGCGCGCGCGCCGCCTTCGATCGACATGTTGCAGACCGTCATGCGGCCTTCCATCGAAAGCGCACGGATCGCCTCGCCGGCGTATTCCAGCACATAGCCGGTGCCGCCGGCGGTGCCGATCTCGCCGATGATCGCGAGGATGATGTCCTTGCCGGTCACGCCGTCGGGCAATTTGCCGTCGACGATCGCGCGCATGTTCTTGGCCTTCTTCTGGATCAGCGTCTGCGTCGCCAGCACGTGCTCGACCTCGGAGGTGCCGATGCCGTGCGCGAGCGCGCCGAACGCGCCATGCGTCGAGGTGTGGCTGTCACCGCAGACGATGGTGGTGCCGGGCAGCGTAAAGCCCTGCTCCGGGCCGATGACGTGGACGATGCCCTGACGCTTGTCGAACTCGTTGTAATATTCGATGCCGAATTCCTTGGCGTTCTCCGCCATCACCCGCATCTGCTCGATGCTTTCCGGGTCGGGGTTCGGCTTCGAGCGGTCGGTGGTCGGGATGTTGTGGTCGACGACGGCGAGCGTCTTCTCGGGCGCGTGCACCTTGCGACCCGAAGCGCGCAGGCCTTCGAACGCCTGCGGCGAGGTCACCTCGTGCACCAGATGGCGGTCGATATAGAGCAGGCAGGTGCCGTCCTCGGCCTCGTGGACCAGATGGTCGTTCCAGATCTTGTCGTACAGCGTGGTCGGTTTGGACATGAGCTTCAGCTCCAGAAGAAATTCAGTGGTGAATGGCGTCAAGCGCGTCTCGGCGCGCGAGCAGGCGGCAGCGTCCAGGCAGCGTTACGCTGCGCGCGTAAGCTCTGACGTTGCCGACGTCGCAAAGCGTCCGAAGAAGCGGCCGGGCAGCCGCGAGCGATCGTCGATCACGATGCGCTGGCAGGTCTGACTTGCTTGATCCGGAACCATTCTAAATTTCTAACACAGGGCTCGTGGCCGGGACAATCGATCGATTGCGCGGGTGCCCCTGTAGTCATTGCCGGGCTCGACCCGGCAATCCATCCTCTTGAACGAGAGTGCTCATTTCGATGGATGCGCGGGTCAGGCCCGCGCATGACAGTCGAGGCTGGCCTTCCACATAGGTATGCCGCAACAAAAAAGCGCGGGGCAGGCCCCGCGCTTTTGGTCACATCCCTTTCGGGGTGAATTACTCGCCGACGGCGGTCTGGCGGTCCTGCTTCTCGACGATGCGGGCCGACTTGCCGCGCAGGCTGCGCAGGTAATAGAGCTTGGCGCGACGCACCTTGCCGCGACGCACGACCTTGATCGAGTCGATCATCGGCGACATCACCGGGAAAACGCGCTCGACGCCCTCGCCGTACGAAATCTTGCGCACGGTGAAGCTCTCGTTGAGGCCATGGCCGGAACGGCCGATGCAGACGCCTTCATAGGCCTGCACGCGGGTGCGTTCGCCTTCGACCACCTTCACGTTGACGATGACGGTATCGCCGGGTCCGAATTCCGGAATGGTCTTGGTGGCGGCGAGCTTGTCGAACTGCTCTTTTTCGAGCTGCTGAATCAGGTTCATCGAAATCTCCATCGGCGGCGCGCCCAGCCTGTGCGGGCTGCGCAAACGTCCATCTATCCTGCGCGTGTGCGGATTAGGCCGTGCCTATAAGGCAAAGCGCAGGGTTTGTCACCCGTCTGTCGTGTTTTTTGTCCCTCGCCGGGCCGCTTTTTGGCTGGCCTTCCGGGCCCAGAGATCGGGCCGCCGGGCCGCCGTCAGGGCCTCGGACTGGGCCAGCCGCCAGGCCGCGACCTTGGCGTGATCGCCGGAAATGAGGATTTCCGGGATTTGGCGGCCCTCGAACTCCTGCGGACGGGTGTATTGGGGGTATTCCAGTAGTCCTTCAGAAAAGCTCTCCTCGGTTCCCGAGGCCAGCTTCCCCATCACCCCCGGCAGCAGGCGGACGCAGGCGTCGATCAGCGCCATCGCCGCGATTTCGCCGCCGGACAGCACGTAATCGCCGATCGAAACCTCCTCGAGGTTCCTAGCCTCGATCACCCGCTGGTCGATGCCCTCGAAGCGGCCGCAGACGATCAGGGGGCCAGGTCCGGCCGCCAGCTCGGCGACGTGGGTCTGGGTCAACGGCCGACCCCGCGGGCTCATCAGGAGGCGCGGGCGGTCCGGCGCAATATCAGCGGCGTCGATCGCTGCCGCCAGCACGTCGGCCCGCAGCACCATGCCCGGGCCGCCGCCGGCCGGCGTGTCGTCGACGCTGCGGTGCTTGTCGGTCGCCGATGCCCTGATGTCGCGCGCCTCCAGCGCCCAGAGACCCGTGGCCAGCGCCTTGCCGGCCAGGCTCACGCCGAGCGGTCCCGGAAACATGTCCGGGAACAGGGTCAGCACGGTGGCGCGCCATGGCGTCGCTTGGGATGGGGGCGCTTGCGATGTCATGGCCTCTGGTTACGGCACCACGGCCGTGAGGTCGAGGCTCTGCATCATGGCGGCCGCGTCCACCGCGCGGCGGAAGTCGGCGAGCTTGAAGGTCGCGATGTTGATCTTGCGCAAATCGAGCAGGCCTTCGGCGGCGAGGCCGGCCAGCTGGCCCGGTGCCGTGCGGTCGTACATGAACTGCCCGACCACTTCCCAGTCGTTGGCCAGCATCTCGCGGAACGAGAGTTCGAGCGGCGCCTCGGCGCTGCCCATCAGCACCATCCGGCCGCCACGCTTGAGCGCGCGCAGGGCGGACAGTGTGGTCGAGGTGCTCTTGGCGGCGCCGAGCAGGTCGAGCGCGACATCGGCGCTGCCGCCGGCGGCGCGGCGGATGATCGAAAGGTCGGCGGCGGCATCGCCGGTGACGACGGCGGGAATGACGCGCGGGCCGAATGCATCGCGCAATTGCTCGAGCGCGGCCTGCTTGCGTCCGACGGCGACGACGCGGCCCGCGCCCATCGCGACCGCGAGCATCACGCCGCCCGAGCCGAAATATCCGGTCGCGCCGTTGACGATAATGGTCTGTCCGCCGCGCAGGCCGGTGCGCTGCAATCCGCCGAACGGCACGATCAGTTTGGCGAGCCCGATCAGCTCGGTCGCCGGCTTGTCGTCGAGATTGGCAAGCGGCGTGACGCAGGCGGCAGGCCAGTGCGCGATCTCGGCAAACACGCCGTCGCGCCAGCGCGCCTGCAATGCGAGCGCCTCAGGCGTTGTCACCGTGGCGGTGAGGCCGATCAGGATTTGCGGCGGATCGCGATCCGGCACGTCGCCGCGCAGATGCGGGCTGAGGAAAACGCGGTCGCCGCTCCGCACATGCGTGACGTTCTCGCCGGTGGCGACGACGCGCGCGATCGCATTGGTGCCCGGCACGAACGGCATCGGCGGCAGGCTGTAAGGCAGCGCGCCCGACAAGAGCTTGTTGGTGTACGACAGCACCATGCCGGCCTCGATCCGGACCACGACGCCATCGGGCGCAGGCTTCGGCGTTGCGACATCCTCGAAGCGAAGATCATTGTGGGCGTGCAGTCGCCAGGCCTTGTGCGTGCTTGTCATTGCGATGCTCCGTGAGACCATTGCTTAAGTAGCCCGGATGGAGCGAAGCGCAATCCGGGAATCGCGCCGGCAATGAGGAGCGATCCCAGATTTCGCTGCGCGTCATCCGGGCTACAGACCCAGGCTGATCAAGTGTCACGCGGCCGTTGGATCGTCGGCAAGATGCCGCGCGAGCGCCATGGCAAGCGGACAGATTGCCAGCGCTGTGATCGCGGTCGCTACCGTCGCAAGCGTCGGGCCGAGCGCGTCGCCAAGCAGGCCGTAGAGCACGGGTGCGATCGCGCCCGATCCGATCGTCCCCGTATAGAACAGCGCGAAAGCACGCTCGGTCTGATGCGCCGGCGTCAGCTCGGGCACCGTGCCATAGAGCACCGAGGAGGTGCCGTTGAGCATCACGCCGAGCAGCGGCAGCAGCACGATGGCCGGCGCCAGCGGCAATACCAGCACCGCAAGGATCAGCGCCGCCGTGCCGCCTTCGGTGATCAGCACGGTGCGCAACGTGCCGACGCGCGCGCCGAGCCAGCCGCAGGTGAATTTCCCCGCAGCCCCGCCGATGAAGACCAGCGCCAGCGCGAGGCCGTTGGTCGGCAGCGAGGCGCCCTTGTCGCGCAGCAGGAACGGCAGGAAGGTGAGAAAACCCATCCTGACCGCGGTGTCGAGAATTCCGATCGCAAGCAGCCAGTGAAAGCCGCCGCCTGAGCTTTCGCGGCGCGACGCGGCGGCCATCTTGTGCTCGGCACCCTTGCCGACCGACGGCATCCAGAGCGCGATGCAGATCGCGACAAGCAGGCCTGCAAACGCGAGCACCAGCAGCGTGTGCCGCCACGACATGATCACGAGCAGGATCGAGGTCAGGGCCGGGATCGCCGCCTTGCCGAGATCGCCGGAGAAATTGTAGATGCCGAGCGGACCGCGCGCAGCCGCGCCATAAGCGCGCGACACCGCTGATGATGAGATCGGATGCTGCGTGCTCGAGCCCGCGCCGGAGAGTGCGAGCGCCAGGCCAAGCCCGATGACGCCGCCGGAGAATCCGGCGAACACATAGCCGAGCGCCGACAGCGCCGTGCCGGCGATCAGGATGATCTTGCCGTCGATCCGCTCCGCGAGGCGTCCGACCGGAATCTGTAAGCCGGCCATGGCGCCGGCGTAGAGCCCGCGCAGCAGCGCCAGCAGCCCATAGCTCAGCGCGAACTCCGCCTGCCAGACCGGCAGCAGCACGTAGATCAGGTCGGTGTAGCCGTCATGGAGGGCGTGGTTGAGCCCGGTCACCGCCAGTGTGCGTGTCGCCTGGGTCTGGCCAGGACGGGATGTGCCGACTTCCATGGACACGCTCATCGCTGCCATCCAAAGCAAGAAAAACTAAAGATAGAGCGGCTGCGCATCGGAGGAAGCCTTCGAAAAGAAAAGATATGTGAGTAGCTTGCTGCGCAATATGCGCCCGAACCGTCACTGTCACAAATCAGTAATAATCGGATCATGCGTTAGAAAATCTGGTATTGAGGCATCATGTTCGTCCCACGCCGCAGCCTGCCGCCGCTCAATGCGGTCCGCGCCTTCGAGGCCGCCGCGCGGCTCGGCAGCTTCAAGGAGGCCGCCGCCGAGCTCAGCGTGACCCATGGCGCGGTCAGCCAGCAGATCCGGCTGCTCGAGGAGTGGCTGGGCGCGCCGGCGCTGTTCCGGCGATCGGTGCGGCGCGTGGTGCTGACCCCAGCGGGCGCGGCGCTGTTGGCGGAGTTCGCGCCGGCGCTCGACCGGATCTCGGCCGCCGTGCAGCAGCATCGCGCGCGGCGCGGCGATGCCGCGGTGGCGGTGTTGCGCGTCAATGCGCTCGCGACCTTCAGCCTGCGCTGGCTGCTGCCACGGATGAGCCGGTTTCGCGCCGAGCATCCGGATATCGAGGTGCGCCTGAGCACATCGAACGAGCCGGTCGATGCGCTGCCGGAATCATTCGACGTCGTGATCCGTGGTGGTCCGGATACGTTTCATGGCTTCTCGTCGCGCTTCCTGGTGTCGGAGCGGCGATTGCCGGTGTGCAGCCCATCGCTGCTCGAACGATTACCGCTGCACGAAATCGCGGATCTCTCCAGGCATACGCTGCTGCATGTCACGTCGATGCCGCGGCTGTGGCGCGACTGGCTGACCGAGGCCGGGCACTCCGCGCTGGAGCCGGCGGGTTCGCTTACCTTCGATCATTTCTATCTGACCATCCAGGCTGCGCTCGATGGCCTCGGCGTTGCGATGGGTCCGACCGCGCTGATTTCGGACGATCTCGCGGTCGGGCGTCTGGTGACGCCGTTCCCCGCGATCAGCCTGCCGGCGCGGAGCTACTTCGCTTATTTCCCTGCAGGCCGCAGCAACGATCCGCACAGCGCGGTGTTCTGCGACTGGCTCGAGCAGCAGGGCCGGATGACAGGCTGATATTTTCGGTTCAGGCTGCCGACGGATCGTCGCCGTCGACTTCCTGCGGCAGGTCGATCACGACGCGGCCACCGGCAAGATCGACTGTCGGCACCACGGCATTGGTGAAGGGCAGCAGCATCGTCGCGCCCTGCGGCGGGGCGATCTCGATGATGTCGCCGGCGCCGAAATTATGGATCGCGATCACCTTGCCGAGCGTCTGCTCTGATGTTGTCACGGCGGCGAGGCCGATCAGGTCGGTGTGGTAATATTCGCCGTCGTCGGTTTCCGGCAGCCGGTCGCGCGGAACGTAGAGCTCGAGCCCGTTGAGCCGTTCGGCGTCATCGCGGCTGGCGACACCCTTCAGCGTCACCACGAGATGGTCCTTGGCCTCACGCGCATGCGTGACCTCGAACTGGCGCGTGCCGTCCTTGGTCATCAGCGGGCCGTAGTCCTTCACGGCCAGCGGATCTTCGGTGAAGGTCCACAGCCGAACGGCGCCGCGCACGCCATGCGCAGCGCCGATACGGGCGACACAGACCGGTGCAGTCACCGTGGTCGCCGTTCAGTCTATGCCTTGGCGGCGGCTTCGGCCTGCGCCTTGCGCTCCTTGCGCGGCACGGCCTTTTCCGGATTGTTGCGCGCGGCGCGCTTGACGACGCCGGCGGCGTCGAGGAAGCGGGTCACGCGATCCGACGGCTGCGCACCCTTGGCGAGCCAGGCCTTCACCTTGTCCATGTCGAGCTTCAGGCGGGCCTCGTTGTCCTTCGGCAGCAGCGGGTTGAAGTGGCCGAGACGCTCGATGAAGCGGCCATCGCGCGGGAAGCGCGAGTCGGCGACGACGACGTGATAGACCGGACGCTTCTTGGTGCCTGCGCGAGCGAGGCGGATAACAACGGACATTTAGTTCTCCTTCAAAGGTCGATGTGTTCGATTGATTGGCATTCCGCGTCGCGCCGGCTGCATGTGAGCCATCACGACGAATTCCTCATTTCTTCTTGCCCGGGAAACCGCCGAGGCCCGGCAGCATCGGCTTGCCGGAAAGGCCGGTCAGGCCCGGCACATTCGGCAGGCCGCCGCGCAGCCCGGCCGGCAAATCCTTCGGCAGGCTGGGCAGACCGCCGCCGGCGCCGCCCTGCATCTTCTCGGCGAGCGCCTTCATCTCGTCGGCCGAGGGCGGCTTCATGCCGCCGCCGAAACCCATCGCCTGCGCGATGCCGGCGAGCGGGCCGCGCTTGCCGCTTCCCATGGCCTTCATCATGTCGGCCATGTTCCGGTGCATCTTCAGCAGCTTGTTGACCTGCTCGACGCTCTGGCCGGCGCCGGCCGCGATGCGCTTCTTGCGGCTCGCCTTCAGGATGTCCGGATTCTTGCGCTCCTGCCGCGTCATCGAATCGATCACCGCGACCTGGCGCTTGATGATCTTGTCGTCGATGCCGGCCGCCGCGATCTGGTTCTTCATCTTGGCGATGCCGGGCATCATGCCCATCAGGCCGCCGATGCCGCCCATATTCGCCATCTGCTGCAGCTGTTCGCGCATGTCGTTGAGGTCGAACTGACCCTTGCGCATGCGCTCGGCAGTGCGCGCGGCCTTCTCGGCGTCGATGTTCGCAGCGGCCTTCTCGACCAGCGAGACGACGTCGCCCATGCCGAGGATGCGGCCGGCGATGCGGTTCGGATGGAAGTCTTCCAGCGCGTCGGTCTTCTCGCCGGTGCCGAGCAGCTTGATCGGCTTGCCGGTGACCGCGCGCATCGACAGCGCGGCGCCGCCGCGGCCGTCGCCGTCGACGCGTGTCAGCACGATGCCGGTGAGGCCGACGCGCTCGTCGAACGCGCGTGCGAGGTTGACCGCGTCCTGGCCGGTGAGGGAGTCCGCGACCAGCAGCACTTCATGCGGGCTGGCGGCGGCTTTGATCTCGGCCGCCTCCTTCATCATGTCTTCGTCGAGCGTGGTGCGGCCGGCGGTGTCGAGCAGCACCACGTCGTAACCGCCGAGCTTGCCGGCCTCTAACGCGCGCCGTGCGATCTGCGGCGGCATCTGGCCGGCGACGATCGGCAAGGTCGGAATGTCGAGGTCGCGGCCGAGCACCGCGAGCTGCTCCATCGCCGCCGGGCGGTAGACGTCGAGCGAGGCCATCAGCACCTTGCGCTTGTCGCGCTGGACCATGCGGCGCGCGAGCTTTGCGGTGGTGGTGGTCTTACCGGAGCCTTGCAGACCGACCATCATGATCGGCACCGGCGGCACGGAATTGATGTCGATGGTCTGGCCGTCGGAGCCGAGTGTGGCGACCAGCTCGTCATGGACGATCTTCACCACCATCTGGCCCGGCGTCACCGACTTGACGACGGTGGCGCCGATCGCCTGCTCGCGGACCCGGTCGATGAAGCTGCGGACCACCTCGAGCGCGACGTCGGCCTCGAGCAGTGCGCGGCGCACCTCGCGCATCGCGGCATCGACGTCCTTTTCGGTCAGCGCGCCGCGCCCCGTCAGACGATCGAGAATGCCACCAAGCCGTTCCGACAGATTGTCGAACAATGCCGTTGTCCTTCGTTGCGCCCGTGAGCGCGCTTCACTCGCTTCTGGTCATGACCCGCTCTCGCGGGTGATGACCACATAGTCCGCCTCGGCACCGTGCCAAGACGATGGTCCAAACACTTTTGCGCCCGAGGGCGCATCGCGCTGTCGGGCGTTGGCCTCTGGCCTCCAGGGCCAGTCGGCGGGTCGAAAAGACGGATCTTTCCGAGAAAGTCGCGGCGTTAAACGCTGCCGGGGCGGCAAAGTCAAGGAAAGTTTCGCCGCAATTGGCCTAGCCTGAGCCATAAGGCATTGAAATCGCATCAATTTGCCACGCTGGTTCCGAATTCGGCATCGTCACCCATATAAACGGAGCCTGCCTCCTGTTGGGAACCCGCGTGCCCATCGTCACCCGCCGCCGCCTTCTTGCAACCTTGACCGGAGCCGCTGCCGCGATCGGCGTGCCCTCGATCTGGATGTCCCTGATGAAAACCTATGACGGCCCCGTCTCCGATCACTTCGACGGCCTGCACTTCTTCGATCCGGATGGCGCGCCGCCGAAATCGCTCGGCGAGGTGCTGCGCTGGCAGTTCGGGGGCAGGCGGCAGCGCGCGGTCTGGCCGGAATGGGCGCCGAGCCCTTATGCCGATACGCCGCCGCGCGTCGATGGCGACAAGGTGCGGTTCTGCTTTATCGGTCACGCCAGCTGGCTGATCCAGACCGGCGGCCTCAACATTCTGGTCGATCCGGTCTGGTCGATGCGGGCCTCGCCGTTCAGCTTCGCAGGTCCGAAGCGGCACAATGATCCGGGCGTGGCCTTCGAGAAGTTGCCCAGGATCGACGTCGTGCTGGTGTCGCACGGCCATTACGATCATCTCGATGTCGCGACGCTGTCGAAGCTGACGACAGCGTTTACGCCGCGCGTGATCACGCCGCTCGGCAACGACGTCACGATGCGCGCCTCCGATGCCGCGATCAAAGCCGAGGCGTTCGACTGGCATCAGCGCGTCGAACTCGGCGGCGGCGTTGCCGTGACGCTGGTGCCGACGCGGCACTGGTCGGCGCGCGGCCTGTTCGATCGCAACAAGGCGCTGTGGGCGAGCTTCGTGCTGGAGACGCCGGCCGGCAAGCTCTACATCGTCTGCGATTCCGGCTATGGCGACGGCCGGCATTTTCGCCGGGTTGCCGAGGCGCATGGCCCGCTGCGGCTCGCGATCCTGCCGATCGGCGCCTATGAGCCGCGCTGGTTCATGCAAGACCAGCACATGAACCCCGAGGACGCCGTGAAGGCGCTGGCCGATTGCGGGGCGACGCAAGCGCTGGCGCATCACCACGGCACGTTCCAATTGACCGACGAGGCAATCGACGCGCCGGCGATCGCACTCGGTGAAGCGCTCGACGCGGCCAAGGTGTCGCGCGAGAGGTTTCTGACGCTGAAGCCGGGACAGGTGTTCGACGTTTGACCGTCGCCCCGGCCTTCGCCGGGACGACGTTAATTGGCCGGCTTGAATTACTTCTCCTTGATCGCCCAGGAGACGCTGACATTCACCGTCAGCGTTTCCTCGCCTTGCGCGACCGGCGTCGGTGCGGCGAAGCCTGCCGTGGCCATCTTGGCGCGGAACATCGGCACCGGCGCCGAGCCGACTTCCGAGATGTTCAAGGGCGCGCCGAGCGTGACGCCGGCGGCCTTGGCGTAGATCTCCGCCTTGCGCCGGGCGTCGGCGATCGCCCGCTCGCGTGCCTCGTCGAGCAGCTTCGAGGCCTGCGACACCGAGAAATTGAGCCCGCCGATATCATTGGCGCCGGCACCCACCAGCACGTCGATGACACCCGCGACCTTGCTCACATCGTGCAGCTTGATCGTGACGCGATTGCTCGCGTGGTAACCCACGATGCTGGGCGGCGCGTTCGGCGACGACGGCGGGCGGTTGGCGAATTGTGGCTGCAGCGACAGCCGCGAGGTCTGATAGTCCTTCTCCGCGATGCCGGCGCCCTTCAGCGCGGCCAGCACTTTGCCCATCGTCACATTGTTGGCGTCGGTGGCCTCGCGCGCGGTCTTGCCGTCGGTCGTGACGCCGGCATCGAGCTGCGCCTCGTCGGGCGCCGCCGATACGGTCGCCTCGCCGGTGACCGAGATCGCCGGTGGAAAGTCGCTGTCGGCAAGTGCGGGTGCAGCCAGCAGCGTGGTCGCGATCAGGGTGGCAGCGATGGGGAGGCCGAGGGGAAGGCGATAGGTCATCTGGCTCACTTCAGGGGTACGTAGACGTTGATCACAAGCTTGTCTTCGGCGGTCTTCAGCGGATCGGTGATGTATTCCTCGATAAAGGTGTCCTTGGCTTCGAGCTTCTTGTCGTCGAGGTGATTGGTGATGGCCTCATAGGTGTTGTCCATGTTGTCGTAGGACCCGCGGTGGACGAACTTCAGGGCCTTGCCGTCCGGCGAATTGCCCATGCTCATGTTCTTGCCGAGGTTCTTGACGTCCTGGTCGACCGGAATTTCGGCGATGAAGGTGAAGCCGGTGTCGTCGGTCGAGGTGTAGACGATCATCGGATTGCCCGATGCCTTGACGCCGTCCTTGTCGAGCAGCGCGGTGAGCTGCTTGAACGCCTCGATCAGCGCGTCGAAGGCCGAATCCCAGTTGGCCGTGCCCTTCAGCATCACGACCTTCTTCGGTTCCAGCGTGAACGGCTCGCCGAACGGGTCGGCGGTCTGCACCGGGGCGGCCGGCGGCGGCGCCGGGGACTGCGATGCGGCCGGGCTGTCAGCCGGCGACTTGGTCTCGGCCGGCGGCGGCACCGGCGTTGCCGATGGCACAGGCGCGGGCGTTTGGCTCGGGCTTGCCGCGGGAGCGGGCGAGGCTGACGGCGACTGGGCAGGAGCCGGGCTTGCCAGGGCGATCGCGGCCAAAGGGAGCAGCGCGACCAGGGCCGCGCGGAGCGTGTTGATACGGTTCATTCGGTATTCTCCATCCCCTCCTCAAACGGCCGCTCGATCTGTCCCGGCGCGCGCGGTCCCTGAGGTGCGATATTCCTAACACGCGAGTTCTGCATTCGTCCCATGACAGATGTGTCATGGGGCCATTCTGACTGGCCAATGGGCCACCACTCGCCATATAACCGGGCAGAATTTAGGAAAATCGATGAGCGCGCTCGCCAATCACGCATTCGCCAAAATGAACGGCATCGGCAACGAGATCGTCGTCGTCGACCTGCGCGATTCCAAGGCGCAGGTTTCGGCTGATGAGGCGCGCGCGGTGGCGTCGCCGGCCGGCGGCGTGCCCTATGACCAGCTGATGGTGCTGCAGCCGCCGCGGCTCGACGGCACCGAAGCGTTCATCTCGATCTACAACAATGACGGCTCGGAGGCCGGGGCCTGCGGCAACGGCATGCGCTGTGTGGTGCGGCGGATCTTCGAGAAGACCGGCCAGACCACGGCGACGTTCCAGACCCGCGCCGGCCTGCTCAATTGCTGGCAGGGGCCGGCGCCCGATCTCTACACCGTCGACATGGGCGCGCCGAAGTTCGGCTGGCAGGACATTCCGCTGGCTGAGGAATTTCGCGACACCCGCTACATCGAGCTGCAAGTCGGGCCGATCGACAAACCGGTGCTGCATTCGCCCTCGGTGGTCTCGATGGGCAATCCGCACGCGGTCTTCTGGGTCGACGACGTCAATGCCTACGACCTCGAACGTTTCGGGCCGCTGCTGGAAAACCATCCGATCTTCCCGGAGCGTGCCAACATCACGCTCGCCCATATCGTCGATCGCGACCACATCACGATCCGCACCTGGGAGCGCGGCGCCGGCCTCACCAGGGCCTGCGGCTCGGCAGCCTGCGCGACCGCGGTCGCGGCGGCGCGGCTGAAGCGTGCCAACCGGACTGTCGAGATCACGCTGCCCGGCGGCAGGCTCGGCATCGAGTGGCGCGAGCGCGACGACCACGTGCTGATGACCGGCACCGCCGATTTCGAATATGAGGGCCGCTTCGATCCGGCGCTGTTCGCCAGCGTCGCCTGACCATCATGAGCGTCGACGTCGTCACCTTTGGCTGCCGCCTCAATGCATTCGAATCCGAGGTGATCAGGCGCGAGGCGGAGCAGGCCGGGCTCACCGACACCATCGTCATCAACAGCTGCGCCGTCACCAATGAGGCGGTGGCGCAGGCCCGGCAGTCGATCCGCAAACTGAAACGCGAACGCCCGGCGGCGCGCATCGTCGTCACCGGCTGTGCGGCGCAGACGCAAGCCGACATGTTTGCCGACATGGCCGAGGTCGATCGCGTCGTAGGCAATGACGAGAAGATGCGCGGCGGCGCCTGGCGGGCGACGCGCGCGGCTTTCGATGCGCCGTTTGGTATCGATGCGAGCGAGAAGGTCGCGGTTGCCGACATCATGGCGGTGACGGAGATGGCGCCGCATCTGCTCGACGGCTTCGAGCGCGGCCTGCCGCGGGTGTTCGTGCAGGTGCAGAACGGCTGCGATCATCGCTGCACCTTCTGCATCATCCCTTACGGCCGCGGCAATTCGCGCTCGGTGCCGATGGGGGCAGTGGTCGATCAGGTCCGCACATTGGTTGAGCGCGGTCATGCCGAGATCGTGCTGACCGGCGTCGATCTCACGAGCTATGGCGCCGATTTGCCGGGCGCGCCGAAGCTCGGCCAGTTGACCCGGCAGATCCTGCGCCATGTGCCCGAGCTGAAGCGGCTGCGCATCTCCTCGATCGATTCGATCGAGGCCGATCGCGACCTGCTCGATGTGATTGCCGACGACGCGCGACTGATGCCGCATCTGCATCTGTCGCTGCAATCCGGCGACGACATGATCCTGAAGCGGATGAAGCGCCGGCATTCACGCCGGGACGCGATCGATTTCTGCGCACAGGTGCGCCGGCTGCGGCCGGACATCGCGCTCGGCGCCGACATCATCGCGGGCTTCCCGACCGAAACCGAGGAGATGTTTGCGCGCTCGCTCGATCTGATCGCGGAATGCGATCTCACCTTCCTGCATGTGTTTCCTTATTCGCGACGTCCGGGCACGCCGGCGGCGCGGATGCCGCAGGTCGAGGGCGGAACGATCAGGGAGCGCGCCAGGCAGCTGCGCGCGACCGGCGAAGCCGCGCTGGTGCGGCGGCTTGCTGCGGAAGTCGGTGCGACGCGCGAGGTGCTGATCGAGAGCAATAGGCAGGGCCGCACCCAGCATTTCCTGCCGGTTGCGATCGGTGGTGACGCGCCGGGCATGGTGCGGGCGCTCGTCGTGACCGGCCACGACGGGGTGCGTCTCACTGCATCGGCCGGCGACGTTCGTTGAGACGGGTCGAGATGCGATCGACGCGGACTGCGCCCTCACTCAGTCCTGATGTTCGCGGCCCGGACGACCTTGGCCCATTTTTCGAGTTCGATTGCGACTTGTCTGCTGAACTCTGCCGGCGTTCTCCCGATTGGCTCGAGACCAAGTGTCAGCAGGTGTGCCCTCATGCCCGGATCTGACATGCTCCTGACGATCTCGCGGTTGAGGAGCGCAATGATATCCGGATGGGTGACGGCTGGAACAAAGACACCGAACCAATTGTCGAACTCGATGTCCGGATAGCCTGCTTCTGCCGTCGTTGGTACGTCGGCGAGCGCCTGCAACCGTTTCCGGTATGCCATCGCCAGCGCGCGCAGCTGGCCGTCCCCGACCTGCGGCACAATTGGTGCCGGTGCGGCAAGGCACATCGTCGTATGGCCCGCCACCGTCGAGCCGATTGCCAAAGCCGCGCTGTTGTAAGGGATGTGCACAAGGTCGACGCCGAGCGACTGGCGCAGCATCTCGCCGACGATATGTCCGGGCGACCCCACCCCGGCGGTCGCGTAGTTGAATTTGCCGGGATTGCTTTTGATCAGGGCAGCCAGCTCCTTGAGCGTCTGCGCCGGCACAGAGGGATTTGCCGCGAGCACGACACTTGTGCTGACGGCGAGCGTGACCGCATCGAACGACGTGCGGGCATCATAGGGGACTTTGTCATGCAACGCGGGATTGATCGTGAAGCTGGGCGGCGTGACGAGAACGGTGTATCCGTCGGGCGCCGCCATGGCCGCGCGGCCAACGCCAATGTTGCCGCCGGCGCCGCTCACATTCTCGACGTAGAACTGCTCTCCAAGCCGCTCGGATAATTTCTGCGCGATGATCCGGCCGAAAACATCGGCGTTCCCGCCTGGCCCGAACGGAACGATCATGCGCACCGGTCGTGCTGGATAGGCCTGCGCCCGCACGATGCCCGGTGCGGCCAGCAGTGCGACTGAACTTGCGATGAAGGTCCGTCGCTTCATTCGAACACGCTGCCCGATCATCCGTCGCAGCGTCATCCAACCACAGTGTGGGTGCCCCAGCCAACGTCAACAAATCGCAGGTCTTGTCTGGGTCGAAAGCCGTGCGCATCCTTTCGGGGTACGCATTTTTCTCCCGCGTCATTCCCCGGTGCGCCAACAATCTCGACGTCGTCCCTGCCTAGTGCGCAATTGCGCACGGGAGCAGGGACCCACAACTACGAAATGGTTGTTGTCGGTCGTGATGGCTGTTTGACAGGTTGAAATCGGAATCAGCCGCGCATCGCGCGCGACGTTGTCAGTGCGCGCGGCCGGGCTTTGGCGGCTGCGACGCGCGAACCTGCCAGAACCGCAGCAGGCGATCGGCGTCTCCGCGTGTCATCTTGGTGAACTGGCTCTTCGCATGGGTGAGCTCAACGGAGCCCATGGAGCCGGTCGTATAGCGGCATTCCATCACCGCGGCGGTGGTCTCCCAGCTCAGGCCTGCCGCCCGGCACGGCACCAGCAGCCCTTCACTGCGCAGGCTTTGCATCAGGGAGCGGATCACCTCGACGTTCGACTGCGCAAGATCCGCGAGCGCGACAACGGTCTCTTCATATTTCCGCTGCCTGGCGAAGCCGAGCAGGGCGGCCTCGTTGAGCTCGCCGCTGTCCTTCAGCTTCGCGACGTGGCGCTTGGCTGCGGTGAAATCGCGGACCTGCGACATGTCGCGCTCGACGCCGGCGGCGACCGCGGCGATCGCGTGCCGGATTTCCTCGTAGAGATACGGCGGGGCGCGCTCCAGCAAACGGCCGCGCACCTCTTCCGTTGCCCGGCGCAGGAGCTGAAGACGGAGCTCCGCCGGCAGGTCTGCGCGGATGCCGGTCTCGACGGCGAGGGTCGGATCGTGCTCGGCTTGCGCGAGGACGACGGCAAATCCGTCCGGCGATACTTTGGCGCCGGGATTGGTGACCAGGCGGTGGCTCACGCTCGCAAAGCGACGGGCCAGCAGTGCATCGGTGACGACTTCCTTCAGCCACCAGCGGCCGGCGACGGCGAGCAGGTGCTGTTCGCTCTTGGTCTGCGCGATCTCGACTAGGTCCTCGGCACTGAGGCGTGAGGATTCCTGCAGCATCGGCCGCGCGACCCGGATCTCGTCGTTGCTGGCGAGGCGGCGAACGATCGCGGGCGGTGCCTGCGCGACCGGGGCGAGTTGCTCGCTGATCTCGGCAAGCGCCATCCGGGCGCTGATCTCGGCGAGCGCGCGCAGCTCGATGGTCTTGACCAGCCGTTCGAGCACATTGTCGAACAGTTCGACCTGCTCGCTGTTGAAGCTGCCGGCGGAGAGGAGGAACAGATCAGTGACGCGCTTCGCCGTGGCGATGCATTTTTCGGCGGAGCCGGCGCGGATCGCAGCCTCGACCTCGTCGATAATTGCCTGCCCGGCAGTCAGCATTGCTCGTCCTGAGCCCGTCCCGATGCGCTTGTTCTAAGCCAGCTTGCAGCTCTATCGGGCGGACCTGAACGTTTCGTAAGGATAATGGTCAGTAGAATCCCGGAGGATTACTCGCCGTTCCAGCCGCAGGCCTTGAGCCGCTCCTGCATGTGCGCCGGCGCAGGTGCTACGACATGCACGGGGTCCTTGTTGCGGGAGATCGGGATGCCGATTTCGCGGGAATGCAGATGCAGGGTCGGCTCGCCGAAGCGCGGACCGTTGCCATAGATATTGTCGCCGACGATCGGCCAGCCCATCGCCGATGAATGCACCCGTAGCTGGTGGGTGCGGCCGGTGACCGGCTCCATCGCAATCCAGGCAAGGCCGTCGCAGCGTCCCAGCACCTTCCAGTTGGTGATGGCCTTCTGGCCATCCGGGTCCGGCTTCTGCCACCAGCCGCGCTCGGCGTTGAGCCGGCCGAGCGGCATGTCGATGGTGCCTTGGTCCTCGGTGGGGCCACCCTCGACCACGGTCCAATAGGTCTTCGCAATCTTGCTGTGCTTGAACAGCAGCCCGAGCGAGGCGGTCGCCTTGCGGTGGCGTCCCAGGACGAGGCAGCCGGAGGTGTCCTTGTCCAGCCGATGCGCCAGCACCGGCGGCCGGGGCAGGCCGAACCGCAACGCGTCGAACGAGGCTTCCAGATTCGGGCCGCCCTTGGGACCGCGGTGCACCGGCAGGCCGGCCGGTTTGTCGATAACCAGCATCAATCCATCGCGGTGGAGCACCCGCGCCAGGATCTCTTCCGCGGTCAATTGGGGAACATCGATCAATTCGTCGAGACTTTCGTTTGTGAGGCGAAACGGCTAACACACCCCCGCCATGAACGATACCACGGGAACAAAACAGAGCTGGTGGCAGCGGCTGAAAGGCGGCCTGAAGCGAACCTCGAGTTCGATCGGGACCGCGGTCGCCGACCTCGTCACCAAGCGTAAGCTCGATTCTGCCATGCTCGATGACATCGAGGATGTGCTGCTGCGCGCCGACCTTGGTACCGATGTCGCGGTCCGCATTGCGCAGGCGGTCGGCAAGGGCCGCTACGACAAGGCGATCTCGGCCGATGAGGTCAAGGACGTCGTTGCGACCGAGGTCGAGAAGGTGCTGGCGCCGGTGGCGAAGCCGCTCGAGATCGATGCGACGCTGAAGCCGTTCGTGATCCTGGTCGTCGGCGTCAACGGCTCCGGCAAGACCACGACGATCGGCAAGCTTGCGGCGAAATTCTCCGCCGAGGGCCACAAGGTCATGCTGGCCGCCGGCGATACCTTCCGCGCCGCGGCGATCGAGCAGCTCAAGGTCTGGGGCGAGCGCACCAAGTCGCCGGTCATTGCGGGCGCGCAAGGGTCGGATTCGGCAAGCCTCGCCTTCAGCGCGCTGACCGCGGCCAAGGAGCAGGCGCGCGACGTGCTGCTGATCGACACCGCCGGCCGCCTTCAGAACAAGTCCGAGCTGATGAACGAGCTCGAAAAGGTCGTTCGCGTCATCAAGAAGGTCGATGCGTCGGCGCCGCATGCGGTGCTGCTCGTGCTCGACGCCACGGTGGGACAAAATGCGCTGTCGCAGGTCGAGGCGTTTCATCGTACGGCAGGCGTCACCGGCCTCGTGATGACCAAGCTTGACGGCACGGCGCGCGGCGGCATCCTTGTTGCGCTGTCGGAGAAGCACAAGCTGCCGGTACATTTCATCGGCGTCGGCGAAGGCGTCGAGGACCTCGCGCCCTTCACGGCGAAGGATTTTGCCAAGGCAATTGCCGGGATCGAATAATTCATCCTTCGGGACGCGCGCTGGTGCGCGCTCCTCCAGCAACAACGGCAAAGCCGTTGTGCAGGGATGACGGTGGGATACGAAAGGTCGTCATCCAGAGGAGGCGCGGAGCGCCGTCTCGAAGGATGGCCAAGACACGAGTTCACAAGACACGAGTTCAATGGACTGAATTGATGGACAAGACCCAGCCACATCCGCTGTTCAAGCTCGCGACCGAACTCGGGCCGCTGCTCGTGTTTTTCATCGCGAACGCCAAGTACCATCTGTTCGTCGCTACGGCTGCGTTCATGGTGGCGATCGTGGCGGCAATGATTGCGTCCTATGTCGTGACCAAACACGTGCCGATCATGGCGCTGGTGACCGGCGCGATCGTGCTGGTGTTCGGCACCCTGACCTTGGTGCTGCACGACGAGACCTTCATCAAGGTCAAGCCGACCATCATCTACGGCCTGTTCGCGGCCGTGCTCGGCGGCGGGCTACTGTTCGGCCGTTCCTTCATCGCCGTGATGTTCGACCAGATGTTCAATCTGACGCCGCAGGGCTGGCGCATCCTCACCATGCGCTGGGCGCTGTTCTTCGCCGGTATGGCGATCCTCAACGAGATCGTCTGGCGGACGCAGACCACGGATTTCTGGGTGAACTTCAAGGTGTTCGGCGTGACGCCGCTGACCATGATCTTCGCCATCGCGCAGATGCCGCTGACCAAGCGCTATCATCTGGAGCCGGTCTCGCTGGAGACCAGCGAGGCGGAAGCCGGCGACCTCAGAAAGTAAATCCGGACGCAGCGCGGGCGATTGCGCCGCGCTGCGTCCGACGCTTCAGAGATCAACTCTTCAGAGCTCAGCTCTTCTGCTTGGCGACGATCTTGTCCTTGATCTTGTCGTAGGTCGCCTGCGGCAGGATGTTCTTCTGCACCAGTTCATCCTTGCCCTTGTAGGGGCGGCCCTTGATGATCGCGGCCGAATAGGCCTTGCCGACACCAGGCAGCGCGTCGAGCTGGTCCACGCCGGCGCTGTTGATGTCGAGCAGGTCGTCCTTCGCCATTCCCGTCGTCTTCGGATCAGGGGCCGCCGCTTTCGGCGCTGGCGCCATGTGGCTCTCGGATTTGGCGGTGGGCGCGGCCGGCTGCGGCGACTGGGCCATCGACGGCGTGGCCGTCATCAGGCCGAGCGCGAGTGCGGTAGCAAGAAGTGAAGCGAGCGTGGTCTTGCGCATATGTCCTCTCCGAGGAATGAGTGAAGTCACGCCATGGAGTTAGGGTTGCGTTCGTGGCGTCGCCGTGGCCGTGAAATGAACCGCAGATAAACCCGTCGAAGTATTATGCCGCAGGTGTTTTCTCGCGTCGTTCATGCTCGATTCATGTTCGCGAGTCGCGGCGTGCCGATGCGATTACTTGTCCGCGCGCAGCACTTTCTCGATCTCGGCCTTGAGCACGGTGTTGACGTTATCAGGCGTCACCGGTCCGACCAGCTTGTAGACGATCGTGCCTTCGCGTCCCACCAGGAAGGTCTCGGGCACGCCGTAGACGCCCCACTCGATGGAGGCGCGGCCGTTGCCGTCGACGCCGACGATGCCGAACGGATTGCCGTAGCGGCCGAGGAAGCGGCGCGCGTTCTCGGGCGAGTCCTTGTAGTTGATGCCGATGATCTGGAAGCGCTTGTCGCGGCCGAGCTCGGTCAGCAGCGGCGCTTCGTCATGGCAGGGCACACACCAGGACGCCCAGACGTTGACGATTGAGACCTTGCCCTTGAAGGCCGCGGGATCGAGGCCGGGGACGGGCGCGCCGTCCTTCACGAGGCCGTCGAGCGCGGGCAGCGCGGTCTGCGGCGCCGGCCGACCGATCAGCGCCGACGGAATTTTGGAGGGATCGCCGCCATAGAGCCGCAGCAGGAAAAGTCCGGCGAGCCCGAGGAAAACCACCAGCGGCAGCACCACCAGCAGGCGGCGGGCTTGCGGCGGACTGTTGGTCGCCTGATCGCTCATCGAATATCCGCCGCGCTGCGGCCGGAGCGGCGCGTGATGCCGCTGGCCTCGATCTCCTTCAGGCGCGCCTGTTGGCGGCGATAGTCGGCGGTGATCCAGACGATCAGGAGCAGCACGACCGCGGCGACCAGCGCATAGGACGTCACGATGAAAGAGGCGTAGGGACCAAGCGACATCGCGTCACGCCGCTCCAATTTCTTTTGGACCGGCGGCCGCTTCGCTAGTGAACGCGACGCGGCTGGCCTGCATCATCTGCAGGCTGCGCACGCGCCGGCGCAGGATCTCGTTGCGCATCGCCGCCAGATGCAAGGTGATGAAGAGCAGCGAAAACGCGATCGCCATCACCAGCAGCGGCCACAGGAACGCCTTGTCGAGCGTCGATCCGCCCATCCGAAGCACCGAGGACGGCTGATGCAGCGTGTTCCACCAGTCGACCGAGAACTTGATGATCGGGATGTTGATCGCGCCGACCAGGGTCAGGACCGCCGCCGCCCGCGCCGCGCGCGAAGGGTCCTCCACCGCGCGCCACAGCGCCATCAGGCCGAGATACATCAGGAACAGGATCAGCACCGAGGTCAGCCGCGCGTCCCACTCCCAATAGGTGCCCCACATCGGCCGGCCCCACAGCGAGCCGGTGACGAGCGCAAGGAAGGTGAAGGCGGCACCGATCGGAGCTGCGGCCTTCGCGGCGACGTCGGCGAGCGGATGCCGCCACACCAGCGTGCCGAGCGCGGCCACGCTCATGACGCCCCAGACGAACATCGACAGCCACGCATTCGGCACGTGGATGAACATGATCTTGACCGTGGCGCCCTGCTGGTAGTCGTCGGGCGCCATCGCCGACTGGTAGAGCCCGATCGCGAGCAGGATCGCGGTCACGCCAGCGAGCCACGGCAGGATCCGCGCGGTCAGCGCCAGAAACCTGGTCGGATTGGCGAGGTCGTTCAGCGTCTCAGTCAGCTTCATGGCACCCTGATAGTCGCCCAATGTGTCGCAAGCAATTGGCCGAACCGCTCTCGGCGAGATTTGATCGAGGCCATTTCAGTCCAGCCCGTGCCGCAGGCTCGCGGCGGCGGCAAACGGGCCGATCACGAGGCTGGCAAGCGACAGCGCGCAGAGGATCGAGAACGGTGTTCCAAAGGACAGGGGACCCGAGATCGCCGCTTGGGAGGCTGCGACGCCGAAGATCAGCACCGGGATCGACAGCGGCAGCACCAGCACCGCGAGCAGCAGCCCGCCGCGATGCAGCGTCACCGCCAGGGCCGCGCCGATCATGCCGGTGAAGGTCAGCGCCGGTGTTCCCGCCAGCAGGGTCGCCGCGACCGCAAGGGTTGCCGTGCCGTCGAGATTGAGCAGCAGGCCGAGCACCGGGGTTGCGATGATCAGCGGCAGCCCCGCGGCGATCCAATGCGCCAGCGCCTTGGCCGCGCAGGCGAGTTCCAGCGGCGTCCGGCTCATCACGATCAGATCGAGCGAGCCGTCCTCGTGATCGGCCGTGAACAGCCGGTCGAGGGTGAGCAGACTCGCCAGCAGCGCGCCGAGCCACAGGATGGCGGGGCCGAGCCGCGACAGCAGCGCCAGATCGGGCCCGACCGCGAACGGCATCAGCACGGTGACGGTGAGGAAGAACAGCACCCCGATCAGCGCCCCGCCGCCGACGCGCAGCGCGATGCGGATGTCGCGGCGGATCAATGCAGCCAGCGCGCTCATGCCGCGCCTCTGCTGTAGTTGCCGTGTGAGTCGCTGTCTTGCTGCGCAAACGGTGCGCTCCCTCCCCCCTTGTGGGGGAGGGTTGGGGAGGGGGGTGGCCCAGGGCGAGACGTTCGAAGGGGATGTCGCTTTCGCAATCTAGGTCTTATGTCGTGGAGAGATTGTTGGAGAGCGCACGCCGTGTGGCACCCCCCTCCCTGACCATCCCCCACAAGGGGGGAGGGAACGGAGAGAGCTGCGCACGGCGGCGAGTGATAGAACAGCGCGCTCATGCCGCGCCTCCCATCCGCAAATCGCGCGCATCGATGCCGAGCGGCAGATGCGTCGCCGCGACGATCAGGCCGCCGCTTGCGAGATGGTCGCGCATCAGCCCCACGAACAGTGCCTGTCCGGGCGCATCGAGCGCCGATGTCGGCTCGTCCAGCAGCCAGACCGGCCGCCGCACCGAGAGCAGGCGGGCGATCGACAGGCGGCGGCGCTGGCCGGCCGAGAGGTAGGCCGCCGGCAGGTGCGCGGCATGGTCGAGCGCCACGGCAGCAAGGCAGCGGCCGGCATCCTCCGTCTCGCCGCCGAGGAATTCCCGCCAGAAGGAAAGATTTTCCGCGACGCTCAGCGCCGGCTTCAGCGCGTCGCGGTGGCCGAGATAGTGGGCCTGTTCGGGCAGGCTGAGTTCGGCGTCGCCGCCGTCAAGCGCGATCGACCCCTCGGCGGGAACCAGGAGCCCGGCGAGGACACGCAGCAGCGAGGTCTTGCCCGCGCCGTTGGGCCCGGTGACGGCAAGCGCCTCGCCGGCCGTGGCCGACAGATCGAGGCCAGCAAACACCTCGCGTCCGCCGCGCACGCATTTCAGATTTCGTCCCGAGAGCCGCATGGTTCGTTGTGTCACAGCCCTCTGAAATCTTTCGCTACCGCGTGAGAATTTTTGGGTCGCGCAACGCTGTCGCACGCTTGTCGGTGTGGCGGTGCTTCTAGAAAGGTTCTATAAGCCCGGAACTTGATGCAGCACACACAATCGGCGGCCGCAAGCCATCCAGGCCATCCCCTCGGCCCATGTCGGTCGCCGGTGTTTAGTTACCCTTGCCGGGTATAACTGAGAATTGGGATCCTCCGCATGACCTCACTCGACAGCTTCAAATGCCGCAAGACCATGAAGGTCGGCGGCAAGTCCTACGTCTATTACAGCCTGCCCCAGGCAGAGAAGAACGGACTGAAGGGTATTTCGAAGCTGCCGTATTCGATGAAGGTTCTGCTCGAGAACCTGCTCCGCAACGAGGACGGCCGCACTGTCAAGAAGGAAGACATCGTTGCGGTGTCGAAGTGGCTGAAGAAGCGCCAGCTCGAGCACGAAATCGCGTTCCGCCCGGCGCGCGTCCTGATGCAGGATTTCACCGGCGTTCCGGCCGTGGTCGATCTCGCGGCGATGCGCAACGCGATGCAGAATCTCGGCGGCGACGCCGAGAAGATCAACCCGCTGGTGCCGGTCGATCTCGTCATCGACCATTCGGTGATCGTCAACTTCTTCGGTGACAACAAGGCGTTCGCGAAGAACGTCACCGAGGAATACAAGCAGAACCAGGAGCGCTACGAGTTCCTGAAGTGGGGCCAGAAGGCGTTCTCGAACTTCTCGGTGGTGCCGCCCGGCACCGGCATCTGCCACCAGGTCAATCTCGAATATCTCGCCCAGACGGTGTGGACCAAGAAGGAGAAGATGACGGTCGGCAAGAAGACCGGCACCTTCGAGGTCGCTTATCCGGACTCGCTGGTCGGCACCGACTCGCACACCACGATGGTCAACGGCCTCGCCGTGCTCGGCTGGGGCGTCGGCGGCATCGAGGCGGAAGCCTGCATGCTCGGCCAGCCGCTGTCGATGCTGCTGCCGGAAGTGGTCGGCTTCAAGCTCAAGGGCCAGCTCAAGGAAGGCGTCACCGCGACCGACCTCGTGCTGACAGTCACCCAGATGCTGCGCAAGCTCGGCGTGGTCGGCAAGTTCGTCGAGTTCTTCGGCCCGGGCCTCGATTTCCTGTCGGTCGCGGACAAGGCGACGATCGGCAACATGGCGCCCGAATACGGCGCGACCTGCGGCTTCTTCCCGGTCGATGCCGCGACCATCGATTACCTGAAGACCTCGGGCCGCAAGGCCGATCGCGTCAAGCTGGTGCAGGCCTATGCCAAGGCGCAGGGCCTGTTCCGTACCGCCAAGTCGGCCGATCCGGTGTTCACCACCACGCTGACGCTCGATCTCGCCGACGTCGTGCCGTCGATGGCCGGACCGAAGCGCCCCGAGGGCCGCATCGCGCTGCCGGCCGTGTCGACCGGTTTCGCGACCGCGCTGGTCGGCGAATACAAGAAGCCCGAGGGTGAGACGAAGCGCTTCGCGGTAGAGGGCCGCAATTTCGATCTCGGCCATGGCGACGTCGTGATCGCCGCGATCACCTCCTGCACCAACACCTCGAACCCGAGCGTGCTGATCGGCGCCGGGCTGCTGGCGCGCAAGGCGGCCGCCAAGGGTCTGAAGGCAAAGCCGTGGGTGAAGACCTCGCTCGCGCCGGGCAGCCAAGTGGTGGCGGAATATCTCGCCAATTCCGGCCTGCAGGCCGATCTCGACAAGGTCGGCTTCAACCTGGTCGGCTTCGGCTGCACCACCTGCATCGGCAATTCCGGCCCGCTGCCGGAAGACATCTCGAAGTCGATCAACGACAACGGCATCGTCGCCGCCGCCGTGCTGTCGGGCAACCGCAACTTCGAAGGCCGCGTCTCGCCGGACGTGCAGGCGAACTACCTCGCCTCGCCGCCGCTGGTGGTTGCGCATGCGCTTGCCGGCACCGTGACCAAGGATCTCGCAGTCGAGCCGATCGGCATCGGCAAGGACGGCAAGCCGGTGTTCCTGAAGGACATCTGGCCGACCACCAAGGAGATCAACGCCTTCATGAAGAAGTACGTCACCGCGACGATCTTCAAGAAGAAGTATGCCGACGTGTTCAAGGGCGACACCAACTGGCGCAAGATCAAGACCACGGAAAGCGAGACCTATCGCTGGAACATGAGCTCGACCTATGTGCAGAACCCGCCTTACTTCGAAGGCATGAAGAAGCAGCCGGACCCGGTCGTCGACGTGGTCGACGCGCGGATCCTCGCGATGTTCGGCGACAAGATCACCACCGACCACATCTCGCCGGCCGGTTCGATCAAGCTGACCTCGCCCGCCGGCAGGTTCCTCAGCGAGCACCAGGTGCGCCCCGCCGACTTCAACCAGTACGGCACGCGGCGCGGCAACCATGAAGTGATGATGCGCGGCACCTTCGCCAACATCCGCATCAAGAACTTCATGCTGAAGGGCGCCGACGGCAATATTCCGGAAGGCGGTCTCACCAAGCACTGGCCCGACGGCGCGCAGATGTCGATCTACGACGCGGCGATGAAGTACCAGCAGGAGAACGTGCCGCTGGTGGTGTTCGCCGGTGCCGAATACGGCAACGGCTCGTCGCGCGACTGGGCTGCGAAGGGCACTCGCCTGCTCGGCGTGCGCGCGGTGATCTGCCAGAGCTTCGAGCGCATCCACCGCTCCAACCTGGTCGGCATGGGCGTGCTTCCGCTCACCTTCCAGGACGGCACCTCGTGGTCCTCGCTCGGCCTCAAGGGCGACGAGAAGGTCACGATCCGCGGGCTGCAGGGCGATTTGAAGCCGCGGCAGACGCTGACGGCCGAGATCGTCTCCGCCGACGGCGGCAAGCGGGATGTCCCGCTGCTCTGCCGCATCGATACGCTGGACGAGCTCGATTACTATCGCAACGGCGGCATCCTGCATTACGTGCTGCGCAAACTCGCGGCCTAGGCCTTTGTTTGAGCATGGTCTCCGCGCAAACGCCTTGCGTTTGTCGCGGGGAAAACCGCTTCACACTTTTCCGGACCATGCTCTTGCGCGGATTTGTGATCGGTGCCTCACTGCTTAGTGAGTAGCGGCTAAAAAGAAGGCGGCCTATGACAGGGCCGCTTTCTCGCGTTTTGGGGCACGCAAGTTCAGGGACAGACTTCATGCTCCGTACAATTACGGATAGAAATCATCACGACTGGTTCGCAGTATGACAGCGATGATGGCCTATAATTCTATCTCGCGATGGTCCAGCGCCCTCGGTTTCTGCGCGATCGTCGCTATCATCCGCCCCGCTCACGCCGACCCGCGTGCTGTCGTCGAGCTCTTCACCTCGCAGGGATGCTCCTCCTGTCCGCCCGCGGACAAGATCATCGGGGAGCTCGCGAAGGACCCCAACGTCATCGCGCTAAGCATGCCGATCGACTATTGGGACTATCTCGGCTGGAAGGACACGCTGGCCGATTCCCGTTTCAGCGCGCGCCAGAAGGCTTATTCGCACATGCGCGGCGATCGCGACGTCTACACGCCGCAGGCCGTGATCAACGGCTCCATGCATGTGATCGGCAGCGACCGTGCCAGCATCGAGAGCGCCATCAAGGACACCGAGAAGAGCGGCAACGTGATGTCGGTGCCGGTGACGATGACGCTGAGCGGCAAGCAGATCAACGTGTCGGTCGCCGCGTCGAAATCGCCCGCAGTGTCGCGCGGTGAAGTCTGGATCTGCTCGATCTCGAAGTCGGTGCCGATCTCGATCTCGCGCGGCGAGAATCGCGGCCACGAGATCACGTACCACAACGTGGTGCGCAATCTCCTGAAGGTCGGTGACTGGAACGGCTCGTCCGGGAGCTGGACCGTGCCGCTGGAGAACATCACGCGCGATGGCGTCGATGCCGCGGCCGTCTACGTCCAGGACGGCAACCGCGACAAGCCGGGCCCGATGCTGGGCGCCGCATTCACCTCGCTTCACTAGCACTCCGCGGCGCGCGCGGGCGTCAGTCGCGTCGTTGGGCCGCACGCATGTAGTCGTGCAGCTCCGCGCGTCGGCAAGCGTGCATCCACTGATTTGCTGAAAGCAAAGCGCCGAGGCTTCACGCGCGCGTCTCGATCGCGCGTGATCGAGCAGGGCTCCAAAAACAAAAAGGACCAACTTTCGTTGGCCCAGTGTTGGGATTTGATTCCCCTGCGAACAGGCCCGATCCCGACGGCCCCGGGGGGCTGGGGGCTGAGGAATCCGGAACCGAAAGGACCGGGCCAACGCAGGATTTTCTTTTCGCAGGGCAGCGGGGCGGGCGATGGGCGGAAGTGGGGCAGCAATATGATTCCTCTAACGTTCCCGTGACTCTTCGGTTTTCCGGACAATCCGTCACGCCTGACCGTGGTTAAGGGCTGGTTGCGTTGCGAATGGCCCCTTGCGGCGTTCTGCGCTTAGCGCAATCATGTCACTCACGTGACGATCCCGAAGTGGGGGCACCGGCCTTCGGAACCCGATCGTCACCGGGATAACAGGAGGCGCTCGATGAGTCTGAACTCGGAGGACACTGATCCGAGTGGGAATCGTGCCGCGGCGCGTCCCGCCGCCGCGACCCCTCAGCCCAACCGCGTGACATTCAATCGACTTGAGCTCAACCGCATTCTCAATCTCTACGGCCGCATGGTTGCCGATGGCGAGTGGCGCGATTATGCGATCGACTTCCTCAAGGACCGCGCCGTGTTCTCAGTGTTCCGGCGCGCATCCGAAGTGCCGATCTACCGGATCGAGAAGGATCCCCGGCTGGCGCGCAAGCAGGGCATGTACAGCGTGATTTCGGCGACCGGCCTGATCCTGCGTCGCGGCCACGAACTCGAACGGGTGCTGTTCGTGATCGATCGCAAGCTGTCGCTGGTGTAGGCGCGGCAACTCGGCGCTTCGCTCATCCGGGCTACAGATCGGGGTATATCCAACCCGTCTAATCCGCCGGCACCGTCGCCGCGCCTTCGCCGAGCGCGCGCTGCATCAGCACGGTGTCGAGCCAGCGGCCGAATTTCAGGCCGACATTCGGGAGCGTCCCGATCATCTGAAAGCCGCAGCGGCGGTGCAGGCCGATTGAGCCGGCATTGGCCTGGTCCCCGATCACCGCGATCATCTGGCGGAAGCCGCGTCCGTCGCATTCGGCGATCAGACGCTCCATCAGCCTGAGGCCGATGCCGCGGCGATGGACCGTGGGATCCAGATAGACCGAGTTCTCGACCGTGAAGCGATAGGCCGGCCGCGGCCGGTAGGGGCCGGCATAGGCGTAGCCGGCGACGCGGCCGTCGAGCACGGCGACGAAATAGGGGAAGTCGCCATCGATCAGCACCCGGTAGCGGCGGGTCATCTCGGCAAGGTCGGGCGGGATCAGCTCGAAGGTCGCGGTGCCGAAGCGCACCGCATGCTCATAGATCGCGGTGATGGAGGGCAGGTCCGCCTCGGCGGTCGGCCTGATTTCCGGATCGGGCAGAGCTGGTGTGGACATGCCGCAAGCGTATTTTTGCCCTGCGCAAAAGAAAAGCCCCGGCCTTGCGGCCGGGGGCTTGAATTACAAGGCTTGGATCGATCGGTTCGCTCGAGGCGCTTAGTCGCGCTGGCCGAGCAGCTGCAGCAGCAGCGTGAACAGGTTGATGAAGTTCAGGTAGAGCGACAGCGCACCAGTGATTGCCGCACGCTCTGCCGCCACGCCACCCTGCGAGGCGTAGCCGTAGATGTAGTCGTTCTTCAGCCGCTGGGTGTCCCAGGCGGTGAGGCCCGCGAACACCAGCACGCCGACCACCGAGACGATGAACTGCAGCGCCGAGCTCGCCAGGAACAGGTTGACCAGGCTCGCGATGATGATGCCGATCAGACCCATGAACAGGAACGAGCCCATGCCGCTCATGTCACGCTTGGTGGTGTAGCCGTAGAGGCTCAGCGCACCGAACGTCGCCGCGGTGATGAAGAACACGCGCACGATCGAGGTGTGCGTGTACACCAGGAAGATCGACGACAGCGACAGGCCCATCAGCGCCGAGAACACCCAGAACAGCAGCTGGGCGGTCGCAGGCTGCAGGCGGTTGATGCCGGCCGAGATGACGAACACCATCGCCAGAGGGGCGAGGATGAACAGCCACTTCAGCGGGCTCACGAACATCGCATAGCCGAACTGCGTCAGATAGGCGTTGCCGAACTTGGCGACGGCGGCGGACTGATCGCTGGTCACCGCACCCATGTAGACACCGAGCGCGGCCAAGCCGGTGATGGCGAGGCCGATGCTCATGTAGTTGTAGATGCGCAGCATGTAGGCGCGCAGACCGGCGTCGACGGCCGCAGCGTCAATGCGCCCGGCGGCCCGGCCGAAAGGAGAAGCGTAGTTACGGTCTAGGTCCGACATGGTCGAATTCCCGTGGTTGGTCCCGGTGGAGCGCAAGGGATTTGCGGCGCCGGTTCTAAATCTATCTCAGATGGCTCGGTTTGCGGAACATTAATTGCGTGTCATTCAAACCGACTATCCGACCCGAGTGGTATGTGGGAAATTAACACATCCGACGCAAGCTTCCACGCGCGGCCGAATGTCGCTCTAGCCTAGCATTTGTAGGCAAAACGGCGCTGCCGCCGCTACAAATTGTCACAAATTCCGCAGCACCGAGGCCGGCTTCTGGTTCAGCGCGAGCAGCGTTCCCGCCAGCCCCAATCCGACGGTGACGACCAGCGCGGCGACCACGACCAGCGCTGCGCTGCCGGCCTGCCAGATGAAACTCAGCGTCATCAGCCGCGTCACGATCAGCCAGGCCGCGACCGAACCGGCGATCACCCCGAAGATTGCGGTTGCAAAGCCGATCATCAGATACTCCAGCGCGTAGGCGCCGAGCAATCGCACCCGGGTGGCGCCGAGCGTCTTGAGGATCACGGCGTCATAGACGCGGTGGCGGTGGCCGGCGGCGAGCGCGCCGCCCAGCACCAGGATCGCCGAGATCAGCGTCACGGCGCTGGCGCCGCGGATCGCCAGCACCAGATTGCTGACCACGGCGCCGACCGTTTCCAGCGCCTCGCGGACCCGGACGCTGGTCACCATCGGGAACGCGTCGGCGACCTGCTTGATGATACGCGCATCATCGGTGGCGCCGGCATGGGGTTCCGTCAGGGTCGCGACGTGGCTATGCGGGGCGCCCTTGAAGGCATTCGGCGAGAACACCAGCACGAAGTTGATGCCGAGGCCCTGCCAGTCGATGTTGCGCAGATTGGCGATCTTGGCCGGAACATCGCGGCCGAGCACATTGACCACGATCTCGTCGCCGATCTTCAAGGACAGGCCGTCGGCGATCTTCTTCTCCATCGAGACCAGCGGAGGTCCGCTGTAGTCCGGTCCCCACCATTCGCCCTCGACGATCTTCGAGCCCTTGGGAACTTCGCCCGTGTAGGTCAGGCCGCGGTCGCTTTGCAGCACCCATTCCGAATCGACCGACGGCTTGAGCTGGTCGGCCTTGACGCCGCGCGCCGCGACGATGCGCCCGCGCAGCATCGCCACGTCCTCGATGGTCGAGTCCGGAGCGATCTGCTTGAGGAAAGCACCAAAGCGGTCGGCTTCGGTGGAGGGGATGTCGATGAAGAAGAACGACGGCGCCCGTTCCGGCAATGCGGCCAGGAATTGCCGGCGCAGATTGCCGTCGATCTGGGTGATGGTGACGAGCACCGCGAGTCCGAGGCCCAGCGACAGCACCACCGACGGCGTCAGCGCGCCCGGCCGGTGGATGTTGGCAATTGCGAGCCGCAGCATGGTGATGCGGCTGCGGGGCAGCCGCCGCGCCACCGCCATCAGGATTTCGGCGATTCCGCGCAGCAGCAGGAACACCGCGATCGACGAGGCAACGAACACGGTGGCGACCCGCTTGTCATAGGCGAGCCCGATCGCAACCCCGATCAGGAGCGCGACCACCACGGCCATCAGCGCCAGATAGCTCCAGCGCGGGCGATGCCACTCGCTGGCGACGGTCTCGCGGAACAGCGCGGCGACCGGCACGTCGTGGACCCGGCCGAGCGGCCACAGCCCGAACGCCAGCGCGGTGAGCTGGCCGTAGAGGAAGGAGAGCGCGAGCTCGTCGGGATGCAGCGCCGGCACCACCGGCAGCGGCAGCACCTTGCCGAACAGGCCGACGATGACGAAAGGCAGCGCGGCGCCGAGCACCAGCCCGATCACCGAACCGATCCCGGCCAGCACCACCACCTGCGTGCAGTAGATCGTGAAGACGTCGCGGCCGGTGGCGCCGAGTGCCTTGAACGAGGCGATGACGTCGCGGCGCCGGTCGATATGGCTCTTCACCGCGTTGGCGACGCCGACGCCGCCGACCAAGAGTGCGGCGAGGCCGACCAGGGTCAGGAACTGGGTGAAGCGGTTGATGGTGCGCTCAAGCTGCGGCGAGGCGTTGTTGCGGCTGCGGACCTCCCAGCCGGCCTCCGGCGCGGCAGCCCGCGCGCCGTCGATCAGCGCGGTGGTGGCGCGATCGTCGTTGGCGCCGTCGGGCAGCTTCACCCGGTAGATCCAGCGTACCAGGCTGCCCGGCTGCAACAGGTCGGTGGCGCGCAAGCTCGCTTCGCTGATCAGGAAGCGCGGGCCGAGGCCGACGCCGCCGGCGAGCTTGTCGGGCTCGGCCGCCACCACGCTGCGGATCTGGTAGGTCGCGCTGCCGATGCTGACGCGGTCGCCGAGCTTCAGGTCGAGCCGCGCGAGCAGCGTTGAATCGGCGGCCGCGCCATAGACGCCGTCGCGTTCGGCCAGCAGATCGGCGACCGGCATGTTCGGCTCGAGCGTCAGCTCGCCGAGCATCGGATATCTGCCGTCGACCGCCTTGAGCTCGACCAGCGCCAGCTTGCCGTCACCGCTGCGGGCCATCGCGCGCAGCGTGGCCGCCACCGAAACCTCGCCGCGGGTGCGCAGATACGCGACCTCCTCGGGCTTGGCCTCGCGCGAGATCAGCGAGAATGCGACGTCGCCGCCGAGCAGCGTGCGGCCCTCGCGCGACAGGCCGTCGCCGAGGCTCGCGGCGACCGAGCCGACGCCGGCAATCGCCATCACGCCGAGCGCGATGCAGGCGATGAACACATAGAACCCGCGCAGGCCGCCGCGCAGTTCTCGCAGCGCGTAACGGAAGGCAAGCGACGATGCGCGCCCTTGCACCGCGACTTCGGACGCAATGCTCATGTCGTGGCAAAGCTCATGTGGTTGATTGTCCGTCGATGCGGCCGGAGCGCAGCCGCACCACACGATCGCAGCGCTGCGCCAGCGAGAGGTCGTGCGTCACCAGCACCAGCGTCATGCCGCGCTCGGCGTGCTTGGTGAAGAGCAGATCGATGATCTGCTTTCCGGTCGTCTCGTCGAGATTTCCGGTCGGCTCGTCGGCAACCAGGATGGTCGGATCGGGTGCGAGCGCACGCGCGATCGCGACGCGCTGCTGCTCGCCGCCGGAAAGCTGCGTCGGATAGTGATGCAGCCGTTCGCCGAGCCCGACCGATTGCAGCTCCTGCGCGGCGCGCGCGGCGGCATCGGGATTGCCGGCGAGCTCGAGCGGCACGGCGACGTTCTCCAGTGCCGTCATGGTCGGGATCAGATGGAACGACTGGAACACGATGCCGACCTGGCGGCCGCGGAAGCGCGCCAGCGCATCTTCGTCGAGGGCATTGAACGACGTGCCGTCGACGACCACTTCTCCGCTGTCAGGACGTTCAAGCCCCGCCATCACCATCAGCAAGGTCGACTTGCCCGAACCCGACGGGCCGATCAGGCCGATGGCCTCACCCGCTGCCACACGAAGGCTGATATCTTTGAGGATATGGACCCGTGCCGCACCGGTGCCGAGCGAGAGATTGACGTTCCTGACGGCAATGGTGTCCGGCTCGACGTCGGTCAGTGAAGAGGATTCGATGAGACTGTCCATGGTTCGGTCATATGGCACTTCAGCTGCTGCGGTCGAGGGCCGTTTGAGAATCTTCGTGCACATACTCGTGTTGCTTATGGGCTTGATGACGGCGGCAAGTGCGCAGACGCCAAGTCTGGAGAAAGCTCCGGAGAATGCCCCGGCGCAAGGTTCGGCGAAACCGATCAAAATGGTGGTTCTGGGCGATTCCCTGAGCGCCGGTTACGGCCTTCCGGCCGCGGCGGCATTTCCGGTCCGGCTGCAAAAAGCCTTGGAAGCCAAGGGGATAAAGGTCGAGATGACCAATGCCGGGGTGTCCGGCGACACCGCCTCAGGGGGCCGCGAGCGGCTCGACTGGTCGGTGGCCGATGGAACTGCCGCCGTGATCGTCGAGCTCGGCGCCAACGATGCGCTGCGCGGCATCGATCCCGCGGTGACGCGTGCCGCGCTCACCGACATCATCACAAAGTTGCAGGCGCGCAAGATCGCCGTGCTCTTGTGCGGCATGCTCGCGCCGCCGAACTATGGCAGCGAGTATGCAGCGAAGTTCAACGCGATCTATCCGGATCTGTCGAAATCGCTTGGCGTGCCGCTCTATCCGTTCTTCCTCGATGGCGTGGCTGCCGATGCCAAGCTCAATCAGGCCGACGGCATGCATCCGACGGCGGAAGGTGTGGACATCGTCGTGAAGAATATCCTGCCCACGGTGGAGGCATTTCTCGGCGCAATATCAGGGCAGCGCAGTTGAAACGCAGGCAGCGGGCCGTGTTGTGCCCGTAGGTTTACGAGCTGTTAACGGGTCATGCTTCGCAGAGTCACATATCTCGGGTACAAATAGGCATCGGTGATTCGTCACCGGGCTGTTACAGGGCCGGGCTCCCAAAACCCGCGCCAAGCATCGAGGATTAATGCGATGCCGCGTCTGTTCACTGGACTGGAAATTCCGGCCGAGATCGGCCAGACACTTTCCAATTTGCGTGGCGGCCTTCCCGGCGCACGCTGGATCGATCCCGAAAATTATCACGTCACTCTGCGCTTCATCGGCGATATCGATGGCCTCTGGGCCAACGAGATCGCGACGATGCTGTTTCGGGTGAACCGAAAACCGTTCGAGGTCAAATTGCAGGGCCTGTCGAGCTTCGGTGGACGCAAGCCGCGTGCGGTGGTTGCCGCCGTCGAGCCCAGTCGGCCGCTGATCGAACTGCAGGCCGAACTCGAGCGGATGATGCAGCGGATGGGGCTCAATCCCGAGGGCAGGAAATTCACGCCCCATGTCACGCTGGCGCGTCTGCATGACGCGTCGAGCCAGGACGTTGCGGATTATCTGTCGGTGCGCGGCTACTTCCCGAGCCGCAGCTTCATGGCAGACCGCTTCGTGCTGTTCTCGTCGCGCGCGTCGACGGGCGGCGGCCCCTACGTGGTCGAGGATGCCTACGCGCTCTGCGCGTAAGGCATCGCGGATCACGGCTTGAGGTGTCGGGCAGCGGCTGGTGCGGTCGGCCGTGGTATGCAAGGGCTTGCGCTTGCATACCCACCTGCCTTGCATACCCACTGGCCCAATTCACGGCTTGCAATTTTCCGCGCACTAGGGCCGTAAGGTGGGCCCATGCTGTCCACCTCGCCGAGTTCCTTTCTCGAACACTACAACGCCCTGGTCGCCTCCGGCGCGATCGAGGCCGATCCCGCGCAGGCCCGCGCCGCCGAAGCGTTCGGCGCGCTGGACGAGCGGCTCGCGAGCTACAAGCCGCAACGCAAGCAGAGCCTGCTCGGACGGCTGTTCGGCGGCGACAAGGACGACAAGCCGCCGCGCGGCCTCTACGTCCATGGCGAGGTCGGCCGCGGCAAGACCATGCTGATGGACCTGTTCTTCCAGCAGAGCCCGGTCGAGCACAAGCGCCGCGCGCACTTCCACGAATTCATGGCCGAGGCGCATGAGCGCATCTATGGCTACCGCCAGCAGATCGCGCGCGGCGAGATCGCAGACGGTGACGTGATCGCGCTCACCGCGCAGGCGATCTTCGACGAAGCCTGGCTGCTCTGCTTCGACGAATTCCACGTCACCGACATCGCGGATGCGATGATCCTCGGACGGCTGTTCGCAAAGCTGTTCGATCTCGGCACCGTCGTGGTCGCGACCTCGAACGTCGCGCCTGACGATCTCTACAAGGGTGGCCTCAATCGCGCGCTGTTCCTGCCGTTCATCGCACAGATCACCGACCACATGGATGTGCTGCGGCTCGATGCGCGCACCGACTTCCGGCTCGAGAAGCTCGTCGGCGTGAAGATGTGGCTGGTGCCCGCCGATGACGCGGCTCGCGATGTGCTCAATGCGGCGTGGCGCAAGATGACCGGCAACGCGCCGTGCAAGGCGCGCCTTATCGAGATCAAAAAGCGTTTGCTGACTGTGCCGTGCTCGTCGCATGGCGTCGCGCGCTTCAGCTTCGCCGATCTTTGCGAGAAGCCGCTTGCCGCGTCCGATTACCTCAGGCTCGCGCACGACTACCACACGATCCTGATCGACCATATTCCCGTGATGGACTACGCCGAGCGCAACGCTGCCAAGCGCTTCATCTCGCTGATCGACACGCTCTATGACAATGCCGTGAAGCTGATGGCCTCGGCCGAGGCCGATCCGGTGTCGTTGTACCTTGCGGAAGACGGCATCGAGGCGATGGAGTTCAAGCGCACGTCCTCGCGCTTGATTGAGATGAGCTCGGAATCCTATCTGGCGCTGCCGCACGGCCGCAAGGACTCCTCGGCCAGCGGCTCCTCGACCGGCCTGGTCGAAACCTGAAATCCAGTCTCGAAATTCGGTCTTGAAATTGGTCTTGCGCGCGGTCCGGATCGGAGCAACTTTTCGTGTCTCCGGGCGGATGTTGCTGGCATGCCTGACCGAATTGCAGGCACGGCCCGCAATCGGGCAGGCCGCGACTTGAATGGATCATTCGAAAGGGATAACCACCCTTGCAACCGACTTCCCTCCCTCCTGCACCAGTTCAAAGGACTGATTTCCCATGGCACGCGACAAGATTGCTCTGATTGGCTCCGGACAGATCGGCGGAACGCTGGCGCACCTGGTTGGCCTCAAGGAACTCGGAGACGTCGTGCTGTTCGATATCGCCGAGGGCGTGCCGCAGGGCAAAGCGCTCGACATCGCGCAGTCGTCGCCGGTCGACGGCTTCGACTCCAATCTGGTCGGCGCCAACTCCTATGAAGCGCTCGACGGCGCCAAGGTCTGCATCGTCACCGCGGGCGTGCCGCGCAAGCCTGGCATGAGCCGCGACGATCTGCTGTCGATCAACCTCAAGGTCATGGAGCAGGTCGGCGCCGGCATCAAGAAGTACGCGCCCGACGCCTTCGTCATCTGCATCACCAATCCGCTGGACGCGATGGTCTGGGCGCTGCAGAAGGCTTCCGGCCTGCCGCACAAGAAGGTGGTCGGCATGGCCGGCGTGCTCGACTCCGCGCGCTTCCGCTATTTCCTGGCTGACGAATTCAACGTCTCGGTCGAGGACGTCACCGCCTTCGTGCTCGGCGGCCACGGCGACACCATGGTGCCGCTGACCCGCTACTCGACCGTCGCCGGCATTCCGCTGCCCGACCTCGTCAAGATGGGCTGGACCTCGCAGGCCCGCATCGACGAGATCGTCGACCGTACTCGCAACGGCGGCGCCGAGATCGTCAACCTGCTCAAGACCGGCTCGGCCTTTTACGCGCCGGCGGCATCCGCGATCCAGATGGCCGAGAGCTATCTGAAGGACAAGAAGCGCGTGCTGCCCTGCGCCGCCTATCTCAACGGCGAGTACGGCGTGAAGGACATGTATGTCGGCGTGCCCACCGTGATCGGCTCCAAGGGTATCGAGCGCATCGTCGAGATCGAGCTCGCCGGCAAGGACCGTGAAGCCTTCGACAAGTCGGTTGCCTCGGTGCAGGGCCTGGTCGACGCCTGCAAGAAGATCGCCCCCGATCTGCTCGGCAAGTAATCTCAATCGGCAATGGCCCGATAGGCGACTTCTATCGCCTGTCGGGCGCAAGATGATGAAATTCCGGCGAATTTTGTAGTTGCGCGAGTCTTGGTATATGGTATGCCAGTCTCAAGGCTGACCTAAAGGGTCGCCGCACGAGGGTTTGGGAGCGTCTTTCCATGAATATCCACGAATACCAGGCCAAGGCTCTGCTGCACGAATTCGGCGTGCCGATCTCGCGCGGCGTTCCGGTGCTGAAGCCCGAAGATGCCGACGCGGCGGCCAAGCAGCTCCCCGGCCCGATCTGGGTGGTGAAGAGCCAGATCCATGCCGGCGGTCGCGGCAAGGGCAAGTTCAAGGAGGCATCGGCCGGCGACAAGGGCGGTGTCCGCATCGCCAAGTCGGTTGCCGAGGTCGACGAATTCGCCAAGCAGATGCTCGGCGCGACGCTGGTCACGGTGCAGACCGGCCCGCACGGCAAGCAGGTCAATCGCCTCTACATCGAGGAAGGCTCCGACATCGACAAGGAGTTCTATCTCTCGATCCTGGTCAATCGCGAGACCTCCGAGATCTCCTTCGTGGTGTCGACCGAAGGCGGCGTCAACATCGAGGACGTCGCGCACTCGACCCCGGAAAAGATCGTCTCGTTCTCGGTCGATCCCGCCACCGGCATCATGGCTCACCACGGCCGCACGGTCGCCGAGGCGCTGAAGCTGAAGGGCGATCTCGCCAAGCAGGCCGAGAAGCTGACCGGTCAGCTCTATGCCGCGTTCGCCGCCAAGGACATGGCGATGCTCGAGATTAATCCGCTGGTCGTCACCAAGCAGGGCCAGCTCCGCGTGCTCGACGCCAAGGTGTCGTTCGACAGCAACGCGCTCTACCGGCACCCGGACGTGGTCGCGCTGCGCGACGAGTCCGAGGAGGACGCCAAGGAGATCGAGGCGTCGAAATACGACCTCAACTATGTCGCGCTCGACGGCACGATCGGCTGCATGGTCAACGGCGCCGGCCTCGCCATGGCGACGATGGACATCATCAAGCTCTACGGCATGGAGCCGGCGAACTTCCTCGACGTCGGCGGCGGCGCCAGCGCGGAGAAGGTTGCGGCTGCGTTCAAGATCATCACCGCCGATCCGAATGTGAGGGGCATCCTGGTCAACATCTTCGGCGGCATCATGAAGTGCGACGTGATCGCCGAGGGCGTGGTCGCCGCGGTGAAGCAGGTCGGCCTCAAGGTGCCGCTCGTGGTGCGCCTCGAAGGCACCAATGTCGAGCAGGGCAAGAAGATCATCCGCGACAGCGGTCTCAACGTGGTGCCCGCCGACAATCTCGATGACGCCGCACAGAAGATCGTGAAAGCCGTCAAGGGAGGCTAACGATGGCCGATCATCTCGACGCTCCGACCCCGCTGGACGAACACCGCAAGCTCGCGGTTTTCGCGGGCGAGTGGAACGGCGACGAGATGGTCTATCCGTCGCGCTGGACCGCAGGCGGTCCGGCCACTTCCCATGTCGTTGCGCGCATCGCGCTCAACGGTTTCTACCTGATCCAGGACTGCGTGCAGACCCGTGATGGCAAGGAGAGCTTCGCCACCCACGGCGTCTTCACCTACGACCGCGAGGATCGCGCCTACCGATTGTTCTGGCACGATTCACTCGGCTACTACCCGCCGTCGCCGGCGTCCGGCGGCTGGGCGGGCAAGTCGCTGATCCTGGTGCGCGGCTCGCTGCGCGGCAATGCCCGTCACGTCTACGAGGTCGTCGACGACAACACCTACAACATGAAGATCCAATTCTCGCCTGACGCGGAAGGGTGGGCCGACGTGCTCACTGGCGTGTACCGGCGTATCCACTGAACCCTTCACCGATCGTCTCGCGAAAGCATCTCGAACCATGTCCATTCTGATCGACAAGAACACCAAGGTCATCTGCCAGGGCTTCACCGGCAAGAACGGCACGTTCCATTCGGAAGCGGCGATCGCTTACGGCACCAAGATGGTCGGTGGCGTGGCGCCGGGCAAAGGCGGTCAGACGCATCTCAATCTGCCGGTGTTCGACACCGTCGCGGACGCGCGTGCGAAGACCGGCGCCGACGCCAGCGTGGTCTATGTCCCGCCGCCGGGCGCCGCCGACGCGATCTGCGAGGCGATCGACGCCGAGATCCCGCTGATCGTCTGCATCACCGAGGGCATTCCGGTGCTTGACATGGTGCGCGTCAAGCGCTCGCTGTCGGGCTCGAAGTCGCGGCTGATCGGGCCAAATTGCCCGGGCGTGATGACCGCCGGCGAGTGCAAGATCGGCATCATGCCGGCCAACATCTTCAAGCCCGGCTCGGTCGGCATCGTCTCCCGCTCCGGCACCCTGACCTATGAAGCGGTGTTCCAGACCACCCAGGAGGGCCTCGGCCAGACCACCGCGGTCGGCATCGGCGGCGATCCGGTCAAGGGCACCGAGTTCATCGACGTGCTGGAGATGTTCCTGGCCGACGAGAAGACCAAGTCGATCGTCATGATCGGCGAGATCGGCGGTTCCGCCGAAGAGGATGCCGCCCAGTTCCTCAAGGACGAGGCCAAGCGCGGCCGCAAGAAGCCGATGGTCGGATTCATCGCCGGTGTTACCGCACCTCCCGGCCGCCGCATGGGTCATGCCGGCGCGATTATCTCCGGTGGCAAGGGCGATGCCGGTTCCAAGACCGCGGCGATGGAAGCCGCCGGTATCAAGGTGTCGCCGTCGCCGGCGCGGCTCGGGCACACCCTCGCCGAGATGCTGAAGTAACCTCCGTCAGGCGAAGTTCCCTTCGCGCTTTGGCGTGATTTTGGGCGGGTTCTCCTCGGGGAACCCGCCTTTTTATTGCGTTCTGTCGCCAGAACGCTGATCAATAAAATATGAAAATAAGTTCATTTCTTGGTTCTTTTAGGCAGGAATATCGCGCCTAGATAGGGTAAAGGGTATCTATCCAGCCGGCGCACTTCCAGACCGGCATCAGCGCCGTCTCCTACGCGCGAACCGAAAAAAATCACCAGGACTGCCCCATGTCTCGCCAAGACGCGAATGCTGCTTTTGCTCTCTCATCATTCCTGCAGGGCACCAACGCCGCCTACATCGACGATCTCTATGCCCGCTACGAGCAGGACCCGTCGTCGGTCGACGGCGAATGGCAGGATTTCTTCAAAAGCCTGAAGGACGCCCCGGCCGACGTCCAGAAGAACGCCGAGGGTGCCTCGTGGGGCCGTGCCAACTGGCCGGTGACGCCGCGTGACGAGCTGACCTCGGCGCTCGACGGCAATTGGGCCCAGGTCGAGAAGGCGGTCGGCACCAAGCTCGCCGCCAAGGCGCAGGTCAAGGGCGCCGAACTGTCCGACGCCGACGTGCATCAGGCGACCCGCGATTCGGTTCGCGCGCTGATGCTGATCCGCGCCTACCGCATGCGCGGCCATTTCCACGCCAAGCTCGATCCGCTCGGCATCGAGGCGCCGCGCGACCGCGAGGAGCTCGATCCGCGCTCCTACGGCTTCAGCGAGGCCGACTTCGATCGCAAGATCTTCCTCGACCACGTGCTCGGCCTCGAATACGGCACGCTGCGCGAGATCGTCCAGATCTGTGAGCGCACCTACTGCCAGACGCTCGGCGTCGAGTTCATGCACATCTCCAACGCCGCGCAGAAGGCGTGGATCCAGGAGCGCATCGAAGGTCCGGACAAGGAGATCAGCTTCACGCCCGAGGGACGCCGTGCGATCCTCAACAAGCTGATCGAGGCCGACGGCTTCGAGAAGTTCTGCGACACCAAGTTCACCGGCACCAAGCGCTTCGGTCTCGACGGCGGCGAATCGCTGATCCCGGCGCTCGAGCAGATCATCAAGCGCGGCGGCAATCTCGGCGTGAAGGAGATCGTCGTCGGCATGCCGCATCGCGGCCGCCTCAACGTGCTGACCCAGGTGATGGGCAAGCCGCACCGCGCGCTGTTCCATGAATTCAAGGGTGGTTCGGCCAATCCGGACTCGGTCGAAGGCTCCGGCGACGTCAAGTATCACCTCGGCGCGTCATCGGACCGCGAGTTCGACGGCAACAACATCCATCTGTCGCTGACCGCAAATCCGTCGCATCTCGAGATCGTCGATCCGGTTGTGATGGGCAAGGTGCGCGCCAAGCAGGATCAGCACGGCGATCCGCCGGATATGCGCATCTCGGTGCTGCCGCTCCTGATGCACGGCGACGCGGCGTTCGCGGGCCAGGGCGTGGTGGCGGAATGCTTCAGCCTGTCCGACCTGAAGGGCTACCGCACCGGCGGTTCGCTGCACTTCATCGTCAACAACCAGATCGGCTTCACCACCTATCCGCGCTACTCGCGCTCGTCGCCCTATCCGTCCGACGTCGCGAAGATGATCGACGCGCCGATCTTCCACGTGAATGGCGACGATCCGGAGGCCGTCGTGTTCGCGGCCAAGGTCGCGATCGAGTTCCGGCAGAAATTCCACAAGCCGGTCGTCATCGACATGTTCTGCTACCGGCGTCACGGTCACAACGAGGGCGATGAGCCGGCGTTCACCCAGCCGGTGATGTACAAGAAGATCGCCTCGCATCCGTCGACGCTGGAGATCTACGCCAAGCGGCTGGTCGCCGACGGCGTATTGACCGAGGGCGAGGTCGAGAAGGCCAAGGCCGATTGGCGCGCACGGCTCGATGCCGAGCTCGAAGCCGGCTCAGGCTACAAGCCGAACAAGGCCGACTGGCTCGACGGCAAATGGGCCGGCTTCAAGTCGGCCGATCAGGAAGAAGACGCCCGCCGCGGCGTCACCGGTGTCGATGTCGCCGTGCTCAAGGAGATCGGCCGCAAGATCACCAAGGTGCCGGACGGCTTCCGCGCCCACCGCACCATTCAGCGCTTCCTCGACAATCGCGCCAAGGCGATCGACACCGGCGTCGGCATCGACTGGGCGACCGGCGAGGCGCTGGCGTTCTGCACGCTGCTGCAGGAGGGCCATCATGTGCGCCTGTCCGGCCAGGATTCCGAGCGCGGCACCTTCTCGCAGCGCCATTCGGTCCTGATCGACCAGGAGGACGAGAGCCGCTACACGCCGTTCAACCATCTCGGCGGCGAGGACACCGGCCACTACGAGGTCATCAACTCGCTGCTGTCGGAAGAGGCGGTACTCGGCTTCGAGTATGGCTACTCGCTGGCCGAGCCGAATGCGCTGACGCTCTGGGAAGCCCAGTTCGGCGACTTCGCTAATGGTGCGCAGGTGGTGTTCGACCAGTTCATCTCCTCGGGCGAACGCAAATGGCTGCGCATGTCGGGCCTCGTCTGCCTGCTGCCGCATGGCTACGAGGGGCAGGGACCGGAGCACTCCTCCGCGCGCCTCGAGCGTTATTTGCAGATGTGCGCCGAGGACAACATGCAGGTGGTCAATCCGACCACGCCGGCAAACTACTTCCACGTGCTGCGGCGCCAGCTGCATCGCGAAATCCGCAAGCCGCTGATCCTGATGACGCCGAAGTCGCTGCTGCGCCACAAGCGCGCCGTGTCGCGGCTCGACGAGCTCGGCAAGAACGCCACCTTCCACCGCATCCTGTACGATGACGCGCAGATGCTGCCGGACGAGAAGATCAAGCTGGTGCCGGACGACAAGATCCGTCGCGTCGTGCTCTGCTCCGGCAAGGTCTATTACGACCTGTACGAGGAGCGCGAGAAGCGCGGCGTCGACGACATCTATCTGATGCGCATCGAGCAGCTGTATCCGGTGCCGCTGAAGGCGCTGGTGCAGGAGCTCGGCCGCTTCAAGGCGGCCGAGGTGGTCTGGTGCCAGGAAGAGCCCCGCAACATGGGCTCCTGGCACTTCATCGAGCCCTATCTGGAATGGGTGCTGAACCAGACCAACGCCGCCAACAAGCGTCCGCGCTATGCCGGCCGTCCGGCATCGGCGGCGACCGCCACCGGTTTGATGTCGAAACATCTGGCGCAGCTCAAGGCGCTGCTCGACGACGCACTGAACTAACGGCCTTCACTGAAGCCATGCCCCGCTCTGTGCGCAATTGCGCACTGGAGCGGGGCATCCGGTATCCCGCGTCATCCAGCCTCACCGCTGTCGTCACGGAGTACCGGATCGTTCGCTTTGGCGAAGGGTGGCTGGACCAAATTTTCGACCGCAAGGTTATCGAGGAAAAGATCATGACTGAAATTCGCGTTCCAACGCTCGGTGAATCCGTGACTGAGGCCACGATCGGCCGCTGGTTCAAGAAGGCCGGTGAGGCCGTCGCGGTGGACGAGCCGTTGGTGGAGCTGGAGACCGACAAGGTCACCATCGAGGTGCCCGCGCCGGTCGCCGGCACGCTCGGCGAGATCATCGCCAAGGATGGCGAGACCGTCGCCGTCGGCGCGCTGCTCGGCCAGATCAATGACGGCGCGGCGCCGGCCAAGTCGGCTGCTGCCGCCGCTCCGGCCAAGGCTGCCGCTGCGGCCCCTGCCGCCGCTCCCGCGCCGGCCCCTGCCGCGCCCAAGGTGCCGCCGACCGATGCGCCGCTCGCGCCTTCGGTGCGCAAGCTGTCCGCCGAAAGCGGCGTCGACGCCTCCACCGTTCCGGGCTCGGGCAAGGATGGCCGCGTCACCAAGGGCGACATGCTGGCCGCGATCGAGAAGGCCGCCTCGGCGCCGACCCCGGTCAACCAGCCCGCCGCCGCCGTGCAGGTTCGCGCGCCGTCGCCGGCGGACGATGCCGCGCGCGAGGAGCGCGTGAAGATGACCCGGCTGCGCCAGACCATCGCGCGCCGCCTCAAGGACGTGCAGAACACCGCCGCGATGCTGACGACCTTCAACGAGGTCGACATGACCGAGGTGATGAAGCTGCGCGCCCTCTACAAGGATACGTTCGAGAAGAAGCACGGATCGAAGCTCGGCTTCATGGGCTTCTTCACCAAGGCGGTGGTGCAGGGGCTGAAGGACATTCCGGCCGTCAACGCCGAGATCGACGGCTCCGACCTGATCTACAAGAACTACTATCATATCGGCGTTGCGGTCGGCACCGACCGCGGCCTGGTGGTGCCGGTGGTGCGCGACTGTGACCACAAGTCGATCGCCGAGATCGAGAAGTCGATCGCCGACTACGGCCGCCGCGCCCGCGACGGTCAACTCAAGATCGACGAGATGCAGGGCGGCACCTTCACCATCACCAATGGCGGCATCTACGGCTCGCTGATGTCGACGCCGATCCTCAACGCGCCGCAGTCCGGCATCCTCGGCATGCACAAGATCCAGGAGCGGCCGATGGTGGTCGGCGGCAAGATCGAGGTGCGGCCGATGATGTATCTGGCGCTGTCCTACGATCACCGCGTCATCGACGGCAAGGAAGCGGTCACCTTCCTGGTGCGGGTCAAGGAGAGCCTGGAAGATCCGGCCCGCCTGGTGCTGGATCTCTAAGGTCATGTCGCGCGCGGCGTCCGATCGGTTCGGGCGTCGCGATTGGTTGGGTGCTCACGTTTGGGGATCAATGTGACGGACAAGGTCGTTGTCATCACCGGCGGCAGCCGCGGGATCGGCCGCGCTACCGCGCTTGCGTCTGCTGCGCGCGGCTATCGCGTCGTGGTCGGCTACGCCACAAACCAGGCTGCGGCCAACGAGGTCGTCGCCGCGATCGAGGCCAGCAACGGCAAGGCGATCGCGGTGAAGTGCGACGTCGGCAGCGAGCAGGACATCCTGGCGCTGTTCAAGGCGGCAGATAGCTTCGGCACGCTCGGCGCGCTCGTCAACAATGCCGGCATCGTCGGCAAGAGTGGCGTGCGTGTCGACGAGATGTCGGCCGAGCGCATCCAGCAGATGATGGCGGTCAACGTCACCGGCAGCGTCCTGTGCGCACGCGAGGCGGTGAAGCGCATGTCGACCAAGCACGGCGGCCAGGGCGGCGTCATCGTCAACCTCTCCTCGGTCGCGGCGAAGCTCGGCGCGCCCAACACCTATGTCGACTATGCCGCCTCCAAGGGGGCGATCGATTCCTTCACGATCGGCCTCGGCTACGAAGTCGCGGCTGAAGGCATCCGGGTCGTCGGCATTCGGCCCGGACTGATCGACACCGACATCCACGCCGCGGGCGGCGAGCCCGATCGCGCCCATCGGCTCGCTCACATGGTGCCGATGAAGCGCGTCGGCACCGCGGACGAGATCGCCAACGCCATCGTCTGGCTGATCTCGGACGAAGCCTCCTACGTCACCAGCGCGATCCTCGACGTGTCGGGCGGTCGCTAGAACACGATCAAGCGGGAAGCGGCCTTCCGATCGGATCGCGCCCGCTCAACTGTCACCGAGTTTAGCTACAGGACCTCAATCATGGCTTCTTACGATCTCGTCGTCATTGGCACTGGCCCCGGCGGTTACGTCTGCGCGATCCGCGCGGCGCAGCTCGGCATGAAGGTTGCCGTCGTCGAGAAGAACGCGACGCTGGGCGGCACCTGTCTCAATGTCGGCTGCATGCCGTCGAAGGCGCTGCTGCACGCCTCCGAGATGTTCGAGGAAGCCGCGCACTCCTTCGCCAAGATGGGCGTCAGCGTCTCCGCGCCGAAGCTCGATCTGCCCGCGATGATGGACTTCAAGCAGCAGGGCATCGACGGCAACGTCAAGGGCGTCGAGTTCCTGATGAAGAAGAACAAGATCGACGTCCTCAAGGGCACCGGCAAGATCATCGGTGCCGGCAAGGTCGAGGTCTCCGGCGACGGCAAGTCCGAGACCGTCGAGACCAAGAACATCGTGATCGCGACCGGCTCCGACATCGCGCGGCTGAAGGGCATCGACATCGACGAGAAGCGCATCGTGTCGTCGACCGGCGCGCTGTCGCTGGAGAAGGTGCCGTCGAGCCTCTTGATCGTCGGCGCCGGCGTGATCGGGCTCGAGCTCGGTTCGGTCTGGCATCGTCTCGGCGCCAAGGTCACCGTGGTGGAATTCCTCGACCGCATCCTGCCCGGCATGGACGGTGAGGTGGCGAAGCAATTCCAGCGCATCCTGGAAAAGCAAGGCTTCACCTTCAAGCTCGGCGCCAAGGTCACCGCGGTCGACACCTCGGGCAAGACGCTTCAGGCCAAGATCGAGCCGGCCGCGGGCGGCGCTGCGGAGACCATCGAGGCCGACGTCGTGCTGGTGTGCATCGGCCGCGTGCCCTACACCGAGGGCCTCGGGCTGAAGGAAGCGGGCGTTGCGCTCGACAATCGCGGCCGCGTCGAGATCGACGCGCACTTCTCGACCAATGTGAAGGGCATCTACGCGATCGGCGATGTCGTGGCCGGGCCGATGCTCGCGCACAAGGCGGAAGACGAGGGCGTTGCCTGCGCGGAGATCATCGCGGGCCAGGCCGGCCATGTGAACTACGACGTCATTCCAGGTGTTGTGTATACCACGCCGGAAGTGTCGTCGGTCGGCAAGACCGAGGAAGATCTCAAGCAGGCCGGCATCGCTTATACCGTCGGCAAATTCCCGTTCACCGCCAACGGCCGCTCCAAGGTCAATCAGACCACCGACGGATTCGTGAAGGTTCTCGCAGATGCGAAGACCGATCGGGTGCTCGGCGTGCACATTGTCGGCCGGGAAGCCGGCGAAATGATCCACGAAGCCTGCGTCCTGATGGAATTCGGCGGTTCGGCCGAGGATCTGGCGCGCACCTGCCACGCCCATCCGACCCGCTCCGAGGCGATCAAGGAAGCCGCGCTTGCGGTGGGCAAGCGCGCCATCCATATGTGATCGAACGTCCCGCGCGAGCGGGGTAGAGATCATAGTGATGTTGCGCCGTCTGCTTCAGCCGTTCTGGGTCCTGCTTGCGATCATTTTCCTGATCGAGGCTTGGCTATGGGATCACGTCGAGCCGATCGTGGCCCGGGTGGTGGCGTGGATCCCGCTGCGCGCGCTCAAGCAATGGCTTGCCGAGCGGGTCGATTCGCTGTCGCCGGCGATGACGCTGATCGTTTTCGTCGTGCCGCTGATCCCGTTGTTTCCGCTCAAGCTGGTCGGACTCTGGCTGCTGGCGAACCAATACTGGTTCAGCGCAGTCTCGCTGATCCTGTTCGCCAAGATCGTCGGCGTCGGCGTCACGGCTTTCCTGTTCGACGTGACGCGCTCGAAACTGCTGGAGATGCCCTGGTTCGAGGCGCTCTATAATTTCGTGATGGGGTTGCGGGCCAAGGCCACCGCGCTGGTCGAGCCGGTCAAGCGGCGTATCCTCGAGATGATCAGTGGCGACGGCGACGGCTGGACCGCGCGTACGCTGCGCCTGATCGCGCGCTTCCGCAAAAGCGTGCACCAGACCAGCAAGGTTCTCTAAGCAAGGCTTATTCGTCCGTCATCCCCGCGCAAAGGCCTCGCCTTTGTCGCTGGAGGAGCGCGGAACGTGCGTCTCGAAGGATGAGCAGCCCGGCTGGTGGCCGTGCACCCTTCGAGGCTCGCTTCGCTCGCACCTCAGGATGACGGTCAGAGAGCGAAGCCGCTCCGCGACCTCAATGCAGATGTAGCAGATGCGGCTGCAACAGGCCGAGCAAGGTCATCACGACGCCGGCGAGCGTCACCAGGCCGGATATCCAGGCCAGCGCGGCGATGCCGGTGATGATGGTCGCGGACGCCAGCACGATGGCGATCTGGAAGGCGGCGGAGGCAAGCTCGAAGTGATGATATTTCGCGGTGGCCTCGTCGCGCTCATGCTCGGCGTGCTTGGCGCGTTCGGCGAGCTGCTCTGAACCCTCGCCGGTCTCCGGCTCCGAGCGGTAGCGCGCCGCGGTCTTCTGCCAGTCGTCGATCTGCTTCTGAAGCGCGGCCTTGGCCGCCTCATCGGTGGTGGTCGCGAGGTTGAGCTTGCCCTGTTCGGCCGCGGTCTGCACCGAGGTGCGGCGGATGCTCTTGGCCTGGAAAAAGGCCCAGAGGTTGGAGGCTTCGACGTTCTTACTGATCGATTCGGTCTGGGCGCCCTTGCCGAGCGTTTCCGACAGCGCCAGGCAGAGCGCGATCACCGCGATTAGGAGGGCGATCTTCTTGTTCTCGCCCGACGCATGCTCGGCATGCTCCGCGTGCTCCATACTTTCCTGTGCGCTCATGATTCCCCCTCCGGATGAGACCGCGCCACGATTGCTGAATGCGGCGCACAAGGCAAGTGCCGAGCGATTTGTGGCGGCCGTATGAATATGAACGGCGCGAGATGAACGGCGCGTCGGTGCCGGCCCCGCACCATATTTTGAACCCAGGTCCGCGCGCGTTCAGCCGCGCGGATGCGCGGAGCGATAGACTTCGAGCAGGCGCTCGCTGTCGATGCCGGTGTAGATCTGCGTGGTCGACAGCGATGCGTGGCCGAGCAATTCCTGGATCGCGCGCAAATCGCCGCCGCGGCTGAGCAGATGCGTGGCGAAGGAGTGCCGCAACGCATGCGGCGTTGCGCTGTCGGGCAGGCCGAGCGCGCTGCGCAGCCGCTCCATGGTGAGCTGGATGATGCGCGGGCTTAAGGGGCCACCGCGCGCACCGACGAACATTGGTCCGGTCGGGCCGAGCTGATGCGGACAGATCGCCGCATAATCCGCGATCAACTGCAGCACGTTCTGCAGCACCGGCACCATGCGGGTCTTGTTGCCCTTGCCGATGACAACCAGCACGTCGCCTTCGCCCGGCTTCGGCACGTCGCGGCGCTTCAGCCCCAGCGCCTCGGAGATGCGCAGACCCGAGCCATAGAGCAGCGCCATCACGGCGGCGTCACGCATCAGGATCCAGGTCTCGCGGCTTTCGCCGGCGCGCTCGTCGGCATCGGCAAAGCGTTTCGCCGCTTCCATATGGATCGGCTTCGGCAGGCTCTTCGCCACCTTGGGGGCGCGGATCGCCGACAGCGCACCGACCTTGCCCTTGCCTTCGCGCTCCAGGAAACGTCCGAACGAGCGCAGGCCGGCCAGCGCCCGCATCAGCGATCGCCCGCCGATCTCGTCGGCGCGGCGCATCGCCATGAAGGCGCGGACATCGCTGGCTTCGAGCGCGGAAAATGCCGCAAGCGTCACGCGCGCGCCCCAGTGCCCGGCAAGGAAGGCCAGGCATTGCCGCACATCGCGGGTGTAAGCCTCGAGCGTCTTCGGCGACAGCCGCCGCTCCGCGCGCAGATGCGACAGCCAGCGCGTCATCTCCTGCGTGACCGAGACGTCGGCGCAGTCGAGCTCGAGCGGTTGCATGGGCTGATCGGTCCGGGCCATGTCTTGAGCGGCCATGTCTTGAGGGCTATTGGCGCTGCGATTCTCCTGATTATATCGCACTGCCTTCGTTTACCGTTCGCTAAGAGAGCGAAGCGGTGCTAGCCCGACCGGGTTCAAGGTTTCTGATTCAATGGACCATAGCACCCGCCCCAGCCCAGCTCCCGCATCGACGATACGCGTCGTCGACGTGCTGGTGCCTGTCGCGCTGAACCAGACCTATTCCTACCGCGTGCCGCGCGGCATGGAGCTTGCGCCCGGCGACGTGATCTGTGTTCCGCTCGGGCCGCGCGAGGTCGTAGCGGTGGTGTGGGCCGAGAATGCCAGGCCGGATCCGCGGCTGCACAACCGGCTCAAGGACGTCAGCGAGAAGCTCGATGTTCCGCCGCTCAGGGCGGAGCTGCGCCAGCTCGTCGACTGGGTTTCCACCTACACTCTGTCGGCGCGCGGCATGGTGCTGCGGATGACGCTGCGGATGGGCGAGAACCTCGGGCCGGAGCGGACGCGGCTCGGGGTCCGCCTGGTTGGCGAGCCGCCGCGGCGCCTGACACCGGCGCGCCGGCGGCTGATCGAGGTGCTGTCGGATGGCTTGCTGCATGGCAAGTCCGAGGCGGCGCGGGAGGCCGGCGTCAGCTCGGGCGTGGTCGACGGTCTGGTCGACGAGGGTACGCTGACGGTCGAGGCGATGCCGCCGCCCGCACCGCCTCCGATTCCTGATCCCGCCTTTGCGCAGCCGGATTTTTCGCGCGAGCAGCGCAGTGCGGTCGATATGATGCGGACGCTGGCGGCGAGCGGCAGCTTTCACGTCGCACTGCTCGATGGTGTCACCGGGTCCGGCAAGACCGAGGTCTATTTCGAGGCGATCGCCGAGAATATCCGCCGCGGCAAGCAGACATTGATCCTGATGCCAGAAATCGCGCTGACCGGCCAGTTCCTCGACCGTTTCGCGCAGCGCTTCGGCGTGCGGCCGCTGGAGTGGCATTCGGAGCTCACGCCGCGCACGCGGGCGCGAAACTGGGCCGCGATCTCCGAGGGCAAGGCGCCGGTCGTGGTCGGCGCCCGCTCGGCGCTGTTCCTGCCCTATGCCGATCTTGGCCTCATCATCGTCGATGAGGAGCACGACCAGGCCTACAAGCAGGACGAGGGCGCGCATTATCACGCGCGCGACATGGCGGTGGTCCGCGCCCATATCGCAAAAATCCCGATCGTGCTGGCGTCGGCGACGCCCTCGGTCGAGAGCGAGGTCAATGCGCGCAAGGGGCGCTACCAGCGCGTGGCGCTGCCGTCGCGGTTCGGCGGCCAGCACATGCCGCATATCGAGGCGATCGACATGCGCCGCGCACCGCCGCCGCGCGGGCGCTTCATTTCCCCGGTTCTGGCCGAGCAGATTCGCCATGCGATCGAGCGCCGCGAGCAGGCGCTGCTGTTCCTCAATCGCCGCGGCTATGCGCCGCTGACGCTCTGCCGCGCCTGTGGCCATCGCTTTGCCTGCACGATCTGCGACGCATGGCTGGTCGATCATCGGTTCCGGCAGCGGCTGGTCTGCCATCACTGCGGCTTCTCGATGCCGCGCCCGAACATCTGCCCGCATTGCGCGGCCGAGGAATCGCTGGTTGCGGTCGGTCCGGGCGTCGAGCGCCTGCAGGAGGAGGCTGCGAGCATTTTTCCCGAGGCTCGCACCATGGTGTTGTCGAGCGATCTCATCACCTCGATCGAGACCATGCGCAGCGAACTGAACGAGATCGCCGAGGGCCGCGTCGACATCATCATCGGCACCCAGCTCGTGGCCAAGGGCCATAACTTTCCGCGGCTTAATCTGGTCGGCGTCATCGATGCCGATCTCGGCCTGAGCAACGGCGATCCGCGCGCCGCCGAGCGGACGTTCCAGCTGCTGAACCAGGTGGTCGGCCGGGCCGGCCGCGAGCAGGGCCGTGGCGTCGGCTATCTGCAGACCCATCAGCCGGAACATCCGGTCATCAAGGCCTTGATCGCGAGTGACCGCGAGGCGTTCTACGCCAGCGAGATCGATATCCGCGAGCGCACCGGCTATCCGCCGTTCGGCCGGCTGGCGAGCCTGATCATTTCCGCCGGCGACCGGCCGACAGCGGAGGGGTTTGCCCGCAAGCTCGCTGCGGTCGCGCCGCTCGACGAGCGGATCCAGGTGCTCGGCCCCGCCGAGGCGCCGCTTGCCGTCATCAAGGGCCGCTACCGCTTCCGCCTGCTGGTGAAGTCGCTGCGCAATGTCGACCTGTCGCAATATCTGCGCGAATGGCTTGAGGTCGGTCCGAAGACCAAGGGCAATCTGAAGCTCGAGGTCGATGTCGATCCGCAGAGCTTTTTGTAAGGAGCTCGGCCGTCATTCCGGGATGGTCCGCAGGACCAGACCCGGAATCTCGTCATTCGGGGTTCGATGCTGGTGCATCGCCCCGGAATGACGACGGCTCGCAAAAGAAAAAGCCTGCCGTCATTTGCGACGGCAGGCCTTTTGGTACGAAGCAGGCCTCGCGGCCGCTACACAACGCAACGCGTACTGAACGCCTTACGAGACGACCTCGGCGGTGACGCGGCCGACGCCGGCACCGGTCAGGCCGATGGCGCGGGCTGCGCCGGTCGAGAGGTCGAGCACGCGGCCGCGGATGAACGGGCCACGATCATTGATGGTGACGACGACGCTGCGGCCGCCATGGGTGACGCGGAGCTTGGTGCCGAACGGCAGCGAGCGGTGGGCCGCGGTCATGGCGTTCTGGTTGAAGCGCTGGCCGGAAGCGGTGCGGCTGCCCGACTCATTGCCGTAGAACGAGGCCATCCCCGAGAAAGTGTGCCCGCCGGACGGCTGGATCGATGCATTGGCGTCGCGCCAGGACGAGCCTTCGGCGCGGGCGTGGTGATGATGGTGGTGGCGCTGATGATGGTGCCTGGACTTCGCGGACGCCTCCGTCACGCTGCCCCCGACCAGGATAGTTGCGGCTACAAATGCAAGCGCCGTACGCGAGCGGGTTACATTGCCCGCCGCCTTCTTGATATTCAGCATTGATAAGACCCTCAGACAGTATTGCCACAAACGCGGCAAGTGGACCCCCGTCCCTTCGTTGACCAAAGCCGTTTGGTTTCGCAATGAGGCACGAATTGGGCAGTAAATCCCAATTGTCTCGGGTTGAAATATCTTGTTACCGCTTTGGGGTATTCAATCGAGGTTCCGTAATCTTGGCCTTTAACTAATTTTTAATCAACAATATACATACGAATACTGATTAGTAGGCCAGAAGTAAGTTTTCAGTAAGTAATCGCCAAATGAAGCGGCGGCCCGTTTCGGGTTCCTTGCGCGCTCGGCCATAGGCCCATGCAAATTTCGATGGAACAAAACCGCGGTGGCGCAAATCGGGGGCCACGTGCTCAATTTCCACGCGCCGAATTTTTCCGATTCGAGCGCCGGCTGCGGTCGCGAAAAACCGCATGCGACAAGGCGGCTCGCACGATGCCGTCATGTTGCACCTGCGCGATTGCTATGTTAGCAAAGCCGCGATTTTAACGATCCCGGCACGTCCTGTGCCGGTCGAAAATCGAAGTCCCGCTTGAATTCCAAGGGCTTGGATCGCTAGGCGCTGCTTTGGTGGCGACGGTTTTTCCCTTGCGAATTTGACAGCAAAAAAGAGCGAGCTCGTGGCTGCTGAAGATCCGTCCGTTTCGGGAGTGTCCGGTCGTTACGCAACGGCCCTGTTCGAGTTGGCGCGCGACGAGCAATCCGTCGATCAGGTCCGGGCCGACCTCGACAAATTCGAGGCCATGCTCAACGAGAGCGCCGATCTCAAGCGCCTCGTCCGCAGCCCGGTGTTTTCCGCGGACGCCCAGCTCAAGGCGCTGACCGCGGTGCTCGACAAGGCCGGCATCTCCGGGACGTCGGCAAAATTCCTCAAGGTGCTCACCGCCAATCGCCGGCTGTTTGCCGTGGCCGATGTGATCCGCGCCTACCGCGCGCTGGTGGCGAAGTTCAAGGGCGAGGCGACTGCGGAAGTCACCGTCGCCGAGCAGCTCAGTGACAAGAATCTCGACGGGCTGAAGGCCGCACTGAAATCAGTGACGGGCAAGGACGTCGCGCTCAACGTGAAGGTCGATCCCTCCATTATTGGTGGCCTGGTGGTCAAGCTCGGCAGCCGCATGGTGGATAGTTCGCTTCGCACCAAACTCAATTCGATCAAGAACGCGATGAAAGAGGCAGGCTGATGGACATCCGCGCCGCAGAAATTTCTGCGATCCTCAAGGACCAGATCAAGAATTTCGGCCAGGAAGCCGAAGTCACCGAAGTCGGCCAGGTGCTGTCGGTCGGTGACGGTATTGCCCGCGTCTACGGTCTCGACAACGTTCAGGCCGGTGAAATGGTCGAGTTCGAGAACGGCACGCGCGGCATGGCGCTCAACCTCGAAACCGACAACGTCGGTATCGTGATTTTCGGCGCTGACCGTGAGATCAAGGAAGGCCAGACCGTCAAGCGCACCCGCGCGATCGTGGACGCGCCCGTCGGCAAGGGTCTGCTCGGCCGCGTCGTCGACGCGCTCGGCAATCCGATCGACGGCAAGGGCCCGATCCAGGCCACCGAACGCAAGCGCGTCGACGTCAAAGCGCCCGGCATCATTCCGCGCAAGTCGGTGAACGAGCCGATGGCGACCGGCCTGAAGGCGATCGATGCGCTGATTCCGATCGGCCGCGGCCAGCGCGAGCTGATCATCGGCGACCGTCAGACCGGCAAGACCGCGATCGCGCTCGACACCATCCTGAATCAGAAGCCGCTGAACGCCCAGCCGGACGAGAACCTCAAGCTGTATTGCGTCTACGTCGCGATCGGCCAGAAGCGCTCCACCGTCGCGCAGTTCGTCAAGGTGCTCGAAGAGCAGGGCGCACTGGAATACTCGATCATCGTCGCGGCCACCGCCTCCGATCCGGCGCCGATGCAGTACATCGCACCGTTCACCGCCTGCACCATGGGCGAATACTTCCGCGACAACGGCATGCACGCCGTGATCATCTATGACGATCTGTCCAAGCAGGCCGTCGCCTATCGCCAGATGTCGCTGCTGCTGCGCCGCCCGCCGGGCCGCGAAGCCTATCCGGGCGACGTGTTCTACCTGCATTCCCGCCTGCTCGAGCGCGCCGCCAAGCTCAACAAGGAGCATGGTTTGGGCTCGCTGACGGCGCTGCCGGTCATCGAAACCCAGGCCAACGACGTGTCGGCCTACATTCCGACCAACGTGATTTCGATCACCGACGGCCAGATCTTCCTGGAAACCGACCTGTTCTTCCAGGGCATCCGCCCTGCCGTGAACGTCGGTCTGTCGGTGTCGCGCGTCGGTTCGTCGGCGCAGACCAAGGCAACCAAGAAGGTCGCCGGCAAGATCAAGGGCGAGCTCGCGCAGTACCGCGAAATGGCGGCGTTCGCGCAGTTCGGCTCGGACCTCGACGCTTCGACCCAGCGCCTGCTCAACCGCGGCTCGCGCCTGACCGAGCTCCTGAAGCAGCCGCAGTTCTCGCCGCTGAAGATGGAAGAACAGGTCTGCGTGATCTGGGCCGGCACCAACGGCTACCTCGATCCGCTGCCGCTCAACAAGGTGAAGGCGTTCGAGGACGGCCTGCTCTCGCTGCTGCGCGGCAAGAACGTCGAGATCCTCGACGCGATCCGCACCAGCCGCGATCTGTCCGACGACGTCGCCGCCAAGCTCAAGACGGTGGTCGAGGGCTTCGCCAAGACGTTTGCGTAACGAGACGTTTGCGTAAGAAGACCTTTGCATAAGGGCATCGCCTGGCCGCTGGCCGGGCGATAGGAACAGAGAGGCTTGCGATCTGACCCTGGTGGTCGGATTGCCGGGGTGGACGAAGAATGGCGTCACTGAAAGACATGCGGGTCCGCATCGCCTCGACCAAGGCGACGCAGAAGATCACCAAGGCCATGCAGATGGTCGCAGCCTCGAAGCTGCGCCGCGCGCAGAACGCCGCCGAGGCGGCGCGGCCCTATGCCACCAAGATGGACGCGGTGATTTCCAACATCGCTGCCGCGGCCAACGGCACGCCCGGCGCGCCGGCGCTGCTCGCGGGTACCGGCAACGACCAGGTGCACCTGCTTCTGGTCTGCACCGGCGAGCGGGGCCTGTCCGGCGCTTTCAACTCCGCGATCGTGCGCCTGGCGCGCGAGCGGGCGAACGCGCTGCTCGCGCAGGGCAAGGAAGTCAAATTCTTCTGCGTCGGCCGCAAGGGCTACGAGCAGCTGCGCCGGACGTTCGAGAAGCGGATCGTCGAGCACCTCGACCTGCGTGCCGTGCGGCAGATCGGCTTCGTCAACGCCGAGGATATCGCCAACAAGGTGCTGGCGCGGTTCGAGGCCGGCGAGTTCGATGTCTGCACGCTGTTCTATTCGCGCTTCCAGTCGGTGATCGCGCAGGTTCCGACCGCGCAGCAGATCATCCCGCTCGAGGTGGCTGCGCCCGCGGCCAGCGCGGCTCCCGCGACCTCGTACGAATACGAGCCGGAAGAGGACCAGATTCTCGGCAGCCTGCTGCCGCGCAACCTCGCGGTGCAGGTCTTCCGTGCGCTGCTGGAGAACAACGCCTCGTTCTACGGCGCACAGATGAGCGCGATGGACAGCGCGACGCGCAACGCAGGCGAAATGATCCGCAAGCAAACCCTGATTTACAACCGGACCCGTCAGGCCCAGATCACGAAGGAGCTGATTGAAATCATCTCCGGCGCTGAGGCGGTCTAAGGCAGATTTCGAAGGAGAACAGTCCATGGCTACAGCAGCCAATCAGATCGGTCGCGTTACCCAGGTCACGGGCGCCGTGGTCGACGTGCAGTTCGAAGGCCACCTTCCGGCGATTCTGAATGCGCTCGAGACCAAGAACGGCGGCAACCGCCTGGTGCTCGAAGTCGCACAGCATCTCGGTGAATCGACCGTCCGCACCATCGCGATGGACATCACCGAAGGTCTGGTGCGCGGTCAGGAAGTGACCGACACCGGCGAGCCGATCCGGGTGCCGGTCGGCGAAGGCACGCTCGGCCGCATCATCAACGTCATCGGCGAGCCGATCGACGAAGCCGGTCCGATCAAGTCCGAAGGCCTGCGCGCCATCCACCAGGAAGCGCCGTCCTACACCGACCAGTCGACCGAAGCGGAAATCCTCGTCACCGGCATCAAGGTCGTCGACCTTCTCGCTCCGTACGCGAAGGGCGGCAAGATCGGCCTGTTCGGCGGCGCCGGCGTCGGCAAGACCGTGCTGATTCAGGAACTGATCAACAACGTCGCGAAGGCGCACGGCGGTTACTCGGTGTTCGCCGGCGTCGGCGAGCGGACCCGCGAAGGTAACGACCTCTATCACGAGTTCATCGAATCGAAGGTCAACGCCGATCCGCACAATCCGGATCCGAGCGTGAAGTCGAAGTGCGCGCTGGTGTTCGGCCAGATGAACGAACCGCCGGGCGCCCGCGCCCGCGTCGGTCTGACCGGTCTGACGGTCGCCGAGCACTTCCGCGACCAGGGCCAGGACGTGCTGTTCTTCGTCGACAACATCTTCCGCTTCACCCAGGCGGGTTCGGAAGTGTCGGCGCTGCTCGGCCGTATTCCGAGCGCCGTGGGTTATCAGCCGACGCTCGCGACCGACATGGGCGCGCTGCAGGAGCGCATCACCACCACCCAGAAGGGTTCGATCACCTCGGTGCAGGCGATCTACGTGCCGGCCGACGACTTGACCGACCCGGCGCCCGCCACCTCGTTCGCGCACTTGGACGCCACCACGGTGCTGTCGCGCGCGATCTCGGAAAAGGGCATCTATCCGGCGGTGGACCCGCTCGACTCGACCTCGCGCATGCTGTCGGCGCTGGTCGTCGGTGAAGAGCACTACAACACCGCGCGTCTCGTCCAGCAGATCCTCCAGCGCTACAAGTCGCTGCAGGACATCATCGCCATTCTCGGCATGGACGAACTGTCGGAAGAGGACAAGCTGACGGTTGCCCGCGCCCGCAAGGTCGAGCGCTTCCTGTCGCAGCCGTTCCACGTCGCCGAAATCTTCACCGGTTCGCCGGGCAAGTTCGTCGATCTCGCCGACACCATCAAGGGCTTCCGCGATCTCTGCCAGGGCAAGTACGACCATCTGCCGGAAGCGGCGTTCTACATGGTCGGCACCATCGAAGAAGCCGTCGAGAAGGGCAAGAAGCTCGCCGCCGAAGCGGCCTAAGCTTCATGATGTCGTCATCGCCGGACTTGATCCGGCGATCCATCGAACGAGAACTGTTTTGACTGATGGACCCGCGGGTCAAGCCCGCGGGTGACAGCGCAAAGAACGGAAAGACCATGGCCACCTTCCACTTCGATCTCGTCTCTCCCGAAAAGCTCGCCTTCTCCGGCGAGGTCGATCAGGTTGACGTCCCCGGCGTGGAGGGTGATTTCGGTGTGCTCGCCGGTCATGCTCCCGTCATCGCCACGATTCGACCGGGTATCCTGACTATCACGACCGCCGGCAAGCGCGAGAAGGTGATCGTGCTCGGCGGCCTCGCTGAAGTGTCGGACAAGGGCCTCACCGTGCTCGCCGACGTCGCGACCACGATTGCCGAACTTGATCGTGCGAAGTTCGCGGAGACCATCAAGGAGATGGAAGAGAAGCTCGCCGAGCAGGAAGGCTCCGAGCTCGATCATGCGATCGAGCGGCTCGACCACTTCAAGAGCATCCAGCACGAGCTCAACACCACGGCTATGCATTAAGGCGCGATTGCCGACCAGCGATCGCGCCGTAGCGTCGAGTGAGCCGGCTCTTTGTGAAATCGCTCGCATCTTTCCAGTCATCGTCTACGAAGACTTGAAGCATTCAACGCTCGCCGTACCCCGGCGGGCGTTGAATGCTTGTTGCGCCCGGAAGCGTCTGGCGGCATTCTGCCCGGCATATTTGGGTTGCGGGGCTGGTCCTCATGAAGCGCAAGATCGCAGCGATCTTCGCGGCCGATATTGCAGGCTATAGTCGATTGGTTGCCGAGGATGAGGAAGAGACGCTGCGGCGGCTCGCTTCCTATCGTCAGGTCACCGACGATTTCATTGCAAAGTGCGGTGGCCGCATCTTCAACACCGCAGGCGATGCGGTACTCGCGGAATTTCCCAGCGCCGTCGAAGCCGTGCGTTGCGCGATCGACATCCAGGAAAGCCTGCGCACGCGCAACATGGCCTATCCGCCGAGCCGGCAGATGTCGTTCCGGATCGGCATCACCATCGGCGACGTGGTCGAGCGCGACGGCGATCTGCTGGGTGATGGCGTCAACATCGCCGCGCGGCTCGAGGGCCTCGCCGAGGTCGGCGGCATCTGCGTGTCGCGCGCCGTGCACGAGCAGGTCGCCAACAAGCTGTCGGTGCAATTCGCCGACATCGGCGCGCAGGAAGTGAAGAACATCCCGACCCCCGTGCACGCCTACATGGTGGCGATGCGGCGTGAGGACGGCACCTACGCGATGCCGCAGGTCAAGAAGCCGATCAAGGCCGCTGCTGCGGGCGCACCGGCCTGGATGTGGCCCGCTGCCATCACCGTGGTGCTGTTGGCCGCGATCGGTGTCGGCGGTTTCCTCTATTACACCAAGCTCGAGACATCGGCGACGAAGCCTACCGTCGTGGCAAGCTCCACGCCGGCACCCGCGCCGCTGGTATCGGCTTCACCGGCACCGTTGGTAGCAACGTCGCCATCAGCGTCGACCGCGCCGACTGCCAAGCCTGCGCCGCCGCAGCAGTTGGCCGCACCGGTGCCGCCATCGATCACATCAGGCGACAAGCTCGCCACCGACATCATTCCGTTCGTCAGCGACCGCACCCGCGTTGCGCTCGCGACCGAATATGTGCCCGCGGGCGATTCCAAGGCGCTTGCCATCAACATCAACGGTTTCTCCGGTTGGAGCGTGGCGCAGCCGAACGCGGACGCGGCGAAGACCTCGGCGCTGGAGCAATGCCAGAAGCGCGCCGACAATGTGGGCTCGCCGCGCAAGTGCGAGCTGTATGCGGTCGGCAATACGATCGTGTATGCCCATGGCCTACCGCCGGTCCCGCCGTTGCCGTGGGTCAAGCGTGATGCGCTGGTCGAGAAGCCGTACGCCACCAAGGATGTTCCGCTGCTGCGCGAGGCGGCCAAGGCTAGGCTCGACAGTCTGTTTGTGCCGGCGCGCAAGACGCGAACCATCGCGCTCGGTCCGGGTGGTCATTTCTTTTTCAATTCGGGCATCGATTCGCTCGAGGAATCGGCGCGGCGCAATTTGCAGGGCTGCGGCGCGGTCGCGGGCGTGCCCTGCACGATCGTCGTGGTCGACGATGTCTTCGTGGTTCCGGTTCCGTCCACATTGCGCGTGACCGGCTTCCTCAAGGCCGCGGACAGCTCGGTCATCGTGCCGGGCGAGCGGAGCGACGTCGCGCGGAAGCTTGCCGAAGCGACGGCAGGCTGGAATGCGGTTGCGGTCGGGACGCAGGGACGGCCGGGACTGGGGTTGAAGGCGGAGAACGAGCAGGGCGCGGTCAGCGCCGCGCTCGGCGACTGCGCCAAGCGCGACAGCGACTGCCATGTCATCGCGATCGGTCCGTTCACGGTTGGCCCGAACTAAGGCATGATCCGGAAAAGTGCAAAGCGGTTTTCCGAAAAGATCATGCTCAAACAAGGAGCTAATGCGCGATGAGGAGTTAACTTCACCTCGTCGTAGAGCGCGATCCGAGAAATGTGAACCAGCTAACAGCAGGCATTGGCCACCGATGACAAGCTGCGGCGGGATGACGAATTGGCCCGATCGCATCGTGATGCTACTTCTGACGTAACGGACAAGATGCTGTGCTGACTTTTTCCACCGATGCTCTCCGCCCGCAGGACCGCTTCGAGCACTGGTGCGACGTGCGCGGCAAAAACCTGTTCGGGGTCACCATCGAGCTCGAGCGTGAGAAACGGCCCGATTTCCGCGGTCGCTTTTCCGCGACGCAGGTCGGCGATGCCGTGCTGGCGGAAATGTCGGCGTCATCTTACCGCGTCAGCCGAACCTCATCCGACATCGGACGCATACCGAGCAACAGCCTGCATCTCGGCTGGCAGGTGCGGGGCCCCGGCCACATGAATATCGGCCGCGATCGCATCCAATGGGTCGGCAACGGAGATATGGTGTTTGGCCATTCCAATCTTCCGTTTGCCTCGACGCCAGATCGGACCGACGGCTTTCGCTTCTTCAGCCTCAAGATTCCCGTCACGGACGAACTCGTGCTCGGTGCGCGAATCGAGGACGTGCCGCTGGTCGCGCTGGCGCGTGATGCGAGACTGACCCGGCTGGTCGGCGCCATGTTCCGTTCCATGACGCGCGATCCGGCGCAGGTCGGGCGGTTCGCCGGCGAGGTCACGCATATGGTGCGGCTGGCGCTGCTGGCGCGCGGACGCGTGCGGCCACGCCAGGATGAGATCCGTGCCGCGCTGCATGCCGGCTACCTCCATGCCGCGCGCGAAATCCTGCTGCGCGATCTGCATCGCGCCGCGCTCACGCCGGCCGCGGTGGCCTCCGAGCTCGGCATTTCACTGCGGCAATTGCATGCACTGTTCGAGCCGACCGGTCTCTCGTTCGCGCGAACGCTGACGGCGACGAGGTTGAAGGAGGCGATGCGGCTTCTCTCATCGATGCAGGAACGCGGCATCGACGAGATCGCGTTCTCATGCGGCTTCGACAGCATCGCGACCTTCTATCGCGTGTTCCGCGCGACCTACGGCATGACGCCGGGCGATGCGCGGCGTCTTCCGCCGCAGGATCAGCTAGAGCATGATCCGGAAAAGTGTGAAGCGGTTTTCCGAAAAGATCATGCTCGAACAAGAATCTAAAGCGCGATGACGATTCAACCTAATCTCATCGCGCTTTAGCGAATTCCGCGAACCGGATCGCGACCGCGCGATAGACCTCGCGGCGGAACGGCACCACGAGATCGGCGACGCGATCGAGACGCTCCCAGCGCCATTGATCGAACTCCGCAGGCTGGCCGTTGCGCGGCGTCAACGGATCGATCTCGTCGTCGCGTCCGGTGAAGCGCAGCGCGAACCATTTCTGCCGCTGGCCGCGGAATTTGGCCAGCCGATGCGATGCCGGTCCGTCATAGGCCGGGAATTCGTAGGTCATCCAGTCGGTCTCGCCGAGATAGTCGGCGTTAACCGCTCCGGTTTCTTCCCACAATTCGCGCATCACCGCCTGGCGCGGATCCTCGCCGGCGTCGATGCCGCCTTGCGGCATCTGCCATTCGAGGCCGGGCAGCACGATCTCCGGACCGTCGTCCTTGATCCGGTGGCCCATCAGCACGCGTCCGTCGCCGTTGAACAGCGCGATGCCCACATTGGGGCGATAGGGTTTATCTGATGACATTCTCGACCGGTGCGTCGCGCGTTGATCTGGCCGATCACCAGGCCAATTACTTGGCCGCCAGACCGGCGAATTCCTTCACGACGCGCTCATAGACCGGACGCTTGAACGGCACAATCAGCTCCGGCAGATTCTTCATCGGCTCCCAGCGCCAGGTGACGAACTCGGCCTTGTGGCCGCCGCCGGGGTGGGCGACGTTGATCTCGTTCTCGTTGCCGGTGAAGCGCAATGCGAACCACTTCTGCCGCTGGCCGCGATAGCGGCCCTTCCAGGCGCGGCCGGCGACGGTGCGCGGGATATCGTAGATCAGCCAGTCGGAGACCTCGCCGAGCTTCTCCACCGACTTGACGCTGGTCTCTTCATAGAGCTCGCGCCGCGCGGCCTGGAACGTATCCTCACCGGGATCGACGCCGCCTTGCGGCATCTGCCAGACATGGGCGTCGTCGACATGCTCGATGCCGCCGGCGCGGCGTCCGATGAAGACCAGCCCGGCCGTATTGAGCAGCATGATGCCGACGCAGGTTCGATAGGGCAGGTCCTCATAACGTGCCATGCTGCCGCTACCTCGCACAGTTCCTGGTGTCGCCCGACCCGGCCCCCCGGCAAGGTCTTAGGTTGCACCAACAGATTGATCTCTAGCCCGATTTTGATTTCAGCATCGCCGTTGTCAATGGCACAAGCATGATGCCCTTGGAGTCCAGTGTCTTGAGCCAGGCGCCGAGCCGCTCGATCGAGACCGGCAGCGCCGATGCGACGCCCACGGCCGTGCCGCGTTCCTTGGCGATTGTTTCCAGCTTGACCAGCGCGCGGTCGATTTCCGCCGATGTCGGCACCACGTCGATGGCGAAATCGGCCTTGGCGAACGGCAACGATTGGCCGGCCGAGAGGCTCTGCGCGAGGCTGCGCGGGGTGGAACCGTCGTCGAAGAAGCTCAAACCGCGCTTGGCCGCTTCGCGCACGATGGGCTGCATCACCGGATCGGTCGCGACGAACCGGGCTCCCATGAAATTGGCTATCCCGGCATAGCCCTGCAGGCGGCTCAGGTGCCAATAAAGACGGTCGAGGTTCTGCTCGCTGCTCAACGTGGTCAGCAGGGTCTGCGGGCCCGGATCGTTGTCGGGATAGTCGAACGGCTCCATCGGGATCTGCAGCAGGATCTCGTGGCGCTGGGTCCGGGCGCGTTCCGCGAGCTTGCCGGGGTCGGCGCCGTAGGGTGTGAAGGCCAGCGTCACGGCCGGCGGCAGCTTCATGATGGCGTCAGTGGTCTTGGCGGCGCCGACCCCGAGGCCGGCGACGACGATGGCGACCACGGGCATCCGGGCCGCCTTGGCGCGGTCGGCTTCGCCCGCATAGACCGTGAACGGCTTCAGGCCGTCGGCGACAACAGGGATCATGCCGTAGCGCGATTTTTCCAGCAGGCGCGGGTCGATCCCGGTCATCGCGAGCGGCGGCGCATCGCCATCCGTCGTCTTTTCGGCTGGATCGCCGGCGCCGATCATGACGTCCTGGCGCTTGCCGCTGGAGCCGTCGATGATGGTGACGGTCTTGGCGTCGTTCTTGGCATCGCCGGCTGCGGCTGGCGCCTTGGCGGCGGATTTGACCGCCGGCTCGGCCGGGGCGTGTTTGTCGTCGGCCGCTGCGGGCGAGGGATTACGGAGTGCGATGCGGGCAATCGGTTCGCCGCCGAGCGGATTGTCGTTGAACAGGGCGACGCCGGCGAAACCGACCAGCACGAGGCCCAGCAGGACGGCGAGCGCCTGCATCGCCGTGAACGGCAGGCGGACACGGCGCGTCCTGCTCACGGTCTGCTGCCCAAGCGGCGTGCTCAGTTCGTCGGCCGCTTCTACCATGACCCTCCCCGAATCAACAGCGCGAACGATAGCACGATGCGGTGCATTCCCGCGCGCCGGCCTCCCCGTCAAAGCACGGCCGGCGGTGGACGGCGAAAACAGAAAGGGCGGCCCGAGGGCCGCCCTGTTCGTCGAATCAATTGGATGGGATCAGTTCGCGGACTTGTTGGCCGGCTTGTCGGCGGCGGCCTTGTCGCCGGTCGCCTTGTCACCGGACGGGGCGGCCGGTGCCGGCGTGGCGTTCGAGGTCGACTTGATGCCGTGCAGCAGGTCGTCGGCCATCTTCAGCGCCTTGTCGTCCTTGGCGTCCGGCGGGACGTAGGACTGCGAGCCGGTCTTCTCGTCGCCATCGTTCTTCAGATGGCCGCGCAGCGAGGCCTCGCCCTTGGTGTCGGTGCGCGCCTTCAGCTCTTCCGGCACGTCCTGCAGCACCTCGATGTCGGGCACGATGCCCTTGGCCTGGATCGACTTGCCCGACGGCGTGTAGTAGCGCGCGGTGGTCAGGCGCAGCGCGCCGTTGCCCGAGCCGAGCGGGATGATGGTCTGCACCGAACCCTTGCCGAACGAGCGAGTGCCGACCAGCGTCGCGCGCTTGTGGTCCTGCAGCGCGCCGGCGACGATTTCGGAGGCCGAGGCCGAGCCGCCGTTGATCAGCACGATGACCGGCTTGCCCTTGGTCAGGTCGCCCGGATGAGCGGCGCGGCGCTGGGTTTCCTCGGCATTGCGTCCGCGGGTCGAGACGATCTCGCCGCGCTCCAGGAAGGAGTCGGATACGGTGACGGCCTCTTCGAGCAGGCCGCCGGGATTGTTTCTGAGGTCGATGACGTAGCCCTTCAGCTTGTCGCCGATCTGGCTCTGCAGGTTGGCGACCTCCTTCTTCAAGCCTTCGGTGGTCTGCTCGTTGAAGGTGGTGATCCGGATATAGGCGATGTCGTCGGCCTCGACGCGTGCGCGTACCGAGCGGACGCGGATGTTGTCGCGCACCAGCGTGACGTCGATCGGATTGTCCTGGCCCTTGCGGATGATCTTGAGCTTGATCTTGGTGTTGACCGGACCGCGCATCTTCTCGACGGCCTGGTTCAAGGTCAGGCCCTGCACGGCTTCATCGTCGAGGTTGGTGATGATGTCGTTGGCCATGATGCCGGCCTTCGAGGCCGGAGTGTCGTCGATCGGCGAAACCACCTTGATCAAGCCGTCTTCCATCGTGACCTCGATGCCGAGGCCGCCGAACTCGCCGCGGGTCTGCACCTGCATGTCGCGGAAGCTCTTGGCATCCATGTAGCTCGAGTGCGGATCGAGGCCGGACAGCATGCCCGAGATCGCGGACTCGACGAGCTTGCTGTCATCCGGCTTCTCGACATAGTCGCTGCGCACCCGTTCGAACACGTCGCCGAACAGATTGAGCTGGCGGTAGGTGTCCGACGTCGCGGCGCGCGCGCTCGATCCCATCAGCACAGCGCGGGGCTGCGTGACGAAAAGCGTCAGGGCCGCGCCGGTGGCGGCGCTAAGGAGAATTACCGAAGTCTTGCGCATCATCCGCGAACCTTTTCGCCTTCATTTGCGGCCCACCATGGACCTGGATCGATTGGAGTGCCGTCTTTCCGGAACTCGACATAGAGCACTGGCTGGCTCGCATTGGTCGCGAGAATCGATGCAACCTGGGACGTCGACCCCATGGTCGCAACCGGCTCCCCCGTTAGCACAAACTGGCCGATGTTTACCGAAATACGCTCCATCCCGGCGATCAGGACATGATACCCGCCCCCGGCATTGAGGATCAAGAGTTGTCCATAGCTGCGGAAAGGACCAGCGTAAACAACCCAGCCGTCACACGGGGTTGTGACCTGCGCGCCCGGTTTGGCGGCCAAAGAAATGCCCTTTTGTACGCCCCCCGCGCCGTCGGAACCGCCAAAATCGCGAATCTTGGTGCCGTTCACGGGATAGGAGAACAGGCCTTTGGCCGAGGCGAAGGCGACCGCCGGGCTCATCCGGGCAGGGTCCTTCAAGGCCCCCAGATTCGGCTTGCCGTTCACGGTCGCCGGCGCCCCCTGGAGGCTGGCCGTGGCGGCCGCCTTGGCCGCGCTCTTGAGGTCCTGCTCCATCTTGGCGATCAGGCCCTGCAGATCGGCGGCCTGCTTCGACAGCGCGATGGCGCGGGCGCCTTCGGCCTCCATGTCCTTTTCGGCCGTGCTCTGCTGCCGCTGCCGTTCGTCGACCAGCGCCGCCAGGCGGGTCTGGTCTTCCTTCAGCTTGTCGCGGTCGGCCGCCAGTGCATCGCGCTCGGTCGAGATGGTCTTGCGCAATGCCACCAGTTCGCCGAGATCGGCCGCGAGCTTCTCGGCGCGGACGCGCAGCTCCGGCACCACCGCGCCGAGCAGCATCGCGGTGCGCAGCGATTGCAGCGCATCCTCGGGCCGCACCAGCAGCGCCGGCGGCGTGCGTCGTCCGGCGCGCTGCAACGCGGCCAGCACCTCGATCACCTCGGAGCGGCGTGAATCGAGCGAGCCGCGGATGTCGCGCTCGCGGCCGTCGAGCGGTTGCAACCGTGCCTCGGCGTCGGCGATCCGCGTCTCGACGCTGCGCACCTGGCCGGCAATGTCGATCAGCTGCTGATTGAGCTTGCTGCGGTCCTGGCCGATCGTGGCGATGTCGGCCTTCAGCTTCTCCTGCAGCTCGGTGGCCTTGCGCTGCTGTTCGCGCGCGGCCTCGAGCTCCTGCTCGCGCTGCTTGATGGCGTCGGGCGATGTCTCCGCCGTCGCGGCTTGCGGTGCCGGCTGTGCGGACTGTTGTGTGGGTGGTGCTGCCTGCGCATGCGCTGCGGTCAGCGGATACGCGGCGAGCATAGCGATCGACAAGGGCAGAGATGCCGGCAGCCAGCGGCGGCGCGCGGTGGCGAGATGCGAATCCGAAGCTGTGTCCCGCTTGTGCTGCATTCGCGTGCGTTCAGCGCTTTCGACTGTCCGTCACCGCGCCTCAGGCGCGATGATAGGGATGGCCGGCCAAAATGGTCGCGGCCCGATAAATCTGTTCCAGAAGCATGACGCGGACCATTTGGTGCGGCCAGGTCGCGGAGCCGAATGCAATACGCAACGAAGCCTTGCGCTGCAATTCAGGCGAAAGTCCGTCCGCGCCGCCGATCACGAAGACAGTATGCGCTGTCCCCTCGTCGCGCCAGCGGCCGAGCTGCTGCGCAAAGCTCGCGCTGTCGATGCTCTTGCCGCGTTCGTCGAGCGCGACCAGCATGTGCTTTTCCGGCAGCAGCGCCGCGATCGCCGCGGCCTCCTCGGTGATGCGCGCTCCCGTGTCGCGCGCGCGGCTCTCCGCAATCTCATGGATCTCAAGGCCGCGAAAGCCGAGCTTGCGGCCGATATCTTCGAAGCGCTCGCGGTAGCGCTCGGCGAGCTCCCGTTCAGGGCCCTGTTTCAGGCGGCCGATGCAGATCACGACAAGACGCATCAACGCAGACTAGCTGCGCTGCAGCCGATTCGCATCGGCTTCGATACGCCTTAGACCGCCGCGACCGCCGGGTTCTGAGTCCACAACCGCTCGAGGTTGTAGAACTCGCGCACCTCAGGCCTGAACACGTGCACGATCACCTCGCCGGAATCGATCAGCACCCAGTCGCAATTGGGCATGCCCTCGACGTGGATGTTCTTGACCCCGTTTTCCTTGAGGCTCTTCGTCACATTTTCCGCGATCGCGCCAACGTGCCGGTTAACCCGGCCGGTGGTGACGATCATGTAGTCGGAATATGCGGATTTGCCGCGAAGGTCGATGGTGACCGTCTCTTCCGCTTTCATGTCGTCGAGGCGGGAGAGGATCAGGCTCAGCGTCTTGTTGGCATCCGGTTTGTCGGCGTCCGGTTGCGCCTGCAAGGCCGCGGTTTTCGTCGATGTTTTACGCGCAGTCTTTGGAACCTTGGGTAAAACAGACTTTGACAATACAGATGTGGCCAGGGACCATTCCTTTCACTGTATCGCGGGTGCCGAATCCGGCCCCACGCACCATTCTACGCATGTGGGGTTAATGGTTTCAATATTCCAGTAACCCTTTTACGCCTCACGCCGTTCTCCAGCTCCCGTCCGGGTTCCGCAGTCCGGTCGAAGACAGATTGGATTTCATTCCTGTCAGGAACACCCAGGCCGGCGCCTGCTGATCGGCCAGCCGTGTCGCCTGATTTTCGGGCAAGCGATAGCGCATCAGCGCCTGCGCCGCCGGTGCGGCAAGGGCGCGGAAACTCTGGGGCGGACGGTCGATCACGGCAATCGGCACATCGGACGCGATGCGCCGCCAATCTTTCCAGCGATGAAATTGCGCGAGATTGTCAGCGCCCATGATCCAGACGAAGTGCACGCCGGAGACACGGCGGCGCAAGTGGATGATCGTGTCGACAGTGTAGCGAACACCGATGACAGCTTCGAGACAGCTGATGTCGATGCGCGGATCGTCGGCAACGCGGCGCGCGGCCGCGGCGCGCTCGTTGAGCGCATGCAGGCCGTCATGGTTCTTCAGCGGATTGCCCGGCGTCAGCAACCACCACACGCGGTCGAGTTGCAAACGCTTGAGCGCGAACTGGCTGATGGCGCGATGCGCGGCGTGCGGCGGATTGAACGAGCCGCCGAGCAGCCCGATGCGCATGCCGTTGGTATAGAACGGAAGCGCCTGGGCTGGGGATGACGGCACGGTGGAAGCTTGTTGCAATGGTTTACCGTGCGCGTGCGACAATGATCACGGCCGTGTCTGCCCGGTGCCGTGGACGCGGTACTTGAAGCTCGTCAGTTGCTCGGCGCCGACCGGCCCGCGGGCGTGGAATTTGCCGGTGGCAATTCCGATCTCGGCGCCGAAGCCGAACTCGCCGCCGTCGGCGAACTGGGTCGAGGCGTTGTGCAGCACGATCGCGGAGTCGACTTCGTTGAGGAATCTCTGCGCGGCGGCGGCATCCTCCGTCACGATCGCATCGGTGTGATGCGAGCCGTGATTTTGAATATGCGCGATCGCTTCATCGAGACTGCCGACGATCTTCGCCGAGATGATCGCGTCCTCATATTCGGTGTTCCAGTCCTCGTCGGACGCGGGCTTCACCCTGGCATCGGCACCTTGCACGATGTCGTCGCCGCGCACCTCGCAGCCGGCGTCGATCAGCAACTCGACCAGCGGTTTCAGCTTCGTCGCAGCAGCGTTGCGATCGATCAGCAGGGTCTCGACGGCGCCGCAGACGCCGGGACGGCGCATCTTGGCGTTCAGCACCAACGACTTGGCCATATCAAGCCTGGCGCTGGCATCGACATAGATGTGGTTGACACCCTCCAGATGCGCGAATACCGGAACGCGTGCCTCCGCCTCGACGCGTGCGACCAGGCTCTTGCCGCCGCGCGGCACGATCACGTCGATGCCGCCGTTCAATCCCGTCAGCATCAGGCCGACGGCCGTGCGGTCACGGGTCGGCACCAGGGTGATCGCGGCCTCGGGCAGACCGGCTTCACGCAGGCCCTGCACCAGGCAATCATGGATCGCGCGGCAGGAGCGGAAGCTGTCGGAGCCACCGCGCAGGATCACCGCGTTGCCGGATTTCAGGCACAGCACGCCGGCGTCGGCGGCGACGTTGGGGCGACTTTCGAAGATCACGCCGATCACGCCGAGCGGCACGCGGACGCGCTCGATGGTCATGCCGTTCGGCCGCTGCCAGCTTTCGGTGACGGCGCCGACCGGATCAACAATCTCGCGCACGGTCGCCACGCCATCGGCCATGCCGGCGACGCGCGCCTGCGTCAGTGTCAGGCGGTCGACAAAGGCTGTGGTCATGCCACCCGCGCGCGCCTCGGCGACGTCCTCGGCATTGGCGGCGAGAATGGCCGGTGCGTTGGCGCGGATCGCGCGTTCTATTGCGGCGAGCGCCCGGTTCTTCTGCTCCGGCGACGCCAGCGCCAGCACGCGCGCGGCAGCGCGCGCCTTGGCGGCAAGGTCGGTCATCAGGGCGGCGAGATCGGCGTTGCCGTCGATCGCCTTCAGGGGGGCGCTCATGGAAGTCCCGGCTTTCGATTAAGGCCATGTTCTAGCATGGCAATTGAGGGGTGGCGAGGCGCGGAACCGGCATGGCAGGTGGGCGGCAGGCCGGCCCGCTCGGCCAATGGCTTACCCAATGGCCTACTTGGCCGGGATCGCCCCGGCCGGGCCGATCACGAGGTCGTCGCGGTGGATCATCTCCGAGCGGCCGCTGATGCCCAGAATGGCCATCACGTCCGGCGAGGAGCGGCCCTTGATCTTCTCGGCGTTCTCGGCGTCGTAGGCGACCAGGCCGCGGCCGATCTCATGGGTGTCGGGGCCGCGCACCACCACGGCGTCGCCGCGGGCGAACTGGCCGTCGACCCGGATCACGCCGGCCGGCAGCAGGCTCTTGCCGGCGCGCAGCGCCGCCACCGCGCCGGCATCGATGGTCAGCGTGCCCTTCGGCTCGAGCGAGCCCGCGATCCAGCGCTTGCGCGCCGTGACGGGATTGGCCGGGGTCAGGAACCAGGTGCAGCGGCCGCCGTCGGCGATCGCCTGCAAGGGATACTCGATCTTGCCGGAGGCGATCAGCATGTGGGTGCCGGCGGTGGTCGCGATCTTCGCGGCCTCGATCTTGGTGGTCATGCCGCCGCGCGACAGTTCGGAGCCGGCTGAGCCGGCCATCCCCTCGATCTCCGAGGTGATGCTTTCGACCACCGGGATCAGTTTCGCATCGGGATCGACCGCGGGCGGCGCGGTGTAGAGGCCGTCGATATCGGAGAGCAGGATCAACAGATCCGCGCTCGCCATGGTGGCGACGCGGGCGGCGAGGCGATCATTGTCGCCGTAGCGGATCTCGGTGGTCGCGACCGTGTCGTTCTCGTTGATCACGGGCACCGCGCCCCATTCCAGCAGTTTGGCGATGGTCGAGCGCGCATTGAGATAGCGGCGGCGCTCTTCAGTGTCCTGCAAGGTCACGAGGATCTGCCCGGCGCCGATGCCGTGATGGCCGAGCACCTCCGACCAGGTCCGCGCCAGCGCGATCTGGCCGACCGCGGCCGCAGCCTGGCTTTCCTCGAGCTTCAGCGGGCCGCGCGGCAGCTTCAGGCGGCTGCGGCCGAGCGCGATCGAGCCCGACGACACCACCATGACCTCGCAGCCGCGCTTGTGGAGCTTTGCGATGTCGTCGACCAGCGCGGCAAGCCAGGATGCGCGGACCTCGCCGGCCTGCGAGTCGACCAATAGCGACGAGCCGACCTTGACGACGATGCGGCGAAAGTTCTTGAGCGCGGGGCGTTTCATGGGTTCGGTCTGGCAGGAAGATGGAGGCAGTATGCGCCACGAGGTGGCTTGGAAGTGCTTGTGAGGCGCAGGCGTTGTTCGGACTTGCCGTTCAACCCTGCGGCAGCGGCGTCGCCCACGGTTCCGACTGAGCCTTGGCCTTGTTCGACACCGGCGCCTCGCCGATCACCTCGACCAGCGCGCGCAGCGCGTCCTGCACGCCTGCGCCGGTCACGCCCGAGATCAGCAGCGGCGTCTTCTTCGCTGCCCGCTTGAGGCGGTCCTTCTGCTTCTTCAACTCGTCCGGCTCGACCGCGTCGATCTTGTTGAGCGCGACGATCTCGATCTTGTCGGCGAGATGGCCTTCGTAGGCTTCAAGCTCGGTGCGCACCGTCTTGTAGGCCTTGCCGGCATGCTCGCAGGTCGCATCGACCAGATGCAGCAGCACGCGGCAGCGCTCGACATGACCGAGGAAGCGGTCGCCGAGTCCCGCGCCCTCATGCGCGCCTTCGATCAGGCCGGGGATATCGGCGAGCACGAATTCGCGGCCGCCGTAGTTCACGACGCCGAGCTGCGGATGCAGCGTGGTGAAGGGATAGTCGGCGATCTTCGGTCGCGCCGCGCTGACCACCGAGAGGAAGGTCGATTTGCCGGCGTTGGGCAGGCCGACCAGGCCGGCATCGGCGATCAGCTTCAGCCGCAGCCAGATCCAGCGCTCCTCACCCGGCGCGCCGGGATTGGCGTTGCGCGGCGTGCGGTTGGTGGAGGACTTGAAATGCGCATTGCCGAAGCCGCCATTGCCGCCTTCAGCCAGCACGAATTTCTCGCCGAGCTCGGTGAAATCGTGTAGCAGCGTCTCGCGGTCCTCGTCGAACACCTGGGTGCCGACAGGCACTTTCAGCACGATCGACTTGCCGTTGGCGCCATGGCGGTCCTTGCCCATGCCGTTGGTGCCTTTTGGCGCCTTGAAGTGCTGCTGGTAGCGGTAGTCGATCAGCGTGTTCAGCCCGTCGACGGCCTCGATGATGACGTCACCGCCGCGGCCGCCATTGCCGCCGGAAGGGCCGCCGAACTCGATGAACTTCTCGCGCCGGAACGCGACGCAGCCGTTGCCGCCGTCGCCGGAGCGAATATAGACCTTGGCTTCATCGAGGAATTTCATGATCCGTACTAGTTAGGGCAGGGGGGCCGCGGCGGCAACCCGGAAAGGCCCTGACTTCGGCGAAAAGCCTTAATTTTCGGGCCTTTTTACGGCCCGAGCGGTTAAGCGGGCCGCCGCCGCACCAGGAATTTCTGCATCCCCTCCAGCACCAGCTCGCGGCGCTGGTTGTGCACGGTCGAGCGCAGCGTTACGACGCCGGTGGTCTTACCCGGGACGAGCTCGATCACCTCCAGCGCCGGGTAGATGGTATCGCCGGCATAGACCGGCTTCAGGAACTTGCTCGACTGTTCCAGGAAGCCGATCAGCGACTCCTCCACGAAGTAGGGAAACAGACCTGCGCCGGGCGCGGTGTGCACCAGGGTCTGGAAGCCGTGCGCGAGCAGGTCCGGCATGCCGCGCGTGCGGCAATATTCGACGTCGTAGTGGATCGGATGGGTGTCGCCGCTGGCGGTCTGGAACGCCGCGAACACGGCCGAGGTCTGGGTCCGGCTCGGAATCACGAAGCGCTCGCCGAGCACGAAATCCTCGAACCACCGCTGCGCGGGGACCATGCGGTGCTGGGTGGGGTCGAATTCGCTCATGCGGCGCTTCCTGCTCTTTTGTGCCGGGGGCAGGCTACCGGTATCGCAGCGATGCAGGTGCGGCAATCCGTTCAATTCGTCATGCCCGGGCTTGTCCCGGGCATCCACGTCTTTAAAACCGGACGACCGGGCATGGGCGAGCGGAGGCAACGCAGTCGTTCCGGCTGTGCCCGGCAATAACGAAGAAACGCAAGTCATGAGCCTGTTCGCAAAACTGTCCTCCTACGACGATCGATCGGCGCGGCTTGCCGGCATCGGCCTGATGCTGCTGTCGATCTTCATGTTCTCGTTCGGCGACGCGATGGGCAAATTCCTCGTCGCCACCTATTCGGTCGGGCAATTGCTGTGGCTGCGCGCCTGCGCGGCACTGCTCGTGCTGCTGCCGATCGTGTGGAAGCGGCGCGCGGATTTCCTGCATCTGGAGCGGCCGTGGCTGCAATTGCTGCGCGTCACGCTGTCGACGCTGGAGGTCGCGGCGTTCTTCCTGGCGACCGTCTATCTGCCGCTCGCCGACGTCATCACCTACTATTTGGCCGGACCGATCTTCGTCACCGCGATGTCGGGCCTTGTGCTCGGCGAGCATATCGGCTGGCGGCGCTGGACCGCGATCCTGGTCGGCTTTTGCGGGGTGCTGATCGCGCTGCGGCCGTCGGCGCAGACCATCAGCTGGCCGGCGATGATCGCGCTCGGCGGCAGCCTGTCGTTTGCGGTGCTGATGCTGATCACGCGCTCGCTGCGCGCAACGCCCGACATCGTGCTCGCGACCACGCAATTCGGCGGCACCTTCATCCTCGGCCTCGTGCTCTCGCCGATCGGCTGGGTGACGCCATCGGCCGGCAGCCTCGTGCTGTTCTTCGCCGCCGGCATCATCTCGGTCGCGGCGCTGCTGTGCGTGAACCGCTCGCTGAAGCTCGCGCCGGCAAGTGTGGTGGTGCCGTACCAGTATTCGATGATCGTCTGGGCAGTGATCTTCGGCTTCGTGGTGTTCGGCGACGTGCCGTCCTGGGCCACGATATTCGGCGCCGCGATCATCATCGCAGCCGGCCTCTACATCTTCGTGCGCGAGCAGCAGCTCGGGCGCACCGACTCCGCGATCAATCCGCCGGCCTAATTCTTACCCTCCCCTGGAGGGGGAGGGTCGCTGGGCATGCAGCGGAGCGGAATGCGCAGCGGGGTGGGGTGAAGGTCTTTCCTCATCCAGCAGCGCCCGAGTTGAGAGATCACCCCACCCCATTTCGCTGCGCTCAATGTGATCCGACCCTCCCCCTCCAGGGGAGGGTGAAGACCAGAAGCCTCAGCTCTCCCGCCGCTTCGAAGTGTTCCAGCTCTTCAGCGAAGCCCAGACGCCGCGCGACAGCCGGAAGGCATCGACCGGGCTCGATGAGCCCAGCGCCTCGAAGCGGTGCAGCTCGACGCCGCTCCACTGGAAGCCGCACTTCTCGAGGATATTGCGCGACGACGGGTTGACGACGCGGGCGCCCGCGATCAGTTGGTCGAGATCGAATTCCTCGAAGAAATAATCGATCACCGCGCGCGCGGCCTCGGTGCCAAAACCCTGGCCCCAATGGTCGACGCCGAGCCAGTAGCCGAGTTCGGCCGCGGTCTCCTCGCGCCAGTCGATGCCGTCAGGCTTGCGCCAGTCAATGCCCACCATGCCGATCGGCGTGTGATTGTTCTCGATCAGGAAGACGGTTTCGCGTCCGCCGGCGCCGAGCGCGCGCACGAAGTCGATGGCGTCGTCCTGGGTATAGGGATGCGGCAGGCGGCGGGTGTTCTCCGCGATGCGGCGGTCATTGGCGAGGCGTGCGATCGCTTTTACGTCCGCGAGCGTCGGCTTGCGCAAGGTCAGCCGTTCGGTCTCGAGGACGCAAGCTCTTGCCTCGCGCAAGGTCGGCGTCGGGATGTCCTGCAACATGTCGAGCTCCTGTGATGCGACAATCGGTACGCAACGCTTGGAACGTCACGCGCGGTCGAACCGGATCGCGCGCAACGAAAAGGGGAGGCCGGTCATCCCGCCTCCCCTTAGAGCCCTTTACGACTCCGCCGGTTCAACAGGACCCGGCGGACTCATGTGTGTCCACCGTCTACTCGGCCGCCTCTGCCATCGGAATAACCGAGATGAATGTGCGGCCATTGGCTTTGGCACGGAACTCGACATGACCCTCGACCTTGGCGAAGAGAGTATGATCGGTGCCCATGCCGACATTAAGGCCAGGATGCCAGGTGGTGCCGCGCTGACGCGCGATGATGTTTCCGGGGATCACGCGCTCGCCACCGAACGCCTTGATGCCAAGGCGCTTGCCCTTGGAATCACGTCCGTTGCGCGATGAACCGCCTGCTTTTTTATGAGCCATAGCTCGTCTCCGACTTCGCTTTGATCTCTAGATCAATTCCTTGACGGAATCATTTCACGTTTTGTCACGCTTCAAATCTGAAAGCGCGACGATCACTTCTTCTCGCTCTTGGCCGCGGCCTTCTTGGCCGGAGCCTTTTTCGCGGCCGGCGCCTTTGCGGGCGCCTTCTTCTTTGCCGCCTTCGGTGCTGCGTCCTCGCCATCATCGGCGGGCGCTGCGACCTTTTCCTTCTTCGGCCGCGGGCCGACGGTCGGTTTGGCGTTATCGGCGAGGATCTCGGTGATGCGAAGCACCGTGAGCTCGTCGCGATAGCCGCGCTTGCGGCGTGAATTCTTGCGGCGACGCTTCTTGAACGCGATCACCTTGGCGCCGCGCTTGTGCTGCAGCACTTCGGCCGCAACGGTGGCGCCTGCCACGGTGGGCGTCCCCAGCACCGGCGTGTCACCGCCGAGCACCAGAACTTCGCCTAGCTGCACGATCGTGCCGACATCGCCGGCGATCTTGCCAATCTCGAGTACATCATTCGGAACGACACGGTACTGCCGGCCGCCGGTTTTGATGACTGCGAACATCGTTTGATTCCTTCGTGTTCGGTTCCGGCCTCGGACGGTTAGCCCGGGTCGGCTTTTTGTTCAGTCGCTATGGGTTATGTGTTTCGCGCGAAGGGAATGAATTCCCAAACTGGATCGCACAAAAACAATCGGCGCGAGAAAACTCCGCGCCGGATGGGCGGACTTATAGCTGCTGACGACGCGGAGTCAAGGTAAAGCAGGGCAAAAACCGGCCAAAAATGAAGGGTTTGGCGCGATTTTGGCCCGGATTGACCCTCAGGCCGCGGTCATGGCCGCGGCCCGCGCGTGGCGGCGGATGGTCTGGGGCGGCTGGCCCAGTACCCGCAGGAACGCCCGCCGCATCCGTTCCCGATCGGCAAAGCCGGTCTCGACGGCAATTTCGTCCATCGAATGGCGGCCATCGCCGATCAGTTCGCGCGCCGCCTCGACCCGGAGCTGCTCGATCGCCTTGGCCGGCGACTGGCCGGTCTCGGCGCGGAAGGCGCGGCTGAACTGGCGCGGGCTGAGCCGTGCCACCTCGGCCAATTCCTCGACCGAGAGCTCGTTGCGCAGATGCGCCTTGGCGTAGTGGAGGGCGTTCTGGATCCGGTCGGATTTCGGATCGAGCTCGAGCAGCGCCGAAAACTGCGACTGTCCGCCGGTGCGGCGGTGATAGACGACGAGTTTGCGGGCCACCGAACGGGCGACCTCGACGCCCAAATCATGCTCGATCATCGCCAGCGCCAGATCGATCGTCGCGGTCATGCCGGCCGAGGTCCAGATCGGCCCGTCGACGATGTAGATGCGGTCCTGCTCGACCTTGAGCCCGGGAAATCGTGCCTGCAATTCCGGGGCGAATTGCCAGTGCGTGGAAACGCGCCGCCCGTCGAGCAGGCCGGCTTCAGCCAGTGAGAAGGCGCCGATGCAGGGCGCGGCGATGCGCTGCGATGTCGTCATGGCGCGCCGCATGTAGTCGATCAGCTTCGGAGATGCCGGATGAAGCTCGTGGCCGGCGCCGATGAAGACCGTGTCGAAGCTGCGATCGCCGAAGGCTTCGGTTTCGACATTGAAGCCGGCGGATGACCGCACCGGGCCGCCATTCTCCGACAGCAGCGTGACCTCATAGAACGGCGCGCCTGCGATCAAATTGGCGACCTCGAAGGCGGTGATGGCGGTAAAGCCCATCACCTGGAACTCCGGGAAGACGACGAAGCCGATCTCCTGCATGGAACTCTCCGGCGGCAATCTGTGTCCTAAAAAGGTGTATATATGACATTTGAGACATGCAAGGGGGCCTGTAGAACATGAGCAACGGCCAAGTCCGGCCGTTCAGGTCAAACAGGAGACCAACATGACCAAGTCAGCCAAGGGCACGGCGCTCGTTACCGGTGCGTCGTCCGGAATCGGTGCCATCTACGCGGACCGGCTCGCACGGCGTGGCTACGATCTGATCCTCGTTGCACGTAACCGTGAGCGCCTCGATGGGCTCGCCAAGCGTCTCGCGACGGAGACGGGCCGATCGATCGAGATCGTCGCCGCCGACCTCAGCAAGCGTGCCGATGTGTCGCGGATCGAATCCATTCTCCGCAGCAACGAAGGCATCAGCGTGCTGGTGAACAACGCCGGCGTCGGCGCCACCGCGCCGCTGCTCGCATCCGATGTCGACAAGATGAGCGACATGATCGCGCTCAATGTCGACGCGTTGATGCGCCTCACCTATGCGGCGGTGCCGGGATTCGTCGCACGCGGCGGCGGCACCATCATCAACATCGCCTCGGTCGTCGGCGTTCAGCCGGAACTGCTCAACGGCGTCTACGGCGGCAGCAAGGCCTTCGTGTTGGCGCTGACCCACTCGCTGCAGCACGAGCTGAAGGACAAGAACATTCGCGTCCAGGCCGTGCTGCCGGGTGCCACCGCCACCGAGTTCTGGGACATCGCCGGCACGCCGGTCGCGCATCTGCCCGGCGAGATCGTGATGAAGGCCGAGGACATGGTGAACGCTGCGCTGGCCGGCCTCGACCAGGGCGAGGTCTTCACCGTGCCGTCGCTGCCGGAGGCTGCGGATTGGCAGGCCTATGAGGCGGCCCGCCAGAAGCTGATGCCGAACCTGTCGCGCAGCACGCCCGCGGCCCGCTACGGGGTGAAGGCCGCCTGACGCCCCCTGCGATCATTGCGTCCCGCGCGCCGGCCGAGCGCCGCAGTGCGGGACGCAACCATTTGAGTTCCCCGTCGTTAGTGCTGGGAATCTCAAGCGGGCAGGGCGAATGGCTGAAGACACCGGACTGACCACGGGAATCGCGCACCACGGTGCCGCGCGGCTGCCATCCGTCGACATCGACAGCTTCAACATCGAGCTGAAGGACGACGAGGGTTTTCTCGGCGATCGCGCCTCCAAGGGCGCTTTCCGCAAGATCCTCGACCGCTGGCGCAAGCCGCTGCGCAAGTCGGACGAGGATCCGTTCGGCGACGAGCCGTCGGACCAGATCAGCAAGAAGAAGCTCGACGAATTGCTGGTCGGCGACGACACCGAGGCCTCCGCAGTCGTGCACAGCGCGATCGAGGAATTTGCCCAGGAGCTCGCCTATGTGACGCGGCGCTTCCTCGGCACCAAGGCCTGGGCCAAGACCGAGCGCATCGTGGTCGGCGGCGGCTTTCGCGACTCCAGGCTCGGCGAACTCGCCATCGCGCGCACCGACATCATCCTGAAGTCGGAGGATTTCAAGGTCGACATGGTGCCGATCCGCTTTCATCCCGATGATGCCGGGCTGATCGGCACGCTGCATCTGGCGCCGTCGTGGATTTTCGAGGCCCATGACGGCATGCTCGCCGTCGATATCGGCGGCACCAATATCCGCTGCGGCGTCGTCGAGACGCGCTGGAAGAAGGCGTCCGATCTCTCCAAGGCCACGGTCTGGAAATCGGAGCTGTGGCGCCATGCCGACGACGAGCCGACGCGCGAAGGCGCGGTGAAACGGCTGGTGAAGATGCTGAAGGATCTGATCACCGCCGCCGAGAAGGAGAACCTCAAGCTCGCGCCGTTCATCGGCATCTCCTGTCCCGGCGTCATCAACGAGGACGGTTCGATCGAGAAGGGCGCACAGAATCTGCCGGGTAATTGGGAGAGCAGCAAATTCAACCTGCCGGCGAGCCTGGTCGAGGCGATCCCGCAGATCGGCGATCATGACACCGCGATCGTGATGCACAATGACGGCGTGGCGCAGGGACTGGCCGAAGTCCCGTTCATGCAGGATGTCACGCGTTGGGGCGTGCTGACGATCGGAACCGGGCTCGGCAATGCCCGCTACACCAATCGCAAGAAAGACAACGGCAAGGACGACAAGAAGGCCGAGAAAAAGGCCAAGGACGACGAGGGCGAAAAGAGCGAGAAAAAGGCCAAGAAAGCCAAGAAGGCTGACGCCTGAGACGCTTGGGCGCAGCCGATCGCCCGGTAAGGTTGATCGGTTAGGTTAAGATCGGGTTCGCGTTGCCGTTTGGGCCCCGGCCGCTACCGTGAAGGCGTCGCTCCCGCCGACCGGCGAAGCCGCACTTCCCGGCCGGCAATATTGAGAAGCGGCACGGGACCGCCAGTTTTTGTCGCGTCCTGGCGGTCCCACCAATTTCTACTTCCAATTGATCCGCCCGAAGAAGCCGGCGATCTCGGCGGCGGCGCGGTCGGGGTCCTCGCGATGCGGGAAGTGCCCGACATCGGGAAACATCTTCAGGTCTAGATTCGAGAAGGTCTCGCCCAGCCGGTCGGTCCAGGCATAGGGAAACAGCGGGTCGTGCTCGGCCCAGCGGATGCAGGTCGGCACCGCGATCGGCGGCAGCACGGGCGCTTCGCCCTGCATCATCTTCACGCGGCCCGCATGCGACGCGCGATAATGCGCAAAGCCGCCGGCGAGGTTGCCGGGTTTGAAGAAGTTGTCGGCGAAATCCTCGATCACGTCGTCGAACGCGGCCTTGCGATGCGTCCAGTTGTGCAGGAAATGGCCGATATAGGTGCGGCAGGTCTCTCTGTTCGCCCCGACCAGCGCGGGCGCCATCTCCATCTGATGGAACGACTGGTACCAGATGTGGTTCAGCCGGTCGGGCGCGGCCATCCGCGGCCCGATGCCGGGATGGACGAAATCGAAGAAGAACAGCCCGGCGATGCGCCCGGGCGCCTTCCGGGCGAGCGGCTGCATCACCGCGCCGCCGACGTCGTGGCCGACCACGCCGGCCTTGTCGATACCAAGTGCGTCCAGCAGCGCCAGCATGTCGTCGGTATGTTGATCGGGGCCAAACGAGCCTTGCGGCTTGTCGCTGTCGCCGAAGCCGCGCAGGTCGGGCGCGATCAGGGTGTAACGGTCGGCGAGCCGCGCCATGACCGGCTTCCAGGTCAGCCAGAATTCCGGCCAGCCGTGCAACAGCAGCAGCGGCGGCCCGTTGCCGGTCCGCGCGACGTGGAACGCCGCCCCGTTGGCTCGAATCGTCACATGCTCCATGGGCCGCTCCTGCTGCTTTTGCTTCGCCCGTGCGCCGACCGGACCCGAACCGTCCCGCTAGCGCATTGTTTCCGCGCGCTTTCTTGCGCCACCCGGCGCTTCGTTGGCGCGAGGCGCCGGTGGCGGAAATATTATTGCAGCGCCTTGTCTGTCCCGCCATCCTCGCCTAGAACACGCCCGACCGCGGGTGGTGCAAATCACCTGGGCCGCTGGAGAGGTGGCAGAGTGGTTGATTGTACCGCACTCGAAATGCGGCATAGGTGCAAGCCTATCGGGGGTTCGAATCCCTCCCTCTCCGCCATCTAAACGCGACGTGCGAAAAACCCTATAAAACAAGGGGTCCCGAGAGCCACCGGTTTTTTCGGTGGAGAACCACGGTGTGGAACCGCGGCTCGATCAAATTCGGCCCAAACTGCCACCATTCGCTCGCCGGCGGAAGCCGAATCTATGTTCCGGAGAACGCGAGGGCTCGCGGCCGCCCGCCCCGAAGCCGCCTGCTCCGCCTCAGAGCCGCCTACGCGCCGCGACGGCGGTTCGCCAATTCGGACGGCGACAGACACTGGCGCGCGGCCTCGCGGCGACTATCTCTCATAGCCTTGAAATCGTTGCGGACCGCGATGGGTCGGCGGTGGAGATTTGCATTGACCGAAGCTGCGAAACCGACCGAGGCCGCGAATGGGACCGGCGCCGACGAATTCCGCCTGCTCGACTTCTTCGAGCGGAACGGAGCCTGTCTCGGGGCCGCCGACTTGTTTCTCATGGGCCGATCAGGTCGGGCTGAACGAATGGCGGACTTCGCCGCGATCCTGCGCGTCTTTTCCAGGGCCGACGGACCGGCCTTCGCGCACATCGTCTTGGTCCTTCCTCCCGGCTCCGATATCGAGTCCGAGCGGGTCGCGATACGTGCGGCGTTCGCCACGTCGCTCTCGGGCCTGCTGAAGAGACGGATCGAGGCGAACGAGGTCGACAAAGCGTTCCGCAACGTGAGTATCGTGTCCGCAGCCACGTTGCAGGGCGGGGACCTTGGAAATCTCATCCGGGCCGCCCGAGCAGGGGCCGCCTTCGTGGTCGCCAACGCCGCGCTGTACCGTGTCGAAGGAGTCGAGGTGCCGGCCTATAGGCCGTCGCTCCAAGAGGACTTCTGGTCGCCGCACCTGCATGCCGTTGCCGGTCTGCTGCATGAAGCGAGCGGTGCGTCGAATTCGTACGTGGTGCTCGACGCGGGAGAGGAAATGCCGGAACGGCCCGAGAACCGCAATCTCCTCCTCTCGATCGATGGCGCGGTCACCGACGTGCAGAGGGATGGCCCGTCAAGGTCCGAATTCACCCAGCGGTACGAAGGTTGGCAGCGTTCGGCCGAACAGGGGAGGCTGGATCCTGTGCTCCGCGAGATCGACGGTCTGGATGTCGAGGATCGACGCAAGACGATCTTGAAGGCACAGATGTTCAAGTTCGCCGGTGCGTTCGAAGCGGCACGGACTGTCCTGGAAGCCGGGTTAGAGCAGTTGCATGGATTGGAGCCGGAAGTCGCACTGCAGGTCGCCGTGCTCGCGGACAGCGTCGATGCCGACGAAGTAGCCTCGATCTTGCTCAACGAGGCGATCCCGGGGCTGCGCAGCCGCGAATTTCTCGGGGCAGGCCTCGAACTCGCGGATAGTCTCGGAGACCGTATGGCCGTGGCGGCCGCCGAAGCTGCACTGTCCGCTTCCTTTCCTGCATCCGATGCGCTTCTCGTTCATCGCGCCAAGATTTTGGTGCGGGAAAGACGCTTCTTTGAAGCCGCCGAAATCTTCCGACAGGTCGGGGCCGAAGAGAGCGAGTCGGCGGCGTTCTACGAAATGCTCGCCGGGGCGCTCTCCTATGCCACGCCCGACGACGCGACAGCCGCACTAGAGCCAGTGGCAAAACGTTTTCCATCCAGAAAGGCGAGCGCGCTTCGCTTCTTTGCGCAGGATCTTGAAGTGCGGGGCCATCGGGCCGTCGGCATCGCGCTGTTGGTCGCGTATGCCGGAGCGCCTGGATCGCCTCCGGAACGGCTATTGGTGCGGACCGCGCTATCGATGGTCGAGCGAGGCAGGCTGATGCTCGATCAAACGATCGACGACGAGATAGTGCAGGATGCTCTGTCCATCGCGATCCGATATCTGGCATTTCATCCCGCCGATGCGGACATGCGGGTCAACGTGGTCCGGATCGTGTCGCCTGAAGTGCTGGGAAGCATAGGCCTGCCGACGATGGCGAAGCTCGTCCTCGACGTCGCCGCAGCCGGCGACAGCATCCGGGCGAATCGGCGCGTCGAAGATCGCGCGAAGGCCTGTCCACCGGAACGCCTGACCGAGATCATGAGGCGTGGTTTCGATGCGATGGCCCAAGGCGGCGCCGTGATGGGACATTTTGCATTTCCTCCCGATGCACTGAGCGACTCGCCTGCGGCTGTAGTTCGAGGCTTCGCCGAGATGATCGAGCACATGGGTGAACGCGCGATGGACGACGGCGACGTCCGCGCGATAGAAGCCTGCCTTCTCATGGCCACCGCAATAGCGCCTCTGGGGGACGAGCCCGACGAAGATCTCGTCGTCATGCGCCTGGCGGCCGGCCGTCTCGCCTTCGGCGGACGGGTTCAGTACGCTCGCGACCTCGCCGAACAGGCTTTGAGAATGGCGGGTGACTCGTCGCACCGCCGTCGTCTTGCATGGTTTGCGTTCGCGGACGTTTACGCGAGGGCCGGCAATCTTACTGAAGCCTCGTCGCGGTGGCCTGCACTATGACGGCCGACGCGGAGGCCACATGGGATCAGATCTGGTACGAAAGCCTGTTGCTTCTACGGCTCTTCCGTGACCTCGGTCTGTTGCCGTTGGCGCGACCGCTACTACAGCCCGCGAATCGGGCGCTGAAGGAGATGGGGGCTTCCGACCGCTACGCCGACCGCCTTGAAACGGTCGAACTGCAGCTTGATCATCTCGAACTTAGCGGCACGCCGCAGCCGGCGCCGGCGGCTCTGATCGGGATTGCGGAGCGCGCTGCTGCGAATCTCGCCCGCGTGTTGGAAAGCGGCGACGAACCGGCTCCGGCGATCATATTGTTGGCGAACATTCAGCGGACCGCCGATGATCTGAACGTCGGATTGCCGATGACCGTGAAGGATACGCTGACGCGGGCGCTGTCGCAGGCGGCAGGCGGCGTTCGCGCGCTCCTCGAGGTGGTCGGATCCGACGATCCGACGGTCGGCCGCGTCGCTGCGTTGGCGGCGCGTCTTCAGGCGCCCAGATTCGCGGAGGACGCGGGATACGACGTACGGACGCTAGTCGTGGCCGCACGGCGCCTGCTCGCGGCGGACGGCGACGTCGAGCCCGCGACGGCGATCTATGCGATCGAAGCGATGTCCGACCAAGCGGCCAAGCTGCCGCGCGGCTCGAAGCCCGATCGATTGCTTGACGACGCCGATGCGCCCGCGAAGGCCGCGATGGAGATTTCGAAAGAAGGGCTTTCGGTCGTCGGCCTCGGTCTCGCCGAACGCGGGCTGTTTCGGATCATCGCGGCGGGCGGTCACCTCGGGCCCGCGACCCTGGAATCCAGCGACGTGTTTTCTTCGGCCCGCCTCGGCGACTGGAGAAAGACCTATCCTTACGCTTACAAGGACGCGAAGGCCGTCGACAACGAATTCTTCAGCAGTACGGATGCCATCGGCGTGTCAGATATGCCCGATCGCGCCGTCGTCGTCGCGAGTGTTGATCTGCAGGGATTTCCTCTAGATCTTCTGCGGGTCGGCCAGCACCTTGCGGGGCGCGATCGGCGTCTCGCCGCCGCGCCTTCTCTTTCGTGGCTGCTTGCGTCGCGGCGCCAGCCGTTCCGGGGCGACGGGCGCATCGCCGCATGGATTCCGGATGCGGAACCGGAAGAGGGACTTCCAACCCTCGCAATACTTTCCGATCGGCTCCGCGAGACGTTTGAACGTCACGAAGTTGCGCTCTCGAATGGCACCGAACCGCCATCGGGTTTAGAGGGAGCCGACCTAGTCATCGTCGCCGCGCACGGCGGCGTCGCGGAGGACAAGCGCTACTTCCGCGTCGTCACGGACGACGTCGATCTCGCGCTCGCTTCGTCTACCGTCTCTGGCGCGCTTGCGGGTGTCGGTGTCGTCGTCCTATTCGTCTGTTCGGGCGGCAGGTTGGATCAACATCCGGGCGCCAGCACAACGGTGGGTTTGGCCAAACGTCTGTTGGACAACGGGTGCCGTGCGGTCGTTGCGCCTCCTTGGCCGCTTCAAACGAGCGTTCCGCCGCGGTGGCTTCCGGCCTTTCTCCAGTCATGGAGCTCGGGTGCTCCCGTCATCGACGCGTGCTTCGAGGCGAACGTCGCCGTACGCGCCGAGCTCGGGGACGATCCCGCGACCGATTTGGCGATGGCAGTCTACGGGGATCCCCTCGTCCGGACCTCGAAGAAACCCTGACGCGCGACCGGTGCGGAGGCGCCATGGCCCGCGGGTTAGGTCGGCGACCTGGAATGCGTCTATCTGAGTGGTTGACTGCCCCCAAAAATGCCACCATTGGTCAAGCATGGGGCAGTCGCTTTCGCAGTTTGAAACGGCGTCTTTTCTCGCACGCGCGAAACAGTTTCGTCGTGGGATGAGTCCGCGTCGCCCATTGTCCGCCTGTCTCACGGAGCACGTCGAGCAGGCGAGTGCCCTTGACCTCGGATGCGCGACTGCTGCATCGACGGCGGCGGATGCTCTCTCTCCCCGAGACAGGGGGACGGCATGAGCGACCTGTTCGGTTGCGTTCCTCCTGAAGCGTTCAGGATCTTCACGGGCCGCCACGCCTTGGCCGCGGAAGCCGCGCTCCTACGTTTATCCGTCACGCATTTCGGCGAAATGGCCCTCGAAAATCCCGAGCGCGATCAGGTCAAGAATTCGATCGCCGCCGCGATCGAGGGAATGCCGCCGCCGCCGAGCTCCGGACGGAACGACGAAGACGAAGAGGAGCCGGAAGCGGCATCGGCCGACTACCTGTATCTGAAGATGCGCGAAGGCGGCTGGTTGGCCGAGGAGTCCGACCGTTGGCAGATCCGGGTAACGATGCCCGAAGGTTACCGCCGTCTGATGACGGTGCTGCGCGACTTGAAGGAGAACGTCGCCAAGAGCTTCACGGGACTGGTGTCGCAGGTCTCGTCCCTCATCGGCGCGGCCGCCGATGATCCGACGATGCACGCGACCAACATCGACGCGGCGTGGCAGACCGCCGTCGGATTCCGGCGTCACATGGTCGGCATCGATGCCGCGCTGTTGTCAGTGACGCGGCGGCTCAACTCCGCCGACGGGATGGACGATTCTGTCGATGTGTTCTTCGCCGAGTTCGTCGGCAACATTCTGATCCGGGATTGGACCAAGATCCTGTCCCAAAACAACCCGTGGCGGTCGCGGCACCACGTGACGCGAGCCGTACGTGAAATTCTTGCTTCGGCGACGGCGATGGAGAAGGCTATGGGCGCCTACGTCGAAGCCGGTCACGCCGCGACGGTGGGCGAAGCCGAAGCGCTGATCCGTCGACGTCTCGCGGAGATATCGACGTCGTTCGACGACATCGAGCGCCTGCGGGTTCGCATCGACCAAGGGCAGGTCGGCATCGAAGGCCGAATTCGCGACATCCTCAGGTTCATCGGCCGCAATCCAGCGACGATCCGCGAGCGGGTAGAATCCTGCCTCGAGGAACTGGCCTTTCTCGAAGACCACGTTGAGCTTCCCTGCGCGCTGCCGCTTCTCAACTGTCTTGAGCCGGTCGGCGAGTCCCGGTTTCCCGAGGCTAGGGAGCCTCTGCCGCCTCCGGAGCCGCGCGTTCTCCGCCGGCCGCCTGAAGATCCCTACCGCAAGCGCTTCATCCAGGATTGCCGCGCGTTCGATCTTGCCTCCGAACCGACCGCCGGACATGCATTCGCCTATCTGAACTCGGCAGGCGGCGGCGACGCTGTGGCTCTCGCGCCGACGAGCGCCAAGGACTGGTTCACTTGGCGATACATCGCCCTTCTCGCGCTGACGGGCCGCGGCCGCCGCATCAAGGGTTGGCTCCTCGCGCCCGCGGAGGGCGTCGCAGCGTGCCGATACGGCGAACTTCCGAACTTCACGGCCACCAGGATCACGGAGACCTCGCAATGAACGCGCTGTCCGGATTGCAGGAATACGAAGAGGTCTTGGCCAGGACGCGCTATCCGAAGGTCGCCGTCCAGCGCGCATTCCGCACGCTGATGCAGCGGCAGTTCGTCTTCGGCAACGACTATGGTTCCAAGGACATCTACGAACTGTTGAACGACGATCACGTGCGACCGTTCGCGGAGCGCTTGTTCGACGTCTTCGGTTGGCGGCTGCAGTTTAACACGTCCGGCAACATCAAGATGGTCTGTCTGATGCCGCCGATCGCGGAGGCACCGGACACGCCGCGTGACAAGCGGGAGGCCCACCAGGCACCGGCGCTGCGCGTTGACGAGGCCATCGCCATCTTGCTGCTGCGTGCGTATTACGACAAGGCGATCCAAAGCACCGGACTGGTGAACGGCCATGCCGAGTGGCATACCGACGGTCTGTACGACCTGTGGAAGGAGAAGACCAGGAAGGAGCCGCCCGGCAAGGTTAGAATGCTCGACATCCTCCGCTTTCTGAAGAATCACGGACTCATTCAGGCCTCGCTGCCCCCCACGTTCCATGAAGGATTGCCCTTCACCGTCAGACCGTCGATCAGCCTAGTGGCCATCTCCGAGCCGCTCGGCGCGTTGAAACGTTACGCGCGCGAAGCGCGGCCAGATGTTGACGCCGCTCGAGATGAAGAGCCCGGTCTGGAGAAGGTCGACGCATGAATGAGCCGCATCTCCAGACGCCGCAGATCGTCCGTCTTTCCCTCATCGATTTCTATCTGATTGAGCGAGAGGACATCGAGCTCTCGGGCAACACCGTCTTCCTCGGCCCGAACCGCAGCGGCAAGAGTTCCTGCGTCGATGCGATCCAGACCGGTCTGACCGGGGGCGCAGGCGATCTGGTCGTCTACAACGCTGCTGCCGTGCGCAGCAACCGGCCGGACGCGCACAGGTCGCTTCAAGAATACTGTCTCGGCGTGGTCCGGCACGACGAGAACGAGAAGGCCAAGGTCGTTCGCAAGAGCTCGCAGACGTGGATCGGCCTGTCGTTCCGCACCCGCGACGGCGCGGAGGTTGCCGGTATCGTTCATGTCGTTGCGCATGAGCATCGCGAGCGGCCCAACGCCCGCTTCATGGTCGTGACTGGCGGAGGCGTGACGACGGCGGACCTCGTCTTTCCGACCGAGGAAGGCGAGATGGCGAAGGGTTTCGACCAGGCCGTCGATGGTCTGCGCGCCAGCGGCCGGAAGGTCGAGGAGTGCGACAGCGCGTCGGACTATTCCACCTACCTGCTCAATCTGCTTACTTACGGTTCGTGGCACGCGGACGCGCATTCCTACTACAAGGCAGTGAAGCGGGCGCTGGTCTTTCAGCCTGTCGGCGATATTACGGCGTTCATGCGCGCCCACGTGCTCGAGACCGAAATCATCGACATCGGACGAATGCGCGAGCGCCTGGCCTTCTATCGCGAGATCGTGCGCACCATCGGCAGTATCAACCGTCAGATCACGTCGCTTGGCGTCGTCGTCGGTCACTATTCGAAGGCCGCCGAGGACGACCGCGAGGCGCGAGGCCGCGTGGCGGCGGCGACCGAGGCGGCCGTCGGTCGGCGTCAGTCCGAGATCGAAGCGATCGACGAAAGGCTTGCCGGCCTGAGGGCAAAGGTCGAGACCGCCGAGGACGACGAGAAGAAGGCCGACGAGCGAAAGAAGGAGGCTGCCCGACGCGTCGAGGAGGCGCGAAATTCTCCCGGCACCCAGGCTCTCGAGACCCGAATTCGAAACGCCGAGCGCGACCTCGGCACCGACGAGACGCAACTGCGGGGGATTCGCAAGGAGCTCAGGCGGCGCGCGGAAGCCATCGACGTGATCCGCAATGCGGTGGGCTACATGAAGGACGCCGAAAGCCGCAACGTCAGACGCATCGCGGACGCCGGCGCCGACTTCCGCAGGGCACAGGACGACGTCGAGATCGAATCGATGGCGTCTGACGCCGAACTGCTCCAGCGCATCGTCGACGAGGTGGGAGCGAACGCGGAGCGCGAGCTCATCCGCGCCCACGCCGCCGCCGCGGCCCGCGAGGAGCGTATCACCCGGACTCGCGAGGATCTCGCGCGGAGAGCGCGCTCGGAAGCCATCGACAAGGCCGTGCTGCGACCGGAAGCGAGAAACCTCCGCGACGATCTCGCCGAAGCCAAGATCGTCGCGACGCCGCTGTGCGATCTGATCGACATCAGGGAAGACAAGGAGGACTGGCGGAAGGCCGTCGAATCCGTTCTCGGCAACGCGCGCGAAGCCATGATCCTGCAGAACCCCGACCAGTACATCGATGCGGTCCGAGTGCAGCGGCGTTCGACCCGCAGCGACGGAGTCGAGATCGTGAAGCCTTCGGTGCTGACCGCGGGCGCGCAGCCGCCGGCTGCGGATTCGCTCGCAGCTGTCGTCGAAGCTGAGAACGCGACCGCCGGTGCCTACGTCAACGCCCTGCTGGGACGCATCAAGCGCGTGCGCACCGAGGCCGAGATCGAGCGCGAGTCGAGCGCCGTGACGGTAGATCTCATGCGCGCGACCCGTTTTTCGTCCTACAAAATGAGGCCGCCCTACTATCTGCTGGTGGGACGGCGTGGCCGCGCGCAAGCCGCCCAGAACGCCGTGGCCGAGCTTCAGCGTCTGCACGGCGAGCAAAAGGAAGCCGAGACCGAACGAAAGGTCTTCGATTCCGCCAAGGACGCCTATCGGATATTGACCGGACAGTCGGGAAGCTCGCAGACGACGCTGGGATCGGTCGTCGACAGCCTGCGGAGGACCAAGACGGCCGTCGACGGCAGCCGCGAGAGGCTCCAGGACCTGCGCGGTCAGCGCGATCCGGAAAAGGAACAACAAATTCGCGAGCTCGAAGCGGAGCAGACGAAGATCGACAAGGAATGGTCGTCCGCCCTGCAAGCCGCGAACGACGCGCGCATCGCGGTGACGCGAGTGGAGGAGGAGCTCAAGACCGCCAATCAGCAGCTCGGCGCCGCCATGCTCGAACGAGACGCGAAGGCGTTGGGCGAGCACGACGCTGCGCAGGAGGTGCGACGGCGCGTTCTCGGTATTCTGGGCGAAGCCAAGGACTTCTGGCGCGAGCACAGGCAGACGCTCGAGACTGCGGGCACCCGCGCGGAGGAGAGCCGCGCGGAGATCGCGCATGGGCACGAATCGTGGGGGAAGCACGCCGCCGACTTTCCCGAAGTGCCGATGCCGGTGTTGAGCGTTGAGGCATGGCGCGAACGGCTCGGCGAAGCGCGCGCGATGCGCGATCTGCTGCAAAACTCGACCTTACTGCACAAGACGGCGGAAGCCGAGGAGGCGAGCCGCCAGCTCTCGGACGCGTTCCGCAACGAGTTCGTTAGCCTGCTGGTCCATGCCTTCTCCAAGATCCGGGACACCCGCGACGACCTCAACCAGGAGATGGAACGCCACGAATTCTACGGGGAGAAGTACCTGTTTCGGATGAGCAAGGTCGACAGGTTCGCGACGATCATCGACCTGGTCGAGCGCGCGACGGAGGATCCCAACTGGGTGATGCCGCCTCTTCACGCGCTCGACGACGATACCGAGCAGTCGCGCGCGATACGCGCCATCGCCGACATGATCGAGAAGGACGACCAGAGCTCGCTCAACGATCTGAGCGATCCGAAGGCCTACTGGACCTTCGACGTGCTGGTGAAGGATGCCGCGACCGGCGAGACCGTCTCGACGCTGCGGCAACGCATGAAGAAGGGCTCCATCGGCGAGGGCGTCGTTCCGCAGTACATCGCGATGGCCGCCGCCGTGTCGTCGAAATCCTCCTCTCCCGACCGCAGGAACGGATCGTTGGGCGTCATCCTGCTCGACGACGCGCTCGACGGACTGGACACCGAGCATACCGTGAAGATGCTGAAGTTCATGAGCGGTACCAATCTCCAGATCGTCGCCGCGGCCCCCGACACGAAGTCGCGCGTGCTGGCGCACGCCATGGAGACGTTCGTCAACGTCGCCCGCGACGGGGCCGACATTCACATCGTGCCGGAGAAGGTGTCCGACGCGCTCAGGGACGACCTCGCGGAGGAAGACCCGCGGGTCAAGGGATACGAATCCTACCGCGAGCGCGCAGTATCCGCCGACGCGGCCGACGTTCTGGAGGCGGCGCAGTGACGGCTTCCGGCGCGGAGGCGGCGCGCAGGGCGCTCCTCAAGCTCCTCGAAGCGGCCGAGAGGAATCCGACCGCGACGCGCGCCCTCACGGTCCGAGCCGGCGCACCGAAGGATCCCTCCCCCGTCGGACAGCGGACCTGGCGGGAGCGGCTCGAGGGAGCCGAGCGCGCCGGCGCGGTCGCGCTCGTCCGTGGAAACGGCAACCGGCGCGAGGTAATCGAGCGGGTGCGCCTGATCGATGCCGACCTGCTGGCGCGCGACCTCGGGTCAATCCGGGCCGGGACACGCGCCGCGGATTCGGTGGCGGCGGCCCGGGATGCCGTCGCGGGCCGCGAGGGATTCGAAGCGGCGATCGACGATGCCGCGGACAAATGGGCGAAGGGGGCCGAATGGTATCGCCTGCCGGCCGAGCCGGAGCTCGCGCGCGGGGTGTTCGCCGCCGCCGCCGGCCTGCTCGACATCGCCTTCGGGACCCATTTTCGTTCCGCCTCGGTGCAGACGGCCGGATCATCGAAGTTTCTCCAGCGGCACGGCGCGGCGGTTTGCGCCATTCTCCGCCGGGCGCTGGCGCTGCCCGACGATGCCCGACAGGACGAGATCTGGGAGACGCTGGGCCTCGTCAGATTCGGCCATCCGGTCTGCCTGCGTGCGCCTGTGCGTTTCGTCGATGCCGCGGGGACCGCGGTAAGCGGTCTCGCCGCGCCGTGGAGCGCGGTCAATCCCGACCTAGTGGCGAGCTGTGAGCCGAGCGGGGACGCACCCGAATTCATCGTGACGGTGGAGAACTGGACGAGCTTCAACGCCCAGTGCCGCGAGATCGGGCGGGGCGCGGTGGTCTACACCCACGGCTTCCCGCCGCCGCCGGTGCGAATGCTGGTCGGCCGGATGGCGGAGGTGTGGCCGCGCACCCCGTTGTACCATTGGGGCGACGTCGACGCGGGGGGGCTCCTGATCGCCGACTCGATCCGCGAGGCGGCGGGCCGTACCGTCAAACTGCACCTCATGACAGTGGAGCTGGCGGAGCGGCACGGCGCGCCGCGGAAACCGCTCGCGCGATTGACGCCGATGGCCGCGAGGGACGACGACTTCGGCGAGCTTGCCCGCTATCTTGCGAGCGATTCCTGCCGCACCTTCGAGCAGGAGGCGTTGCGGGCCGCGGACCCATTGGAGACGGCGCAGTGAGCAGACAGTTTACCGACGGGGAGATCGTCGCGGCCATCAGGGCGATCGCGGCCGAGGGGGCGCCGCTGTCCCGGGCGAGCGTGCGCAAGCGTCTCGGCGGCGGGGGCTCGACCCGCATTTCCGCGATCCTGAAGGAATACGCCGAAGGGGCTCGCGGCGCCTCGAACCGGACCGGACCGAATGGACCGGTCCGGACCGGTCCGCAGGCGCCGTTGGTCGGGCCGGCGGAGGGCGCCGCCGGCCGGGCCGCAGCGGCCGGGACCGCCGCCGCCGGGGCCGCGGCGCCCACCGCGGCCCAGATCGCGGGTGGAGATCGCGATCCGGAGGGCGGCGTCGCCCAGCTCCAGAGCGAGATCCGGGTGCTGAAAATCCTGCTCGAGTCGGAACGCGCCGCCCGCCGCGAGGAGGAGGCTCGGCACGCCCGGACCATCGAGGCCCTGCAGCGCGAGATCGAGCTCGCCAGCCGCGGCTGACCGCCCGCGGCACCGGGGAATGCCCGCGCCAGGCAGGCGCGGTGGCGCGCCGTCGCCGAGCCGGCGAAGTTTAGCACACCATTAGACACACCATTTCGCGTACCACGGCGTGGGTGGTCAGCTAATTCCTTGATTTGGCGTTGTTTTCCAGAGCTATATTCGGCGTTCGGATCCCTTCACGAAGAAAGAGTTCCTGCTGCACTCGATGATGGCTTCGTGAAGCCTGCTGTTCATGATGGGACCCGATCGACGGGCGATCATCGATCAAAGCCAAGCCAGGAGATGTTCCACGCGCCATGCGAGCAATGTGCCGGTTGCCTCGTCGTACCGTCGTAGCAGTCCCGTAACGACGGCATCGTCCGGAGTCCATTTCGTCAGGTCGCAACCGCTTTCGACGAAGCGAGTGTTCCAGACGAGTGACCCGCTGAAACCCGCCGGGTCGTCGTACATGACCTGATTGCGAGCTTCCTCGGAAGTGCCGGCGGTCACGGTAGCGCCGCCCGGCTTCCAGAGCATTTCGAAGATGTTGGAGTCGCCGGATCCCTGTTTCTCTTGCGAGCAGTAACCCGAGAGGATAGCTCTCGCACCGAACGAACCTACGTAGGGGGCGTTCTCGCCTGCGATGCCGCGGAAAAAAAGTAGTTCGCTTGCGACCGGCTCATGGCGTTGCGCAAACCTTGCCATAGACAGCTGCCGGGCGCGCGCGGCGATCTTGTTCCATTCACCATCGGCAATGGGAGCAAATGCTGCATCGACCGTATGGTCCAGCTCCGTACACCAGATGCCGGGATGTATCACCGTGCTGCCAGTGGGATCGACGTAGTGGGCATCTGGATTGAATGCGGCTACGTGCGCGCAAGTCAGAGCTTTTGTTCCGGCACGTTCGATGAACGTGCCGGTTCCGATCTCTGCTCCCGCCATGATTGCCACGAAGGGGCGAGTGTGCAGCTTCATCAAATCCGTGACTCGGTGGATGAATGTGTCGAAGAGCTTCCTCGCCATCGCGTCGTTCAATCGTGCCCTCGTTGCGTGCGCCCCTGCTTGCCGATGCTATCCTGAAGATGTAGTCGGTCAGCCCCGAACCGAAAAGCGGGTGAAAGCCGTCAAGGTCTGAAGTCGGGGCTCGATGTCCCGCAGATAGATTTCAGTTTTGAGAAACGCGATCTCGTCCTCCAGCGCGCTTTCTCCAACATCGACGTACCAGGATCTCGGTCTGCCGTCGCTGCCATCTGACCAACGATAGCCGCGGCGTTTCAAAGCATCCTTCAGATCGAACGGCGATTGCTCCGCCCAGACGCGCATCGTCTTCCTTCGGGCTGTCTCCAACAGGAGAGCAAGCGCCGGCGCGCGCGTCGTCGGCAATTCGAGCGCAAGGATTTCGAGGAGGGCGTGGCAGTCGTCGACTGCCCTGTGGGCCTGATGGAAAAAGCCGGCGCCGTTCAGCAAGTAGCCGAGGCGCGATCCTTCGAAGCCATGCTTGCGCCAATCGACCTCGGTGGCAGAGCAGCCCCATGCCTTTCGTTCGAAGATAGGCCAGTACCGTTCAACGAACTTGCGGTCGAACCCAGAGTTGTGCGCTATGACGATGACAGCGTCATCGACGAAAGCGGAAACGACCGCTTCGTCGATTTTGTGACCGGCCACCATTTCGTCGGCGATGCCTGTGAGCGCGGTCACCTCCGCCGGGATCGGCACGGAGGGCTCGTTGAAAGCAGAGAACGTGTCCCTCACTCCTGCGATGCGGCCGTCCGGCAGGAATTCGAATTTGACCATTCCGAGTTCGATGATCTCGTCCTTCCGTGCGTCAAGACCCGTCGTCTCGGTGTCGAGCAGGACGCCGGTCTTGGTATCCTGACCGATGGCAGGTGCGAACGTAGTCCGGGGGACGAGACGCCTAAGGACCCGGTAGTCCGTGGATCGGCCCAATGCCTCCGCCATCGCTGCCAGGCTGATATCGTCGTGACACATCGTATCCTTGGGGAGCGCGGTCGCAACCGTGCGCCGGCGCGGCAGATTCTGCCTTCGCCCGTTCTCGTTGTCGAGCCCACATTCTGTTGCGGTGCTACGCGCGACACCGACCTACTTACCTCTAAGCTGAGGATTCGCGGTGTTGACCGACGGTATGCGGGACTGTCCCCCGTGTTGCCGCTGAAGGGTAGCTTGGCGCCTCTTTTCGGTTTCGTACCGGTCTATGGCGCCCTTGGCGGGTTCGTAGATGTCGTGGAAGCCACGGTGGAGATTTCGAGCCATGCGCAGCACGATATTCGCGAATTCATGGACGCCGGCTTGCGTTTCCCGGATGCTCTGTTTCAGTCGGACTGACGTGTCGCCGCTGTCGCGCAGATACTTTTCGTCGACCTCGCCGCCGTTGTGTTCGTAGACATGCCGGCGCTGAAACGAACGCGTCGCAGTCGCGATCTCCGCCTCCGTCAGCCCTTCGCAGATGTCGATGTCGAAACCGCCGAGCAGTTCCTTTCTTGTAGCGGCAAGATCGTGGAAGCGCATTTTCCCAATGCGCTCGCGCCGCCCGGAACGCATGGGCCTGTTCCTTATCATCTGCCCCGCATATTGCCCGACGAAAGTGTCGAACGCCGAGCCGATGTCCTTTAGACAGCCGGAAGGAACGGCACCTCGATTTAGATCATCGCGGATCGCCGGGATAATGCTTCCTTCAAGCTCGCTGAGATCGTTTCGCGTGCCGCACACCGAGCAATAGGCGAACCGCCCCAGGATATCGTGGAATTCGCCGCAGGCGCTGCAATCGAACTGCTTCTGTTGGCTCTGCTCGGCGTAATAGAACGGCGGCTTCTCGACGTCTTTTCCGGCGGCGTCCGCCACGGCGTCCATGTCGATCACGTGCGCTCCGTCTTCACCTGCCGACAGCGCCTCGTCGAGTCTTTCGCAATAGAGGCGAACATAGACCCGTTGTGCTGCCGACAGAAACTCATGACGCTCGGCGCGCACGCCGCAATAGGGACATAGCGAGATGCCGCCGCGTGTACGCCAATACTGTTCGCATCTCGGGCATTGGAAGCCGAACTTTCCTTCGCTGTCGGAAGCGATGAACACGGGTACGCAACCCGGTACAGGTGGCTCGGGCCACGGCGAGCCGATCCCTCCCATCGGCAGATCGGCGACGGGGACACCCTCTCTCAGCGCGTAGATGGCGTAGAGCGCTGCCGGGACCGGCCGGCTGCTCTGCCACGTGACCTGGTAACTGCGCCGGCCTTCGTGGTCGCTGCTGACGGTGAAGATCACCTGTCCGCCGCAATGGGCGATCTCCTGAAATTCGCGCGTCTCGTTCATGCCCCGTCGATCCTTTGGGCGCCTATCGTATCCCGCACAGCGCGGTGGCGGCAGGCGAGCTAGATATAACGGTCCTAGTGAGCGCTCCTAACGTAAGTGAACCATCCAGTCGACCGGCGAGAGCTACGCTTCCGGCGCCGGATCCTCCTTCATGCCGCGAGCAACGATCTGCAGCGCGCCGTCCGGAAGCGGCCGCTGCAGCTTCAGCGCCTCGTCGGCCCGTGCGGTCATCCAGGTCTCGACCTCTTCGGGCGTCGTCAGGATCACAGGCATAGCTTTCGGGTGGATGGCGCCGACCTCGGCGTTCGGCTCCGTCGTAAGGAACGCGTAGAGGTCGTTGGTGGTCTCGCCTTCCTTGACCTTCCGAACCGATGTCCACTCGGTCCAGATGCCGGCGAAGCAGGCGAGCGGGCGAGATTCGTCGAGCGCGAACCAGATGTCACCGCCCTCGGCCTTGTTGAACTCGCTGAAGCTGTTGAACGGCACTACGCAACGGTTCTCGGCTCCGAGCCACCGCGTCCAATGTTTGCTCTTCACGTTGCGGATGTTGGTCGTGCCGCCGTCGGGCTCCATCCGGAGTAGTTCCTTGAAGTCGACAGTCTTGCCCTTCGTCTGCATCTTCTCGGCGCGTTTCTTCGTCGCGTCCATCAGTGCCTTCGACGACGACGGCATGCCCCACCGCGCGGTCGCAAGCTCGCGGCCGTCGGCGCCGTTTCGGACGATCGGCGCCCTGTAGTCCGGAAAAACGCCAGGCAACGGCGCTAGGTTGCCGACATACCGATTGACGACGCGGAACAGCGCGCTGATGGCGGCTTGGTTCGTGGTAATCGAGTATAAATTGCACATCTCATCAGGTCTCCGCAGCGGCCTGGCGAGGGCGCTGCGCCAATTGTAGCAGTGTGGCGGCCGGGCGCCGATTCGCCTTGGCGCACTTGCTGCATCGAAGCCGGCTCGCCAAATCGTGGACGAAGGTGGTCGGCGGATGGCGCAGTGCCGCTAGATCGACGTCGCGCCGGGTCTTGCATCGCGCGCACTCGATCTCGAGCCAAGCGTAACCGCCGTTGATGGCTTGGTCGACGGTCGGCGAGGGATCGACAGGTCCGCCGTTTGCCCACATGCGCTCGTTCCAGGATTCGCAGAGCAACTGGTCGGCATGACGGACGAGCGCCTCGCCTTTCGCACGGGCTTCCGCAGCCTGGCCAGCAAGAATCGTCGTCATGGCACGCGCCTTGGCGAGTTCCTTGCTCAGAGCCTTGCGGTCGCCACCGCTCAACGGCGTCGGGTGATGCTTCGGTGTCATTACATGCGTCCAAATCCAGCCGCGCCGGCGACTACTCGAACGTAGGCCAGCAGCCGTCCTCTTCGTAGCGGCCGGTCCTAACTTGGCAAGTGTTGTCCAGCAGGCGCTGGCCGACGGTCCGCCAGATCGCGTCGGGACCGTACAACCTGACGGCATCCACCTTCTGTATTTCCAGGGTCCTGCCGCAGCGCCGGCAGGCCACCCGCAGCAGGTGCCGCGGGATGTCGATCAGCCGCTGCGTCCGGGGCGAGGGTTCCGGCGGCGCGCGGTCGGCAGAAACGTCGTCCAGGATGGCCTGCCAGTATTCCGCCGGCAGGTCGTCATCTGGAGCCAAGGCGCGTGCCGGCGGGCCATTCCCGCCGACGGCGGCGGCCATTCTGTCCATTTGGGTTCGGGTCGGCATGCGCCAGCCGGCTTGGTGATTGCTCATGTCGAATTAGAACATAACAAGAACATTCGAGTCGAGCCCGTCGGGGCTAGAAACGCGAAAATGAATCGCCGATGCCGATCCGGATGTCGGAACCAGGGCTTTCCGTTCGTCTTGAATCCGGACCTTAGTATCCGGAGTTCGACATGGCCCCCCGCGCAAACTGGAAAGGCTTCCTGCGCCTTTCCCTCGTCACTTGTCCCGTCGCGCTCTACCCGGCCACATCCGAATCCGAAAAGATCACTTTCAACCAACTCAATCGGGCGACCGGTCACCGGATCAAGTACGTGAAAGTCGATACCGATACCGGTGACGAGGTGCCGAACGAGGACATCGTGAAGGGCTTCGAGTTCGATAAAGGGCAGTACATCGAGGTTACGAAGGAAGAACTCGAGGAGCTCGCGCTGGAATCGACGCGGACAATCGAGATCGATGAATTCGTCGACAAGTCCGAAATCGACCCGCGCTATCTGATCAGGCCCTACTACCTAACGCCGGATGGAAAGGTGGGGCACGACGCCTACGCGGTGATCCGGGAGACCATCCGCGAGATGGGAAAGGTCGCAATCGGGCGGGTGGTCTTGACCAATCGCGAGCACATCGTCGCGCTCGAAGCGATGGACAAGGGATTGGTGGGCACGCTGCTTCGCTACCCCTACGAAGTGCGCAGCGAGCGAGAGTATTTCGACGAGATCCAGAACGTCAAAATCACCAAGGACATGCTTGACCTCGCGAGGCACATCGTGAGCCAGAAGGCCGGAACGTTCGATCCCACGAAATTCGAGGACCATTATGAGACCGCGCTTGTCGACCTGATCAACCAGAAGCGCGCGGGCAAGACTATCCGCCCGAAGGAGCGGTCGAAGGGCGAGAACGTGGTCGACCTGATGGAAGCGCTGCGGCAGAGTGTCGGTCGAGAGGTCGCGCCGGCGAAGGTGGCCAAGCCCGCCAAGAAGCCGCGCAAGGCTTCAGCCGGGCAGAAAGAGATGCTGATGCCGATCGCCGGCAAAAAGCCGGCGAAAGAGAGCACAGAAAAGAGGGCGCCGGCGAGGTCCCAGCGCAAATCGGCGTAAAATACCCCGTGACTCCGGATGGACGGTACTTCGCCGTCCTTGGTCGTCTTTTGCGGTGGCAAAGCCCGATCTCGATGAGGACGAACGTGGTAAGCTGGTGGCCCGGTCGACGCTGACCCGACGTCAGGCTACAGACCCAGCGTCGCCCTCGTCTTCGCCCAGTCCGCGTCGGTCACGGGCGAACGCCGTAAGAATATCTTCGAAGACAGCACCAGCGCCGCCGTGGCCTTGGAGATTTCGTAGCGGCCGAGCGCTTCGAGAGCCAGCACCTCGGTCAAGCCCTTGCTCTGTATGAGACGGAAGAGCTCGCCATAGATCGTTTCGCACTCCCTCCGGAGCCATTCTATCCGGAACCAACGCGAGACGATCTGCTCGCTGAACAGGATCTGGGCCGCCACGCCGATCGTGGCCAGATTGGTGGTTCGATTGAGCGCGACGACGAACCAGACGGCGAAATAGAGCGCGACCCTGATCCTCTCGGCCGTGCACATCTGCGCCAACGTATCCCCAGTGTAGAACGAGTTCTCGAGCACTTGGGCGGCGATCCGCCGCCATCCGTTCTGCGCGGAATTGTTGTAGTAGCCGGTGGTCTGCTGAAAGCTCAGCGGGCGGTCGAACGCGTGCGATAGGAAGTCCGAATAGCGTCGCTGCTGAGCCCGTGGAGAAAAATAGAGCCGCACCGCGAGAGTGACCGCGAAGAGCGCGACGACCACGACGGCGAAGCCGATCTGGACCAGCGAGTAGAGTTGCGGCCGGGAGTCCTGCTCCACGACCAGCGCGAGCAGGGACAGGACCCCGGCGACGTAGAAGAGGATGTCGGAGACCTTGTCGGCCTTGACGAGTGGTTCGAAGAAGCGGTCCCCTATCGGATCGCTGCGCGGGGATTGTTCAGCCATGGGCGGGATACCTATCTCCAAAAATCTGTCTCCAGAAACCGATCGCGGTCGCGTGGTCCTTGTTTGATCCGTGCGTCGCATACCAGGCGGACAAGCTCTTCGAGTATGCGGTCTCAAGCCGTTTGACTGCCTCGGCGCGTCCCGTCGCCGAGAGATAGTCGTCGACGTAGGAGACCTGGTGCCAAAGACGCTGCCGGACGAGATCGCGCGCCTTGTCGAAGAAAAGGTGCAGATGCCAAGGTAGGTCGTCCAGGTTGGAATCGAACGTCTTCAGCGCCAGAACCTCGATGTGATATCCAGTGAGATAGTCGCTGTGCACGCGATTCCATTCCTTCGCCATCTTGATGATGCGTCGGAAGTTCGCGCCGCATTTGGTCGACGCCGTCTCGATCAGCGCGGCGTGCTCCTTCGGCTTGCTCGGGATCCAGCTTTCCGTCCTGGAATTCGGCACTTCGCAGTGCGTCACCGTGCCGCCGTTGTCGGTGACGCGGCTGACGGGAACGATATCCACGCTCGGCCACGTGTCGTAGTAGAGGGTGACGGCCTGGCCGTTGCTTCTCACGCCCGTCCTATAGGCGCTCAGCGCGTCTCTGACGTTCTGCAGCACGACGCTCGGAAGCTTGTCCTTCACGTGCTTGCCGTAATGCAGCGCGACGATGACGTCGAGGTCCGCGTGGCCGCGCAGGGCCGTGTATTTCGGAATCGATCCCGCGCTGTAGGCCTCCAGGATGGTGAAGTCGTTCTTCAGGAGTTCGACAATCCTGTCGCGCCGCTTGTTCGCGGTGTCGCGATGGTCGCCACCGAGGTTGATTTCGTCGTAGAATGCGTTGAACGATGCGTCGACGGTGTATGCCATGTGTTCGACCGGTGATCTCGATTCTTGCCGTCACTCGATGACGACGTAGAACGGTTTGCTGACGCCGACCAGCACGTCGTCGCTGCGGCGGACGACGAAGGCTTCGGCCAGATGGACCCCGCGGAAGTTCAGCGTCTCCCAGCGCCCGTGCGAGGAGTTCTCGGGGTAGAAGCCGCCGCGGCCTGCGCCCTTGGCCATGGCGACCGCGCCGGTGTTGGTGATCCTCCATTGCACCTCGAACTCCGGCGGCATCGGTCTGCCGTCGGTGTCTGAGGCCTTGAAATGCAGGCCGCCGTGCGGGCGGAGTACATCGCCGGCACGGATCGCGCGTCCCGTGGAAGCCCGCTGCTCCCGCCATTCGGCGGTGACCGGGACCGTCGCAAGGCTCGGCGCCTGCCGCCAAGTCGGCTGCCGTATGTGGGGCGGGCGGGAGAAGTCGAGTGGCAGCACTGAAATTCCGTAGTTCTTCACCACGTCCACCAGTTCGTTGAGATGGGCCGCTGTCGACGACAGCAGCCCGCGGACCTTCGCGAGCCCGTCCGCCGCGGCGTCAGCCGCGACCTTGATGATGCTGGCCTTGCCGAATTCCTCGCCGAACACCTTCTGCCACGCCGCGATGCTCTCCTGCCGGCCTTCCGTCGCGTGGGCCTCGTCGATCCATTTCCGGTAGCGGGCGATCACGGTGCGGAAGTTGGAATACTGATCGTCGCTGCCGAAGAGCGGCGAGAAATCCTCGCTCGACAGCTTCGGATTTTTGACCGAAGGCCTGATCGGGTGCATCCGGAGCCAGTCGTCGAGACGCCCAACCACGGTCTGCAGCGTGGTGGGAACGTCGGCGAACGCGTCCGTGTCCTTGTCGAACCAGTGGATCTGGTTGCCGAGCAGGGTCGTCAGGAGCACGGACGGACAGGTGAAGGTCGTCTTGATGTCGCGCAGATACTTCATCAGGCGCGTGACTTTGCGGAAGGAATTGCCGCCCGAGTACGCGTTCCTCTCCTTCATCCACGCGGTGTAGTCGACCGGAACCGACAGTTCGAAGCTGCCCTTGCTGTTGCACACCTCCATGCTCCCGTCCCAGCGCCGGCCGACGACGCAGGGGGCGAGGTCGATCTTGCGATCGCCGGCGTAGGTGATCGTGACGCAATAGTCCCAGGTCTTCGTCTTGTCTTCGTAGGTCTTGCTGCCGGAGAAGACGCGGCCGAGGCTCTCGACGTACTCGGCGGCGGTCCAGCCTTCGACCGGGTCCGCCATCACCAGAAGATCTGCGTCGAATTCTCCTCCATCGACCGGCCGGATGATCGTCTCATGGGCCCACGACCCCTGTTCCGCGAATGAGCGGACCCTCGGAGTCCAATCGGAATCGCGGACGAAGGACTCGAGCGCCGGAATGCTGGCTTCGAGGAGATCGATCCTCGTCTTGTTGAGGTTGACCGTCTCCTTCAGGAAGTCATCGAAGAGCGCGACCAGTTTCATGACCCGTCAGCCTTGCTCGCGTAGTACCGCTTGAAATCGTTGTGGCCAGCGAGTGCGTCGGGACGATAGGGCGCTGCTCCGGTCGCACAATGCACAACGGTAGGCAGTTCGAAGCGCTGCGCGACCGTGGGATGAACCTTGGCTGCGGCATCGATGTCGCGGAGCTTGATCTCCCAGTTCCGATCAGCGATTCGGTTACGGAGCCAACGCCACTTCGGCAGCCTGTCGGCGAAGGCATCCAGGGTGTCCCGCATGCCGGCGACCTCGCAGTGCTGCGTGCCGCCGGCGTCCGGATAGACGCAGAGCGCCTGGCCGACGTCGCCGCTGCCCTGCAGCTTCTCGCCGCTGACGAAGATCGGGCCCGTGAGCAGGCCGTCCGGGACGGAAAGGGCTTCGCGGCACATCCAGTCGAGCGCGATGTCCGACAACCGCGATTCCGGCTCGGGATATGAGCCTCCGACGTCGGAGTGATTGCCGGCGAACCACCACTGGCGCAGGCGTTCGTGGCCGGCGAAGTGGGGCGCGCCGGAGTCGCTTCCGCCCCAGCCTACCCGGTCAAAGTCCTTCCGCGTCTCGTCGATCGCGTTGGCCGAGCGCGCGAAGGCGACGTGGCGGCTCAGCAGCCGGTCGAAGTTGGCGCCCTTCCACACGGCCTTGTGCGACCGCGACTCTCCCGGCTTTGGGTAGTCGACGATCGTCTTGGTCGTCGACTTGTTCTGCCAGTACCAGAATGCGCAGAGCGCGACGGCGATGATGGCGACCTGGGCGATGAAGCCGGTCAACATGAAGCCCGCGCCGAGCCACCAGGACCACAGCAGCGCGATCAGTATGGACGGAAGAAACCCGGCCGCGAAGGCGGCGGCAGCAACGCCGGCGGCAAGGCCGGCCTGGATGACGAGGTAGCGCAGTCCGCTGGCGCCCAGGGCGGCGACGGTATCGAACACGCCGATGAAATATGGGGCCACGTTCGAATCGGAGCCGTCGCCGGAGCCGTATTTGAGCTGGAAGCGCTTGGCCAGTTCGAGACGCTCGTCCTCGAAATCGGCCCTCGGGTGACCGGCGCCGTGCTCGAGCACGGTGTCGACGGCTTCCCAGGCGATGTCCTTCGCGGCCTTGCGATAGCGCATCAGCGGGCCGTCGGGGGCCTTCGTGGGCACGCCGCAGAGCATCAGCAGGTTGGCCACGCTGCGGACGGTATAGGCGCCGCGGCTGAAGCCGAAGAGGAAGATCCTGTCGCCCTCTTCGTAGTGGTTGACGATGAATTCGTAGCAGTCGGCGATGTTGCGCTTGATGCCGGCGCCGGTCACGGATCCCAGCAGCTTCTGGACAAAGCGGACGGGAGCCGTCAGGGCCGTGGCGCCGATGTCGGTGCCGAGACCGGCATCGTAGAACACCACTTGGCGGGACGGATCGATGCCGGTGTCCGCATGATCGCGCGAGATCCGGTACATCTTGTAGATGTTGCTGATCCGCTGCTCGGGGCGGGCGCCGCCGTCCTGACCGGTGCCGTCCGAAAAGACGACGATATTCTTGGGCATAAGCGTTCGCCTCCTGCTCGGGCGACCGCTCAAGGTTGCACCGCCGGCATTCAGGTTGTATCAGGCCGAAGCTGGTCTATTTCATTCGATTTCGGCTTCTCCCCGGGTATGCCGGCTAGAGGCGCGGATTCGGACAGCATTTATTTTTCGTCAGAGACGGATTTTTTTGTCCGAATCCTTCGCTGAGCGCGGCATAGGGTCTTCGAGACCATGGACGACGAGAGCGAATCCCCGAAAGGCGGCGTGACCGCCGCCCCGGAGACAAAGCACCTTGCTCCCGAGGAGGTGCTGGAGAAGCTCGATTCCATGTCCGCCGACGACAAGCGGAAGCTCCGGCTCATCGAGCGGCGACGGCGGGGCGGCACCAATTTCCAGGAGAACGAGCTCTATTCCGAGGCCGTCACGCAGGCGATCGTCGGCCAACGCCGTTGCCCGAGAGACCAATCCTTCGTCGCGTTCCTAGCGCAGTCTATGCGGAGCATCGCATCGCACCGCAGGAAGGCGCTCGGCCGCACGGAGTCTTTGACCTCGGACGGCCGCGGGCATGACGGCGGCGAGAAGCAGGTCGCCTCGGATCAGCTCGACCCGGAGGCGCTGCTGATCGAGAAACAGGCCGAAGACGTCATCAAGGTCATCTACGAAACCCTCGAAGGCGATGAGGAGGCGCAATTGGCCGTCATCGCCATTTCGGGTCAGAATCGAGGAAAGGCATTGCGCGATGAGATCGGAGTCGATCAAGCTGGCTACGACTACATCATGAAGCGGATCAGGCGGACCTTGGCCAAGAAGCTCCCGGATGGATTTCGGTCATGACCGGTAAGCGCACCTCGCAGGACGAGCTTCGAAAGCTGGACGACGCGATCGACGAGAGCATTCTGGCGGCTACTTCGGAGGAGCTGCGCGAGGATCTCGCGGCGATGGGCATGGACCCCGACGCCGTAGTGTCGGAAATGGACGCCGTCACAGCGCACGCCAAACTCGTGGCCGCCAAGAAGAGCTTCGAGCAGGCCAAGCAAGCGGTGATCGCCTTCAAAGCCCGTCCGACCAAGTCCTCACCGGAAGATAGGGATGCTTCCCGGAGAAGGTTGGAGGCGATGCGCGCCGGCGAAGCGACCGGTGCATTGGACATGATAGCGGCGCGGAAAGGCAAAGGCCTGTCGGATACCGATGAACAGGGCATGTTGGACGACCTTGCCCAGCTCGCTGCGCTTGAGGCAGAGGATCCGCAGGAGGAAGGATGATCGCGCTCAGTCCCGCCGAGCGCATACTCCTAAGCCTGGGGATCGATTCTCCCGGCGAGATCGACTTGGATGCCATCGCATGGACGCGGGGCGCGGTCGTGAACTACCGGCCATTAGATCGCTGCGAGGCGACTATCGTCGGGTCGAAGAAAAGGGCGGTGATCACCGTCAACGGTCGAAGCCCTCCTGAGCGCCGCCGGTTCTCGCTCGCTCATGAACTCGGACACTGGCACCATCATAAGGGTAGAATGCTCTTCTGCGGCGGGCGAGACGTCTGCAACTTCGCCAACGGCCCGCTCGACCCCGAGCGTCAAGCGGATGCGTTCGCGTCGGACCTCATTCTGCCGAACTACCTGTTGGGCCCTAGGCTGCGCCGCGTGAAGCGGCCGACGCTCGCGGCAGCCAGAGACATTGCCGAAGAATATTCGGCGAGCCTGACCGCGACGCTCTTCAAAATGACCGTGCTGAACCGCTTTCCCATGATCATCGCCTGCTACAACAAGAAGAAGCGGCGCTGGTTCGAGCGATCTCCGATGGTTCAACCGTGGTGGTTTCCCTTGGACTCGCTCGATCGCACCACATTCGCCGCGGACATGCTATTCAACGAGGCAGCCGAAGAAAACTTTCCAAGGAAGATGCCGGCGGATGCGTGGTTCGGATTCAAGGGATGTGATCGCTTCGAAGTCGAGGAGCAGTCATTTCGGTTACCGGACGATGAAATTCTTGCTGTCTTGAAGCTTCCGGATGAGGCCGTGGCGTGAGCGCCGCGCGGCTACTCGCGGCAGACCCGCGCCAGGATTTTTGAAGGCCGGCTTGAGCTCGAGCGCCTGGAATGGAAGGCTTGCCATGGCTAGGGAGGCGAACGCAAAAATACAGCACTATGTGCCGCAGTATTATCTTCGCGGCTTCGTGAACGAGAGAAGGCAACTCTACGTCGTCGATCGGCCGCGCGCCAAGTTCTTTCGCGTGCCTACCAATAAGGTCGCCGGCGAACTCTATTTCAATCTGGTCACGATTGGTGGAGTCAATCCGTTCGCGGTCGAGGAAGCTCTCTCCGAAATGGAAGGTAAGATCGCGCCGGTTCTCGAAAGGGTCATATCGACGCGTTCTCTAGGAGACGAGAGCGATCGCAACGCGATCATGAATCTCATCGCTTCCGTCACGTTGCGCAATCCGATGCAGCGGGCTGCGGTCGGCGAGATCTACCGCGGCGCGGGACAGCTTGCAGCGGGTGCGGGTCTGGAGACAGAAGAGAAGTACGCTGAGTTCGTGGCGGCGGTGGAAGCGGAAGGACAGCCTGCGCCGACGTATGAAGAAATGAAGGGGTGGTTCGAGAAGGAGCCCGAATTGTTCAGACCTCCACCACCACCGAAGGAATTCAACATCCTCGTTGAGCTCCGGTGGCACGATCCTCTGGTGAAGCTCTACGAAGGCAGGAAGTGGCAGATGCTGGTCGCCTCCGACGACTCGGGAGGCTTCGTCACAAGCGACCATCCGGTCTGCTTGAGATGGATTGATGATCAGAATCACGGCGAAACCTCTCCCGGCTTCGCAGTCCCGGGGACCGAGGTGATTTTTCCACTATCTCAAAGGCTCGCGCTCCTCGGTCGTTTCGACGGCAACGAGAGCGTCGTCCGGGCGGAGAAGGAGACGGTCGCGCGGATCAACAGCCTGCTCATCGGCAATTGTCACCGTCAGGTCTACGGACGGGATGCGCTGTTCAGCTACAAGCGTGGCCCTAAGGGCGAGATCGGCAGCGGCGCCCATCTCGACAAGGACGAAACGTTCTTGGCGGGTGGGAAGGACGACGAGAGCGGCAAAGTCGTAGCGTTCCGAAACGAATAGGAAAGGTGCGCGCTGTGCGATCGCGCACTTCGGCGGCTCGTCGAAAAAATCTCCGATCGGCTTGTTGCTCCTTCGTTGTATTTTGATTACGATACAACTTCATTTCAGAGAGGCGCGATCGTGTTTAAAAATGTTCACCGTCCGCGGGGGCGGACGTACGCGTTCATTGCTGCTTTTTCGATCGCTTTTGGCGTTTGCGCGCCGATAGCGCGGGCTCAGGAAGCGAAGACGCCACTGACCACGGACGCGTCGCGCGGCGAGCTTTTCGAACTCATGGGACAGATCGTCGAAGGACAGACTCCGCCCGGAGAATTCAGCCAGTTCGCGTTTCGAGCCAATTTCCGCTTCGCCCACGACGCCCTTTGGCGGAATCCCGTGCTCGACGAGGATCCACGCTCGAACCAGATCTTCGGCATCGATATTTCGCATCACCTGACCGACCAATGTAAGTGCAAGGTCGATTGGGCCTTGCTCGCCGATCAAAAGGTCGCGTTTGTCTATCTGAAGGCCACGCAGGGCGTCAGCTACTACGATCGCTCGTTCGAGCCCAATCTCGACGGTATTCGTGCGCTTCCTGCCGGGAAGAAAATCGATGTGGGCGCCTTCCACTTCCTTTCCGCCGACGGATCCGGAGAGGACCAGGCGAAAAACTTCCTCGACGTCGTCGCTTCGAAGTTGGGCAAGGACGATCTCACGCCTTCGCTCGACGTGGAATGGGACGTTCGCACCGACGCGTCGGGGAAGGTCATCCTCGGACCTGACGGAAAAGCGAAGGACTTTTGGGAAGGTACCGACGGGAGCGTGATCCTTGGCCGCGTTCTCGCGTGGCTGAAGGCGGTTCAGACGCAGACGAAGAAAGTACCGATCGTCTACACGAACCCGCTCTGGTGGAGGGAGCGCGTCGGTAAAGCGGGTACTATCGAGCAGTCGCTGTCTCAGTATCGGGTTTGGATCAGCGATTTGTCCTCGAAGGGACTGAAGGTCGAGGCTCCGTACAATTACAAAGATAAATGGCATCTCTGGCAGTTCAGCTTCACGGCGACGGCCGAAAAGGGAGGCTTGCCACCGGGGAAGGCGGTCGACGCCGACGTTTTCGATGGTGATGCCGCGTCGTTCGCCAGCTTGCTCAAGTAGGCACGCTAATGTCGGGGCGAGGCGGTAGGGGACATGTGGCTCGTCGGAGCGATCGGTTCGGGTGGCTTGCCGCCACGACCGTCCTCTGTCTGATCCAGGCGGCATCGGCCCAGCAGAACGGCGACACGGGACCGGTGATCTATGCGACGGAGGCTCCGGGAGTCGTTCGCATTCACGCGGTCGGGGAGACCGAAGACGGGTCCATGGGCGGTGAGGACGGGACGGGTTTCGTCATCAGCCGCAGCGGCTACGTTCTGACGGCGAGCCACGTGATCCCGGACGATGCGAAATACAAGACCTTGATCATAGGTGGGACGTTGGGACCCGCGACGGCGGACGCGAAGCCTTCGCGGCTCGAACTGGTCAAACGGAGTGATTCCTACGATGTCGCCCTGTTGCGGTTCGTTAAGCCGCCTCCGGCCCTTACGGTGCTCCCGTTGAGGCGCAGCGCGGCGAAGGTGGGCGAGTTGCTCTTTGTGCTCGGCTATCCGTTGGGTCTTCCGGACACGCATTTTCTGGACGGGCGGGTCGGAGACGTGGCGCAGGATGCCATCACCACCAACGCGCTCGTCGATAAGGGCAACAGTGGTGGTCCGGTCGTCGATGCGCGCGGATGCGTGATCGGGATCGTCTACGGCGCCATAACGAAGCGCGAAGGGCAGCCCGTCAACGGCATCAAATTCGCGGTGCCTGTACTCTCGATAAAGGGGCTCCTTCCCCCCGACGCATCTTCGACCGCCGCCCAGGAACCCACCCAGGCGTCCGACATCATCCACGTGTCGGATGCTCTCTCCCGGACGCAAGATGATCACGGGGTGACCGATACCGTGAGATCCTACCACGACGTGATTCCGGCGCGTGAGGGCTTCGTCATCGAGGCGATCGAGGGAGTAGGACACGAAAGCCTAAATCCGCCAAGCCTCCAATTTCCGACGCCGGTCATCTCGCCGGACAAGAAGTCGATGAGCTTCGATTACAGCCTCCTGAGCGGACCCTTCTACGACCAGAGGCGAGGTTGGATCGATATGACTATCGGTACAAGACAGCGGCGCGTCGGCGCCGCGCCGGACCCGGCTCTGGCCGGCTGCGACTAACGGGAGAGATATCACTGATCGAGCCGCAAGCCGTCCCCAACGTTCGGCCTTCCGAAGACCAGTGCGTCGCGTTGAGTGGTCAGAACTTGGGTAGCAATTGACCGGGGTTGTTGAACACGGAGTTGGAACCGCCAAATATTTGACCCGGATTGTTGACCATTGAATTCGGACCGCCCGTGAGTTGGCTCGGATTGTTGATCACGGAATTCGGACCACCCGTAAGTTGGCTTGGATTGTTGATGACCGAATTCGGACCGCCGAAAATCTGCCGCGGGTTGTTGATTATGGAGTTCGGGCCGCCCGCGAGTTGAGAGGGATTGTTGAAGACCGAATTCGGTCCCCCGAATATCTGGCCTGGATTGTGGACCACCGAATTGGGGCCGCCTGCGATCTGGCCGAACGTGCGCGCGACCCAGCCGTTCCGTCCGACCAGGTCGTTGTTGTCTCCAAAGCAGCCTTCACTGCCGCCAAAGCCGTGCTGGAAACACTTTTCCAATTCCCTCGCGGTCCATCTGGTGACCATGCACCCGCCGGCCGCATAAGGCTGACCGCCCGTCGTCACGACGCACTGGACCGCGATCTGTTGTTCGGGATTGAGGTTCATATTCAGATATCGCGTACCGGCGCACGTAGCAAATTGTTGGAAGTCCGCCCCCGAGTCCGCCGCACATTCGACAGCAACAGCCTGTTCTTTCGTCAATCTCGAACCGAGGAAATTCTTGGCCGCGCAGGTCGCGAACTCCGACGTGTCGTTGGCGTCGGAGGCGCAGTTCAGAAGTTGCCTCTGCTGCGGCGTCAAATGGTTTCCGACGATTGAGCCGGCGCACGAAAGGAAGTCATCCTCTTCGCCGTCGGATTTCATGGCGCAGTTCGCGAGCATGCGTTGGTCGTTGTTCAGCGTGACGCCCGCCCTTGCCGCGGCACAACTTGCGAAATCCGTCTTTGTCCTCGATGAAACCGCGCAGTCGAGGACGGAGTGTTCGCGTTGCTGGAGGATGACTTGAGCGCCGGTGCATTCCACGAAACCGGCTACATCGGCGCCTCGAGCGTGGGCGCAGGCGAGGGCGATTTCTTCCGAGGACGCGCCTGGCCGAGGCGGCGTGATGCCGGGGCCAGTTGGACCGCCCGGAATCGGCCGGAAAGACGCAACAGGCGGTGGCGGCGGAGGGAGTGGTGCTATCGCCGGCCCGCCAAGAGGCACGATGGCCGGTGGAGGCATCGGATGTGTCATGATCCATTGTTGGACCTGCGCACATGGGCCGGGCCCTAACGGGCCCGCGCATATCGGACCTTGCGGCCCGTTTCCTATGACTTGAAGTCCCTGTGCGGCCGCAGCGCTCGTCAGGACTAAAAGAATGAAAGGAATGAAAAATGGCGTTCTCGCGGGCATGCATGCCTCCGCAAAAAAAACTACCTATAATTGATTCCAGTGCAGATATACGCTGTCAAGCGTGGCGGGCCGCTTTCGCTGATTTTCTTGCGTTCGGACCCCTGAACTCGGGCCGTCGCCGTGCTGCCTCGTTCCAGGCGATACTTCGCACCGCCATCGAAGCGATCATTCGACCCGATCATGTAGGGCGATCGGAAAGCCATGATCGTACCCGGACAATTTGCGGACTGCGTCGCCGAACCGGCTGTCCGAACTATAGACGAATGCGCCGCCGAACATTGCCCACCTGTTCTCTAGATCGACCGGCTGGCACAACAAGTTTCCGGCGCGGCCCTTGACCAAAGTAACGGCCGGCGCGTCCAGCGTCGGTTCGAACGGGCCGTCGACATTGGTGACACAAACTTTCTTGTGCTTCGCGCTCAGGCCATCGTTCGAACAGTTGCCGAGCGGGCTATCGTAGATTTGAGCAATTAGTCCCATTTCAGTCTTCCCGTTTGTGAGCCCAGATGCGACGTCCAATTTTGCGTGGCGCTCCGAGCGAGTCATTCTGGACCGCGTTCAGTTCTCTCCGCAAGGTGTGCGCCGACGCTCGTCTCGCCGAGCGCGACTTCTCCACGTGGCCGTCAAGCGGCCGCGCGGCGAGCCGCCCTCTCTGCCTTGTCCGCGGCAACCTGCTGCGGCGAGCGCCGCGTGCGCTTGAGAGGCGCGGGCGGCCGGTTCAAGGCAGGAACCTTGAATCTCGGGAAAAGGGCCATCTCCTTCGCGAGCACCGGCACCTTGCGTTTGCCGTAGCGCGCGCCGGTCCCGCTCTTGCTTTCGTGGCCGCACATGTAGTCGCACAACTCCGGCTTCATCTTCGTGCCGCGCACGATCTCGCGCCAGAGATGGCGCCAGCCGTGGTTGGGCTGCACGTCGTTGATCTTGAGCGTATCGCGCACCCACTCTCCCAGACGGTCGGCGACCTTGTGCCACTGGGGGTTGGCTCCCTTTCCGCCGCGGGCGCGGACCGGATCGTAGAACAACGGTTTGCCGAGCTTTCTGCGCTGTTCGACATAATCCAAGAACTTCTGGTCGAGCAAGTGCTTGTGGACTGGCACGCGTCGTAGCCGCTTACCCTTCGTGACCTCGGGTCTCAGCACGAAGCACTGATGGCCGAGAATGGGCTGAACATCCGACGGCAGCAGCGAAGTGATCTCGTTGACGCGGGCGCCGGTATAGGCGCAGATCCAGGGTACCCAACGCCTGGCCGCTCTCATTTCGGCGGAGATCAGGTGCGACGGCGTCGAGACGGTCGCAGACAGGATCATCAGCGCCTGCTCCGGATCGAAGCCTTGCTCGTCGTCCTCCTTCCAGGCCTTGACGCCCTCGAGCTTGATCCCGGCGAAGGGATTGATCTCGAGCCGCAGCGCGTTGAGCATGTGGGTGGCCACCGACCGCGGCGCCGCCAGCCAGACGTCGCGCACGGCCTTGGGAGCGATGCCCTGCGAGATCATGTAGTCGCGCCAGCGGACCGCGTCCTGCGGCGTCACCCGCGCGAGGTCCCGATGCTTGATCCATTCGATGAAGCGTTCGATGACGGGCCGCCAGCGCTTGGCGGTCGGCCCCTCGAGGCCGCCTTTGATCCGAGGCTGGCTGCAGTAGAGCTCGAAGGCCTCCATGATGTCGACCTTGGGCTTCGTCCTCGTCTTGGGCAGTTCGCCCAGTTTTTCGTTCTCCTTGTAGTCCCCCTTCGAGGCCCGGAAGACGTCGCCGTAGGCGCCCTTCCTCGCTTCTGCGAGCAGAGGCTTCAACTTTTCGACCTGCGCGTCCGCGGGGAGCTCTCCGAGTTCGCGGGTAAGGACCTCGCGCGCCCAGTGGTCGAGCGCCTCGTCGGCCCCCGGATCGTCCTGGTCCTCCGCGAGGGCGAGCCATCTAAGGGCGCCGAATCCAGTCCCGGGCTCGGCGACGTGGGCGTCGCGGATCCGGACGTGGGTCTCGCGCTGTATCGCGAACAGGTCCTGATGCGCCAAGCCGGCCTTGGGAGCCTTCGGTCCCCGCTTGGCCTCCAACGCCAGCAGTTCCCATTCGCGCTCAAGGTCGACGGAGGCGACCGCGATCCTGGCATTGGCGGTCCGTCGGTCGGTGGTCCTCAGGGACCGCCAGACCTCGGTCTTGCCGACCAGAGCACGGTACCGTTTCGGCACCTTCTTCCGGATCCAGTAGACGTTCTGCTCGTTGCCGCTGGCCTTGGTGGGCCGGAAGGGGGTCGGCATTCTGGTCGTTCCCATTGGTGTAGACCCTCGGTGTAGAACCGACGGCTCAAGGAACGCCCAAAAACACAGATAAACTTGTATTTACCGGGGGTTTTCGCACCGGCGGGGGAGAGTCCCTCCCTCTCCGCCACCCTTTGAGACCAGGGCGAAGGGTGTCTCCCGAAGCTTCGGAGAAGCGTAGGGCCAATGTCCCCCGACATTCCAACGATCTCGAGCGCTCGCCTGACGCTTCGACCGCAGGTGGTCGAGGACTTCCCCGCTTACCTCGCGTTCCTGGCTTCGCCGCGCTCCGCCGGTATGGGCGGTCCGTTCGATGTGCGTGCGGCGTGGGGGATGTTTTGCCACGACCTGGCGTGCTGGCGCTTGTTCGGCCATGGCGCGCTGATGATCGGGCTCACCGCCTCGAGGCAGTGCGTCGGCCAGGTCGGCATCAACCATGGGCCGCTGTTTCCGGAGAAGGAGCTCGGTTGGTTGCTCTACGACGGACACGAGGGACACGGCTACGCCACCGAAGCGGCGCTCGCCCTGCGCGACTGGGCCTTTGCGACGCTGAAGCTGTCTTCGCTGGTCAGCTACATGGCGCCTGACAATGCGATGTCCGCCGCGGTGGCGAAGCGATTGAACGGCGAGCTCGATCCGGCGGCGCCGCGAGAAGACGCGGACGATCTCGTCTACCGCTACCGGGCGCGCTAACGGGAGGCACGATTAGGACGCGGACTCATAACGCGCGGCCAGCCGTAGCCGAATAGATGCGAGCTGGACGAAGGCGAGGTAGTTGGCGGCGAGCCGTCGAGCTGAACTTGCTGCGGGTATTGGACGCGTTGGAGCTGACTCAACCCGAGAAGGCCGCTACCCGGCCTCTGGAGAGTGATGCAAACTGCCCTTCGCGGCCGTCCCTCGAGGGGGCGCCCTCGATTCCGAACGTTGTGGCAAGTCCTCTAACACCAGCAGGCGTCACGACGAGCGCGCGGCTATCCCGGACATGCTCAACCCAATCGTGCTCGAGAGCGTGATGAAGGATGGCAGCGCCGAGCGCCCCGGCCAGATGCGGCCGGCGCTCGCTCCAGTCGAGACAGGGGCGACAGAACACCCGGCGCCTGGAGGCGAGGTGAAGATCAACGCCGAACTCATCGAAGAATGACCGACCGGCATCGGTCAGTTGTCCGCCATCCTCGTCGAGCAGAATAAACGACTGTTGGACAAGCCGGTCGGCGATCGCGACGGCGACGCGGCCGGCCATGTGGTCATAGCACGTGCGCGCGTGTCGGAGCGTCTCTCCGCCGCGCCAGAGATCGCGCCGGGCGGGCCCTTCCTGGGCCACGACCATTAGACCTTCCAGCACGCGCGCAATATGCGGAGAGGCTAGGCGAAAATATCGTCGGCGGCCCCGCTTTGCGAGCGCAAGCAATCCAGCGTCGCTGAGTTTCGCAAGATGGCCACTCGCTGTCTGCGGCGCCACGCCAGACACATAGGCGAGCTCGGAGGCAGTCAATGTTCGACCATCCATCAGTGCGCTGAGCATGTTGGCGCGCGCCGGATCGCCGATGAGTGCCGCGACTTGGGCGATTTTGGGTCCCGTGTCCATGTCTTGTTTTACGCCCACGAGGACGCAGTGCCAAGCACGGATACTTCGGCCAAGACCGTAGTGTTTCTGCAAGACCGATGCAATCGCGGGACATAGGTTGTCTGGACACCGCCAAGCCCAAGCGAAAGGCATCGCCGCGACGGGACGAAAGATCGTCTCGCGGCTCCAAGTATTCGATTGGCATCGAATGATAGCCGAAAAACGGGCTGGTCTGAGCCATCAAAATTCTCACAGACAACCGAGTGTGATCAATGCAAGCAACTTCGCTCAACACAAGGCAGCCGGAACAAGCCCGCTCCGACATCACGCCATCCCGTTCGCCGCTCGCCGCGGCGCTGGCGCTTGCCGCCACGAGCCTCGGCCTCGGCGTCGTGCAGCTGGACATCACCATCGTCAATACCGCGCTGAGCAGCATCAGCACCTCGCTCGGCGGCAGCGTGGCCGAGCTGCAATGGGTGGTGACCGCCTATACCATCGCATTCGCTGCCTTCATTCTGACCGCTGGTGCGCTCGGTGATCGCGTTGGCGCTAAACGGATATTCATAGGGGGCTTCGCAATCTTCACGTTGGCTTCGCTCGCCTGCGCATTGGCTCCGTCGGCGATGTTCCTGATCGTGGCTCGCTCCGTGCAGGGCCTCGCGGCGGCAATCCTGGTGCCGAACTCGCTGACGCTACTCAATCACGCCTATACCGATCCGAAGGCGCGCGGCCGCGCGGTCGGCTTCTGGGCCGCAGGTGCGAGCGTCGCACTGACTGCGGGGCCACTCGTTGGCGGCGCGCTGATCGCGCTGGTCGGCTGGCGCGCGATCTTCCTTGTCAACTTGCCGATCGGCGCCGCCGGCCTCTGGCTCGCCTGGCGTTACGCCGAGGAGACGCCGCGGCTCGCGCAGCGCGAGATTGATCTGCCGGGACAGATCGCGGCGATCACAGCACTCGGTGGGCTGGCTGGCGCCCTGATAGAGGGCGGCGTGCTCGGCTGGAGCCATCCGCTCGTCATCGCGGGCTTCGCCGGGACGGCCGTAATCGGACTCCTGTTCGTGTGGCGCGAGGCGCGCGCGCTGCAACCAATGCTGCCGCTGTCGCTGTTCCGCCATCGCATGTTCGCGCTGACCGCTCTGGTCGGGCTTCTCTTCAACATCGCCTTCTACGGCCTGATCTTCGTGCTCAGTCTCTACTTCCAGAACGTCAATGGCTGGTCGCCGTTCGCGACGGGCCTCGCCTTCGTGCCCATGATGGCGATGGTGCTGCCCGCCAACCTGATTGCGGCGTCGGTCAGCGAGCGCCTTGGCGCGCCGCAAACCATTGCGCTGGCTTGTGTGATCACCGCCGCGGGCTGCGTTGCGCTGCTGCCTATGGCCTCAGGCACCAGCTACTGGGCGATCGGCGCTCAGCTCATCATCCTCGGCGGGGGGCTCGGGCTGCTCGTGCCGTCCTTGACCTCGACGCTGCTCGGCAGTGTCGAGAAATCGCGATCCGGCATCGCCGCCGGTGTATTGAACGCGACGCGGCAGACCGGCAGCGTGGTTGGCGTTGCCCTGTTCGGTTCGCTGGTCGGAGGCAACAACCCGTTCATGGCAGGCACGCATGCCTCGCTCGTGATATCGGCCGCTGTGTTGCTCGCCGGTGCGATCGCGATCGTGCAGGGCCGGGCAGAGCAGGGGCGATGAAGGGGAGGTGCAGGTCGAGCCCGTGTGGTGCCCGGAGACCGAAGACCAGGGCGTCGATGACAAATCATCATGGTTGGGATCTTGTGAAGCAAGTCAGCGACACCCTGCACACTTGGCGCGACCGGGTTCGGCGGCGCCGCGAGTTGGCGCAATGGACCGACCGCGACTTGCATGATGTCGGGCTTTCCTGGAGCGACATCGCTCTGGAAGTCGCGAAACCCTTCTGGCGGGCTTGAATAGCACCCGCTGCCTCTGGCGAGGGGGTACCAGCCAACTTCTTTCGAGATGGACGGGAGCGCGCGGAGAAGTCGCGATCCGGCATCGCCGCAGATATGGCGAAATTTATGAATGTGCACCTGGTCTAGTAGCTCGGACCGTGGGTTCCCGGCCATGCCGCCCGCACCTTCGTCCGCAGGACGTTGTTCCGATTGACCGCCGCTCAGGCCGGAGCGCTGCCGGCTACTTTGCATGGGGTTGTTTTCGATATTTTGACGGAGCCGCGTCCGACCCCGCGTCGGTAACCTTAATTTTCTGTTTCGATTGTCGATAAAGTTTTATCGATTATCCTCGTGACACTTGAGCGGTGTGACGAACCGCACGATGAGAGGCAACAGCCGAGTGGCTTGACGACCTCTCTGGAATCGAAGGGTGGGCAGAGCACAGTGCCAGCCACCTTTCGGGCTGTCCGGCGGCGGCCGGCGGGGCAAATCAATTTGTGAAGTGCATTGATTGCCAGGCTGCGGTGCGTGTCGCGCCGCAGGATGCTTCTCAATTTGGGATTTCCAAGATGACGTTCGCGCACTTTTTGATCGCGGCCGGTGGCGGCTTTTTGTTGCTGGCAGGCTTCGTCGCATTTGCCCTTTGGAGAAACGCACTCCATTCGACGGCACGGATTTAGCAACCGACGAGATTCAGCTCCGACGGCCTCGCTCGTGGGGACGAGCGAGGTTGGCGGAATGGCCGCACCGCCGCGCGGCCTGACAGCCGAGCACCGCGCCTTACGACCTACCCCAAGGCGACGCGTGCTCGGCTGTTCACTTTCTGACTAGCCTTGACCTCCACTCAGCGAGATCCAACCTGCGGGTGATGGCGATGGCTTCGAGAAAGGTCTCATCGTGGCTCACCACCAGCAGCGCGCCGTCATAGGCGCGCAGTCCAGCCTCGACCGCTTCCATCGATTCGATGTCGAGATGGTTGGTCGGCTCGTCGAGGATCAGAAGTGGCGGCGGGCTCACGCCGCCGAGAACGCAGGCGAGGCCGGCGCGGAGCAACTGGCCGCCGCTCAGGCTCGCGACGCTCTGCAAGGCCGCATCGGCGCGAAACATGAAACGCGCCAGCGCGGCGCGACAGGCGTTCTCGCTCGCATCCGGATTGATGCGCCGGAAATTGTCCAGGATCGAAGCAGTCGCATCGAGCAGGCTGACCGCCTGATCGAACATCGCAAAGCGGGTCATCACCTCGACGCTGCCGCGCGCCGCGATCAGATCGCCGCTGACGAGCTTGAGCAGCGTGGTCTTGCCGGCGCCGTTGGGACCTGTGATCGCGACACGCTCCGGTCCTGACATGGAGAAGGTAAGATCGCGCAGGATCGGCGTCTCCGCGGTGTAGCCGGCATCGGCGGCTTCGATCCGCAGCACCATCCGGCTCGCCGGCAGATTGGTCGACGGCAGTTGCACCGAGAACGGTTGCAGCACCTCGATGCGCTGGCGCGCCGCGGTGGCCAATTCGAGCGCTTGCGTCCGCCGCCGCTCGGCGAGGCGGGCGTTCTCGCCGCCGGTGTCCTCGCTGCGATCCTTGCGCAGCCCGGCGGCGATCCGTGGCAGATCGCCCTTGGCGCGCTTCCTCGCGCCGGCGCCGTCCTTGCGGGCCTGCCGTTCGGAGGTCTCCCGTGCCTTGCGGTCGATCTCGGCGACGCGCTTCTCGGCGTCGGCCAGATCGTGTCGTGCTGCCGACAGCTCGATAGCCTTGCGCGCACGGTACTGGCTCCAATTGCCGCCATAGCGTCGGGCTTCCAGCGAGGTCAGTTCGACGATCGCATCCATGGCCTCCAGCAGCTCGCGGTCATGGCTGACGATGATGGCGCCGTGCCGCCAGTCCGCGAGCAGGTCGATCACCGCCTGACGTCCCGCGCGATCGAGATTGTTGGTGGGTTCATCCAGCAGCAGAAAGTCGGGTTGCGCAAAGCTCAATGCGGCAAGGCGCGCCCTGGTGGCCTGTCCGCCGGACAGCGTCGCCAGCGGGGCTTCGAGCACGTCGTTCAGTCCGACGCGCTCGAGTGCCGACGCGATGCGCGCGTCGAGCGTCCAGTCGATGTCCGCAAGCTCTTCAGTGCTCGCAAGGCCCCGTTCGGCGCGGCGCAATGCGGCGAGCGCGCCGCGCGCGCCGAACAGATCGACGACGCATTCGTCGGGCTTCAGCTGAACCGTCTGATGCAGCATCGCGACGCGCCCCTGAACCGAGACCGTACCGGATTGCGGCGCGTGCGCGCCTGCAATCAGGCCGAGCAGCGTCGTCTTGCCGACGCCATTCCTGCCGACAAGGCCGGTCCGTTCGGGTCCGAAACTGAGATCGATATTGGAAAGGAGAACCCGGCCGTCAGGCGCGGACAGGGTCAGATGGGAGAGCGTGATCGATGCTGGCATGGCAATGGATACCCCGGTGGGCAAGGCTGATGGGCGTTGCGGTCCGGATGAAATCCATGGCTCTCGGCATCCTCTCGAATTGATGTTGAACTGATGTAGGTGCGTATTGGGCCGGGATCAAGGCGCGCCGCGAACCGTCACGCGGCTTCGGCGAAGGTCCAGCGGTCGGGATCCGGCGTGTGGCCGATCAAGGCGAGACCATAGGCGATCGATTCGAATTGATCCGCCGAGGTCAGCCGCGCTTCGCCGAAACGCTCGGCGAACAGGCGCTGCACGGCCGGCACGAACGAGGTGCCGCCGGTCAAAAACACCTTCTCCACGTCGCGCGCGGTGATGCCGGATTTCGCCAGCGCCTCGTCCACCGTCGCACCGAGCCGCTCGATGTCGTCGGCGATCCAGGATTCGAAATCGTCGCGGGTCACGGTCGCGCCGATATCGATGCCTTGCCGGGCAAAGCGGAACTCGACCCGGTCGCGGCTCGACAGCGCGACCTTGGTGTCGGATACGGCGCGGTACAGCGCGAAGCCGAGATCGTGGTCGACGATGGTGATGAAGTCGTGCAGCGGCGCCGGATCGATCGCGGTGCGCGCGAGCTGCTGCAATTCGCGCAGATCGCCATTGCCTCGCATCATCGCGAGCTGATGCCAGCGCGCGAGGCTCGAATAATAGTGATTGGGGATCGGCAGCACCTTGTCGAACGAACGGTAGTTGGTGCCCTTGCCGAGCCGCGGCGAGACGATGTGGTCGACGATGCGGTAGTCGAAAGTGTCGCCGGCGATGCCGATGCCGGAATGCCCGAGCGGCTCGGCACGCAGCACGCCGCCCTTGCGCGAGAAGCGCATCACGGAAAAGTCGCTGGTGCCGCCGCCGAAATCGGCGACCAGCACGGTCGCGTCGTGATCGAGGCTGCGCGCGAAGGAGAATGCCGCGCCGACCGGCTCGTAGACATAGCGCGCGTGCCCGGCGCCGAGCCGCTCGAACGCGGCCCGGTAGCGCTGCATGGCGAGCTCGTCATTGGGATTGCCGCCGGCAAACTTTACCGGGCGGCCGACCATGATGGTCGGTGCGCCCAAGTCGAAGCCTTCGCCGGCATGGCGCGTCAGCGTGCGCAGGAACGCTGCGAGCAAATCCTCGAACTTGTAGCGTTGCCGGAAGATCTGGGTGGTGTTGAACGCCGAGCTCGCCGCGAAGGTCTTGAATGACTGGATGAAGCGATGGATCGTGCGTCCCTCGAGGAACTGCTCGATCGCCCACGGGCCGCCCTCGGCGCGCGGATGCAGGCCGGCACCCGGCCGGTCCTCCCAGAAGCACAGCGCGGAGACATAGACGCTATGCGTGCGGCCGCCATGGTCGAATCGAACAGCTTCGACGCGGCCGTCGCCATCGGATAGCGCGACCACGGTGTTGCTGGTGCCAAAATCGACGCCAATCGAGACGGCGCGCGGGGCGCTCGACATGTCATGCTCGGAGTGTCTGTGAAAGGGGCCGGACCTTTAGCGGCTTTGGCCACGTTTGCCAACCCGTCTGAAGGTCACAAAGTTCACGATCCGCGGAGTGACACGGGCGTCATGCACGTGTCAGAAATTCGCAACCGTCTTCAGGCCGAACACCAATGCGTTGGCGTTCCTGCTGGTGCCGCCGGGGTCGATCACGTACTGGACGTTCGGCCGCACCTGCAGGCCGGCGAGCGGCCGGTAGGTGTAGTAGAGTTCCATGACGTATTCGTTGCCCTGGATAGCCACGGGACCGAGGCCGGCAAGGTTCTGCAGCTCTTCCGACCAGGCGATGCGGCCGTTGACATGGGTGGTGCCGACCGCAAATCCGATGTCGTCCTCGGGTCGCAACTGGAATGGCCCGGTATAGGTCAGGCCGCCTGCGATTTGATAATCGGTGGTGGCCGTGCGGCGGTCGGCCATGGTCGCGTTGAAGAACAGGCTGAGCATGCCCGCGGAGCTCGCTTGCGATGGGCGGATAACCTGCTGAACGAAGCTGACATAGGCCCCGTAACGTCCGCGGCTCTGCAGCAGCGGTTGCCCGCTGAGCACGGCCGGGTTGCCGTTGATGTCGGTGACCACGTCGGGGGCATTCGACGTATCGTACCAGCCGCCGAACTTGTAGCTGCCCTGCAGATTGCCGAATTTCGGAAGCCAGGCGATCTCGGCCGGGATGAGTAGGCCGGTGGATCCCGAATAGAACACCGGAAGCGCCGACTGCGACACCTTCAGGTAATTGGGGTTGGCGTCATAGACGCCGAACTGAAAATAGCCGAAGCCCTGCAGGTTGAACTTCAGCCTGGTGGCCCACTGGCTGACCGGCCAGTTGTAGATGTAATTGCCGACGAGGTTGCCGGGCTGCGCGCCGCAGAATGTCAGGTTCTGGAAGTCGCATGCGAACGATGCGAAGTCTTCGCCGAAGGTGATGCGTCCGATCTTCCAGTCGACCAGGCCGTCGATGAATTTCTGGCCGTACCAGAACTGCGTGAGCCGCAGCGTCTGGCCGCGTCCGAACAGCTCCTGCACCTGCTGCAGCGTGCCGAGGCGCGCGTCGTCACTCAGATTGCTGCCGTTGCGGTCGGTCCATGTGACCTGGACCGTGCCGCCGGGCACGACACCCAGTTTTGCAAGATCGAACGTGGTGCCGAAGGTCCATTGATCGGTGTAGGCGACCTGCTGCCGCTGTCCACCCGTTGCATTGCCGGCAAGCTCGCTGGTGTAGCCGAACTGGAAATCGATGCCCGCATTCAACAGCCGGGTGCGCGCGCCGTCCGAATCGCCGAGCAGCCAGGGGACCGGTGCCGGCATCGGATTGGTCGTCGCGCCTTGAGCCGTCAGATCGGCGGCATGTGCGAGCTCACCGCCTGCGCAAACCGCTAGCGCCGTGAGACCCAGCCAGAGACAGAACGCTGTCGGATGCTTCGCTCGGTCGCCGGACGCAAGCATGACGACGCTCCCGGGTTCAATCCTTCAACGCATAGGCGATCACATAGTCGCCGCGCTTGGTGCCGAACGAGCCGTGGCCGCCGGCCGCGGTGACGACGTACTGCTTGCCGCCGGCCTCGTAGCTCATCGGCGTCGATTGCGCGCCGGCGGGCAGGCGATCTTCCCACAGCACCTTGCCGTCGCGCACGTCATAGGCGCGGATCGTGTACTCATAGGTGCCGGTGTAGAACGCGACGCCGCCGGCGGTTGTGATCGGCCCGCCGAGCATCGGCACGCCCATCTTGAACGGAAGCGGCAGCGGCGTGGTGTCCCGGATTGTGCCGTTCGGATGCTGCCAGACGATCTTCATCGTCCTGAGATCGATGGCGGCCATCGAGCCCCATGGCGGCCGGTAGCACGGCACGGACAGCGGCGAGAGGAAGCTCGAAATATCCACCCCGAACGGCGTGCCGTACATCGGCTGTGTCCCGACCTCGCTGCCGACCGGCTTCTCGGCGGTGGGCGCCGGAGGATTTTGCGGACCGCGCGGAATCAGCCGTGACGCGAACGGCAACGACATCGGATTGGCGATCGCGATCTGCCGCACAGGATCGACCGCGATGCCGCCCCATTCGAACATGCCGAGATTGCCTGGGAAGACCAGCGTGCCCTGCAACGACGGCGGCGTGAACGTGCCCTCGTAGCGCAGTCGGTGGAACATGATCCGGCACAGCAGCTGGTCGAAGATTGTGCCGCCCCACATGTCGGCGCCGGTCAGCTTTGCCTCCGGCCGGAACGTCAGTTCGGAAAACGGCTGGGTCGGTGCGGAGCGGTCGCCGGGCGCAGGGCCCTGCGGCACCGCACGTTCCGGCGCCGGCACGATCAATTCGCCGGTCCTGCGATCGAGCACGAAGATGTTGCCCACCTTGGTCGGCTGGATGATCGCGGGAACGATGCCCTTGGCCGTCGTCACGTCGACCAGGCTCGGTTGCGACGGAATGTCCATGTCCCAGAGATCGTGATGCACGGTCTGGTACGACCAGACGCGCTTGCCGGTGTCTACATCAAGCGCGACGATGGAGCTGGAATAGCGCTCGACCAGCGCATCGCGATTGCCGCCCCAGATGTCGGGTCCGTTGTTGCCGGTCGGAATGTAGACCAGATTCAATTTCGGATCGAACGAGGCCGTGATCCAGGAATTCGGTGAGCCGTTGGTGTAATGCCGCGTCGGCGACGGCAGCGCGTTCTCGTCGGCCGCGGCGGAGTCCCAGGCCCAGACCAGTTTGCCGGTGTAGACATCGAAGCCGCGGATCACGCCCGACGGCACTTCGACGGCGTAATTGTCGATCACCGCGGCAGCGACGACCAGGATCCTGTCGCTGACGACCGGCGGCGAGGTCGGCTCGAAGAAGCCTGCGGTCTTGATCCCCATCCCTTGCTGCAGGTCGAGGACGCCGTGATCGGCAAAGCCGTCGCAGAGCTTGCCGCTGTCGGCATCGAGCGCGATCATGCGGCCGTCATTGACCGGCAGGAAGATCCGACGTGGGCATTCAGCCGGGGCCGGATTGTTGCTGCTGTCGACGGCACCTGCCGCGGTCTCGTGATAGGAGACCCCGCGGCAGGTCATGTGCTGAAACGTCTTGTTGTGCACGAGCTTGGGGTCGTATCGCCAGCGCTCGGTGCCGGTCGTGGCGTCGAGCGCGAACAGCACCTGGTGCTGCGAGCAGAGATAGAGCGTGTCGCGAACCTTGATCGGGGTGACCTCGAAGGTGGTCTCGCCGGAATCCTCCGGTGTCTTCACGTCGCCGGTGCGGAAGGTCCAGGCGACCTTGAGCTTGCCGACATTGTCTGATGTGATCTGCTTCAGAGGCGAATAGCGCTGTCCGAATTGCGTGCGTCCATAGGCGCGCCAATCGCCATCCGGTTGCGGATCGGCTTCGCTCTGTTGCACAGCAGGCCCGGCTTCGGCGATCGTGCCGTTGATGTCGTGATAGCTGGACAGCAACCCGACCACGAGAACAGCCGCAGCCGCCACGGCGCCGACCCAGAGCGGCGCGGTGGCGCGCGCGTAGGACACGGGCTCATTTCGCAGCAGCCCGCGAACCATCACCGGTGTCAGCAGCCAGAGCGCCATCGGGAAGATGATGTCGCCGCGCGCCGCAAGCGGCCACCAGTCGAATTTCACCTCGTAGACGGCCCAGGCCAGCGTGCCGACCAGTACGATCGCAAACAGCCAGAGCGCGGAACGGCGCTGCGCCAGCAAGAGCGCAGCGGTCGCGAGAATGCCGACGCCGATCACAATGTAGGAGATTGAGCCACCCAGTGCGGCGAGCCAGATGCCGCCGCCCGCGAGGACCAGACCAATCAAGGCGTAGACGACACCCGTGACAAAGACGGCCCTGGATCGCGGCATGGCTGCACCAGTGCGGAAGAGGCACCGGGCTTGTCCTGCGCAAGCGCAACAGACCGCGTCCGCTTTCAAGAACTGTGGTTCAATCAACAGTAACTTGCAACCGGGAACTGCGGCGATGATGCAACACAAGCGTGCAAAGTTGCGCCATCGATTCCTGGCGCAGCAAGATCATTCAAACCGCGTGCACTTTGTTCAACAAGGAGCAACGCCAGGTGCGTGGCACTGACGCAGAGGTGACGGGTGCTCAGCGAATCTTGACTCGACGTGCTCTTCCAGTTCTGCGCCAGCGCTGCTTTATACCGTTCCGCACGTTTCATCGCAGATGCCCGGCTCGCAGGAGAAGCACGAATGACGTTGAACCCGACGGCCAGGAATTATCGCGTCGCGGTCGCTGCCTATGAGGCGGGCCGGCCCAGCTATCCGGCGGAGATCGTCGCCGCGCTGCCGCTGCAGGCTGCGCGCTGTGTCGTCGATCTCGGAGCCGGAACCGGCAAGTTCACCCGCCTGCTGCGTCCGCATTTGTCCGGGACGGCGCGGTTGGTCGCGATCGAGCCGGTCGCCGAGATGTCGGCGAAACTCGCGAACGAAGCAGGGATCGAGGTCATCAACACCCGCGCCGATGCGATCGCCCTCGAAACCGGCAGCGTCGATCTCGTGACCTGCGCGCAGGCGTTCCACTGGTTCGACAACGAGCCGTCGGTCGCCGAGATCACGCGCCTCCTGCGTCCCGGCGGTACGCTGGCGTTGGTCTGGAACAACAGGGATGACCGCGCGCCGTGGGTCGACGCGTTGTCGGTCATGATTGAGAAATATGCGGGAGACACACCCCGGCAACGCTCAGGGCACTGGCGCTGGATCTTGCAGGATCCTCGCTTCCTGCTCGAGAAGGAAATCGTGCAGGACCATCCGCACCGGATGGCGCGCCAGGGCGTCTATGAGCGCGTCGTGTCGACGAGCTATGTCGCCAATCTTCCCGATGCGGAAAAGGCGGGTATTCGCGACAGGACCGACGCCATCCTGCGTGAGGCCGGCCTCGGTGATGCCGACGAGGTGGTGTTTCCTTATGTCACGCAGCTCTTCTTGCTGAAGCGGGCATAGAGCATTTTTCGAGACCTCGCTATTGCGCGGCGTGTCCTTGCTCGACTGCCTGCTTCAGGCGCGGCAGCGCCATGCGCCAGTAGAACGCGACATGCTTGGCGCCGGAGTCGGTGCCGATTTCCCATCCCTGTCCGCGGCGGATCGGCGATGGCGGCACTTGCTGGGTGACGGTCAGCAACGTCTCGCCGCCCTCGGCCGCGAGCGTCATCGTGATTGTTGCATAGGATTGCGGAACATCCGGCATGCCGGAGACCTGCGACCAATAGGAATATGCGAGCCGTGACGGCGGTTCGACATGGATGACGCGGCCCTTGTCACGATAGCGCTTCGCGCCGATCTCCGCCTCGATCTCGATCGGTGCGCCGATCTGCCAATCGGTGTTGAAATGCGCGTTGCGCCATGTCTCGCCCGCTTTGGGGTCGATGATCGCGTCCCAGACATGCGTTGGCTCCCCGGCAATGCGGATCGACTCGGTGACAGTCTGCAAAACCGAGGTTTGGTTCGTCATCAAATGCTCACTTGTCACTTACGACTTTCCATTTCCCGTCTCCGCCACGCCGCAGTGCCGGATCGCCGATGCGGATGTGTTGCGCGAGAAAGTCGATGAAGGCGCGAACCCGCGCCGGCAGCGGGCCGGCATGGCCGACATAGACCGCGTGGATGTCCTCGCGATCGCCGGGATTGAGATTTTGTAGCACCGGCACCAGGCGGCCGGCCTCGATATCCTCGCCGATGTGAAACAGCGCCAGCCGTCCGAGGCCGATGCCGCCGAGCGTGAGCTGGCGCGCGGCTTCGCCGTCGCTGACGCGGGCGACCGGCGGCGGCAGCGCCTCCTCGATCTTTTCAGCGCGGCGGAACGGCCAGCCGCGGATGCTGCGCGGAAAGGTCCAGCCGATGCCGCGATGGGTAGCAAGATCCGCCGGGGTCTTCGGGGTGCCGAAGCGCGCGAGATAGGACGGTGCGGCGACCACCACCATGCGGCTGGTGCCGAGCTTGCGCGCGATCAGCCGCGAGGCGCCGAGCGGGCCGACGCGGATCGCGACGTCGGCGCGCGCCTGCATCAGATCGACCAGCGTGTCGGTCAGCACGATGTCGAGCGTGATGTCGGGATGCTCGCGCATGAAGCGCGGCAGCAGCGGCATCACATGCAGCATGCCGAACGGGATGTTGCTGTTCACGGTGAGATGGCCGCGCGGCACGCACGAAGCGGCCTCGCGTTCGGCCTCGTCGATGTCGGCGAGGATGCGCTGGGCGCGCTGATAGAAGGCCTGGCCTTCCTCGGTCAGTTGCAGCTTGCGTGTGGTGCGGTTGACCAGCCGCGTGCCGAGCCGGGTCTCGAGCCGGGAGACCAGCTTGCTGACGCCGGATGGCGTCTGGCGCAGACTGTTTGCGGCCGCCGTGAAGCCGCCGAGATCGACGACGCGGACGAACACGTCCATCTCGCCGGAGCGGTTGGTGTCGGTGCGGGACATCTTGAATTCACGTCACAAATGATTGGATTGCGGCCATTCTAATCCTTCTCGGTCCGGACCGCTATGTCGCATTGCGGAATCCTTACCCTCCGGAGCGACACATGCCTCTCGCAGTCCTTGCCTTGACCGCCGGTGCCTTTGGCATCGGCACCACCGAATTCCTCATCATGGGGCTGTTGCTGCAGGTCGCCGCCGACATGCAGGTATCCGTATCCGCGGCGGGCTTGTTGATTTCCGGCTACGCGCTCGGCGTGTTCGTCGGCGCGCCGATCCTGACGCTGGCGACGCGGCGGATGCCGCGCAAGGCGGTGCTGCTGGCGCTGATGGCGATCTTCACGCTCGGCAATGCGGCCTGCGCGCTGGCGCCGAATTACGAGCTGCTGATGGCTGCGCGCATTTTGACCTCGTTGGCGCACGGCACCTTCTTCGGCGTCGGCTCGGTGGTCGCGACCAGTCTCGTGCCCGAGGATAAGCGGGCGTCGGCGATCGCCACGATGTTCATCGGGCTGACGGTCGCGACCTTGCTCGGCGTACCCTTCGGCGCCTGGTTCGGCCTGATGCTCGGCTGGCGCGCGGCGTTCTGGGCCGTGGCGGTGATCGGCGTGATCGCGTTCGTCGTGCTGGCCGTGCTGGTCCCCGGTCATGTCGGCGCCAACGACAAGCCTGCGCCGCTGCGCGAGGAACTCGCCGTGCTCGGCCGCCCGCAGGTCCTGCTCGGGCTTGCCATGACGGTGTTCGGCTTCGGCGGGCTGTTCGCGGTCTTCACCTATGTGCAGCCGATCCTGACCCGGCTCACCGGCTTCTCCGACGCCGCGGTGTCGCCGATCCTGCTGGTGTTCGGCGCTGGGCTAGCGATCGGCAACGTCGCGGGTGGCCGGCTCGCCGACAAGGGGCTCGCGCGCGCGCTGCTGGTGTCGCTCGGTGGCCTCGCGGCCGTCCTCGTCGCGCTGGCGGCGGTGATCTCGATCAAGGCCTTGGCGGTCGCGCTGTTGTTCGTGCTCGGCATCGCGGCGTTCGCGACCGTCGCGCCGCTGCAGCTTCGTGTGCTCGAAGCCGCCGGCGTCGAAGGGCGGACGCTGGCGTCCAGCCTCAACATCGCGGCCTTCAATCTCGGCAATGCGCTCGGCGCCTGGGCCGGCGGCGTCACCATCGATCGCGGCTTCGGTCTCGGCGCGCTGCCGCTGGTCGCTGCCGTCATCACCGCGGTCGGGCTGTTGCTTGCGCTGTGGAGCCTGCGCCTCGACCGGCCGGTCGTCCTCGCCACGCAGTGCCCGGCCGAATGAACCGGATCAAGGGAGTATGACCATGGAATATCGCAATCTAGGGGCGTCCGGCCTCAAGGTCCCCGTACTCAGCTTCGGCACCGGCACCTTCGGCGGCCAGGGACCTTTGTTCTCGGCCTGGGGCCGCAGCGACGCCAGCGAGGCTCGACGGCTGATCGACATCTGTCTCGAAGCCGGCGTCAACTTGTTCGACACCGCTGATGTTTATTCGAATGGTGCGTCGGAGGAGATCCTTGGCGCCGCGATCAAGGGCCGCCGCGACAGGGTCTTGATCTCGACCAAGACCGGCCTGCCGATGGGCGACGGTCCGCTCGATGCCGGCACGTCGCGCTATCGCCTAGTCGCTTCGGTCGATGCGGCGCTGCGCCGGCTCAACACCGACTATATCGACCTCCTGCAGCTTCATGCCTTCGACGCCTTCACGCCGATCGACGAGGTGCTGTCGACCCTCGATGCGCTGGTGCGCGCCGGCAAGCTGCGTTATGTCGGCGCCTCGAATTTCTCAGGCTGGCACCTGATGAAATCGCTTGGCCTTGCCGAGCGCCACGGCTGGCCGCGTTACGTGGCCCACCAGGTCTACTACTCGCTGGTCGGCCGCGACTATGAATCCGAGCTGATGCCGCTCGCGCTCGACCGGGGCGTCGGCGCGCTGGTCTGGAGTCCGCTCGGCTGGGGCCGGCTTACCGGCAAGATCAGGCGCGGGCAACCATTGCCGAAAACCAGCCGTTTGCACGAGACCGCGCGGTTCGGGCCGGCGGTCCATGACGACAAGCTCTACGCGATCGTCGACGCGCTGGACGCCGTGGCTGCCGAGACCGGCCGCAGCGTGCCGCAGGTTGCGATTGCGTAGCTGCTGACGCGTCCCAGCGTGTCGTCAGTCATCATCGGCGCACGCGATGAAGCGCAGCTTCGCGACAATCTCGGCGCAGTCGGCTGGTCGCTGACGGCGGACCAGATCGCGCGCCTCGACCGCGCGAGCGCGGTGATGCCGGCCTATCCATATTACCCCTACCGAGTCCAGGACGGCTTTGCGCGGCTGAACCCGCCGCCGGTGTGAGCCGGCCGCGAGCCGTCTCACGCCTGCGCGGAATGTTCGCAGACTTGCCGGCGGTATTCCGCCGGCGTGACGTTCATGTGCTGCCGGAACACACGATTGAGGTGGCTCTGATCGGCAAAGCCGCTCAGCAGCGCGATCTCCTTCAGCGCCACGCGGTCCTTGCGCAGATGCTGGCACGCGTGCTCCACCTTGCGCCGCAGGACATAGGCATGCGGCCGCGTGCCGTAATGCACGCGGAATTTGCGGGCGAACTGGATCGGCGTGCAATTGCAGATGTTCGCCAGCTCCTCCAGCGTGATATTCCGGAAGATGTTCTGCTCGATATAGTCCTCGATCAACCGGGCGTGCGCCGGGCGAAAGCGTCCTTGCGCGCACGGCATCTTGAATTCGATCGCAGCATATTTCCGCAGGATGTGCACGCTGGCCTGAAGCGCCAGCGCGTCGTAGCAGAGGCGTCCGCCCGGACCGCCCGCGGCAACCTCCTGAACCATCTGGTCGTTGATCCAGGTCAGCATCGGATCTTCGGCCTTGAGCAGATCGTGAAGCTCGATCGCTTCGGCGTCGCGGTCGAAGGCATCGCTCGCGGTCTTCATCATGAGCGCTGGAGCGATATAGAAATGGGTGACCTCGATGTCGTTCTTCCAGTGCCAGCTTGATGGCTCGGCGCGGGTCAGCAGCGACGTGACGCCGCGACCGACGTGATCCTGCTTCCACGCACCGGTGACGCGACGGTTCATCGACGTCACGCCGTCGCGATAGAGCACGAGCAGGAAGTTTTCCGACGGCGGAACCCAGATATCCGATGGCTCATAGCGGAAGATCCGCAGCCGGAAGTCGCTCCTCCCGACTGAGGCGCTGTCCAGCTTCAGCTCACCGGGCGCATAGCGCGGCAGCTCCTCGACCGTGATCAATTGGCCCATCGCGCGAGCCTCCTCCGTGGAATCCGTGGCGCGGTTGACCGCTTCTTCTTGGCTGGACGTCTGAGCGCAGGATAGGCCGCTTTCGCGGTTTGCCAAGGCGACCAACGGCCGATGGCTCGATTGAACGGTGGCGTTCCAGAGATTGTCGGTTTCATCCAAGCCGCTCGGTCGCATGACCCGTAGCCTGCTCTGCGTCTCGGCGACAGCGCCAGCGGCAGAGACCCAATTGACGCAACGCACCATCACCCGGCGACACGGCGGGCATGAGCGCGTGCGAAGCAAGACAACGGGAGGAAACGATGACCGAGACCGTCACAAGGTCGAATGGAAGCAATGGTGCGCGTGCAACGACCAAGCTCGACGCTGTGGTCGTCGGGGCCGGCGTCGCCGGTCTCTACCAACTGTTCCGCCTGCGCGAACAGGGACTGAGCGTGAAGGCGATCGATGCCGGGTCAAGCGTCGGCGGCACCTGGTACTGGAACCGCTATCCCGGCGCGCGCTTCGATTCCGAAGGCCACACCTATCAGTATTTGTTCTCCGAGGAACTCTACAAAGGCTGGAGCTGGAGCGAGCGGTTCCCGGGCCAGCCCGAAATCGAGCGCTGGCTGAACTACGTCGCCGACCGCCTCGATCTCAGGAAGGACATCCAGTTCGGTACCACGGTCAAGAGCGCGCACTTCAACGAGGCGACGCAGCGCTGGCTGGTGACGACGGACAAGGGCGAGGTGATCGACGCCCAGTTCCTGGTCACCTGCTGTGGCATGCTCTCGGCGCCGCACGTCTCTTTCCCGGGACAGGAGACCTTCAAGGGCGAGCTGTTCCACACCGCGCGCTGGCCGAAGGGACCGATCGAGCTCGCGGGAAAGCGCGTCGGCGTGGTCGGCAACGGCGCGACCGGAATCCAGGTGATCCAGTCGATCGCCGGCGAGGTCGGTCATCTCAAGGTGTTCATCCGCACCCCGCAATACATCATCCCGATGAAGAACCCGAAATGGGATGCGGCGGATGCCGCGGCCTACAAGTCGAAGTTCAAGTTCCTCACCGAACGGCTGCCGAAGACGTTCACCGGATTCGAGTTCGACTTCGAGCACGTCTGGGCCGACCTGACGCCGCAGCAGCGACGCCAGGTGATCGAGGATTGCTGGAATGACGGATCGCTCAAATTGTGGGTTTCGTCGTTCGCCGAATTGTTCTTCGACGAAGCCATCAACGCCGAGATCACCGAATTCGTGCGCGAAAAGATGCGCGAGCGGATCAAGGATCCCAAGCTGTGCGAACAGCTGATTCCGTCGGATTACGGCTTCGGCACGCACCGGGTGCCGTTGGAGAGCAATTTCCTCGAGGCCTTCCACCGGCCGAATGTCGAGATCGTCGGCGTCAAGAACAATCCGATCACCCGCATCACATCCGAAGGCATCCAGACCGCCGACGGCACGGTGCACGAATTCGACGTCATCATCCTGGCCACCGGCTTCGACGCCGGAACGGGGGCGTTGACGCGCATCGACATCCGGGGTCGCGAGGGGCGATCGCTGAAGGACGATTGGGGCAGGGACATCCGCACCACGATGGGCTTGCAGGTCCATGGCTATCCGAACCTGTTCACGACGGCGGTGCCGCTCGCGCCCTCGGCCGCACTTTGCAACATGACGACCTGTCTGCAGCAGCAGGTCGAGTGGATCGCCGATTGCATCAAATATCTGCGCGGCAAGAACCTCAACGTCATCGAGCCGACCAGGGATACCGAGGATCAGTGGGTGGCGCATCATGACGAGACCGCCAACGCGACGCTGATCGCCAAGACCAACTCCTGGTACCTCGGCTCGAATGTCGCGGGCAAGCCGCGCCGGGTGCTGTCCTATTGCGGCGGCGTCGGCACCTATCGCCAGAAATGCGACGAGGTCGCCGCGAGCGGCTATCAGGGCTTTGCCGTGCAGTAGCGGCTGACGCGATACGGCGCTGCGGTCTTCGCTGACCGCGCCGCCGCCCACGATCGATCACATCACAAGATAGAATATGGGAGGACGACAATGAGCATGAACTTTGGTGCGGCAGCAGATGCGATTCTCGACGGCGTCGTGACATCCAACCCGCGCGTTCCCGGCGTCGTTGCCATGGTGACCGACCGCCATCGCAACATCTACGAAGGCGCTGCCGGCAAGCGCCGCCTCGACCAGACCGCGGACATGACGACCGACAGCGTGTTCGCCATCTTCTCGACCACCAAGGCGATCACCGGGACGGCGGTCCTGCAACTCGTCGAGGAGGGCAAGCTCGATCTCGACGCGCCGGCCAAGACCTACGCGCCCGACCTGGGCAAGCTCCAAGTCATCGAAGGCTTTGACGACAACGGCGAACCGCGGCTGCGTGCACCAAAGCGCGACATCACCACACGCATGCTGATGGTCCACAGCGCAGGCTTGGGCTACGACTTCATCAATCACACATATAATCGCCTCGCGCAGGAGAAGGGGCAGCCCAGCGTGATCACGGCGTCGAAGGCTTCGTTGATGACGCCGCTGCTGTTCGATCCCGGCGAGCGATGGGAATACGGCACCAACCTGGATTGGTGCGGCCAGATCGTCGAGTCGATCGCCGGCCGCCGGCTCGGCGAGGTCTTCAAGACGCGGATCTTCGAGCCGCTCGGAATCCAGGACACGGCATTTGAGCTCACCGACGCGATGCGCCGCCGGCTCGCCGGCATTCACGCCCGCAACGCCGACGGATCGCTCACGCCGATGGATTTCGAATTGCCGGCCAATCCGGAGATCCATATGGGCGGCCACGGACTCTACGGCACCATTGGCGACTACATGCGCTTCATCCGGATGTGGCTGAACGACGGCGCCGGCGAGCATGGCCGGGTCCTGAAGGCCGAAACCGTGCGGATGGCGGAGAAGAACCATCTCGGCAACAACAAGGTCACCGCCATTACCGGCGTGATCACCTCGCTCGCCAACGACGCCGAGTTCTTCCCCGGCCAGTCGAAATCATGGGCGCTCAGCTTCATGATCAATGACGAGCAAGCTCCGACCGGCCGTCCCGCCGGCGCGCTCGGCTGGGCCGGCCTCGCCAACCTGTTCTACTGGATCGATCGCCAGAACGGCTTCGGCGGATTCTGGGCGACGCAGATCCTGCCGTTTGGTGATCCGACATCCTTCGTCGGCTACATCAATTTCGAGACCTCATTCTACGAGGCCCTGAAACTGCGCAAGGCGGGTTAAACCTGCGGGAACACCATGCGCATGCAGGCGCCGCCGGACGGCGCCTGATCGACCTCGATCCGGCCGCCGTGCAGACGCATGATGCTCTGCACCAGATCGAGGCCGAGGCCGGCGCCGCGCCCGCCTGGATGTAGCCGGCGGAACGGTTCGAAGATCTGCTCGCGTTCGTCGGGCGGAATGCCGTCGCCGTCGTCGCTGACCTCGATCTGGCCGGCTGTCGTCACCCGAACCAGGATCGTGCCGCGACGCTGCCCGTGGTCGACGGCGTTCTGCACGAGATTGGTGAGGGCCCGTTCGAGCGAGGTCTGGTCGCCGGTCACCATGACCGTCTCGCCATCGTGCTCAAACGACATTTCATACCCGGCCGCGAAAGCCAGCGGCGCGAGGTCGAGCACGACCTGCCGCGCGATGCCGACGAGATTGACGGGGCCGAACGTGTCGGCGCGCTGATCGAGCCGCTGCAGGTCCAGCAGCTGGCCCGCCATGACGCTGAGGCGGGTCGCGTCCTCGAGCAGATGGGTCTTCTCGGGTCCGGCCTCCAGCGAAGCGACCCGTGTCGAGAGGATAGCGATCGGCGTGCGCAGCTCGTGCGCGGCATCGGCAAGGAAGCGGCGATGGCGTTCGTAACCCTTGTCGAGGCGGTCGAGTGCGGCATTGATGGCCTTGACCAGCGGGGTGATCTCGACCGGCACCTCGTCGAGCGGCAATTGCGCGCCGCGCTGGTCGATGTCGATGCGTTCGGCCTGCGCCGCGACCAGTGCGAGGCCCTTCATGGCCCGGCGCACCACGAACGGGGTCGCGACCAGCGTCGCCAGCGTCATCAGCACGACGATCGGCAGGATCATGTTGAGGAACAGCTGGGGTGTGATCTGCAGCGCTCGCCACATCGAGAGCTCACCGTATGTTCCGGTCAGGATCTGGACTGATCCAGCCGACGTGTCGACCGATTTGACGAGTCCAGCGGGACGCGCGGCCACGGCGTCGTTCCACTTGAGCACCGCCTCGCTGACATGCTCGAGGGCCGATGCGATCGGTGCGAATTGCGAGGGCACGGTGCCTTCGGAGATCTGGTGACCGTCAGCGTCGCGGATGATGTACCAGAGATCGGCGTGCTCGGCGCGCAGGGCGGCCAATTCCGGTGTCTGGCGCAGCGTCAGTGCGCCCGCTTCATCGCGTGTGATGGCGTCCCTCAGCGTATCGAGGGTGCTGCCTTGGTACTCGCCGATCAAGAGCCCTGCCCACAGCAGCCCGATCGCGGCGGCCCCGATCAGCAGAATCAGGAGGGTCAACGCAACGGCCTGCAGACCCGCGAGGCGTCCGACCAGGCGCCAGGTGAGGGATCGCGGTCGCAGCACGCTCACGGTGTCTCTCGCAGCATATAGCCGAGGCCACGAACGCCGTTGATGGTGACACCGGCGTCGGCCTCCGTGAGCCTGCGGCGCAAGCGCGACACATGACTGTCCAGCGCGTTGGGCTGCACATCGTCGTCGAGGCCGTAGACCGCCTCCATCAGCGCCGAGCGCTGCACCATGCGTCCCATCCGATGCATCAGTGTTTCGAGCACCAGCCGTTCGCGACGCGGCATCTCCAGCGGGCGTCCGTCGACGCTGGCCTCGCGATGGGTGAAGTCGAACGACAGGCGGCCGATCCGCGCGACATGCTGCTGCACATTGGCGGGCCGGCGCAGCAGCGCGCGCAGCCGAGCCAGCAGCTCCTCGAACGCAAACGGCTTGCCGAGATAATCGTCCGCACCGCTGTCGAGGCCCGAGATTCGGTCCGCGAGCTCGCCGCGCGCGGTCAGCACCAGCACCGGCACGGTGTTGCCGCTCGCGCGCAACTTCGGGATCAGCGACAGCCCGTCGCCGTCAGGCAATTGGCGGTCCAGCACGATCGCGTCGTAAATTCCCGCTGCGGCAATCGCCTCGGCTTCCAGAAGATCCGGTGCGTGATCGACCAGCATGTCGTGGCGAGCGAGTGCCGCACGCAGCGCCGCGACCATGTCCGGCTGGTCCTCCACCAACAGCACCCGCATTTCGTTGTCTCTACCTCCGCATCGATCTGCCGACTTTATGTCTCATTCATTGCGGCAACCTTGCGGTTTGCTCCGCGTGATTGCGTCGCACGCCAAAATTCCGCACGTGCGTGGATTCGCGACAGGCTCGCGCAAGCTTCGCATGAGACAGAAGCGTGCATCGGGGCGATCGAATCGTCTCGACACCGACCGGCACTGCTCAACCGGCGGGAGCCTACCACACATGATGGTGGGCACCCGCAATGCGAAAGACACGCGAATGGCCTTGTTAATGAATCCGCGGCGCCAGACCGATTGCGCGCTTATCGTGCGGGAGCTCCAGCATGTCGGCCGCTGACATCCTGCCGTTCGTCCGCGCCTGGGTGCGTAATCCGTTGCGTGTCGCCGCGGTCGCGCCGTCGGGGCCCGCGGTCTCGTCGCTCATGGCGCAGGAAATCACCGCGGACACCGGCCCCGTGCTCGAGCTCGGCCCCGGCACGGGCGTCTTCACCCGCGCGTTGCTGAAGCGTGGCGTGAGGCAGCAGGATCTCACGCTCGTGGAGTACGGCTCCGAGTTCATCCCGCTGCTACAGCGGCGCTTCCCGGGCGCGCGGGTGTTCTGGATGGACGCGGCCTGGCTGCGCAGGGAGAGCCTGTTCGACGGGGCGCCGGTCGGTGCGGTCGTAAGCGGCCTCGGGCTTCTCATGATGCCGCCGGAGAAAGTCATCACCATCCTGCACGGCGCCTTCGGCTATCTCCGCGCTGGCGGCGCGTTCTACCAGATCACCTATGGCCCGCGGTGTCCTGTCGCAGACGCGATCCTGGATCGTCTCGATCTGCAGGCGAGCTGCATCGGGCAGACGTTCCTCAACCTGCCGCCGGCTTCCGTGTACCGGATCAGACGCCGCCACACCCACGCTTGATCGAGGCGCCATGGACACGTCGAGCACGATCGCGATGTTTCTGCACTTCGGCCTGGTGGGCGTTGGCTGCCTCGCCGTCGCCGAGAAATTCATTCCGCTGCTGCCGTCCTACGTGCTGCTGATGCTGCTCGGCTTGACGATCTCCGACGGCTCGATGCTCGCAATGACCATCCTCGCGACCAGCGTCGGGTCCGTCGTCGGTGCCATCGGTTGGTACGGGCTCGGGCGCGCGCTCGGCTCGCGGCGCATCGAGGGGCTGGTGACGCGCTATGGCAAGTTCGTGTTGCTGCGGCCGTCGCTCTATCGACAGCTCACTGACGCCTATCGCGGCAATCATTTCTGGGTGACGCTGATCGGTCAGACTCTGCCCACCGTGAGGAATTACCTCGCTCTCCCAGCCGGTGTGTTGCACCTGGAGCCGCGCGCCTTCGTGATGGCAACGGCGATCGGTACCGTGATCTGGAACATGCCGTTCCTCACGCTCGGCTATGTCCTGCGCGGCAGCGGCCACGATCCGATCAGCCTTGGCTTCTGGGTAGTGGTCATCCTGATCGCCGTGGAGGTCACGCTGCTCCTGGGATTTCGCTTCTACAAGCGCTCGCTCGCGCCGCAGCCTTTGGCCAAGCCGCGCGCGCTCCCCTCACGCTTGCCGGTGGAGGAAGGTGCATGAGAGCCCTGTTGTCCCGCCTGCGGCCGGGCTCGGATACGCTCGAGCGCGCTGCCGCGACGCTGCTGGTGCTGGCCGCAAGCTATCAGTTCGGTCACGCTGCTTCCGGCGGGCGATATCGCGCGGCCGAGTTCGCGCTGCTGGTCCTTATCGCAGGCATCTATTGGCACCGCTCGATCTTCCGGCGATGCGCCAGCCGCGATGTCACGAAGGTTCTAGCGGGATTAGCCGAAGCCATGGCGGCGGCGTTTCGGCCGGATGGCAAGGTCGACTCCCAACTTCCGATGCATGGGGCTGGCGATCACACGCCGCGGGATGTCGTCAAGGTCAGGAGCCTGTTCGTCTCCGACGTCCATCTCGGAACCCGGGGATGCCAAGCCGACCGGTTGATCGACTTCCTTCGCCACCATGATGCCGAAACCGTATTCCTGGTCGGCGACATCGTCGACGGCTGGTGTCTGCGGTCGAACTGGTACTGGCCCACGGCGCATAATGCGGTTGCGCGGGAGCTGATCGAGCTCGCGCAACGAGGCTGTCGCCTGGTCTACATTGCCGGAAATCACGACGAGTTCCTGCGTGACTATGCCGGTGCAGCGTTCGGCGGCGTCGAGATTGTCGATCGGGCGATCCATCGTGGCCTCGACGGCCGCGACTATCTCGTGGTTCACGGTGATCATTTCGATCTCGTGGTGCGGCATGCGCGCTGGCTCGCGCTGATCGGCGATGCCGGCTATCGGGCTGCGCTGGCCTGCAATATCTGGCTCAACTGGATCAGGCGCCGATTTGGCTTCGGCTATTGGTCGTTCTCGTCCTGGGCGAAATTGCGGGTCAAGAACGCGGTCAACCACATCGGCCGGTTCGAGGAGGTGTTGTCGTCGGAGGCCGCGCGCAGCAATGTTCAGGGCGTGATCTGCGGCCACATCCACCATGCGGCGCTGCATGACGATTTCGGCGTCCGCTACATCAACACCGGGGATTGGGTGGAGTCCTGCACGGCCGTAGTCGAGCGCTATGATGGGCAGTTTGAAATCGTCCGATGGACGGAGGCGCGAACGACGCTGGATGCGGCGGAGCTTGTGCCGCTCGCGCAGGCGGCGGCCTGATGCGCGTGCTGGTGGCAACCGACGCCTGGCGGCCGCAGGTCAACGGTGTGGTCCGCTCGCTCGAATATCTCGCCAGTGAAGCGCCGCCGCTCGGCGCCCAGATCAGCTTCTTGACGCCGGCCGATTTCCGTACCGTGCCGCTGCCCGGCTATCCCGAAATCCGGCTCGCGCTGCCGACGATCGGACAGATCGCGCGTGCCATCGCGGCTGCGCGCACGGACTCGGTGCACATCGCGACCGAAGGTCCGATCGGCTGGATCAGCCGGCACGTCTGCCAGACCCGCGGCTATCCGTTCACGACCAGCTATCACACGCGCTTTCCCGAATATCTCGCGGCGCGGCTGCCGGTTCCGCTGCGGTGGAGCTACGCGGCGTTGCGCCGTTTCCATAATAGCGGAGACGGCATCATGGTCGGCTCGGCGTCGCTCGAGCAGGCGCTGAAGGCCCATGGCTTCCGCAAATTGATGCCATGGTCGCGCGGCGTCGATGCCGAGCTGTTTTGTCCGCGTGCCGAGCGGCCGCTCGCCTTCCCGGCGCCGGTGTTCCTCTATGTCGGCCGCGTTGCGGTCGAGAAGAACCTCGATGCCTTTCTCGGTCTCGACCTGCCGGGCTCGAAAGTCGTGGTCGGGGACGGGCCGCAGCGCAGCACATTGCAGGCCCGGTTTCCGCAGGTCCATTTTCTCGGCACGCGGACCGGCCGCGCGCTCGCCGATGTGTATGCATCCGCCGACGTCATGGTGTTTCCAAGTCTGACCGATACGTTCGGGATGGTGATCCTCGAGGCGCTGGCCAGCGGCCTGCCGGTTGCGGCCTTTCCGGTGATGGGGCCGCTCGACGTGATCGGCAAGTCAGGCTGCGGTTGTCTCGATCATGATCTGCGCCGCGCGGCGCTCGGCGCGCTGCAGGTGCCGCGCGAGAAATGCCGCGCCCACGCCCTGACCTTCACCTGGCAGGAAAGCGTGCGTCAGTTCCTCGACAATATCGGGCGGGCGCACGCCTCACCGGCGCGCGCCGCCGTAGCGGGAGGATGAGGCCGGTTTCCGGGCCTACTGGTTACCCAGCAATTCGGTGATCAGCCCGGCTGCCTTGATCCCGGTCCCGCTGATGATGACGACGGTGCGCTCTGCCGGCCGGATCGCGCCGCGCTCCTTCAGGACGTCGAGTGCGGCGGCGGCCGAGGCCGAGGTCGGCTCGACGAACAGGCCCGTATGCGCCATCCGCTTCAATGCGGCGACGATGCCGTCTTCGGGAATCGCGACCGTGCCGCCGCCGCTCTCCTTCAGCGCCGCGATCATCTGCTTCAGGCGCAGCGGATGCTTGATCGCGGTACCCTCGGCGATGGTCTTGCGGACCGCGCGATCGACCGGCGTGTCGACGCCGGCGGCGAAGCTGGCATCGACCGGCGAGCAGTTGAGTGGTTGCGCGGCAAACAGCCGCGGCAGCCGCGCGATCTGTCCGGCCGCAAGCAGCTCCTTGAAGCCGATATAGCAGCCGAGCAGGCTGCTGCCGGCACCGACCGGCATGATGACATTGTCCGGCGCGGTGAAGCCGAAGTCTTCCCAGATCTCGTAGGCCAGCGACTTGGTGCCTTGCAGGAAGAAAGGCTGCCAGTTGTGGCTTGAGTAGAAGATCTGCTTCGACTGGCGGATCGCTTCCGCCTCGGATTCCTCGCGCGGGCCCTCGACCAGCTGCACCTCGGCGCCGAAGGCGTGCATCTGCGCCACCTTCATCGGCGATGTCGTCGCCGGCGCAAGGATCCTGACCCGCATGCCACCTGCCGCGCCATAGGCCGACACCGACGCGCCGCCATTGCCGGAAGAGTCCTCCAGCACCGCGTCGACGCCGAGCTGGCGCAGGAAAGACAGCATCACGGTGGTGCCGCGATCCTTGAAGCTTGCGGTCGGATTGAACCATTCGAGCTTGAAATGCGGCCGCAGATCGCCCCACGGCTTCTCGACCGCAGGCGTGCAGCCTTCGCCCATCGTGATCGGCTGCCTGATCTCGAGCGGCAGCGCCGCGCGATAACGCCACAGCGAGCGCGTCCCGCGATCGACCTCGTCGCGGGAGATGCCGGGCAGTGGCGTGACGAGCAGCGGCTTGCCCTCGTCGGAGCACCAGCGCGGAACATCCAGCGGATAGAGCTTTCCGTTGAGCGGGTCGATATAACCAGGTGAAGGCATCTCTATTCAGTCCTCAAGGCACGGTCCGGTCGGACATTTCGCGACCGAGCACGAAAGCCGGCAAGGTCGCAAGGCTGTCACGAACCATGATCGGGGCGGGCGCCCCTTCCGGCTGGTTCATTGCGGCCCGATTATGCCACCAAGTCGGCAACTGCACACGTGCCGTACCGAACAGATCATAGCCCGATCCCGCGACGAACAGGCATCGATTGGCCGGGACCGGCAGTTCGTCGAGGGCGAGCTGATAGGGTTGCGGTTGCGGCTTGTAATAGCCGGCGCGTTCGGCCGTCACGAACACGGTGAGGGGAACGCCGAGGCGATCGGCGGCGATGCGGCCGAGCCGCTCCGAGCAGTTGGTCACGACGCCGAGCGCGACGCCGGCCCCGTGTAGCGTTTGCAGGACATCGAAAACCTCGGGCCAGGGATCGAGCTCCGCATAGCGTACGCCGAGCTCCGCTGCCCGCTCGAACGGCAGCCCGACATTGCGCGCAGCCTCGCCCACCAGATCCTCATAGGGACGATAGCGTCCGGTGGCGTAGGTGTTCCTGAGATACTCGGCCCGCCAGCGCAGCCCGGTCTCATTGGAGCCCGCGACCTTGTTCCAGAGCGTCCAGCTGTCGAGCAGCGCGGTGAGCAGATCGAACAGAACGGCATCATAGGTTCGGATCACGGGCTGCGCTCCATTTCCTACCATCCGCGAAACCGCTCCCATTGCCGGACCGAGTCGGAGCCGGCGGCGACGACATGATAGCGGTCGTGCTGGGCTCCGGTCGCGCAGGCATGGTTCGGCAGGATCCGCACCTTCGTGCCGACCGGCAGCGTCACCTGCGGCGCGGTGCTGCCGGGACGGAGCGCGATGATGCCGTGCTCCTGATTGGTTTCGGTCACGATCAAATCGGGATAGGGCCGTCCATCGATATCGCAGACGATGCCGTAGCCCTGGTCGATCGGCTGCTTCGCGGTGCCGCGATCGCGCGACAGCGCCATCCAGCCCGCATCGATGAAGGTCCAGCCGCGATCGGCGCGATGGCCGATCACCGTCGCGAGCACCGACAGCGCAATGTCCTCGACCGTGCAGACCCCGATCCCGGCCATGACAAGGTCGAACATCACGAACACGCCGGCGCGCACCTCGGTGACGCCATCGAGCCGGCACGCGAAATGCGCGGTCGGCGTCGAGCCGACGCTGACCACGGGGCAGGGCAGTCCGGCCGCGCGCAACGCCTCGGCGCAGGCGACCGCGGCGGCACGCTCCTGCTCGGCGGCCTGCTCGAGCGCCGCCACGCTGCGGCAGGAATAGGATTCGCCGGCATGCGCCATGACGCCGCGCAACTCAGCACCGCCTAGATGCAGCGCGCGGCCGATCTCGACCAGCTGCGGATCGTTCGCGCCGACCCCGGCGCGATGGCCGTCGCAATCGATCTCGATCAGCACCGGAATGCGGTCGCCGGTTGCGCGCGCCATCGCGGTGACGGCCGCCGCCTGCTCAGGGCTGTCGAGCACCACCGAGAGGTCGACACCCTGCCTCCGCAGCGCCGCGACGCGATCGAGCTTCTGCGGCGCGATGCCGACGGCATAGAGGATGTCCTTGACGCCTGCCGTGGCAAACATCTCGGCTTCTTGCAGGGTCGAGACCGCGGCCGGGCCGCCCGGGCCGTCCATCACGGCGCGCGCCGCCGGAACGGATTTCGCGGTCTTCAGATGCGGGCGCAGCGGCACGCCAAGCCGCGACAGCCGCGTCTTCAGGCGGGCGATATTGTGCAGCATCCGGTCTTCGTCGAGGACGAGGCAGGGCGTCTCGATATCGGCAAGCGGATGCGGGGCGTTCAAAACAGGGGCTGCTGACATCCGGCGAGACTAGCCGTTTCCATGCTAAGTACAATTTACCGAATATCATTCTTGGATTAAGTCTGGACTTAATGCTCTCGACCGACGACATCCGCTTCTTCCTGGCTATCGCTGCGGCCCGGTCGCTCGCGGCCGCGGCCCGCGCGCTCGACGTGACGCCTTCAGCCGTCTCGCAGCGGCTGCAGAGCCTCGAGCAGCGCCTGGGCGTTCAACTAGTCAGCCGCTCGGCCCGGCGGCTGACATTGACCGATGAGGGCGAGCTGCTGGTGCTGCGCGGCGGCACGCTGCTCGACGACGCGACGGAGTTGACGGAAGCGCTGCAGGCGCGGCGCGGGACCATCGCCGGCCATCTGAAGATTCTTGCGCCGCTCGGCTTCGGACGCCGTTACATTGCCCCAGTCGTTGCCGGATTCCGAACACAGCATCCCGAGGTATCGGTCGAGCTCGAACTGTCCGATCGGCCGGCGCGTGCCGCTGCGAGCGCATGGGATGTCATGATCCATATCGGCGCGCTGAAGGATTCCACGCTTCGCTTGCTGCGCCTTGCACCCAATGATCGCTTTCTCTGCGCCGCGCCGGCCTATCTGAAGCGCAAGGGAATGCCGGCAAGCCCGCAGGACCTGCGCGGGCATCAATGCATCGCGTTGCGCGAGAACGAAGAGGACGTGACGCTCTGGCGCTTCTCGCGCAGGCGCGCGGCGGCGGAGCCTGACGTCGTCAGGATCGAGCCGATGCTGTCGAGCAATGACGGCGAGGTGGTGAAGGCCTGGGCGCTGGCGGACCACGGCCTGATCGTCCGGTCGGAGTGGGATGTCGCCGAGGAGCTCGCCGGTGGCCGGCTGGTGCGTGTGCTGCCGAACTATCGCCTGCCGCCGGCCGACATCGTCGCGCTGCTCAATCCGGGCCGCGGCGGGCGGGCCAGGCGCACGCAGGCTTTTGTCGAGCATCTGCGCGCCGCCCTTGCGCCGCCGCCCTGGCGCAGCAGGCCGCGCTGACAGACGGCGCGATCGCTTATGCCGCGCCGGCCTGCCTGCTCAGATAGCTCCTGGCAAAATCGAGATACCAGTCGAGGCAGCCGGGATTGGCCATCGCGTCGCGGTTGATGACCTTCTCGACGGGGTGGCCGAGCAGCAGCTTCTTGACCGGCAGCTCCTGCTTCTTGCCGGACAGCGTGCGCGGAATTTCCGCCACCACGAAGATGTCGTTGGGCAGGAAGCGGCGCGACAGCCCGGCCTCGACCGCCTTGTTGATCTTCGCCTTCATCGCGGCATCGAGGACAACGCCCTCGCGCAGCACCACGAACAGCGGCATGTAGCTGTCACGGCCGAGGTATTCGAGATCGACGACCATCGAATCCAGCACCTCCGGCAGCGCCTCGATCGCCGAATAGAGCTCGCTGGTGCCCATCCGCAAGCCATGGCGGTTGATGGTGGCGTCGCTGCGGCCGTAGATCACGCAGGAGCCGTCGGGGTTGATCTTGAGCCAGTCGCCATGCCGCCACACCGGGCCGCAGCCACTTCCGTCGAAATTGTCGGGATAGGTCTCGAAATAGCTCGCCATGTATCGTGCGTTGCTGGGATCGTTCCAGAAGCGCAGCGGCATCGAGGGCAGCGGCTCGGTGCAGACGAGCTCGCCGACCTCGTCGATCACGGCGCGACCCTGCTCGTCGAAGGCTTCCACCGCACAGCCGAGCAGCCGGCACTGCATGATGCCCGGCGTCTGCGGCAGCTCGCGGTTGCCGCCAATGAAGGCGCCCGCGAAGTCGGTGCCGCCGGAGATGTTGGCCCACCAGATGTCGGCCTGCGCGGCGTTGCCGTTGCGCTTCGAAAGCGCGGCGAAGCGTTCGTTGAACCAGGCCTGCGTGTCGGCGCTGAGCGGCGAGCCGGTCGATCCGAGCGTGCGCAGGCCCGAGAGGTCGCCGACACCAGCGAGATCGATCTCCGCCTTGGTGCAATTGGCGAAGAACGCCGCACCGGCGCCGAAGAAGGTCGCCTTGGCGTCGGCGACGAAGCGCCATAGCGTGGTCCAGTCCGGCTTGTCCTTGGTGCCGCCGGGACTGCCGTCGAAGATGCAGCAGGTCGTGCCGTTGAGCAGGCCGTTGGCCTGGCAATTCCACATGATCCAGCCGGTCGACGAGTACCAGTGGAAGCGTTCCCCGAACGAGTTCGGCTGATAGCTGCAGCCGATGTCGTTGTGCAGGGTCGAGAGCGGCAGCGCCACGACGATCACGCCGCCATGGCTGTGCAGGATCGGCTTCGGCAATCCCGTGGTGCCCGAGGAATAGACGATCCAGAGCGGATGATCGAACGGCAGCCATTCCGGCTCGAAGGCGTCGATCTCCGCGCTCTGGCCCGCAAGGATGGACGACAATCGGGTCTCTGACGGTGCGGCGTCGCTGTGCAGGATGACATGCTCGACCGTCGGCAGTGCGCGCCGCAATTCCTCGATCACACCTTGCCGGTCATGACGCCGGCCCGCATAGGTCACGGCGTCGCAGGCGATCAGCACCTTCGGCTCGATCTGCTTGAAGCGGTCGATCACCGCAGGCGCCGCCATGTCGGGCGCGCAGACGCTCCAGATCGCACCCAGGCTCGCGGTCGCCAGAAACGCGATGATCGTCTCGGGGATGTTCGGCAGATAGGCCGCAACGCGATCGCCGGCGCGGACGCCCTTGGCCTTTAGGTGCAGCGCCAGCGCCGCCGATTTACGCTGCAGCTCCGGCCAGCTCGTCTCCGACAGCTTGCCATCCTCGCCGCTGGAGATCAGGGCCGGCAGGCCGGCGGCATGCGCCGGCGCGACATGGCGAAAGACCTGACGCGCATAATTCACCGAAGCGCCGGGAAACCACACCGCGCCCGGCATCTTGCGCTCGGCCAGCACCGCCGCATGCGGCGTCGGCGAGCGCAGGTCGAAATAGTCCCAGACGCTCTGCCAGAAGGCGTCGATATCGGTGACCGACCAGCGCCGCATCGCCTCGAAATCCGCAAACGCAAGGCCGCGCGTCTCCTTCAGCCAGTCGCGGTACAGGGCCATTTGCGGGACGTAAGGTGCGGTCATGGGCGTTTCCGAAATCTCTTGTGTTGTGGCATGCGCGATCGAGGCAAGCCTTCGTGTCTTAACATAGTGATGCGAGCACGGGGAACGCAGTCGCGGTCGCGGCTTGCGTCATATTCTTACCGCCGCCGCAGCGTGCTATTGCGTTGGGTGCGGGGCTGATTCCATACCTATCCGATAGCGAGCGGCCATGTCCGTCGGCGAACTTTTCATCCTCGGCTTCCACGGCAAGGTCATCCCGTCCTGGCTGAGGGAATTTGCTGCGCGGTTCGGGCTCGGCGGGGTGATCCTGTTCGATTACTCGTGCCAGACCCGGCAATACGACAACAACGTCGCCTCGCCCGCGCAGGTGCGGTCGCTCTGCGCCGAGATCGCGGCGCTGCCGTCGCAGCCGCTGGTCTTCATTGATCAGGAGGGCGGTCTGGTGCGCCGGCTCAAGGACGGCCTCGGTTTCCAGCCGCTGCCGAGCGCGAAGGATTTCAATCTGCTCGCACATGCGGACAAGCAGGCGATCCTGGCGGCGAGCTATGGCGAGCTGCGGCGGCTTGGCATCCGCTACAATTTCGCACCCGTCATCGACGTCGACTACAATCCCGATAATCCCAACATCGGCAAGATCAAGCGGTCCTATTCGTCCGAGATCGGCGAGGTCGAGGCCAACGCCCGCCTGGTCGACGCTGCGGCGCGGCAGGCAGGCGTCGGTCTTTGCCTGAAGCATTTTCCGGGCATCGGCGGGGCGCATGTCGATTCACACCTGGAGTTCATGGACATTTCCGATGCGCTGCGGCCGGAGCAGGAAGATCTGTTCTACGCGTTGGCCCCGGATATCTTCGGCGATGCGGTGCTGGTCAGTCACGCCATTGTCCGCCAGTGGGACGCGCAGCATCCGATGACCCTGTCGGCGGCGGGGATCGGCCGGCTTCGCCGCCGGCTGCCCGAGACGCTGCTGATCACCGACGACATGCAGATGCAAGGGCTGCAAAAGGCGCTCGGCACCAGCGCGGCCAGCTTGCAGGCGATCGACGCCGGCATGGATATGATCTGCATCGGCAACAATCTGTTCGATGAGGAGCAGGCGATGGCCGGCATCGCCACCGCGGTCGCGGGTGCAGTGCAGGACGGATCGCTGGATCAGGCCAAGGCGAGCCGATCCATTGCGCGGGTGCAAAAGCGCAAGGCACTGCTCGCCTGATCGCATTGAACCAAATTTTGTGCCGGGCGACCACAGGAAGCGGAACCAAACTTCATTACCGCGATTTAACACAGACGCTCATCGGGGCAACGAACCATGAAGATGCTCAAGCGTCTCTTCCGATTGACCTGGCTACGCCGCGTCCCACGCAACTCAGCAGAATTTCCGCCTGCCGGCATCGATCCCGACGAATTCAGCCGCCTGCTGTGCAGCGGGCGCCGCGAGGATTTGCGGAAACTGGCCAAGCGGTTGAGCCAGCGCTCGCGGGCCCACGCCTAGGCAGTGGATCAGGTGGAATGATGAGCCGGTTCTGACTGAGCCAGAACCGGCAGGTCCGAAGCGCGGTCTAGTTCTGCCCCCAGGCGGCTAATGCCGTGGCGAAAGCGGAATCTCCCGCTGATCCTTTTTCTACCGCGAGGATCGAGCGATGCTGATTGCCGTCAACGATCGCGATATCGAACCAAGGTCGCTCCTTGAGCGCCTGGAGGTTGCGCTGCCGGTCCGCCTGGCCATTCGATAGGCCGATCATGAACATGTTGTCGGTGACCCTGGCGGAAATGCCGGCGAGCGCAGTACCGCGTCCCTGCTCGGTCGATTTCGTGAGAATACCCGCGACGTTATTGATGCGCTGCCCGATGAATCCAGGGACCGGCACGAATGTCAGCTCAATCAGATGGCTGGCCGGAAGAGCCTTGTCCGTGATGCGTTTGAGGGTCAGCGTCATCTTGAAGCGCTTCGGGATATCGACGTCGGCGAGCACGATCGTTTCATCGGGCGCACCAGCCGATTTGATCGTATCGGTGTGCCAGACGACCGAACCCAGAAGCTTCCGGCCGTACGGATCGCTCGTATCCTCCTCGAACAGCACGGCCCAGGCGGCGGATTGCTCCGTGTCGTCAGCAGCGGCATGTACTCTGCCCGGATGGATGGCAATCGATGCCAGCAAGGCAAGCGCAAAGCTCAGTCGGCCGCGCAGTCGGCACCTGCGGGGTGCGCTTAGGCCGTGCTCGGTTGTTGTCATGACTGGACTTCCGTCGCCGCGATGGGCTTCTCTACCGAAGCGTGAAAAGTCCCGCAAGCGCACTTGGACCTGATTGGTTACGGCTTCGCCTTCTCGTGATTGCCGATCCCGACCGCCTTGTAGTCGTAGGTCGGATAAAACTCGGTGTGATAGGCGCCCCAGGCACTGTTCTCGATGACGCGATTGACCTCGCGCAATCGCGAGGCCGGCAGCCGCAGGGTCACCACCTGGCCGACCCCCATCATCACATACCAGCTCACGACCTCGACACCGTCGGGCGGAAACGCCTTGTAGAAGCCCTGCCGCTCGAGTTGCGCATTCAATTCGCTGAGCGGGCGCGACTGATCATGCTTGAAGAAGATGGTGACCATGATCGCGTTGTCTGACGTCGGCGCTGCATTGCCGGTCGGCGTGGTCTGGGCCCGCGCGCCGGTGCCGGACAGCAGTGCTGCGGCCAGCGCCGCAATCGCCATCCAGGATTCTTTCCGCCCGTTCCGCCCTCGCTTCATTGTCGCGCCCTTTTGTTGTTGATCGAGAGGCGGCGATCATCGCGGCGCATGCCGGGGCTGTAAATTGACATTCGCCTGACCCGCGGGGCCTGGAGCATTTTCGGTTCTGATAGAATCAGAACCGAAGCTCCAGTTTGTCGTTTTGCCGCGTTTTCTTCACGCGAACCGGCGTCCACTTCGCTCGAAAACGCTCTAGGCCGATAGGCCGATGTGATCCGTCTCATACGCGCGTAGCCCGGCATGCGGTAAGCCGGTGCGATCCCGATGCCCGGAGGGCTGGTCGATGACGACCCGGCGAATGGCGTATTGGTGGCTCAGGTTCGTCCTTTCGGGACGCTTCCTGGAGAAGTTCTTTCGGCTCCGGCGACCTTGATGTCCGAGGGGCGGCGCGAATCGTGCCCATTTCAACCTGAGCCCAGCGGGCGGATGTGGGTGCGGATGCGCCCGGGAGCGCCCTGGGAAGGTAAAGCCCCACCTGCGCGATCATCGGAATGAGGCGCCTCGGTGTCCCGTAAGAATACCGTCCTTCCGATCAAACAAGGGAGATTCGTTGCCAAATCAGCGGTAATCTGCGCCTGCTTGGCAGGTCGGGGTCCGAGGTCACAGTTGCGTCACCCGTAGTTTTACGGAGTCCCGTGTTAACGCGGCCACAAGTTCACCTTCGGTAAACCATACTTATGACGCAACATGACAACCGAGCCGAGGCCCGCCTTCCGACATGGATGGGCGGAACCGCGACGCTGGAGGCACAGCCGCCCGAGCTTCAGGGAGCCGCTGCGCCGCGAGCGCAGGCGACCGCGGACGCCGGTGCGGCGATCGTCCGGCAGTTCAACGGGCCGGTGACGGCGCTGCTCCTCTATATGAACGAGCTCAAACAGCACAGTCAGCAGTTCGCGCATGCGCCCGGCAACGGCGTCTATCTGCGGCAGGTGATCGAGAACGCGCTCGAGCAGACCGAGCGGGTTTCTGCGATGCTGAAGCAGATCTCCGATCTCTATCCGAATGCGCTTCCGGCCACCGATCTCAGGCCGCCGCTCGACGACAAGCCGGCAGGTGCCCGATCGCCCGACGTCATGTTCACGCCGGAGGCGGGCCGCAAGCCGTTGACCAAGCGCGAGCGTGAGGTGCTCAGCCTGATCAGCGATGGCTATTCCAACAAGCAGGGCGCGTTGCGGATGAACATCAGCCCGCGCACGTTCGAGAGCCATCGCGCCGAGGCCATGCGCAAACTCGGCGCGCGCAACACCGCAGATCTGGTCCGCAAGGCCTTGTTGCATTCTGCTTAGAGCGTTTTCGGGCGAAGCGGGCACCGGTTCGCGTGAAGAAAACGCGTCAAAACAAGAGTCTGGAGCTTCGGTTCTGATTCAATCAGAACCGAAAATGCTCTAGAAATTGTCTTCCGCGGCGAAGCACAGGCGCGGTGCGGGCCGCGCGGCGGAGGCGGCTGTCTTCGGCTCGTCCGGAACGATCGTGACCACCCATGCCGCCATCGCGCCGGACTTGCTCTCGACGATCGCGCGCACACGTCCCGTCACTGTCGCGCCGGCGGACCTGACGGTGGCGGGCCGGCCGTTGAACTGGGCCATGCGGAAGCGCCGGGCTTCCTTCCGGTCGGTCGTCTCGTACGTGAACATCGGCTCCCCCGTGCGTCGACGCAACTTTGCGGATGCAGCGTTATCCGACGGTGAAAATCGTACGCCGTAGAAGTACGGCTTGCGCGCCTCTTAGAGCGTTTTCGAGCGAAGTGGACACCGGTTCGCGGGAAGAAAACGTGTCAAGAATGGCAAGCTCTAGCCGCCGGCTTCCTGGCAACTCAGCAGCCTCGCATATTGCGCCTTGACCGTGGCGTAGCACTCGCACGCGGTCCTGATCAGTCCGTCCGCATTGGTGATCTCGATATGGCCGCGGCTGTAGTGGATGAAATTGGCCTGTTGCAGGGTATGCGCGACTAGCGACACGCTGTTGCGGCGCGCGCCGATCATCTGGGCCATTGCCTCCTGCGTCAGGGCGATCTTGTTGCTGCCGGAAAGGTCGCGCGTGTGCAGCAGGCATCGCGCCAGCCGCGACTCCACGGTGTGCGCGGCATTGCAGCCGGCGGTCTGCTGGATCTGGGCATAGACGGCGAGACCGTGCCGAATCAGCATCGCTCGCAGAGACGGACTCTCGCCGGCGGCCGCCCGCAAGGCTTCGACCTCGATCGTCGAAGCGACGCCCGGCACCAGCACGACGGCGCTGTTCAGCGTGGGGGCTTCACCAAGCCCCGCGAACGCACCATAGATGCTGCCGCGGCCGACCATCGCGGTCTGCACGCACACGCCTCTTGCCAGCCTGACCACCAACGAGATCACCCCCTTGTGCGGCATGTATGTCCGCTTGAGCATCTCGTCGGTCTCGATCAGGACTGAATCGGCGGCGAGGTCGATCGTCCGCAAATAGGGCCGGATCAGCCCAAAATCGCTCTCCGAGAGCGAAGCCAGAAATCCGTTGGGCGGTCGCGGAACCGTCTCCAAAGCAACCTCCTGCCTCCCGGCAAAGCTTGTCTCTGGTCATCAGGGCTAATGCGTGCAGTTGGGTCGTTCTACAACTTATTCTGGCACGTCTTGGTTCCAATGGAAACATATCTTGGTTCCATTAGGAACAGCTATCGCCACAGGATCGGGTTTGTGTCGCCCGGCAAATCAGTTGAGCGCGCGCTGCCTCGATCAATCTTCCGGCCCGATCAATTGTTCGGCGTGGGCCTTGACGGTCGCATAACATTCACACGCCGCCTTCCGCAGGCCGTCGATATCGGTGATTTCGATATGGCCGCGGCTGTAGCGCAGGATACCGGCCTGCTGAAACCCATGCGCGACGATCGAAACCGCATTGCGCCGCACGCCGATCATCTGCGCCAGCATCTCCTGAGTCAGCGGCAAGGCTTCGCTGCCGCAGAGGTCGCGCGCGCGCAGCAGCCAGCGCGACAGTCGCGCCTCCACCGGATGCGACACATTGCAGGCGACGGATTGCTGGGTCTGCGCCATCAGCGCCTGCTCATAGAGAGCAACGAGGGTCCGGAACGGCGCGCTGCGATTGGCGGCCTCGCGGAAATCTTCCGCCCGCACCATCGATGCCGTGCCCGGCACCACCACAATCGCGTCGGCGAGCAGCGGCCGCTCATGCAGGGCGGCGGATGCGCCGACGATGCCGTCACGACCAATGGTTGCAATCTCGACTGACTGCCCGTCAGACAGATTGACCATCATCGAGACCACGCCGCCGTGCGGGAAATAGACCCGCTGCACCGGCGCGCCGGCATTGGCGAGCACCGTTTCCTTGGTCAGATCGACGGATTCCAGAAGGGGATGAAGTTGCGCGTATTCCGTGGAGGGAAGTGCTTGCAACAGGCGATTGGGCGGACGCGATACCGCGGACATTGGAACTCCTGCCGAGGGCGGGAGCACTATGGTCTCGCATCACCTACTCTTGGCGTGTGGAGAGCGAACATAGCTTGCCTGTCCAATAGCACAAGGGTTGTGGTGCGAACCTTATACCCTCTAGGGGGCAGACGGTCGGCAATCGCATCGACTTGCGCGGCGTTCGAGGCGATTCGGATGCCGCACATCCCGGACGATACGGTTGGGACATTGCCTCGCATTTATTGATTTCCATTAACTCTAATGCCTGCTCAAGCGTGCGCCGTCGCAATTGCCATCGCGGATATTGAAGCCCGCGATGGGCAGCGCGAGCATGCGCCAAGTCCCGCAAATGCGAGGACTAATTCGCTGTCACGAGATTGATCCGGCGGCGAACACGCGCCGCTCAGCCGGGCCTCTGCGCCGCGGCCCAAGAATTACCGGCAAAGCTATCCTGGGTATTTGTACGGAGCGGCCCTTTAACGAACGGGTAGCGCGGACGGACCAGTGTGGCATCGGTCGCCGTGCGAAATTTACGGCGTCGCGTCATTCGTGTTCATCCAGAAGGGTACCAGTATGTCCGGCATCGTCCTTTCGTCATCGGTCCGTCAGAACCTGCTTTCGCTGCAGTCGACGGCCGACCTGCTCGCCACTACGCAGAACCGCTTGTCCACCGGCAAGAAGGTCAACACCGCTCTCGACAATCCGACCAACTTCTTCACGGCGCAGTCGCTCGACAACCGCGCCAGCGACATCAACAATCTGCTGGATGGCATCGGCAACGGCGTGCAGGTGCTGCAGGCCGCCAACACCGGCATCACCTCGCTGCAGAAGCTCGTCGACAGCGCCAAGTCGGTCGCCAACCAGGCCCTGCAGGCCGCGGTCGGTTATTCCCAGAAGTCGCAGGTGACGACCGCCGTGGTTACTGGCGCCACCACCGACGATATCCGTGGCACCGCCACCTACAGCAATGCCATCCTCGCTGGTACGGCCGTCAATAACAATCTCACGACGCCCGCGGCAATCACCACCGCAACCAAGCTCGTCACTGCGACCAACTCCGATACCCTGGCGGCTACTCCGACCGGCACGATCAACGTCAACGGCAAGTCGATCACGTTCTCGACCTCGCAGACCACTTCGACGACCGATTCGTCCGGCAACGTCACCCTCGGCACGGGCGCTGGCAGCAACCTGACCGTCGGCGACCTGCTCACGGCGATCGACGGCATCACCGGCACGACCACCGCTTCCACCATTACGGCTGGTGCGCTCCAGATCAGCACGGGCGTCAACCAGGACCTCAACATCTCCGGCTCGGGCCTCGCCGCTTTCGGCCTTACCGCCGGAACCAAGGCACGCACCGTGGCAACGCCTTCGCCGCTGGATGGCTTGACGCTGACGATCGGCGCGACCGGCAACGGCAAGGCTACCAACATTACGTTCGGTAGCGGCGCGGGCCAGGTGAAGTCCCTCAACGACCTGAACAACGCTCTGTCGGCCAACAACCTGCAGGCGTCGCTCAGCGCAAGCGGTGCGCTCACCATCAGCACCACGAACGATGCTGCGTCTTCGACCATCGGCACGATCGGTGGCACGGCAGCTGCTTCCGGCAAGTTGTTCAACGGCCTCGCGGGTAGCGCCCCGGTGCAGGATCCGAACGGCCTGTCGAATCGCGCCAACCTGGTCAATCAGTACAACAACATCCTGGATCAGATCACCACCACCGCCCAGGATGCGTCGTACAACGGCATCAACCTGCTCAACGGCGATCAGCTCAAGCTAACCTTCAACGAGACGGGCTCCTCGACGCTGAAGATCCAGGGCGTTACCTTCGATGCCTCCGGCCTCAACCTCACCAAGCTGACCGCCGGCACGGACTTCATCGACAACGCTTCGGCCAACGCCACGCTGAAGACGCTCAACAGCGCGAGCGGCCTGCTGCGCACCCAGGCTTCGACCCTCGGTTCGAACCTGTCGATCGTGCAGATCCGCCAGGACTTCTCGAAGAACCTGATCAACGTGCTGCAGACCGGCTCGTCCAACCTGACGCTGGCCGACACCAACGAGGAAGCGGCCAACAGCCAGGCGCTGTCGACCCGCCAGTCGATTGCGGTGTCCGCACTGGCTCTGGCCAACCAGTCGCAGCAGAGCGTTCTGCAGCTGCTCCGCTAAGCGTAGTCGCGACAGACAACGACTATCGAGGCGGCGGAGGAAACTCCGCCGCCTTTGCTTTTGGGTTCGCTTAACCATCCCGTCGGTTTCAAGTCATGTTCAACCCACGGGCGATCGCGTCCTGATGCAGGCGGATGTCATGGCTGCCAGCGTTTCGCCGAATTTGACGGCCCCTCGATCTCATTTCGTTCAAATTGCGACGACAGGTGGAACGGGCTCTTTCCCGTCCGGGTGGTATGGGCCTGTTGCTGTGAAACGGGCCGTGATGTCGTGATGCGTCGTCCTTGAAAGGCTTCATCGTCCGTATTTGCACGGACGACGAAATTAACGTCGCCGTGAAGCCGGCCAAGTTATCGATGCGAGGCGAGCGTTCCGTAGCACCTTGAGGGGACCGATTCATGGACGATCTGTTGCGCGAGTTCCTGACGGAGAGCAGCGAGAGCCTGGATACGGTCGACAACCAGCTGGTGCAGTTCGAGCAGGATCCGAACAACGCGAAGATCCTGGACAACATTTTCCGCCTTGTGCACACCATCAAGGGCACCTGCGGCTTCCTCGGGCTGCCGCGGCTGGAAGCGCTGGCGCATGCCGGCGAGACCCTGATGGGCAAATTCCGCGACGGCATGCCGGTGAAAGCGGAAGCCGTGACGCTGATCCTGTCCTCGATCGACCGCATCAAGGAGATCCTCGGTGGGCTCGAGGCGACCGAGGCCGAGCCCGAGGGTAACGACCGCGATCTGATCGATCAGCTCGAGGCGATGGTCGAGCGCGGCATGGCCGCGATGGCTGCCGGCGAGACTGCTGCTGAAGATATGCCTGTCGTTGAATCGCCATCCGTGCAGGCGGCAATGACCGAAGGCACGCTGGTGGTGCAGACGCTGGAGCGTCCGCTGCGTCCGGGCGAGGTCTCGCTCGACGAGCTCGAGCGCGCCTTCCGCGAGACCGAGACCGAACTGGCTGCACCGGCACCTGCGCCGGTCGCGAAGCCCGCGGCCGCTGCCCCCGCAGCCGAGCCGACGGAGGCTGCAAAGAAGCCGGCCCGCAAGGCCGCCGCCGAGGATGTTGTCCAGGAAGGCGACAAGATCGCCAACCAGTCGATCCGGGTCAATGTCGATACCCTCGAACACCTCATGACCATGGTCTCCGAGCTGGTGCTGACCCGCAACCAGCTGCTCGAGATATCCAGGCGCAACGAGGACACCGAGTTCAAGGTGCCGCTGCAGCGGCTCTCCAACGTCACCGCCGAGCTGCAGGAAGGCGTCATGAAGACGCGCATGCAGCCGATCGGCAATGCCTGGCAGAAGCTGCCGCGCATCGTCCGCGACCTCTCCGGCGAACTCGGCAAGCAGATCGAGCTGGAGATGCACGGCGCCGACACCGAGCTCGACCGCCAGGTGCTCGACCTGATCAAGGATCCGTTGACGCACATGGTGCGCAACTCCGCCGATCATGGCCTGGAGACCACCGCCGAGCGGGTCGCCAGCGGCAAGCCCGAGCAGGGCACCATCCGCCTCTCCGCCTATCACGAAGGCGGCCACATCATCATCTGCATCGCCGACAATGGCCGCGGGCTCAACACCGAGCGGATCAAGGCCAAGGCGCTCCAGAACGGTCTCGTCACCGAGGCCGAGCTGGAGAAGATGACCGAGGCCCAGATCCACAAGTTCATCTTCGCGCCGGGCTTCTCGACCGCAGCGCAAGTGACCTCGGTGTCCGGCCGCGGCGTCGGCATGGACGTGGTGCGCACCAATATCGACCAGATCGGCGGCACCATCGACATCAAGAGCGTGGCCGGCGAGGGCGCCTCCGTCACCATCAAGATCCCGCTGACCCTGGCGATCGTCTCCGCCTTGATCGTGGAAGCCGGCGGCGACCGCTTCGCCATCCCGCAGCTCTCGGTGGTCGAGTTGGTGCGGGCCCGCGCCAACTCCGAGCACCGCATCGAGCGGATCAAGGACACCGCGGTGCTGCGGCTGCGCAACAAGCTGCTGCCGCTGATCCATCTCAAGAAGCTGCTCAAGATCGACGACGGCGCGACGTCGGATGCCGAGAACAGCTTCATCGTGGTGACGCAGGTCGGCAGCCAGACTTTTGGCATCGTGGTCGACGGCGTGTTCCACACCGAGGAGATCGTGGTCAAGCCGATGTCGACCAAGCTGCGGCACATCGACATGTTCTCCGGCAACACCATCCTGGGCGATGGCGCCGTCATCATGATCATCGACCCCAACGGCATCGCAAAAGCGCTCGGCGCTTCCGGCTCCTCGGCCCATGACATGGCCGACGACAATGCCGCGGCGCATGCCTCGAGCGGCGAGCAGCTGACCTCGCTGCTGGTGTTCCGCGCCGGTTCCTCGCAGCCCAAGGCGGTGCCGCTCGGCCTCGTCACGCGGCTCGAGGAGATCGCAACCGACAAGATCGAGCTCTCCAACGGCCGCTACATGGTGCAGTACCGCGAGCAGCTGATGCCGCTGGTGCAGATGATAGGCGTCGAGGTGCAGACCCAAGGGGCGCAGCCGATCCTGGTGTTCGCCGACGACGGCCGCTCGATGGGGCTCGTGGTCGACGAGATCATCGACATCGTCGAGGAGCGGCTCAACATCGAGGTCGCGGGCAGCCAGGACGGCATTCTGGGTTCGGCCGTGATCAAGGGCCAGGCCACCGAGGTGATCGACGTCGGCCACTTCCTGCCGATGGCGTTTGCCGACTGGTTCTCGCGCAAGGAGATGCGCCCGTCGGCCTCGGCGCAGTCGGTGCTGCTGGTCGACGACAGCGCGTTCTTCCGCAACATGCTGGCGCCGGTCTTGAAGGCCGCCGGCTACAAGGTGCGGACCGCGCCGAATGCGCAGGAAGGGCTCGCCGCGCTGCGCTCGGGGCAGGCCTTCGACGTCGTGCTGACCGACATCGAGATGCCCGAGATGAACGGTTTTGAGTTCGCCGAGAACATCCGCAGTGACCACAACCTCGTCGGGCTGCCGATCATCGCGCTGTCGGCGATGGTGTCGCCGGCGGCGATCGAGCGCGGCCGGCAGGCCGGCTTCCACGACTATGTTGCCAAGTTTGATCGTCCCGGGCTGATCGCGGCGCTGAAAGAGCAGACCGCCGAACTGCGCCGCGCCGCGTGACCGGATCCAAGGAAACGAATTGATGACCAGCAAGACCGAGACCAGTGAAGGTGCGATGGCCGAATACGTCACCGCGGTGATCGGCGGACAGCTGTTCGGCCTGCCGATCTCGCGGGTGCAGGACGTGTTCATGCCGGAGCGGCTGACGCGGGTGCCGCTGGCCTCCAGCGAAATCGCCGGCGTGCTCAATCTGCGCGGCCGCATCGTGACGGTGGTCGACATGCGCGCCCGGCTCGGCCTGCCGAAGGCCGACGACGGCAAGCCGCCGATGGCGGTCGGCGTCGACCAGCGCGGCGAATCCTATGGCCTCCTGATCGACCAGATCGGCGAGGTGCTTCGGCTGTCCGACGACAGCCGCCAGGACAACCCGGTCAACCTCGATCCCCGCATGGCCCGGCTCGCCGGCGGCGTTCACCGCCTCGACGGACAGCTCATGGTCGTCCTCGATGTCGATCGCGTGCTCGAATTGGTGCCGAAGACACTTGCTGCAGCGTAACGCTCCGCCGCGGAGACGGCGGACTCTACAAGGAGGCCAACATATGAAGACATGTCTTGTCGTCGACGATTCCGGTGTGGTGCGAAAAATCGCACGCCGCATCCTCGAAGGAATGGAATTCACCGTCATCGAAGCCGAGGACGGCGCGGTCGCGCTCGAAGCCTGCAAGCTGGCGTTGCCGGACGCGGTACTGCTCGACTGGAACATGCCGGTCATGGACGGCTTCGAATTCCTCGTGCAGCTCCGCCGCATGCCCGGCGGCGATGTGCCGAAAGTTGTGTTCTGCACCACCGAGAACGGCATCGACCACATCTCGCGGGCGCTGCATGCCGGCGCCAACGAGTACATCATGAAGCCGTTCGACAAGGACATCGTGATCGCGAAATTCCAGGAAGTGGGTCTGCTGGCGCTCGATGCGCCGGCCGAAGCCTAATACCCAGTTTCAACCTTTGTCTTTGCGAGGCTCCCGTGACGCCCCCCGACTACGAGTATCTGCGTAAGCTCCTGAAGGACCATTCCGGTCTCGATCTGTCTGCGGACAAGCAATATCTGATCGAGAGCCGCCTGCTGCCGCTGGCCCGCAAATGCGGTCTGTCCGGTATCCCCGACCTGATCGCCAAGATCAAGGCCGGCTCGTCCACGCACACCGTCCAGGTGGTCGAGGCGATGACCACCAACGAGACGTTCTTCTTCCGCGACAAGGTGCCGTTCGATCATTTTCGCGACACCATCATGCCCGAGGTTCTGAAAGCGCGTGCCGCGCGCCGCAGCGTCCGGATCTGGTGCGCCGCCGGCTCGACCGGCCAGGAGCCCTATTCGCTGGCGATGTGCCTCAAGGAGATGGGCGCGGCGCTTGCCGGATGGCGGGTCGAGATCACCGCGACCGACCTGTCGCAGGAGGTGCTGGAGAAGTCGAAAGCCGGCATCTACAGCCAGTTCGAGGTGCAGCGCGGGCTGCCGATCCAGATGCTGGTGAAGTATTTCAAGCAGTCGGGCGAACTCTGGCAGATCAATCCCGAGTTGCGCGCGATGGTGCAGCACCGTCAGCTCAATCTGCTGCACGATTTCTCCCAGCTCGGCACGTTCGATGTGATCTTCTGCCGCAACGTGCTGATCTATTTCGATCAGGACACCAAGATCAACATCTTCAACCGGCTCGCCCGGTTGATGGAGGCCGACGGCTTCCTGGTGCTCGGCGCCGCCGAAACCGTGGTCGGCCTGACCGACACGTTCAAGCCGATTCCCGAGCGGCGTGGCCTGTACCGGCCGAGCGGAGTGCGGCCGGCGCTTGCGATACCGCGGACTGCCATGGCGGTTGGATATTGAGCGATGACGGAGGACGGCAAATCAATTGAGCGTGTCACGTTCAGCCGGGGCGTCGATGTCTGCATCATGGCCATCGACGGCACCTGGCGGCGCGACTGCCAGCTCAATGCCATCTCCGACAATGGCGCGGCGCTGACCGTCGAGGGTTCCATTCAGGGGCTCAACCTGAAGGAGTTCTTCCTCTTGCTGTCGTCGACCGGGCTCGCCTATCGCCGCTGCGAACTGGTCCGCGTCAACGGCACCGAAATGGACATCAGCTTCCTCAAGGGCAAGCCGAGCAAGCGGCGGTCGGGCTCCGACGAAGAGCGGGCCAGAGCGTGATATCAACAAGACCTGATATCAAGTAGGTCTGACGTGAAGAAGGCCTGACCCGGCTGGGCGCGCGATGCCTGCCGCCAATCCGAACCTGGAACGGATCGTCGCCCCGAGAATTGGGCATCGTCGGCACAATCTGTATGATGGCGCCGAACTTGGCGCTGGCCGGTCCGGCTGGTCAGTTCAGGAAACGCGCCGGTGCCTCTGGATCGCGCAGCCGATCGAGTGCCATGCCGAGGCCGGTGTCGCAGGCCTTCAGGGCCGTGGAGGCCACTGCGTAGCGCGGGGTGACGTCGTCAAGCACGAAGATGTTGGCAGCGTCGTCCTGCTCGGCCAGAAATGCCTCGCGCGCGATCGCCGCCTCGATCAGCCGCAGGCTCGCCTGGACATGGCCGATCAGCGCGACCAGGTCGGTCACGATCAGGCTGTAGGGATCGCTGCCCTCGTCCAGGCACACCGCAACGCCGTCCGCCGCTGCATTTTCCATGCATGTTTCTCCACTGCCCCCACTTTTAGGGACCGCGGTGCTACTTGTGCGTTAAGCGGACGTCCCGTACAAATACGGGTCCATTGATCGAGATGGTCGAGTTACGTCTTGTGCAGTCTTGGCAGCACGCTTCACCACTGATGGACGGATGCATATGGTTGAGAATGGCGCTCCTCGCGGGGAAATCTTTGTAGTCGACGACGACCCCGCCGTTCGCGAGACGCTTTCCGTGGTCCTGTCGACCGCTGGCTACAAGGTGATCTGCTTTGCGGACGGCGCCGCGCTGCTCGCGGTGGCGCGCAGCCGGACGCCGGCCTGCATCCTGCTCGACGTGCATATCCCCGGCAAATCCGGCCTCGATATCCTGAAGGAGCTGCACGGCGAGGATTATCCGGCACCGATTTTCATGATCTCCGGCCAGGGCGACATCACGATGGCGGTCAGCGCCATCAAGAACGGCGCGCTCGACTTCATCGAGAAGCCGTTCCGCGGCAACGAGATCGTCAGCCGCCTGAATGAGGCGATCGACGCCTACACCAGGCGCCAGGCCGAGACCTCGGCATCCCGCATCGCCGCGCTGCATTTTCCGGGGCGCGAGCCGCTCACTCGTCGCGAGCGCGAGGTGCTTGAGCAGTTCACCGCGGGCGCCTCCAACAAGGAGGCCGGGCGTCATCTCGGGATCAGCCCGCGTACGATCGAGGATCACCGCGCCAACATCATGAAGAAGCTCGGCGCGCGCAATGCCGCCGACCTCGTCCGCATCGTGATGACGGCGCAGCAGAAGTAAGCCAAGGCCGGCCAAGGCCGGTTGGCGCGCGGATTTCCACATTGCGCGGTTTGTGCACCGCACGCTCAGCTTGTGGTGCGGGCCAGTACCGATTTGCGAAACAGGTGCGGGCGGTGAACGGCACGTCTGCGCCGCGCGCGGGACGACACGTCCGGAAATCCTGTATATGCGTGGCGCAGGGCGTGCGCGCTGAGACCTCGCGCGTGCGAGCAATATCGAAACACGCAGTATCGAAGCATATGGCGCATCCAAGATGACCAAGAAGAACAAGACCCCGGATCAATTGCGCAGCGCGCGCTGGTTTGCGCCCGACGATTTGCGCGCCTTCGGCCACAGATCGCGCGCGATGCAGATGGGCTACGCGCCGGAGGAGTGGCGCGACCGGCCGGTGATCGCGATCATCAACACCTGGTCGGACGCGCAGCCCTGCCACATGCACTTCAAGAGCCGGGTCGATGACGTGAAGCGCGGCGTGCTGATGGCCGGCGGCTTTCCGCTGGAGCTGCCGGCGCTGTCGCTGTCGGAATCGCTGCTGAAGCCGACCACGATGCTCTACCGCAACATGCTGGCGATGGATGCCGAGGAGCTGTTGCGCGGCCATCCGGTCGACGGCGTGGTGCTGATGGGCGGCTGCGACAAGACCACGCCCGGGCTGCTGCTCGGGGCCACCAGCATGAATCTGCCGGCGATATATCTGCCGGCTGGGCCGATGCTACGCGGCAACTGGAAAGGCAAGACGCTCGGCTCCGGCTCGGACGCCTGGAAATACTGGGACGAGCGCCGCGCCGGCAAGATCTCCGACAAGGACTGGGTCGACATGGAGGCCGGCATCGCCCGCAGCTATGGCACCTGCATGACCATGGGCACGGCCTCCACCATGACCGCGATTGCCGAAGCCATCGGCATGACGCTGCCCGGTGCCTCGTCGATCCCCGCGGCCGATGCCAACCATATCCGGATGAGTTCGGAAGCCGGCCGCCGCATCGTCGAGATGGTGTGGGAGGATCTGACGCCGCAGAAGATCCAGACGCGAAAAGCGTTCGAGAACGCGATCACGGTCGCGATGGCGATGGGCTGTTCGACCAACGCCATTATTCATCTCATTGCGCAGGCGCGCCGCGCCGGCCAGGACATTTCGCTCGACGATTTCGAGATCGCGAGCCGCAAGGTGCCTGTCATCGCCAATGTGCGGCCGAGCGGCGACCTCTATCTGATGGAAGATTTCTTCTATGCCGGCGGGTTGCCCGGCCTGATGAACCGGATCAAGCAGCATCTGCATCTCGACTGCATGACCGTGTCAGGCAAGACGCTCGGCGAGAACATCGAAGGCGCGGAAGTCCATAATGACGACGTCATCCGCACCGTCGACAACCCGATCTACAAGGAGGGCGCGCTGGCGGTGCTGAAGGGCAATCTCGCGCCCGACGGCTGTGTGATCAAGCCGAGCGCCTGCGATCCGCGCTTCCTCAAGCACACCGGACCGGCGCTGGTGTTCGACGACTATCCCTCGATGAAGAAGGCGGTCGACGACCCCGATCTCGATGTCACGGCCGATCACGTCCTGATCCTGCGCAATGCCGGCCCGCAGGGTGGCCCCGGCATGCCGGAATGGGGCATGCTGCCGATCCCGACCAAGCTCGTGAAGCAGGGCGTGCGGGACATGGTGCGGCTGTCGGACGCGCGGATGAGCGGCACCAGCTACGGCGCCTGCATCCTGCACGTCTCGCCGGAGTCCTTCATCGGAGGCCCGTTGGCGCTGGTGAGGAACGGCGACCGCATCACGCTCGACGTCGCCGCGCGCACCATCAATCTCGATGTGTCCGAGGCGGAACTCGCCAAACGCCGTGCCGAATGGAAGCAGCCGGAAAAGCGCTTCGAGCGCGGCTATGGCTGGATGTTCTCGAAGCACATCAAGCAGGCCAATGAGGGTTGCGACTTCGATTTCCTCGAGACCGGTTTTGGTAAACCGGTGGGCGAACCTTCGATTTACTAACCTCCGTCATTCCGGGGCGCGCGAAGCGCGAGCCCGGAATCCATTTCGCCTCGATCTATGCGGCCCGATGGATTCCGGGCCTGGCCCTGCGGGTCATCCCGGAATGACGAAAGAACAGAGAGCAAGCAAGTCATGTCCAAACTGAGCGACACCACCCGCAACAAGCTGAAATCCGTCTCCACCGCGACGGTCGCAACCGCGCTGTTCAAGCGCGGCTTGCGGATCCAGATGATCCAGGATGTTCACCCGTTGAGCCCGGAGCAGCCGAACATGGTCGGCGAGGCTTTCACGCTGCGCTACATGCCGGCGCGCGAGGACCTCAACACGATCGAGGTGTTCCGCGACCGCGCCCATCCGCAGCGCAAGGCGATCGAGGACTGCCCGCCCGGCAGCGTGCTGGTCATGGACAGCCGCAAGGATGCGCGCGCGGCCTCGGCCGGCGCAATCCTGGTGACGCGGCTGATGAAGCGCGGCTGCGCCGGCGTCGTCACCGATGGCGGTTTCCGCGATTCCGCCGAGATCGCGCGGCTCGGCTTTCCGGCGTTTCATCATCGCCCGAGCGCGCCGACCAATCTCACGCTGCATCAGGCGATCGAGATCAATGTCCCGATTGGCTGCGGCGACGCGCCGGTGTTTCCCGGCGACGTGATCCTCGGCGACAGCGACGGCGTCATCGTGATCCCGGCGCATCTCGCCGACGAGATCGCGAACGAGACCTTCGAGATGACCGCGTTCGAGGATTTCGTAACCGAGCAGGTCCAGAACGGCCGCGGCATCTTCGGCCTCTATCCCGCGACCGACGAGCAGACGCTGAAGGATTTTGCAGCCTGGCGGAAGGCGAAGGGGCGGTAGCTCCACCGCCGTCGTCTGGATGAGTGACCGCCACGCATTCAGCCGTCGTCCCGGCGAAGGCCGGGACCCATAACCACAGGGAGGGGTTTGGCGAAGATTAGCAGTGCCGTGGTACTGCGACTTCCTTGCTCGATAGATCACGCCGTATGGGTCCTGGTTTTCGCCAGGACGACGATAGGTATCCGGGTTACGGGACCTCGCTACACTTCCGCCTTGTCCGCCATCCCGACCGCCCACAGCGCAAACGCGTAGACGATCGCGACCTCGTCGAGGCGGTTGAAGCGGCCGGAGGCGCCGCCGTGGCCGGCGCCCATGTTGGTGCGCAGCAGCACCGGGCCGCCGCCACGCATGGTGGCACGCAGCCGCGCGATCCATTTCGCCGGCTCCCAATAGGTGACGCGAGGATCGGTCAAGCCGCCCATCGCGAGGATAGCAGGATAGTCCTTGGCCGCGACATTGTCGTAGGGCGAATAGGACAGGATGGTGCGAAAGTCCTTTTCGCTCTCGATCGGGTTGCCCCATTCCGGCCATTCCGGCGGCGTCAGTGGCAGCGTGTCGTCGAGCATGGTGTTGAGCACGTCGACGAACGGCACCTCGGCGACGATGCCGGCGAAAAGTTCGCCGGCGCGGTTGGCGACCGCGCCCATCAGCATGCCGCCGGCCGAGCCGCCATGGCCGACGATGCGTTTTGCACCCGTGTATTTCGCCTCGATCAAAGCGCTTCCGGCGGCGGCGAAATCGTCGAACGTGTTGGTCTTCTTCTCGCGCTTGCCATCGAGATACCAGCCCCAGCCCTTGTCGGCGCCGCCGCGGATATGCGCGATCGCATAGACGAAGCCGCGGTCGACCAGCGACAGCCGGTTGGCGGCAAACGACGCCGGCATCGCCATGCCGTAGGAGCCGTAGCCATAGAGCAAGAGCGGCGCGTTGCCGTCACGGACAAAGTCCTTGCGGTGCAGGATCGAGACCGGCACCTGCGCGCCGTCGTGCGAGGTCGCCATGATGCGCGTGGTGACGTAGTCGGCGGGGTTATGGCCGGACGGAATCTCCTGCCGCTTGCGCAATACCCGCGTCCGCGTCGCCATATCGTAGTCATAGACCTCCGACGGCGTCGTCATCGACGAATAGGCAAACCGTAAATTGGTGGTGTCGAACTCGTAGCCGCCCATGGTATCGAGCGAATAGGCCGCCTCGTCGAACGCGATCGCGTGCTCCTCGCCGCTCTTGAGGTCGCGGATGATGATTGCCGGCAGCGCGTTGGCGCGCTCCAGCCGCACCATGTGGCCGGCATAAAGCTCGACGTCGAGCACATAGACGCCCTCGCGATACGGGATCAGGTCGCGCCAGTTGGCGCGCTCGGGCGAGGCGAGCGGTGCGGTGACGACCTTGAAGTCGATGGCGTCGTCGGCATTGGTCAGGATGAAGAGTTCGTCGCCGCGGTCGGCGATCGAATATTGCACGCCTTCCTCGCGCGCTGCGACCAGCCGTGGCGGTACGTCGGGATTGGAAAGATCGATCAGCCGCTGCTCGGAGGTCTCATGGTCGCCGCCGGCGATTACGCAGAAGCGGCCGCTCGCGCTCTCGTGCAGATGGGTGAACCAGCCGGAATCCTGCTCCTCATAGATCAGGGTGTCGTCGGCTTGTTTGGTGCCGAGCCTGTGCCGCCACACCTGCATCGGGCGATGGTTGTCGTCGAGCTTGACGTAGAAGAAGCTCCTGGAATCCGCGGCCCAGACCACGCCGCCATCGGTTTCCTCGACGAGGTCGTCGAGATCGCCGTCGGTTGCCCAGTCGCGCACGCGGATCGAAAAATATTCGGAGCCCTTGGTGTCGGCGCTCCAGGCGTGCAGGCGATGGTCGTTGGAATGCCGGCTGCCGCCGAACTTGAAATATTCGTGGTCCTTCGCCAGCGCGTCGCCATCGAGCACGACATGCGCGTCGCCGCCGTCGCGCGGCGTGCGGCAGTACAGCTCATGCTGGCCGCCCTCGCGGAACTTGCGGAAATAGGCGAATGGGCCGTCCGGCGACGGCACGCTGGAATCATCCTCCTTGATCCGCCCGCGCATCTCCTTGACCAGCCGCTTCTGCAAGCCGTCGGTGTGGCCGAGCAGGCTCTCAGTGTAGCCGTTCTCGGCTTCGAGATAGCTCCGGATGTCAGGATCGAGGATCGAGGGATCGCGCAGCACCTCCTGCCATTTCGGATCCTTGATCCAGGCATAGTCGTCGCTCACCGTGATGCCGTGGGTGGTGAAGGAATGCGGCCGGCGCGGCGCGACGGGGGGCGATGTTGTGGTGGCGGATTTGGTCACGCGATCCTCATGGTGTGGGGTTCCACTTTATATCGGGATGAATGTGGCGATTGCCAGATGGGTGGGTCGTCATTGCGAGCGCAGCGAAGCAATCCATCTCTCGCCGACGGGATAGGATGGATTGCTTCGTCGCTTCGCTCCTCGCAATGACGGGGAGAAAACAGCGCTTATCCGTTCCGCAGCTTCGCGCCGGCGTTACCGCCGGACATCGGGATCTGGTTCACCGCCAGCACCACGGCGAAGGTGATCACCAGCATCGCGATGCCGAGCACCGCGATCGCGGCGAGATCGCCGCCCTCGTTGAGGTCGTAGATCAGGACCGATAGCACCTTGGTCTGCGAGGTGAACAGCACGATCGCGGCCGACAGTTCCCGCATCACGCCGATGAAGATGAAGCACCAGGTCGCGATCACGCCGGTGCGCAGCAGGGGGGCGGTGATCTGGCGCAGCGCCTGCAGCCGCGTCGCGCCGAGGATGCGGCTCGCTTCCTCGAGCTCGGGATGGATGGTCGTGAACGCCGCCTGCAACTGCTGATAGGCCGACGGCAGATTGATGGTGAGGAACGCCAGCAGCAAGATCCACAGCGTGCCGTACAGCACGAAGGGCGGCCGCGTGTAGCTTAAGAACAGGCCGACACCGAGCACGATGCCGGGAACGGCGACCGGCGCGGTGGCAAGGAAACCGAGCACGCGATGGCCCGCGATCACCTTGCGCGTCGTCACATACGCGATGACGAGCGCGAGGATGGTGCCGATCGTCGCGGTCGCGGCGCCCAGGATCACGGTGTTCTTCAGCGCAAGTTGCGTCGACGACAGCTCGGTGAACACGAAGACGATGTTGTGCAAGGTCAGTGTCGACGGCGTCACCAGCGTGGTGGCGTTGGGCGAGAACGCGGCGTTGAGCAGCGCGAGGTAGGGCAGGAACACGGGATTGAGCAGGACCAAAAGGCAGAAGCCGAGCGCGGCCCAGCGCCAGCCGCGCAACTCGACCCGGCGCGGCGCGCCATATTTGCCGCCGATCACCGAATAGCCGCGCCGACCGAGCAGCGCCTTCTGCCCCTGCAGCAGCAGGATGGTCAACACCAGCAGCGGCACCGCGGCGGCGGCGGCGAGCTCGAGCTTCGGCGGATACTGGAACAGGCTCCAGATCTTGGTGGTCATGGTGTGGAAACCGGCCGGCAGCGCCAGGATCGCCGGCGAGCCGAACAGCGTCATCGCCTGCAGGAAGGCGATCAGCGCGCCCGCGACCAGCGCGGGCAGCGCAAGCGGGATCGTCACCCGCCGCGCCGTGGTCCAGGCATTGCCGCCGAGGATCGCGGAGGCGTCTTCCAGCTCGCCCGGCATGGTGTCGAGCGCATTGGCCACCAGCACGAACACGAACGGGAAGGTGTAGCAGGAGATCACGAAGATGATCCCGGTCATCGAATAGATGTTGAACAGCGCGTCGGCATCTTCGCCTGCGAACAGCCGGTAGAGCTGATTGAGCAGCCCCGAATTCGGTGCTGCGAGTAGTTCCCAGGCGACCGCGCCGAGAAACGGCGGCGTCACGAACGAGGCCGTCACCAGCGCGCGGATGGTCTGCCGGCCCGGCATGTCGGTGCGCGACACCAGCCAGCTGAGCGGCGCCGCGACGATGCAGCAGATCAGCGCCGAGGTCGTTGCGATGATCGCGGTCGTCAGCAGCGGATCGAGGAAATCCGGATTGCTGAACAGCGTGATGAAGTTTTGCAGCGTCGGATGGCGGCTTTTGTCGGTGAAGGCGTAGACGGCGAGCCACGACAGCGGCAGCAGGATGAGGAGGATGAGAACCGCGGCGAACAGCCACAGGACCGGGCGCGTCCAGTCGATGCGGGGGCGGGCGACGGGGGAGGTGGTGGTTGTCATTTGAAGACTCTCTCCCCGTCATTCCGGGGCGCGCGCAGCGCGAGCCCGGAATCCATAACCACCATCGTGAGTATGGATTCCGGGTCTGCGCCAAGAGGCGCATCCCGGAATGACGATTGGTGTGAAGGCCGTAGCATCTAAACCCGAAACAGCCGCGCATAGCGCGTCTTGATCTCTTCGGTCATCGCCTCCACCCCCGCCGGATCCTCCTTCATCAGCTTGATGTCGGAGAGCTTGCGCCGGCCGGCCTTCGGCTGCACCTGCGCATGCACCGAATACTGCCCGGTGAAGTCGACGAAGAACTGCTGGGTCTCGCGGGTGTGCAGCCAGGCCTGAAACAGTTTTGCGGCGTTCGGATGCGGCGCACCGGCGAAGATACCGGTCGGTCCCGAGATCGTCGGCGTGCCCTCGGTCGGATAAACCGGCTCGACCGGCTGACCGGCTTCCTTCAGGAGCACGATGCCGTATTCATTGCCGTCGGCCATCACAGCGCGCTCGCCGAGCGAGAGCTTCTTCGGCGGGTCGGTCGAGGACTGCACCTGCATCACGCGCTGCTTCGAAAGCTTCTCCAGGTAGGGCCAGCCGAGCTCGCGCACGATCTGAAACGTCGTGGTCATGATGGTGCCGCTATAGGCCGGATGGCCCTTCACCATCTTGCCCATCCACTTTGGATCGAGCAGATCGGCAAAGCTTTTCGGCGCATCCTCCGCTTTCACCAGGTTGGTGTTGTAGGCGATCGACGACAGCCACAGCCGCGTGGTCGCGGCCATGCCGTCCGGATCGCGATATCCATCGGGAAAGTGCCTGGCGACGTCCTCCGGCACGAACGGCATCAGCCAGCCGTTCTTCTTCCATGGGATGAAGTGCGAGGCATCGGCGCTGTTGACGACATCGGCCGCATGGATGTTGGAATCGAATTCCTGCGCCACGCGCTGGAACAGCCGCTCCGAGCCTGAGCGCTCGATCTGCACGCTGATGCCGGGATAGGCCGCCTCGAATGCCTTGCCGAGCTTTTCGCCGACCGGCAGGTCCATCGACGAATAGAACACGAGCTTGCCTTCTTTGGTCGCGGCCGCGACGAGGTCAGGCGTGATCGCGGCCGGCTCGGGCGCTGCGGCGCGTGCCGGCGAAGCGAACACCTTTCCGAGTGCAAGCGCCGCAGAGCCCTTCAGGACGTGGCGTCTGGAGATTTGTTTCCGCATCGCGTCCCTCCGTTTCTTGTTGGTTATCGACTGAGCGCCCGGCAGCGTTCCGCCGGAAGTGTCAGCCAGACCTCGCTGCCTTTCTCGACCGCGGTCTCCGTCGGCGTGGTCACCCGCAGCGAGGTGCCGTCAGAGGTTTCCACCATGTAGTCGCGGTTCATGCCGAGATAGACCTGCCGCGTCACGATCGCCTTGAGCGTGTTCTGCGCCATAGCGGGCGCTTGCGTCGAGAGCTGGATTTCATGCTGGCGGATCGCGACCGGCGCGCTCTTGCCGGCCGTCAGCTGGGCGCCGACCACTGCGAGTGTCGCACCGGCGAACTCCACATGATTCGCGTCGCGCACGGTGCCCTTGATCACGTTGGCCGCGCCGATGAAGCGCGCGACGAACTCGGATTCCGGCCGCGCATAGATGTCCTCAGGACTGCCGAGCTGGTCGATCTTGCCGGCATTCATCACCGCGATCAGGTCGGCGGTCGTCATCGCCTCGGATTGATCGTGGGTGACGTAGACCGTGGTGTAGCGATATTCGTCGTGCAGGCGGCGGATCTCGAACCGCATCTCCTCGCGCAGATTGGCGTCGAGATTGGACAGCGGCTCGTCGAGCAGCAGCGTCTCTGGGCCCACGATCAACGCGCGTGCCAGCGCGACGCGCTGCTGCTGGCCGCCGGAGAGCTCGCCTGGATAGCGCTGCGCCAGCGGCTCCAGTTTGGTGGTCGCCAGAATCGCGGCGAGTTTTTTCGCGATGGTGTCGCGATCCATTTTGCGCAGGCGCAGGCCATAGACGATGTTCTCGGCCACCGTCATATGCGGCCACAGCGCGTAGCTCTGGAAGATCATCGACATGTTGCGCTGCTCGGGCGGCAGCGTGCGCGCCTTCGACGACACGACGCGGTCGCCGACACGGATCTCGCCGCCGGACGGTTCTAGGAACCCGGCGATCAGCCGCAGCGTCGTGGTCTTGCCGCAGCCGGACGGCCCGAGCAGGCAGACCAGCTGGCCGTGGTCGATTGTGAGCGAGACGTCATCAACCGCGACAAACGATCCAAACCGCTTGACTAGGCCACGCAGTTCCACCGATGCCAAGCGATCCCTCCATCTTGTTCTGTTGCAGGGATCCGTGCCCGGCTGTTGCCGGCAGTAAAGCGGAAAACGATGACGACGAAAAGTGTTGAGGCCCCGTCATAAAGTCGAGGGAGCTCTTCGCTCCATTATCCCAAAATGAGCAATCGCTGCAGCCGTCATTGCGAGGAGCGATAGCGACAATCCATAGCTCCACTTATCCGGAGCCATGGATTGCTTCGCTTCGCTCGCAATGACGTGGAGGCGTCGCATTACGCCTTCACGTTCTCGCCGAGCCACTGGATGGCGGCGTCGGCGCCGGCCTTGCCGTGCGGGATGTTCAGCGCGGTGAGCGCAACCTCGACGACGCCGAGTGTGCCGAGGATCATCGGCGCGTTGACGTGGCCCATATGCGCGATGCGGAAGGCCTGGCCCTGCAAATCGCCGATGCCCGTGCCGAGCACCACGCCGCATTTCTCCTTGGCATAGCGCTGGATCGCGGCGGGATCGGCGCCCTTCACGGTCACGGTCGTCACCGTGTTGGAGCGCTCGGCGGGCTCGGCAATGTTGAAGCCGAGCACCTGGCCCTCGCCCCAGACGGCGACGGCGCGGCGCACCGCTTCGCCGAGCAGGCGATGCCGTTCGAACGCATTCTCCAGGCCCTCGGCGTGCAGCATGTTGATCGCCTCGCGCAGCGCGAACAGCAGATGCACCGGCGCGGTGCCTGCATATTTGCGGTAGTGCTCCGAGCCTTCGCGTTCCGTCCAGTCCCAATACGGCGTGCGCAGGTCGGCCTTCTTGTGCGCGTCCCAGGCACGGTCGTTGGCGGCGACGAAGCCGAGGCCGGGCGGCGTCATCAGGCCCTTCTGCGAGCCGGACATCGCGACGTCGACATACCATTTGTCCATCTCGAACGGCATGCAGCCGAGCGAGGCGACGGTGTCGACCATGAACAGCGCGGGATGGCCCGCCGCCTTGATCGCCTTGCCGATCGCCTCGATGTCGTTATAGGCGCCCGAGGCGGTGTCGACCTGCACGGCGAGGATCGCCTTGATCTTGTGTTCCTTGTCGCGGCGCAGCCGCTCCTCGACCTCCGCCGGGCGAATCGCGCGGCGCCAGTCGCCTTTCAACACCTCGACATCGGCGCCCATCGCGGCCGCCGCCTGGCCCCAGCCGATCGCAAAGCGCCCGCTCTCCAGCACCAGCACCTTGTCGCCGCGCGACAGCACGTTGGAGAGCGTCGCCTCCCAGGCGCCGTGGCCGTTGGCGATGTAGATGTAGGACTTGCCCATGGTGGCGAACAGCTTCGAGAGATCGCGCAGCAGACTTTCGGTCAGTTCGAACATCTCGGCGGAGTAGATATCGAGCGCCGGGCGGTGCATCGCCTGCAGCACCTGATCGGGCATCGTGGTGGGCCCGGGGATGGCCAGAAATTCCCGGCCCGCGCGAACGGTCATCGTCCTGTTCCTTTTGGGTAAAGCTACGCAAATCATGCGTGTGAGGGGTCAAGTCCGGAGGATATTCCATCGCGGCCGCGATTGCGAGCAGGTCCAAGCAATCCAGCGTTTCCAAAAGCGCGGGACACAGCCGGGCCTTATTTGTCTTTGTCGATGGTCTCGACCACGGAACGCCAGATCTGGTCCTTGAACTGGGTCGCGGCAGGGCTCGGAATCTGCTCGACGCTGCCGTCGTTCTTGCGGCAGGCCTCGACCAGCCGCATCACCCAGATTTCACCGTCGGTGTAATAGAGGTCGCCGCCGCCGTTATGCCCGTCGAAGGTCGGACCGATGCCGGTGACCTGGTATTTCGCGGTGACCATGCCGGCGGATTCGAGGTCGGTCGCAAGCAGCGCGCGCTCGGCATCGAGATCGGCCGCGATATGATGCGTCACCGCGCCGGTGTAGCTGCTGATGCCGACGCTGCGGTCGAGCGTCGCAGCGCCGAGCCACACCGGGCGCTTCTCCTCGCCCTGATCGAGCACCCGCCAGAAACGGACATGATTGCGGCGATCCGCGCTTGCGCCGACCGGCCGCTCGAAGGCGAGGTCTTCGCGGCGGCCGAGATAGAACAGGTTGCTCACCGGCGCATCCTTGTAGGGACGGTCGAGCAGCACGGAGCCGACGATTTCGATCGAGGATTTCAGCGTGACCGGGTCGGCCGGGAACCAGCCGGCCTCGTGCATCGCGCAGACCACGTCCTTGGTGTCGCCGATCAGCCCGACATTCATGGGGTCACCGGGAATGCCCTGCGCGGTGCGGGTCACCATCGGCAGATTGGCGAGGCCCTTCTGGTGCTCGTAGTGCGTCCACAGCGCCGGCAGCACCAGATAGGCCGCGATCAGATAGGTGACCAGGACGAACAGCAACAGCTGCAGATAGCGCACGCGTTTGCGACGGCGCGCCGCAGGCGGGATGATTTCGACGTCAGTCATGCCGCGGTCCTTCACCTCTCCCGCTCGCGGGGGAGGTCGGATTGCATCGAAGATGCAATCCGGGTGGGGCTCTCTCCTCATAACGAGTATCGCAAGCAGTGACACCCCCACCCCAGCCCTCCCCCGCAAGCGGGAGAGGGGGCGTGCTGCCGACGCCGCTACGTTTGAGTCTCATTCCATCGAACTATGTCGAGTATCAGTCGTGCCGCTTAACGCCGCGTCTCGCGGCAGCCGGCGGCCTCGGCTTCCTCGACCGAGCAGAACCAGCGTGTGCCCTTTGAGATCTTCATCTCGATCTTGGCGTACCAGCGGCTGGTCGGCTGGTGGAAGATGCATTCGCCGGAGCGGTTGACGTTGCCCTTGATGGTGCAGTCGGGCGAGGGCGCCACCGGGCCGGAGGCCGAGGCGAGCAGGATCGCGTTGGCGCCTTCCGGCGGCTTCACGGTGCCGAGCACGGTGGTCTTCTTGTTGCGCACGCGCCAGTCCCACGGCGCGATGAATGCGCCCTGCCACATCCCGGCCTTGGCCTCGCGCGCCGCTTTCTCGTCCGGCTCGTAGTCATGCGAGATGCGGGTGTAGGCCAGCGCCCAGCCATTGCTGACCATCCACTTCTGGATGTCCTCGCCGTCGACCTCGCAGCGCGCAATGGTGCGGCCGCGGCGATCGACCGAGCGGGCGTGACAGGTCCAGCTCTTGTGGCCGGCATACTTGATCAGCTCGTCGCGCGCAGCGACGCCGCAGGTCCAGCGCTCACCCTTGGTGTTGAGGCAGAGCTGGTCGGTCGACGGCGCGTCGATGCCGCCGAGCCGGATCTTGACGCTGCCGATCATGAGCTGGTCGCCGTCGCGGATCTTCGGCACGCCGGCGATGTCGGCGGCGACAGCCAGCGTCGGCAGCGACAGCAGCAGGCCAGCAGTGAGCAGCGTCTTGAGCATCGGCATTCCCGGCCAGGTCTTGCGTTCAGTGTTCAGGGTCCAAAGGATCGGCAAGGCAAAGGATCGTCAAGGATTGTGCGGGCAATTGGGCAACCCTGCCAGTGGTGTCGTGTTTCCGCCAGTTTCAACTTCGCGTCATCCCGCTCCGCGATGTCATCCTCCCCTGGAGGGGTCGAGACGAGCGAAGCTCGCTCTGGGATCGGTTCGCATGAAGCGTAGCGCAATGCGAACCGAGGTGGGTGACAGTCTCTCCGCAGAAACGGTGCCCGTGTGGAGGGATCACCCCACCCCGTATCGCATCTTGCTTCGCGCGATGCGATACGACCCTCCCCCTCCAGGGGAGGGTGAACCGGGCGACTTCGCTCCACCCATCCTACACCGCAACCATTCGCTTCCTGGCCAGCGCGAGGGCCATCAGCACGAAGGCCGACGTCACCTCGGGCCCGCCGACCAGGATCCGCGTCGGGGTCTTCATCTTATTCCATTCATAGGCCCTGTAGGGCCCCTTGCGGCCGCCCTCGCCGAGGCCTTGCACGATGCAGTGCAGCGCCGGCGTGAAGCTCGAAACCTCGGCGCCAAGATGGGCCAGCGCCATCAGCGCGAGCGCCGCGTCGAACGGGTTCATCTCATGCGCGATCAGCTCGCTTTGGACATAGCCGAGCACGCGGGCGCGGATCAGCCCGAACACATTGCCGGGATCGATGACGCGCTGCGCCGGCAGCGGCAGCGCGATGAAGGCGGCGTAGCAGCGGCCGAAATAGGCCGAATAGAGCTCCGGCAAATAATAGATATGCGAGCGCGGATTCCTGAACGCGCCGCTTTCGACCAGATTCTTCTGGAACGCGATGATGCGATGCACCGTCTCCAGCCGCTGCGGCGTCTCGATGATTTGCCAGCGGGCGAGGTTGCGAAACGAGACCTCGAGGATGTCGAGGTTCAGCGTCGGATCGAGGTCGTTGCCATAGGGCCGCTCGCCCCTGAGATTATCGATCCAGGTGACGACGCCGCCTTCGTAATCGATATTATCGTTGAGCGGCACGGTGACGCGCGGCTCGTTGGCGCCTGATCGCACCTGGTAGCCGCGGTAGAAATCCAGCAGCGGCTGCTTGAGGATCGGATCGTCGGAGCCGGCTTGTGTGGCGGCCGAGAACGAACACGCCGTGGTGTCGCAGTCGGGCACATAGACGCCGAAGCCGAGGTCCTGCTTGATCTGGGCGAAGAAGCGCGAGAAGCGCGGATGCCGCCCCGGCGCCAGCGCGGTGATCACCTTTACGACCGAGCCGTCATGCGACGGCACCTCCTCGGCGCTGGTCTTCAGGCAGAAGTCCACCATCTCGGCGATCGCGCGCCGCGCCGCGCCGGCCTCATCCGATGACGCGAGCCCGGTCTCGACAAAACTCAGCAGGGCCTCGGTGAAGAAGGCGTCGTAATAGGCCGAGCGGTGGCGGATCTGCACCGGCTCCCACATCGGCTCGGCGATGCCGCGCCATGGCGGGTTGATCAGCGTGCGCGCCGGCGAATGCGCGATGAAGATCCGCGCCAGGCTGAACAGCAAGGTCGAGTTCTTGTAGCCGCGCGCATTCAGCCCGGTCAGCGCCATCAGCATCTCGCGCCCGCTGATGTCGGGGTCGCCAATCAGGTTGAAGGCAGCATAGGTCGGGATGAAGCCGTTTTTGGTGAACGAACCGAGCAGATGCGCGCCGGTTACGCGGATCACGCGGTCGATCTCGGCCATCGCGGGCGAGTGGTGAGGGACGGCCGCGGCCGGCGGGGCGGGGTGGCGCACGGCGATGCCGTCCATCAGGTCGGCGACCGGGGCGCCGATCGCGGCCCAGTCCGGCGCCGCGGCGTCGCGCGCCTGGACCAGCGCCGCGCGCAGGCTCGCCAGGCGGTCGGGGTCGTTGAGGGCGGGCAGGCCGGTGCGGCGGAGCAGCGCGCGCAGCGGCGGATTGCCGAGCGCGGTCCGGTAGAATTTTCCGAGATGGACGTCGCCGCCGCAATAGGCCTGCAGCACGGGGTCGCAGACGTCGTAAAGCGACGGGCCGTCCTTCCTGGCGGTCAGCGCCCGGCACACCGTCCCGGCGATTTCGTGAAGGCCCAAGTAGCTCAAAGCGTGCCTTTCTCAAGGAACCGGTTAACGCCGCCGCCGCGGCGGTGTTTCCCCCGGTCCTCCCCCAAACTCGCAAGCCTTTGGAAAGCTACATGAATCCGTATGAAATACAAATGTGACCGAAGTCACGTAACGGGATCTTAACGGCGTCAATGGCCTCTGCCGGGCGGCAGCATGCCGCAAACCGGGTTGCTCCGGCGGTCCGGCCGGGTTAAGGGAGTGTTTGTTGCGGCGCCGCAAATTGAGATCAATTCAACGGCCACACACACCTCAACCCCATTAAACCTGATCGTCACTGACGCGAGTAACTGGCGCGATTTCGCTCGAACGCCATCGGGATAGAGATTGGGACTAGAACGTTATGAACCTTAGGCAGCTTCAGATATCCCGTCGCACCATCGCCGTCTGCGTGGCGGTGGCCGGCACGGTGTCGCTGGCGATTGGCGCCCATGCCGCGCTCAACAAGCGGACACCGGATGTTGCCAAGGAGACTGTCACCGGCTCCGTCGCCACCGGGCAGACCGGCAGCGTTGCGGCCGGCGCCTCCCGCCTCGCGCTGATCATCGGCAACGGCCACTATCCGGACGCCGCCGCGCCGCTGGTCCAGCCGATCAACGATGCCCGCACTTTGTCGTCGGCGCTGCGCCGCGAAGGTTTTGACGTCGACGTGGTCGAGGACGCGACCAAGGACGACATGTTCCGCGCGGTCGAGCGTATGAAGGCCAAGATCCGGCCCGACACCGTCGTGATGCTGTTCTTCGGCGGCTACGGCGTGCAGGTCGGTCGTGAGAGCTACATGATCCCGGTCGATGCCACGATCTGGAAGGAGGCCGACGTCAAGCGCACCGGCGTCAGCGTCGAATCCGTGCTCGATGCGATGAAGGAGCGTGGCGCGAAAGCCAAGCTCGTGGTGCTCGATGCCTCGCGCCGCAATCCCTATGAGCGCCGCTTCCGTGCCTTCTCGCACGGCCTCGCCCCGATCAGCCCGCCGGACAACACCATCGTGCTGACCTCGGCGACGCCGGGCAAGGTCGCCGACGACTCTTCAGCGCCCAACAGCGTCCTGGTTTCCGAGCTGATCAACAACCTCAACGCTCAGGCCGGCGCAGAGACCGCCTTCAACAAGACCCGCGTCGCGATCTCCCGCGCCTCTGAAGGCGAGCAGGTGCCGAGCGTGTCGTCGTCGCTGCTTGAAGACATCAAGCTCGGCGGCTGAGCCACGCCGTCTCCTCAATGTCGTCCTGGCGAAAGCCAGGACCCATACCGCGTGATCTATCGATGAAGCGTGCTGCGTGTACCGCGGCGCGCATTCACTGCCAATCTTCGCAAAATTTCTGCCGGTGGTTATGGGTCCCGGGTCGCGCTTCGCTTGCCCGGGACGACGCCGTGGATGGAACGCCGTCTACTTCGCGTCCGCGCTCGCGCCCACCGGCCGCACCGGATCGCCTTCGCGCAGCAGTGCGCCGGCGCGGGCGACGACGATGTCGCCTTCCAAAATGCCGTCGCGGATCTCGACCTGGCCGGCCGACATCAAGCCGGTCTCGACCCGCCGCGTCTCGACACGGCCGCCGCGCACCACCTGCACCACGGTGCCGGCGGTGGAATAGAGGATCGCGGTCAGTGGCACCGCGACGCCGCAGCTCTGCCCGGTCTTGATCTGCGCGCGGCCGGACGAATTCACCAGCAGCCGCTGGTTCGATCCGATGCCGACGAACACCTGGCCGAGCTGGCTGTTCGGCTCGATGGTCGGCGCGATCGTCCGCACCTTGCCGTCCATCTCGCCGGCGCCGATGATCTTGAGCCGCGCGGTCTGCTCGGTCTTCAGCTTGGCGATATCGCGGGTCGGCACCATGCCGACCAGGTCGTATTCGTTTCTGGCGATGATCGAGAACAGCGCATCCTTGCCTGATGCCGGCGCGCCCACGATCGCCGAGGACGCCGAGATCGTGCCCGCCACCGGCGCGGTGAGGTTGATCGAATTGGTGCCGTCGGTCAGCCGCGCCAGCACCTGGCCCGCGGTGACGGTGTCGCCGGGATCGGCCTTCACCTCCGCCACCTTCAAGCCGAACCGATCGGGCCGGACCTGCTGCTCGTCGCGCGGCAGCACGATGCCGGAGACCTCGACGATGTTGCCGAAGCAGAATTTCGAGGCCTTCAGCACTGTCACCGCCGCGCCCTTCGGCACGGCATCAGCCTCGCCCGCGGCAAGCGCGGGAGAAGCCGCGAGCAGAAGCAGCGCGGAAGCGGCGAGGGCGGCAGCGCGCAGGCGAGGCAAAATCATCGGCAAACTATTCCCAAAATGAGGGCCTCCTGAATACCAGATGCGGCCTCGCCGAGCCAGCCGGCTGCGCAGCGGCGGCCACCGCCTCGGCCGGGCCGGCACACGCGGCGAGCTCTAGCTTGGCCAGCTCCTCGGCGCGCCAGATGTGCCGCAGGATCTCCGGATTGACCCGCTCGGCGTGCGTCACCGGCAGCATGTGGCCGGCCGCCGGCAGATGCCGCATCTCGGCGCCATCAATGATCGCGGCGAGTTTTGCGACAATGCGCTGCGTCACATAGGGCGACAGCCCGCCCGACACCAGCAGCGTCGGCACCCGCAAGGCGCGCGCGGCGGCCGCCACGCCGTCGAGATCGAGCGCGGCGTTGAAATCGTAAGGCAGCTTGTCCGCCTGCTCGATCATCCGCAGCCGTCCGCTCGGCGAGAACTGCTCGCGCGGGCCGGAGCCGGCCCAGAACGCCGTGAACGCCTCGACCGCCTCCAGCACCGCGCCGTCGAAAATATCCTGCGACACCACCTGCGCGATCCGCGCGAAGCGATCGTACAGCCGCACGTCGGCGGAGCCATCGCGCAGCAACGTCGGCAAGACAGGCTCGATCAGCGTGAGGCTGCGGATGCGGTGCGCATAAGGCGCAATGGTCGCGAGCCGAAACGCGATCGCGCCGCCATAGGAATGCCCGACCAGATGGATCGGCCCCGTGGCCTTGGCGAGCCAGGGCTCGAGCCGCGCGATCTCGCCATCCAGCGTCCGCGGCCAGTCGCGCCCGCAGGCGGCGACGCCATAGCCGGAAATATCCGGCGCCATGAACGGCGTGCCACCGAGCGCGCCCGCAAGCTTCGTCCATTGCCGTCCCGACCCCAGCGAGCAGTGCAGCGCCACCACCGACGCCGCCGCGTGCGTCCCGTCCAATCCTGTCATCAAACCCATGCCTCGCGTGTTCTTGTTCTCAGAGCACGCGGTTCCCGCGCGCCCGTCATGACGCGAGCGAGGAGGGGGGTGGGTTATTCCTGGGAGGGGCGGGTGGGGTCGTGATCGTGATTGCGGAGGCAAGCGGATTCACTGGATGGTGATTTGAAGCTCGTGAGAGTTCGCGGAAATGAAAGCAATGTCGTAACAGTTGCGATTTTTTAGCCGCTTCCATTATTCTGATTATCAGAAGTTGCTTTGACATCCCAACTCAGCGCTTGGCCTTCCCTGCGCCCTCTCACGATCAATGAGGGTGAGTTGATCGCATCCCTCGGGCGCAACATGCCGCAAGATCGCGAACGCATATTCTTCATCTGCTTGACAATGTTGGTCGGGGACTAGATTGGGTGCAGCGCCGTCACACTGAGGAGGCCGCGACGCGGCCGTCTCGAAGGGTCGGCGGCCCGGCTGGTGGCCGTGCATCCTTCGAGGCTCGCTGCGCTCGCACCTCAGGATGACGGAATTGACAGTGCCGCTGAGGCGACCACAGCGTCAGCGCACGATGCGCTTCACGCGAGCCTTCTTCTTGGCGATGGGTGCCGGCGCCAGCTCGGCCTCGGCCGCAGCCTTGGCCTCGCGGGCTTCGCGCAGTGCGCGCAGGCGCTCCATGTTCTTGCGGATCGCGGTCGCGTCACGCTCGACTTCGGCGATGGCGCGCGCGCCTTCCTCGGCCGCCAGCCGCTGGCGGTCGGCCCTCGCAAGGCTTGCGGGCGATGGGTCGGGCTTTCTGGCGCTCATCGGCATCCTCTTTAAAGCGCGATCCCTGCGTGGAGGTTCGCATTCGTCGCACGCGCCGGCGCGGCGCCCGGCAGGATCACGCGCAAAAAGATACGCAAAAACCCGCCCAATCCGGTGGACCGAGCGGGTCGCGACGTCATCCCAGTACATCCGTGGAATGACGAACTGGCATGATCGCGGCAAACGCGGAACGCGTTTGCGCGGAAATCATGCCGAAGCAAGAACCTCAGACGATCTGAAGATTCTCGGCGCTGGTCTTGCCGCGCATCTTGTCGGTCTTCAGCTCGAACGAGACCTTCTGGCCTTCAGCGAGGCCAGTCAGACCGGCACGCTCGACTGCGCTGATGTGAACGAACACATCCTTGCTGCCGTCGCTCGGCTCGATGAAACCAAAACCCTTCTGACCGTTGAACCACTTCACAGTACCTGTCGCCATCTTCTCTTCTCCAAATTGCGCGTTTGCGCATGTGTTGCGCAGAATCGCGCGCCATCCATTCAACTGACGATGTCTTTGGAGGAGGGCCGTTCTGACCATTCAACAAGGCGCAACGGCTAATCGAATGGCCGCACTATACACACTTTCCCCGCGAATGCAAGGTTCTGACGGTACCGGGTTCCCGCTCGGATTGCGGGAATGGAGGGAGCGCGGATCACTCCGCCGCCACTTCCGCTGACGGCTCGCCCTTCCAGCTCAGGATCTCCGCGGCCAGGATCGGGTGATTAAAGCCCTTCAGCACGAGGTCGTCGATGGCGCGGCCCTCGACGTGGGGCTCGACCATGCCGAAGACACGGCGGCTCACCACGATCTGGCCGGCCTTGGCCTCGCCGCACAGGCGGGAGGCGAGGTTGGTGACGCTGCCGATCGCGGCATATTCCAGCCGCTGCTCGAAGCCGACCTGGCCGAGCGTGGCATAGCCGAGCGCAATCCCGATGCCGAAGCCCAGGGTATGCCCGCGGTTGCGCCACTTCTCGGTCAGGGGGCCGACCGTGTCGCGCATCTCCACCGCCATCCGCACGGCGCGCGCGGTGTGGTCGGCGAGCTGGATCGGCGCGTTGAACAGGATCATCACGCCGTCGCCGGCATATTTGTCGAGCGTGCCTTCGTATTTGAAGATCAGCTTGCCGAGCGCTGCGTGATATTCGCGCAGCACGTTCATCGCCTCTTCGGGCTCGGTCGCCTCGGTGAAGGCGGTGAAGCCGCGCAGGTCGCAGAACACGACGGTGACTTCGCGGCGGTGGCTGTCGAGCAGGCCCTCGGGATTGTCGGAGGAGGCAATCAGCTGCGCCACCTGCGGCGCCAGGAAGCGCTCGAGCCTTCGGATGCGCTCGATCTCGCCGAGCTGGGTCTCGACCCGCTGCTCCAGCGACTTGTTCCAGTCCTTGAGCGCTTCCGTCTGCTCGCGCAGCTTGTCGGCCTGCTCGCGCACGGTGGTGTTGGCCTCTTCCAGCGCGTGGCTCTTCTGGTCCACTTCCGTGAACAGCCGCGCATTGCGCATCGCCAGCACGGCCTGGTGCGCAAAAGTCTTCATCAGGCCGATCAGGCTCGCGGGGAAATCGCCGGCCGTCTTGCGCAGCACCACCAGCGAGCCGAGCACGCCCTGCTGGTCGACTAGCGGCACCACCAGCACCGAGTGGAAGCCGGCGCCGACCACGACATCGCGCAAGGGATGATCGGCCGGATCATCAGGACTTGCGGCGAGATCGGGAAACGCCAGCGGCTCGCCCTTGGCCGCGGCCTCGCCGAGCGGGCTGTTCGCGGCGTCGATCGCGCGGTGATGGCCCTCGGCTTCGGCATCGATGCCGATCGATTGCGTCAGGTTGAACGTGCGCTGTGCTGCGTCATAGCCATAGATCAGCACGGCGTCGGCATGAGTGATCTCGAGCGCGCGGGCGGCGACCGTCGGCAGCACCGCGTTGAGGTCGAGCGAGGACGCCACCGCGCGGCCGACCTCCTCCAGCACCTTCAGCTCGTTGATCGATTGCGCGAGGTCGCGGGTGCGCTCCCTCACCTTGCCTTCGAGGCCGGAATAGGTCTCGGCCAGCTGCGAGGCCATGCTGTTGAATTGCCCGGCGAGCTCTTCGAGCTCATCCGCGGTCTTTACCTCGATGCGGTGGCCGAAATCGCCGGCCCCTAACCGCCGCGCGCCGGTGCGCAGCGCGGTGATCGGCACCAGCATGCGCCGCGCCAGAATCGTGCCGGCGATGATCGCGACCACGAGGCCGAGCGCGATCAGAAGCGCGATGCGCACCAGCTGGTCGCGGATCGGGGACAGCGCCTGCGCGGTCGGCTGCTCAACAAACACGTGCCAGCCGAGGTCCGGCGCTGCCGTCGCGGTCGTCAGCACCGCGTTGCCGTCGACATCCTTGCCGGAGGCGACCGGCCTGCCGCTCCGCGACAGCACCGCGGCGACCTGCGGCAGCGCGGCGAGATCCTTGCCAATCTCGGGGCCCTTCGACGAGCTCGCCAGCACGCGGCCCTTGGCGTCGACGAGATAGGCATAGGCCGTGCGGCCGACCTGGGAATCGCCGAAATAATCGCCCAGGAAGCGCAGGTCGATCTCGGCCACCGTGACGCCGGCGTTGAAACCGGAATGCTGCTCGCCGATCGACATATACGGCCGCTCGTCGCGAAAGTACGCCGGCGCGTAGGCGGTACCGCGCTCGACCGCCTCGGTGAAGCGGAAGTCGCGGGAGAGATCGGCATTGGAGTTCAGCGTGACGGTCTGGCGCGACAGCCGCAGCACCTCGCGGCCCTGGCCGTTGATCAAAGTGAGCTGGTTCACCGCCGGCACCTGGCCGAGCAGCTGGGCATAGTCGGCGCGGCGCAGCTCGATGGTGTTGGAGGAGGCGCGGGTGACCCAGGAGATCTGTCGCTCGAGGTCGGCGATCGATTGCTCGATGCGCTTGGCGGTGGCGTCCGCCTTCTCGCTCATCGCATCCGTCAGCGTGCTCTTGATGCCGCGATAGCTGATCCAGGTCTCGAGCGCACCGTTGACCGCCAGCACGAACACGACGAGGCCGACCAGCGCGAGGACGTATTTGGCGAACAGGCCGCCGCGCAGGAACCAGTTCTTGCCCTTGTCCGGTGCCCCGTTCATCCAGCCTCGTCCGTTCCCCTCCGATCAGTCGGGTGCGCCACTGTATCCGCTGCTGTTTAGCACGGATCGGTGGGGCAGAGCGGGGCCTCCCGTCGCATGGTTAGCCCTGCATTCCAGCGGGGGATACCTGGGAATATTCAGCGGTTGAACAGCTGCCGCAGCACGTCGTTCATCGCGGGATTGTCGTGCTGCTCGGCGGCGTCGGCCGGCGGAGGAGCGGGCGGTGGTGGTGCAGCGGCCGCCGGCGCGTCCGGCGCGGGCTGGGCCAGGCTGCGGCTCGGGCGGGAGGCGTTGCCCTGATTGAGGGTGGAGAGGCCCTGCTGCAGCAGGTTCCCGATGGTGTCGCCGAGCTGTCCGCCGAGCGGGTTGTTCTGGTCGGCCGCCGCGCCGGCTGGCGCCTGGCCCGTGCCGGGCTGCGCACCGGTCTCGCCGCCCTGCACGCCGTTGAGGAGGTTGGTCAGTCCATTCAGGCCCTGGCTCAGGGCTTGGCCATTCGCCCCGAACAGGCCCTTGCCCATCTCCTTGAGCTTGGCGTAGGCGGCTTGGGGATTGTCGAGGATGCCCTGCATCTCCGGATAGATCCGCGGGGACACCCACGGCCCCTCGATCATCACGGGGATGCCAAGGCCGACCGGATTGCCGGCGCGGCCCTGGCCTTCGGTGGTCATCACGAGCTGCGGCTCGACGCGGAACCCGATCTGGCGGGTGTTGAGATCGATGGTGCCAACCCCGCCCATCTTCACCAGCGGGCCGATCAGGTTGAGATCGGTGGTGACGGCCTGGCCCTTGTCGAGCTTGAACGAAGCCGAGAGCTGGCTGAGATCGGTCGACAGCGCCTCGCTCTGCTGCCAACCCGACAAGGTGCCGGTGGTGAGGTTGCGGATCATCTGCGCGACGTTGAGGCCGAGGATCTTGCCGTCCTGGAATACGACGAACGCCGAGCCGCCGAGATTGCCGACGATGGCCCGTTCGCTGGTGCCCTGCGAGGTCAGCGCGATCTTCGCCTGCATCTTGCCGTCGAGCTTGTCGAACTCGGCGAGGCTCTTCAGCACCGGCAGCGCGCGCACGCCGGCGAGATCGAGCCGCAGCGCGTAGGTCGGAGTGGCGGCTCTGGCGTTGATCGTGACGTCGCCATTGGCGGTGCCTTCATAGGCGCCGAGATCGGCGAGCCGGGCCTTCAGCACGCCGCTGTCAACAGATGCATCGATCGCCGCCTGCGCGAAGCGGCCGTCACCAACCACAAGCTCCGCAGCCGAGATGCGCGCCTGCGCGTCGACATAGTTGAGCCCGCCGAGGTCGATCGACGCGTTGCTCCAAATGTTGCTGCCCAATGGCTGGGTCGCATCGGGCTGGCTCGGCGTCAGCGCCATCGAAATGCGCTGGAAGTCGAGATCGAGCTTCACCAGCGGCTTGTTGCTGGCGAAATCGACCGAGGCCCAGCCGGTGAAGCCGCCATCGCCGAGCATGCCGGATACGCCGTTGAACATCAGCACCGTGCCGTTCAGGCGCGCTTCGGCATTGGCCTTGATCGGCGCGGGCAACAGGCCGGGTGCGTCGATGTTGAATTCGGCCGGCACGCTTGAACGTTCCAGCGGCGCTTGCGGCGCGGTCGCGCGGATCGCGAACTTCAGCGGCTTGTCACTGGTGCTCGCACTCCCCGTGACGACGATCTTGCGATCGTTGCCGATGGTCGCATCGGCATTGAGCGTTTCGATCCGGTTCTCGACCCGGTCGCGCACATTGGCGAACACGATGGTGCCGCCGCTGACGCTGACATGCCGGATTGTGAGGCCGCCGTTGTCGGACGCGGACGACTTCGCCGGCGGATTGTGGTCGCGGGTGCGCTCGCGCTGCAGCGGCAGATTGATCACCGGCTTGACGATCGCGAGGTCGGTGATGTCGGGCCGGCCCGACCACAGGCTCGACAACGTCATCTCGGCTTCGACCCGATCGGCCGCGAACCGGTTGCTGGTCTCGCGCTCCCGCGGGTCCTGCAGCACGACGTCACGCAGCGTCAGATTGACGGTCGGCCAGAGACTAACTTTGGCGCCGCCATTGATGCTGAGCGTGTAGCCGGTCTCCCGCTCGACCCGCTCGGTGATGGCCGATGTGAGGAAGGAGGACGGGATCCCGACCGCGGCGACCAGCGCGATGATCACGATCACGACAGCGATGGCAGCCCCGGCGAATTTCAGTGCTCTCATCTCGATATTCCAGGCCGGGCAGACAGGGTTCCGCCGCGGAAAGGCACGGCCGATCGCATGAGATTATCCCGCAAACGGGACCTCGCTCCAACGAGGCGAAAAATAATCCGTTACCAGCATGAACTTATGTGACCTCTCACACACTCTTATGAGGGTGATTGTTGCTAACCGGGCGGAGGGGACCGCTCGGATCGATTTGGAAGGCAATACAATGAGCAAACAGGCCGAATTTGCGGTCATTCTGAAAATGAACCCTATGTTCGCCGATCTCGGTGCGGACGAACTGGCGCGGCTTTCGGGCCTCTGCCACACCCAGCAGCTCGCCTCCGGCGAGGTGCTGTTCCAGAAGGGCGATCCTGGCGATGCCCTGTTTGGGGTTCGCCGCGGCCAGGTGCGCATTGAAACCGGCGCCTCCGACGGCAGCCGGCTCACACTGAACTTCATGGGATCCGGCGACCTGTTCGGCGAGGTCGCCGTCCTCGACGGTCAGGATCGGACCGCGGATGCGACCGCGGGCGAACCGACCGAATTGTTCGTCCTGCGCCGGGAGGATTTTCTGGGCTTCCTCGAGCGCGAGCCGAAGGTCGCGGTCCGCCTGATCGAGTTGCTGTGCCAGCGCATCCGCTGGCAGAGCGAGCGGATGGAAGAATCCGTATTGCAGCCATTGCCGGTCCGCCTCGCACGCCGGCTGTGCGCGTTGGCCGAGGATTTCGGTTCCGAAGTACACATCTCGCAGGAACAGCTCGGCATCTTCGTCGGTGCTGCGCGCGAGAGCGTCAACCGGCAACTGCAGACCTGGCGTAAGGACGGCATCGTCGACCTGCAGCGCGGCCGGATCATGCTGCACAACATGACCAAGCTGACGGCGGTCGCACGCAACGATTAAACGGTTGCATGCAACGCGCGCGCGAGGATCGCCGTTTTCTCGCGCGCCTTGCTTGCGAATGTTGACGCACTCCTGCCTAAAAGACTTGCTTGCATGACGAGGCGGGTATCGCTTTCATCCGCGTGCCGGTCCTTGGGGTGACACCCAGCCTTGCTGGCCTCACGCCATCCACCTGCAAACCCCTGCGGTCTTTCCCGTTGACCGCAGGGGTTTTGCGTTGCGCGAGTGCGTGACGCGAACTCGCCTACCTCATCACCACTTCGGGATTGGCCCAGCGCAGATACTGGCGCGGCGCGGCGCCGAGCTCGCGCTTGAACATCGCAGCGAATGCGCTCGGGCTGTCATAGCCGACGTCGAGCGCAACGCAGGTGACGGCTTCGCCGGCGCCGAGCCGCGCCAGCGCTTCGAGCAGCCGCACCCGCTGGCGCCAGGCGGCAAAGCTCTGTCCGGTCTCGCGCCGGAACAGGCGCGTCAAGGTCCGCCGGCTGAGTTGGCTGCGATCGGCCCACTCGTTGAGCGTGAGATCGGAGCTCGGATCGACCAGCACCGCTTCGCAGATCGCGGCGAGCCGCGGATCGGGCGGCATCTGCACATGCAACGACACTTCGGGCATCCTGCCGATCTCATCCAGCAGGAAATCGACCAGCCGGCCGTCGCGCCCTTCCGCGTCGTAACGGGTCGGCATATGCACCGCTTCTTCCATCAGTGCTTCGACCAGCGCCGAGGCCCTGATCAGGCGGCAGGTTGCCGGCGCATTCCGCACACGGTCCGGCGTGACATAAATGGTCTGGATCTCGACCTCGCCCCATGCACGCGATTGGTGCGCGACGCCGGCCGGAATCCACAGGCCATGGCCGGGCGGCACGACGAAATGTCCGCGCTCGGTCATCATCGAGGTCACGCCTGCGGTCTGCAGGATAAACTGATCGCGTCGATGCGCGTGGCGCGCGCTCGTGCTTTCGTTCGGGTAAGAGGCCGCCATCGCCGCGAGCGGCCGTTCGACCTGTTGCAGTTGTCCGGCATAATGCGCGGCCGCTACGGGACCGGCTTGCTTGCGGCATACGCGCAGGTCGGCGGTGTCATTTCGTCGCGCTGCGACTTTCAAGTGTCGTGAGCTCCTGATCGATCGTCGTTTTCGCAGGGTGCTCATGCATCTTCCGGGCCAGTTGGCCCGATCGCGATGGTTGTTGTCCCCAATCAGGTAGCGCGAGATACGGCGTTTGGCAACAATGCCCCACCCCGCGACATTCGCCGAAATCGAATGCCTGACGCGCGGCGACGGAGAGGTCCGATGAACAGACGCGAATTCACCAAGGCGATGCTGGCCTGCGGTGCAGCCATCCCGTTCGGCATCACGCGGGCGGCGGGCCAGACCCGCGGTGGAACGCTCAACACCATCATCCAGCCGGAGCCGCCGGTTCTGGTGACCGCGCTGAACCAGCAGCAGCCGACCTTGACGCTCGGCGGCAAGATCTATGAAGGGCTGCTGAAATACGGCGCCGACCTCAAGCCGTTGCCCGGCATGGCGCAATCCTGGGAGGTATCGCCCGACGGCCTGACCTACACATTCAAGCTGTTTCCCGGCATCACCTTCCACGACGGCAAGCCGATGACCTCGGAGGACGTAGTTTTCAGCTGCATGAAGCTGCTGGTGGAGACGCACCCGCGCGCCCGGCAGAATTTTTCGCGCGTCGCATCGGCCGAAGCGCCCGATCCGCTCACCGTCGTGTTCAAGCTGAAGCAGCCGTTCGCGCCGTTCATCGGCTGCTTCGACTGCACCTCCGCCCCGATCGTACCCAAGCACATCTACGACGGCACCGACTATCGCAAGAACCCGGAGAACGACAAGGCGATCGGCACCGGCCCCTTCAAGCTGAAGGAATGGGTGCGCGGCTCGCATGTTCACCTCGTTCGCCACGATGGCTACTACCTGAAGGACGAGCCTTATCTTGACGAGATCGTCTACCGCGTGATTCCGGATGCGGCGTCGCGTGCGCTCGCGCTCGAGAACGGCACCGTGCAGCTCGTGCAATGGTCCGACGTTGAATTCTACGACGTGCAGCGCTTCAAGACGCAGAAGAACCTCGAATTCACCACCAAGGGCTACGAGTATTTCGCGCCGCATCAATGGCTCGAAATGAACAACCGCATCGCGCCGATGAACGACAAGCGGTTCCGGCAGGCGGTGATGCACCTGATCGATCGCGAGGCGTTCAGCAAGCGGGTGTATTTCGGCAACGCCAAGGTCGCGACCGGTCCGATCTCGTCGAAGACGCGGTTCTACGATCCGAACGTGAAGCGCTACGAGTTCTCCGTCGACAAGGCCAAGGTGCTGCTCGACGATATGGGACTGAAGCCTGGCGCCAACGGCAAGCGGGCCGAGATCAAGTACATCGTGCCGCCCTATGGCGAGTCCTATCAGCGCGCCGGCGAATTCTTCCGCCAGAGCTTTGCGCGCGTCGGCATCGACCTCGTGCTTGTTGGCACCGACATGGCCGGCTGGGCCGAGAAGGTTGGCAACTGGGATTATGAGATGACCCAGAATCTGCTCTATCAGCTCGGTGATCCCGCGCTCGGCGTCGCCCGCACCTATATTTCGTCGAACATCAAGAAGGGCATCCTGTTCTCGAACACGCAAGGCTACTCGAATCCCGAGGTCGACAAACTGTTCGACGAAGCCGCAATCACGCTCGATGAAGCCAAGCGGCAGGAGCTCTACAGCAAGGTGCAGCAGATCCTGGTCGAGGACGTGCCGGTCGCCTGGACGCTCGAGATCGAATATCCCATCATCTACGACAAGGCGTTCAAGAACATCGTGACGACGGGCATCGGCTCGCACGAAACCTTCGGGTCGGTCTACAAATCGTGACGCCACTCGGGAGCGCAGCGGCGATCGGGCTCCGGGCGATCAGCCGTATCGCGCAGCTCGTCGCCGTGATCCTCGTCATCGCGACGTTCAACTTTGTGCTGGTGCGGGCCGCCCCGGGCGATCCGGCCCAGGTGATGGCCGGGCAATCCGGCGCGTCCGATCCGAAGCTGCTCGACGATCTGCGCAAGGAATACGGGCTCGACAAGCCGTATTTCGTGCAACTCGTAAGTCACCTCGGCCGCGTCGTCCGGCTCGATCTCGGCTATTCCTATCGCCAGCGCCGCCCGGTCGTCGATCTGATCCTCGAGCGACTGCCGGCGACACTGCTGCTGACGGTGACGGCGTTCTGTCTCGCGCTGCTGATCGGCACTGCGCTCGGCGCGCTGGCGGGGCTCGCGGCGGGCAGCGTGCTCGATACGGTATTCACCGTGCTCTCGCTCGTGCTCTACGCGACGCCGGTGTTCTGGCTTGGCCTGATGCTGGTGCTGGTGTTCTCGGTGACGCTCGGCTGGCTGCCGCCGTTTGGCTACGAGACCATCAACGTTCAGCTCTCGCCGATCGCGCACGCGCTCGACATCATGAAGCACATGATCATGCCGGTGACCTCGCTGGCGGCGATTTACCTCGCGATCTATGCGCGGCTGATGCGCTCCTCGATCATCGAGGTGGCGCAGCAGGATTTCATCAAGACGGCGCGCGCCAAGGGCCTGTCCGGAACGCGCATCGTCGTCGGCCACATGCTGCGCAATGCGCTGGTGCCGGTCGTCACTGTCGCCGGCATGCAGGCCGGCGCGCTGGTCGGCGGCGCCGTGGTGATCGAGACGGTGTTCGCCTGGCCCGGCCTCGGCCGCCTGACCTTCGAGGCGCTGCTGCAACGCGACTATCCGGTCCTGCTCGGCATTTTCCTGATCCTCTCGATCGTCGTGATCGCGCTCAATCTCCTGACTGACCTGGTCTATCGCCTGATCGATCCGCGCATGACCACGGGAGCGGCGTGATGGCGACGTTACGCGCGTTCCTGCGTCATCCCAGCGGCATGATCGGGCTTGTCCTGCTGCTGATCGTCGTTGTCGTCGCGATAACAGCGCCGATCCTGTTTCCGGTCTCGCCCTGGGAGATGGTCGGCGCGCCGTTCACCCCGCCCGGCGAGGACGGGCTGTGGCTCGGCGGCGACACGCTCGGCCGCGATGTCGCGGCCGGCGTCGCCTACGGCGCGCGCGTCTCGCTGTTGATCGGTATCGCGTCGGCGCTCGCGGCGATGGCGATCGGCGTCGTGGTCGGTGCGATCTCGGGTTATTTCGGCGGCAAGGTCGATCTGGTGCTGATGCGGATGACGGAATTGTTCCAGACCATTCCGGCTTTCGTGCTGGCGATCCTGCTGGTCGCGACCTTCAATCCGTCGCTGCTGACGATCATCCTGACCATCGGGGCTGTGAGCTGGCCGCCGCTGGCGCGGCTGACGCGCGCCGAGTTCCTGCGCCTGCGTCACCGCGAATTCGTCGAGGCGGCACTGTGCCAGGGCGAGCGCACCTGGCGCATCGTGCTCGGCCACATCCTGCCGAATGCGATCTCACCGATCCTGGTCGTGACATCGCTGACGGTCGCCACCGCGATCCTGCTCGAAAGCGCGCTGTCCTTCATGGGGCTCGGCGATCCCAATTTGATGTCGTGGGGCTTCATGATCGGCGCGGGGCGCACCGCGATCCGCAATGCGTGGTGGATGAGCGTGTTTCCCGGGCTTGCCATCCTCGTCACCGTGCTGGCGATCAACCTGTTCGGCGAGGGCCTGTCCGATGTTCTCAACCCGCGCGTATCGAGGCGCCGGTCATGAGCGAAACCATGCAGTCCAGCGCGCCCGTTCTGGCCGTCGATCGCCTCTCGATCGCGCTTCCCAAGGGCGGCGACCGGCCCTTCGCGGTCGAGAATGTGTCGTTTGAGATCAAGCCGAACGAGGTCGTTTGCCTGGTCGGCGAATCCGGCTCCGGCAAGTCGATGATCGCCCATGCGGTGCTGCAGCTGTTGCCGCGGGGCGTCGATATCGTGTCCGGCACCGTGATGGTCGCGGGGCAGGATCCGTCGCAACTCGACGGCCGCGGCTTACGGAATTTGCGCGGCGGCAACGCCGCGATGATCTTTCAGGAGCCGCTGTCCTCGCTCAATCCGCTCAAGCGGGTCGGCAAGCAGATCGAGGAGATGATCCTGGCGCACCAGCGGCCGACGCCGTCGATGGCGGAGGTCCGCGCGCGGGTGCAGACGCTGCTGACGCAGGTCGGGCTGCCGAACCCGCTGCTGCTGGAGAAGAGCTACCCGTTCGAACTGTCCGGCGGCCAGCGCCAGCGCGTGATGATCGCGATGGCGATGGCCAACCGGCCCGCGCTCTTGATCGCGGACGAGCCGACCACCGCGCTCGATGTCACGACCCAGCGCCAGATCCTGCGCCTGATCGACGATCTCCGGCGCGAGCGCGGCATGGGCGTGTTGCTGATCACCCATGATTTCGGGGTCGTCGCCGATGTCGCCGACCGTGTGTTGGTGCTGCGCCATGGCAAGGTGGTCGAGCAAGGCACCACCAGCGAGGTGCTGCGCAATCCGCAGGCCGCCTACACGCGCGAATTGATCGACGCGGTGCCGAAGGCGCGGCTCGCCGACATCCATGACACGATAGTGCGGCCAGAGCCGTTGCTCGAAGTCGTCGGCCTGCAAAAGACCTTTCGGGTCAAGCGCGGCTGGTTGCAGCCGCCGCGCGAGGTGGTCGCCGCGGACGGCATCTCCCTGACCCTGCACGAGGGCGAGACGCTGGCCGTCGTCGGCGAATCCGGCTCGGGGAAATCCACGCTCGGGCGCATGATCATGCGGCTGACCGAGCCGGATGACGGCGCCATCCGCTTCGGCGGCGCAGACCTCCGGCAGCTACGCGGCGAGGCGTTGCGCCAGGCGCGGCGGCAGCTTCAGATCGTGTTCCAGGATCCGTTCGCCAGCCTCGATCCCCGCCAAAAGGTCGGCGATGCCGTCGCGCGCGGCCCGATGGCCTACGGCACCTCGCGCGCCGAGGCGATGGCGCAGGCGCGGAAGCTGCTGGTTCGGGTCGGATTGTCGGAGGCCGCTGCCGATCGCTATCCGCACGAATTCTCGGGCGGCCAGCGCCAGCGCATCTGCATCGCGCGGGCGCTCGCGCTCAAGCCGCGGGTCTTGATCGCCGATGAGGCGGTGTCGGCGCTCGACGTCTCGGTGCAGGCCCAGGTGCTGGCGCTGCTCGCCGAGCTGCGCCAGGAAATGCGGCTGGCGATGATCTTCATCACCCATGATCTGCGCATCGCCGCCGAGATCGCCGATCGCGTTATCGTGCTGCAGAAGGGGCGCATCGTCGAGGAAGGCACCACGGCCGAGGTCTTCACCGCGCCGCGTCAGGCCTATACCCGCGACTTGCTCGATGCGATCCCCGGCCGCGATTTCTTCGACCAGCCGGGCTTTGCGGCCGCGGCCGGCGCACGCCAGACGGCGAGGATCGATTCCGGCATCGACGCGGTATAGACTAACAACAAAGGGAGGTTCGCTATGGGTCACGAGGGCGCAGGCGGCAAGCCGCCGGTCAAGTCGCAGGAGGATCTTCGCGCGCATTTCGGGCAATTGAGCCCGCTAGCCGAGAAGAAGGTGCTCAACCATCTCGACAAGTTCTGCCGCGACTTCATCGCGCTGTCGCCGTTCCTCGTCATCGCCTCCAGCGACGGCAAGGGCCATGCCGACGCCAGTCCGCGCGGCGATGCGCCGGGCTTCGTCTCCGTGCTCGACGACAAGACGCTGCTGATCCCGGATCGCCGCGGCAACAACCGCGTCGATACGTTCGGCAATATCATCGCTTCACCCGGCATCGGGTTGATCTTCATGGTGCCTGGCATCAACGAGACCCTGCGGATCAACGGGCGAGCCGAGATCTCGCAGGAGCCGGATCTCTTGACGCCGTTGACGGTGCAGAACGTCACCCCGATCATCGGCATCAAGGTGCATGTCGATGAGACCTACTTCCATTGCGGCAAGGCGCTGATGCGCTCGAAGCTCTGGAATCCCGCCGCGCAGGTCGAGCGCCACAGCTTCCCGACGCTCGGCCGCATCATCGCCGAGCAGACCGCGGCGGTCGAGGTCGAGGTCGCCGAGAAGACGATGGAAGAGGCGTATCGCACGCGGCTGTATTAGAGCGCGACAGGATGGCCTCGTGGTTCGAGACGCTCCGCGAGCGGCGCTGCTCACCATGAGGCGTCTCTACAGTTGAGCCGCCAAACAAGACGTATATCCCAGTCCAACGCTGTCATCGCCCGGCTCGACCGGGCGATCCAGTACGCCGCGCCCCCTCGGCTCAAGCACCGCGGTCTCTGGAATACTGGATCACCCGCATGCGCGGGTGATGACACTGAGCAAGCTGAAGGGACGTCTGCACGATTTCTGGATAATGGAAAAATACCCCTGAGTTGCCCGACGAGTAAAGTTGCCGTGTCGAACGCGGTGGCCGCCGGCTACTGTGCATGGGGTTGTTTTCGATATTTTGGTGGGCGCCCCTTCGTGCGCTGACGCGCCGCGCCTCAATTCATTCTGCGGCGGGCGAGATCATGCTCGGCGGGCCGGGCTTCTTGGCCTTGTCAGCCTCGGGCTCGCTCGGGGTCAGCTCGTGGTCGGCATGCGAGACTACGAGCCGCTTGCCGAAGCGCCAGATCAGGTTGCCGATATCGTCCATCACCATGAACATCGCCGGCACGAACACCAGCGACAGCACGGTCGAGAAGATCAGGCCGCCGATCACCGCGAGCGCCATCGGCGAGCGGAATTCACCGCCGGCCCCGAACGCCAGCGCCGAGGGCATCATGCCGGCGGCCATCGCGATCGTGGTCATCACGATCGGGCGGGCGCGCTTCATGCCGGCGTCGATCATCGCATCCTCGCGCGCTTTGCCGTCACGGATCGCCTCCACCGCGAATTCCACCAGCATGATGGCGTTCTTGGTGACGATGCCCATCAGCATCAGGATGCCGATCCACACCGGCGTGGTGAGCTGTTTGCCGGTCAAAAGCAGCGCGCCAATTGCGCCGCCGATCGAGAGCGGCAGCGAGAACAGGATGGTGATCGGCTGCAGGAAGGTGCCGAACAGCAGCACCAGCACGGCATAGACCATCATCAGGCCGGCGGTGATCGCGGTGGCGAAGCCGTCGGAGAGTTCAGCGAGGCTCTCGGCGTCGCCGGACGGGCTGACCCTCACGCCCTTCGGCAGGCTCTTCATCACAGGCAGATCGTAGATCAGCTTGGTGGCATCGCCGAGCGCGGCATTGCCGACCAGGTCGGCCGCGACCGTGGCCTGCCGCTCGCGGTCGTAGCGGTTGATGCTGGTCGGGCCCTGATCGAGCTGGATGTCGGCGACGACGGAGAGCGGCACGCCGCCGCGCTCGCCGCGCTGACCGAGCGGCACGCGCAGCTGCTCCAGCATCTGCAAATCGCTGCGCGCGTTGTCCTCGAGCTGGACGCGGATCGGTACCTGACGCTCGCCGGCGTCGAACTTGGCCAGCGCCGGGCCGACGTCGCCGATGGTGGCGACGCGAATGGTCTGCGACAGGCTTTCGGTCGAGACGCCGAGCCGCGCCGCGAGCTCGGCGCGTGGGCGGATGCGCAGCTCGGGCCGGTCGAGCGCGGTCTCCGAGATCACGTTGGCGATGATCGGGATCCGCTTCATCTGCGTCGCCAGTTCGCTGGCGACGTTGTTGACGATGTTGCTGTCGGTGCCGGTGACCACCAGCGAGATGGCGCGCAGGCCGTTCTCGTCGAGGAACCAGAACCGGATATCGGGGACGTTATCGAGCTCCTTGCCGATCGACAGCTCCAGCTCGCGCTGGGTGATCCTGCGGTCCGCCTTCGGCGTGTAGTTGATGATCAGCGCGGCGCGGCGCACCTCCTGGATGCCCGGCGGCACGCGGCCGCCGTCGACGAATACGCTGCGCACCTCGGCCCGCTTGCGCAGCCGTGCCACGATCTCCTCGGTGACCTTCTCGGTATAGGCAAGCTGCGAGCCCGGCGGCAGCTCCATCGCCAGCAGCGAGCGCGCGGTGTCCTGCGCCGGCAGGAAGCCCTGCGGCAGCAGCGTGATGCTCCAGATCGACGCGGCGAACACCGCAAAGCCAATCAGCACGGTGATGTAATGGTGCTTCACCGACCAGGTGACGAGGCCGTGATAGCCGCGCAGGATGCGGCCGGGCGGCGGGTCGTCGTGGTCGTGATGCTTGAGGAAATAGGCCGCCAGCATCGGCGTCACGAAGCGCGCGGCGAGCAGCGAGAAGAACACCTGCACCGACACGGTGATGCCGAACTGCTTGAAGAACTGCCCGGCGATCCCGGACATGAAGCTCGCCGGCGCGAAGATCGCGATGATGGTGAGCGAGATCGCGATCACCGCGAGGCCGATCTCGTCGGCGGCCTCAAGCGCGGCCCGGTAGGGCGTCTTGCCCATCCGCATGTGGCGGACGATGTTCTCGATCTCGACGATGGCGTCGTCGACCAGGATGCCGGTCGACAGCGTGATGGCGAGGAAAGAGACCAGGTTGAGCGAGAAGCCGAGCAGGTCCATCGCCCAGAAGGCCGGGAAGATCGACAGCGGCAGCGAGACCGCCGCGATGATGGTGGCGCGCATGTCGCGCAGGAACAGCAGCACGATGATGACGGCGAGGATCGCGCCCTCGAACAAGGTCGAGATCGCCGCCTCGTAATTGCCCTTCGTAAACTCGACCGAGGTGTCGATCAGCTTGAGGTCGACGTCGGGATAGGCAACCTTCAGGGCGTCGATCCGCTTCTGCACCGCGGCCGCGACGACGACGTCGCTGGCGCCCTTGGAGCGCTTGATGCCGAGCGCGACCACCGGCTCGCCGTTGAAGCGGGCGAAGGTGCGGCGGTCGGCGATGGTGTCGGTGACGGTGCCGAGATCGTCGAGCCGGATCTCGCCGCCGCCGAACAGCGGAATCATGGTGCCGGCGAGCTCATTCAGCGTCTTGGCGCCGGCAAGCGTCCGGATCGCCTGGTCGTTCTTGCCGATCTCGGCGCGGCCGCCGGCGACGTCGACATTGGTGCCGCGCAGGATCTGGCTGACATTGACGGCGGTGAGCCCCACCGCCTGCAGCTTGTCGGGATCGAGCGAGACCAGGATCTCGCGCTCGACACCGCCGATGCGCTCGACCTGGGCGACGCCGCGCACGCCCTGCAGCGCGCGCTTGACCACGTCGTCGACGAAGTATGAAAGCTGCTCCGGCGTCTTGCCGGGCGAGATCGCAGCATAGGTCACGATCGGCAGGCCGATCACGTCGACGCGCTGGATCAACGGTTCGGTGACGTTCTGCGGCAGGTTGGCGCGCACCCGCGTCACGGCGTCCTTGACGTCGTTGAGCGCGCGATCGGTGTTGGTCTCCAGCGCGAACTGGATCGTGGTCACCGACAGGCCGTCGGTGATCGAGGACGAGATATGGCGCACGCCCTCGACGCCGGAGACGCCGTCCTCGATCGTCTTGGTGACCTGCGATTCAAGTTCGGAAGGCGCGGCGCCGAACTGCGAGACCGCGACCGAGATCACCGGAATGTCGGCGCTCGGCAGCCGCGTCACGGCGAGCTTGGTGAAGGAGACCCAGCCCAGCACCAGCAGGATGATCGAGAAGACGATCGAGGGAAGCGGGTTCCGGATCGACCATGCCGAGATGTTCAAAGCCATTAGCGTATCCGAATTAGCGTGATCGCGTGCGATCGAGTTCGTCGGCGAACATGGTCTTGATCTGGTCGCCGTCATGCAGCGAGGTGCCAGCATCGGCCACGACGATTTCGCCGACGTCGAGGCCTTCAAGGATTTCGGTCGAGGTGTCGGAGGTCAGCCCGACGCGCACCCTACGGCTCTCGACCGTGTTGCCCTTCACGACCTGCAGGGTCAGGCGGTCGATCGCGGTGCGCGGCACCGCGACGCCGCAGGAGCGCTTGGCGTCGATATTGGCGCGCGCGAACATGCCGACCTTCAGCGTCGGATTGTTGTTGATGGTGATGCGGACGTGCCCGAGCTGGGTGGCGCGGTCGATCTGCGGCGAGATCTGGCGGACCTTGCCGACGATGTCGGGCGCGTCGTCGCGGCTGATCCGGACATTGGCGCCGGGATTGAGCTTCAGGAGCTGGAAGCCCGGCACCTCGGCGTCGAGCTCGATCTCGTTGTTGACGGAGATCTTGAACATCGCCGGAGCCTGCGGCGAGGCCGGGGCGCCGGGCGCGGTGCGCACTTCGGTGACAAGGCCGGCGGCGGGCGCGCGCAGCACGAGCGGCTTGGCATTGCCCTGCGCCGCCTGCTGCGGCGGCGGGGTCAGCCGCGCCAGTTCCTGGTTCTCGGTCACAATGTCGCCCTCGCGAACCAGCACATCGGTGACCTTGGAGCCGTCCTGGTCGACATTCACCTGCGCCTCGCGGCGCGGCACGATGAAGCCGGTGACGCGGACCATGTCGGAGAAGCAGGCATTAGTCGACTTCGTCACCACGACCAGCGCCTGGCCCGGCGTCTCCTTCTCCTCCGGATGGGAGCGGTGCTCGAACGCGTAATAGGCGATCGCCAGCGCGAGGAAAACCACGGTGCCGAGCGCAGGCTTGAGGTATTGGGAAAAATGCATCGCCTGATCAATCCAGCACTTGGCGCGTATCGACAGTGATTGTCTTGGGCGCTCGTCGAAGTCTCATCTCGCCGTCGTAGCGTGTGGGCATCGGAAGGGCCGGGGTCCATTGTTCCGGATCATGCCCTGACGTCATGTGAGGCGGGTCACCTGTGGCCCGCTTTGGGCGTTCGCCCCAAAGCAAATGCGCCCCGCCGGGGTGCGGGACGCATTGTAACCTCAAAAAGCGGTCACGCCACCGCCCATCGCCTCTGGATTACTTGGCGGCGGTGTCCTTGTTTTCCATGTTCACGACCTGCACGCGCCGGTTGACATCCGCCATCGGGTGGCTCGGGTCCTTCAGCTTGCTCTTGCCATAGCCGACGGTGACGAGATCGGTGCCGTTGATGCCATATTTGTCGACCAGATAGCGCTTGATAGCGTCGGCGCGGCGCTCCGACAGGCCCTGATTGTAGTCCTCGCCGCCGGCAGCGTCGGTGTGGCCGGCGACCACGAAGGTCGAGCCCTTCAGGTCCTGATTGGTCAGGGCGCGGCCGAGTGCCTGCACCGACGGCAGCGACTTCGCGCTGATGTCGGCGGAGTTGTAGTCGAAGTTGATCTCGAGATCGATCTTCGGCTTGTCCTGGACGATAGTCGCGATTTCCTCGCGCTCGGTCGAGGACAGCGAGCGGGTGGCGCGGCCACGGACGCTCTGCACGAATTTGGCCTGGTCGGCGCTCAGTCCGGGCGAGGTCTGCGGGCCGGCCGAGAGGCCGCGGGTCAGCGGCTTCTTCTCGGGCGTCAGCGCCTTGATGATCTGGTCCTCGGTGACGTCACCAGCGCGGGCGGCCGCCATACCTGATAACAGCACGGCGCCGACGGTCACGATCGAAAGCATCGCGGCCCTTGCCGACGGCTTGAACATTTCGGTTCCTCCTGCGCCGGCCGGCGCGGTTCCATGCAACGCTTCGGATTGATCGCGGGCATCGCTGCCCGGCACGCACCCTCTGATTAGTCGCGTAATTTCGTCCGCGGTTCGAGCCGCGGGCGGGTCTCGGCCTGTTGTCATTGCACGCCGTAGTCGGCGAATTCCTTGACGATGTTCGGGTCCATCGCCTTGGCGTTGGCGATATCGAGATCGCCTTCCGCGACCGCGCCGCTGCGCTTCTTGGCAAGGCCACGCCCGTACAGCGACGAGGTCAGCCGCGGGTTGATCTTCAGCGCGGCGTCGAAATCGGCGATGGCGTTCTTGTTCTGCCCGCCCTTCAGGTTCATCAGCCCGCGGCTGTCGAGTGCATCGACGAAATTCGGGCGCAGCCGCAGCGCCTCGTTGCAGTCCTTCAGCGCCGCCTGCAGGTCGCCGATCACGGTGCGCACCCAGCAGCGGTTGTTATAGGCCTCGACATCCTTCGGGTTCAGCCGCAGCGAATTGGTGAAATCCTTGACCGCGAGATCGTAGGCGCCCTTGCTGGCAAAGACCTGGCCGCGGCGATACAGGGCAGCCGCGTCATCCGGGTTCTTGTCGAGCTTCTCGTTCAGGCCCTTGATCGTCGGATCATCCGCGAGCACCGGCGAATTGCTCGGGGCCGGCGTGGGCTGGATTACCACCGGCGGCGGAGGCGCGGGTGGCGGCAGCGCGATCTCGGGCGCTTTTGGCGGAGGCGGCGGTGCCGCCGGCGCTGTCGCGACCGGCTTCGGCGGCGCCGGTGGCGGCGCGGTTGCAGCCGGAGGCGTGGGTGTCGGCTTCGGCGTTGCAGCGGGTGGGGCTGGCGGAGCGGGCGGCGGCGAGACCGGCGGTGCCGTGGCCACCTCGGGCGACGGTGATGCGGCCGGCGCGGGCGCAGCGCTCGACGGTCCCGGTGCGCCGCCTGGACTGGCTGCGCCGCTTGGCGTGGCTGCGCCGGCTGGACTGAACGAGAAATCCTCGGCCAGCGACGACGAGATCCACGGCACCTGTTCCTGCCGCGAGGCGCGGGTGACGCCGACGCGGGTGCGGTTCAGCGTTTCCTCCGCCATCAGGTCGGGGGTGCGGATCTCCTTCAGCAGTTCCCGCACGAACAGGCTGCGGTCGCTGCCATTGTCCGAGACCACGGACGACAGCGCGGCCGAATACATCACCAACGTGCCGTTGGGGGCGATCACCGGGGCGAGCCCCGCCGAGAAGCTGCGGAAGCGGCGCTCGAACGGGTTGCGCCTGGAGGCGTCGACCAGGGCGATCTTCACCCCGGCGCCGCGGCTATTGATCTCGCCGAGCACGGTCTCGAGGCTGAAGCCGTCGCGGCGGACGTCGGCCTCGGCCCAGATCTGGGCATCGATCGGGATCATGTAGCTCTGCCGGTTCGACTGGATGCCGTAACCCGAGAAGAAGATCAGCGCGACCGAGCCCGGCTTGATCTTGCCATAGAGCCGGTCGAAGGCGCGGCGCATGCCATCGCCGGTCAGGTTCTCGCCGACCTCGACGGTGAAGCCATCGCGCTTGAGCTCGTCGGCGACGTCGCGGGCGTCGTTGACCGGCTCCTTCAGCGGCGCGTCGGCGTCGGGATATTTGGCATTGCCGATGACCAGCGCGAAACGATCGCCGGCAGCGACGGACAGGGTGGGCGACGCGATTGAAAAAATCAGCGTGGCGAGCAAGGCAAGGCGGATTTTCATAATCGCGGCTAATCCAGATCGCGGCATTGCAATGAAATGGCGCCGCTTTCAGCCTGCGCCCCGGGGACCTTACTCTAGCGAAAATCCATTATCAAACCACGGTCAAACCCCCGTCAACGGCCTGCGGCACCATCGCTAATCGCGGCGGCGGTAACGAGGCCGCAGTGCAACAGCCGCGATCATGGCGGCCATCGCCTCCGTGGCATGGTGCAGGTTCCTGCGACCGGATAGTGTGATTGCATTCACAGAGGCTTGTGCAGTGGTTTGGGCCGACCTGTCATGCGCTCGTCGCACTTTGCGCGGTTTGACCTTTGCGCGAGGCGATGGCTTTGTGGTCGGGACGCCAAGCCATTCAAGAACAGCCAACAAGAGCGAAACCGATGGGAAACGCCTTCGAAATCTACGCCCTGCGCTATGCGACGATGTCGCCGCGCACGCCCCACCTCAACTTCCTGGTGCCCGATCCGCACGACACCACGGCGCAGGATCTCGATTATTTCGTCTGGCTGATCCGCGGCCATGGCCGCGACGTCCTGGTGGACACCGGCTTCAACGCCGAGGAGGCCAAGGCGCGCGCCCGCAAGCTGACGCTCAACCCGGTCGATGCGCTGGCCGCCTTCGGCGTCAGTGCCGATGCGATCCGCGACGTCATCGTGACCCATCTGCATTATGACCACGCCGGCAATCTGGATCGCTTCCCGAACGCCAAATTCCATCTGCAGGAACGCGAGATGAGCTACGCGACCGGCCGCTGCATGTGCAACGGCATGCTGCGCCATCCGTTCTCGATCGAGCACGTCACGCAGATGGTGCGCCATGTCTATGGCGAGCGCGTCACCTTCCATTCCGGCGACGGCGAGATCGCGCCCGGCGTCACCGTGCATCGCGTCGGTGGCCATTCCGACGGCCTGCAGGTGGTGCGGGTCGAGACCGCGCGCGGGCCGGTCGTGCTGGCGTCCGATGCTGCGCATTATTATGCGAACTTGCACAAGAAGAGCCCGTTCCCGATCGTCTACAATGTCGGCGACATGGCGCAGGGCTGGGAGACGGTCGAGCGGCTTGCCGGTCATCCCGACCGCTTTATCCCCGGCCACGATCCGATCGTCAGCGAGATCTATCCGCGCGCCAGCGACAAGGTCGATGCGTTCGCGCTGCATCTGGCGCCGTCGCGATCGTTCGCGAAATAGCCTCGCCGACCGGGCGAGGCGTATCTGCAACACGTCAAGAAACGTCAAAAAGAAGAAGCGATATGACTGAATACAAAACTCTCGGATTCATCGGCCTCGGCGTGATGGGTGAGCCGATTTGCCGCAACCTGGTCAAGAAGAGCGGCAAGCGCGTCGTGGTGTTCGACCTCGCGGCCGAACCGTTGCTGCGCCTGCGTGCCGATGGCGCCGATGTGGCTGAAACGGTCGCCGATGTCATCAAGCAGAGCGATGTGCTGTTCCTCTGCCTGCCGAGCGCCAGGCACGTGCGCGCGGTGTTCGAGGGCGACGGCATTCTGAATAACGTCAGAAGCGGCCAGATCGTGGTCGATCTGGGCACGTCTTCGGTCAGCCAGACCCGCGACTTCGCCGGGCAGTTGCAAGCCAAGGGCGCGGCCTGGGCCGACGCGCCGATCGCGCGCACCCGGCAGGCGGCGCAGGACGGCACGCTCAGCGTGATGGTCGGTGCGGTGCCCGTGCTCTATGCCGCGATCGAGCCCTTGATCCGCTGCTTTGCCACCGACGTCACCAATTGCGGCGAGGTCGGCGCAGGGCAGGTGACCAAGATCCTCAACAACATGGTGCTGTTCGAGACCGTGAACGCGCTGGCTGAGGCGGTTGCGGTGGCGAAGCACAATGGCGTCGATCCTAAGCTCTTGCTGGAAACCCTGTCGAAGGGCTCGGCCGACAGCTTTGCGCTGCGCAACCACGGCATGAAGGCGATCGTGCCCGGCGTGTTTCCGGAGCGCGCGTTCTCGACCGAATATGCGCTGAAGGATCTGTCCTACGCGCTGGAGCTCGCCGCCGACGCCGGCATCAAGATCCGCGGCGCGGAGCTGATCGGCACCGTGCTACAGGAGGCGATCGACACGGGATCGAGGGATAATTATTTCCCTGTGATCGCGAAGCATATCGGCGGGGCGTAAATCCCTCCATCGTCATTCCGGGGCTCGCGAAGCGAGAGCCCGGAATCCATTCCACCACAAGTAATGCGGCTCGATGGATTCCGGGTTCGTGCTTCGCACGCCCCGGAATGACATCGGAGGGAGTCGCGGGCAAACATTCCACACCGTCACCCCCGCGCAACGGCATCGCCGTTGTCGCTGGAGGAGCGCACTCTTTGCGCGCGTCTCGAAGGGTCGACGGCCACCAGCCGGGCCGTGCATCCTTCGAGACGCGCTGCGCGCTCCTCAGCGACTGTGTTCTTCGTCAAGCGGGTTGCCATGGTTTTTGGTCCCTGAGCATGGCGTTGAGGGTGGTGAGAACTTTGCGCGCAACGGCGATGAGGGCGACCATCTTGGGCTTTCCAGCGGTCACCAGGCGCCGATAGAAGACCTTGAGCTGCGGATGGTACCGGCTGGCCGACAGAGCGGCCATGTAGAGCCCGGCGCGCAGCTTGGCTCTTCCGCCGCCGATCATGCTCTTGCCCTTCCAGCGGCCCGACTGGCGGGTGAACGGGGCAAGACCGGCGAGGCTCGCGATCTGGCGCCGATTGAGTGCGCCGAGCTCCGGCACCTCGGCAAGGAAGGTCCGCGCGAGGGTGTTGCTCACGCCAGGAAAGCTGACCAGCAGTTCCTCCTTGGCGCGCCAGACTGGCGAGCCGCGCACCAGCGTGTCGATGTCGTTGTCGATCTCCGGCAGCTCCTTCTCGAGGACCTTGATATGGCGGGCAAGGCTCTTGCGGACGCGGACGTTCTCGGCCCGCTTCTCGCGCTGACGCTCGGCAACGATCATCTCGATGATCTGCCGTCGGCGACTGACCAGTTCAGCCAGCAGCCGAGCTTCCTGATCCGGCATGGCACGTGGCTCCGGCTTTACGGCCTCGACAAACCGCGCGATGACTGCCGCATCGATCGGGTCCGTCTTGGCACGCTGACCAACCGCCTGCGCGAAGTGCCGGATCTGGGCCGGATTGACCACCACCAGCGGCAGCTGGGCGCCCGCCAGCGCAGCAGCGACGATGGTCTCGAAGCCGCCGGTTGCCTCCACCGCAATCAGCGCCGGCGAGATCACCTGCAAGCGCGCAACGAGCTCTTCCAAGCCTTTGCCGTCACGTGCCACGGCAAAGGCTTCTCCGCTTGGACGCACATGCACGTCCAGCCGGTCCTTCGACACATCAATGCCAACGTAGATCGCGTCCATCTGCACCCATCCTTGCGCAACCGGGCTCGCCAGGCGGCCTCGCGACTGTTCGGGTTCAATGGAACAACGGACGGGGCGCCGCGCTGAGGCACGGGCTTCAAAGCCCTTGGATGAAGCGGTCTCCCGTCCGCTACCGCACCGGACACTCTATCCGATCCGGCGATTCGAGACTTACAAGGATGACGGGTTGAGTGAGCCTAATACACGTCCTTCGCGTCGGCTTCTTCGCTGGTTTGCACCAGCTCGAGGCTGGTCTCCACCTTGCCGAGCAGGCGTGCGAGATCGCGGCGCTCCTGCGCGGACAGGCAGGACAGGATCTCCTGCTCTTTGCGCAGCAGGCGCGGGATCAGCTCTTCATACAGCGCCTGGCCCTTCTTGGTCAGTCGCAGGCGGAATTCGCGGCGGTCGTCGGCGTTCTCGACGCGCTCCACGATCTCGCGCTCCATCAGCGCCGACACCGCGCGGCTGATGGTGGATTTATGCGTGCGGGTGCAATGCGCGATGTATTGCGCGCTGCAGGGATCATTGCGGAAACCGAGCGTCGCGAGCACACGCCATTCCGGAATATCGAGGCCGTAACGCGCCTGATATTCGCTCGACAGCGCCGAGGACACCTCGGCCGCCAGCCGGTTCAGGCGGAACGGCATGAAGTGGAAGAGGTCGAGGCGCTTCTTGGTCGGCGCGGTATTGTCGCGCGCATCCGCTTCCACGGCGCTGCGCGGCCGCATCGGAGGCTGGCTTGCAGAGGTCCTGGCCAAAAATTCCTCCAATTTGAGTTGACGGCGAGCTCGACTGGGAGTTTAAGATAGTTGCAAGTGAGACTAATTTAGCAAGGTCGCGCTCGGCCCGCAAGGTCTTGTCGCAAGCCGGTCACACAAGCCGCAGTCCGTGCCACAGACAAGGGCCGGCGCCAGGGAACATCCAGGGTCACGCAATGGCAGCCAACACGGCACAGGCCAAAACCCAGTTCGGCTATCGCCGTCATCCCGACCAGGAGCGGTCGGGCGCCAACGTCGCGGAGCATCCGGTCGTGGTGGTCGGCGCCGGGCCGGTGGGGCTGTCGCTCGCGATCGATCTTGCGCAGCGCGGCCAGCGCGTGGTGCTGCTCGACGATGCCGACCGGATCGGCGAGGGTTCGCGCGCGATCTGCTTCTCGAAGCGCTCGCTCGAGTTCTGGGATCGCCTCGGCGTCGGCGACCGCATGGTCGAGAAGGGCGTGGTGTGGAGCGTCGGCAAGATCTTCCACGGCGCCTCGCAGCTCTACCAGTTCAATTTGCTGCCCGAAGAGGGGCACAAGCGGCCCGCCTTCATCAACCTGCAGCAGTTTTACGCCGAGGCCTATCTGGTCGACCGGGTCGAGCAACTGCCCGACATCGATCTGCGCTGGCGCAACAAGGTGATCGCGCTGGAAAGCCGCAACGATGGCGTCGCGCTGACGATCGCGACACCCGAAGGCTCCTATCAGGTACACGCCTCCTTCGTCGTCGCCTGTGACGGCGCCCGCTCGTCGCTGCGGCAGATGGTCGGCGCGGACTTTGCGGGGCAGGTGTTCGAGGACCAGTTCCTGATCGCCGACGTCAAGATGACCGCGGCATTCCCGACCGAGCGCTGGTTCTGGTTCGATCCGCCGTTCCACGCCGGACGCTCGGCGCTGCTGCACAAGCAGCCGGACGACATCTGGCGGATCGATCTGCAGCTTAATCCGGATGCCGATCCGGTGGCCGAGAAGCAGCCCGAGAACGTGCGGCCGCGGATCGAGCGCATGCTCGGGCATGACAAGTTCGAGTTCGAATGGATCTCGCTGTACAAGTTCCAGTGCCGCCGGATGGCAAAATTCATCCACGGCCGCGTGATCTTTGCGGGCGATTCCGCACACCAGGTCTCGCCGTTCGGCGCGCGCGGCGCCAATTCCGGGCTCGAGGACGCCGAGAATCTGGCCTGGAAGCTCGATCGCGTGCTGCGGCGGCTGTCGCCGGAAGGCCTGCTGGAGACCTATCACATCGAGCGCAGTGCGGCGGCGGATGAGAATATCCGCGAGTCCACCCGCTCGACCGATTTCATGGCGCCGGTGACCCGGCAGGAGGCGCGGCTGCGCGAAGCGGTGCTCTCGCTCGCCAAGGATACCGAGTTCGGCAAGCGCATGGTCAATGGCGGCCGGCTGTCGGTGCCGTCGGTCTACGACACGCCGCTGTCGAGCGGCGATCGCGACGACTGGCGCGGCGGCCCGCGGCCGGGCGCCTCGATGCTGGATGCGCCGGTGACCGAGCAGGGCGGCGGTTCCAGCTATCTGACCGATGTTTTCATCAGGCAGGGAACGCGTTTCACGCTGCTGGAGTTTGGCAATGACGCGGCCGTCGATGTGCCTGACGGCGTCGGCACTATCCGCGTCGGCGGCGAGGGCGGGCTGGTCGACGCGCAAGGCCTTGCCGGCAAGCGCTATGATGCCGAGCCCGGCACCGCCTATCTGCTGCGGCCGGACGGCTACGTCGCGGCGCGCTTCCGGAACGCGGCGCGGCCGGCACTCGATGCGGCGCTGGCGCGCGCAGCCGGTCTGAACTGAGGAGCAGTCATGGCGCTGTCGACCAGTTCGAACTTCGCAAAGCCCGACGACGCCTTCCGCGCCATCGTCGAGGCGCATCGCGGCCTCACCGAGGCGCAGAGCGCCGATCTCGATGCCGCGCTGGTTCTGGTGCTCGCCAACCACATCGGCGATCTCGACGTGCTGCGCGAGGCGATCGCGCTGGCGAAGCGGCGGACGCTGGACGCGAGCCAGCAGCAACAACAGCAACAACAATAGCACTGATCAAACGGACAGGATTGAACTGATGGCCAAAGGTTTTGCATCGACCACGGATCTCGCGGAGAAGAAAGTCACCTTCTCCGAGATCGGAACTGATCTCTATGCCTTCACTGCCGAGGGCGATCCCAACACCGCCGTCATCGTCGGCGAGGACGGTTGCCTGGTGTTCGACGCCCAGGCGACGCCCGCAATGGCCAACAAGGTGATCGAGCGGGTCAAGACCGTCACCGACAAGCCGATCAAATACGTCGTGCTGTCGCATTATCACGCGGTGCGCGTGCTCGGCGCCTCGGCCTATCACGCGCAGGGCATCGTCGCCTCGCAGGAGACCTATCGCCTGATCCAGGAGCGCGGTCAGCAAGATTGGGATTCCGAATACGGCCGCTTCCCGCGGCTGTTCCAGGACGCCGCGAGCATTCCCGGCCTGACCTGGCCGACGCTGACCTTCGAAGGCGAGATGTCGATCTATCTCGGCAAGCGCGAGGTGCGGCTGATGCAGCTCGGCGCCGGTCACACCTCGGGCGATATCGTCGCCTGGGTGCCGGACGCCGAGGTGATGTTCTCCGGCGACCTGATCGAATATCACTCGGCCTGCTATTGCGGCGATGCGCATCTGCGCGAATGGCCGATGACCTTGAACGAGATCCGCGCCTTCAATCCCAAGGCGATCGCGCCGGGCCGCGGCGATGCGCTGAAGGGCCTCGAGACCGGGCGCGATGCGATCGCGATGACCCGCGATTTCGTCACCACGCTCTACGGTGCCGCCGAATCCTCCGTCGCCAAGGGCCGCAGCCTGAAGGAATCGATGGCGGCGACACGCGAGGTGATGGATCCGAAATTCTCTGACTTCGCGATCTACGAGCACTGCCTGCCGTTCAACGTTTCGCGTGCCTATGACGAGGCGTCCGGGATCGACGATCCCGTGATCTGGACCGACAAGCGCGACCAGGAAATGTGGGCTGCCCTGCAAGGAGGATAGCGATGAACATCAACACCTCGCCTGATCAGATCGTTCGCAGCTCGGGGCAAGTCACGCCGGGCTACATGTCCGGCTTCGGCAACAGCTTTGAGACCGAGGCGTTGCCCGGCGCGCTGCCGATGGGGCGCAACTCGCCGCAGCGCTGCGCCTATGGGCTCTATGCCGAGCAGCTATCGGGCTCGCCGTTCACGGCGCCGCGCGGCACCAATGAGCGCTCATGGTTGTATCGCATCCGTCCATCGGTGCGGCACTCCGGCCGCTTCGCCAAGGCAGATTGCGGGCTGTGGCGCACCGCGCCGTGCCACGAATACGACATGCCGATCGCGCAGCTGCGCTGGGACCCGGCGCCGATCCCCAAGGAAGACATGACGTTCCTGCAGGGCGTGCAGACCATGACCACGGCCGGCGATGCCAATACCCAAGCCGGCATGGCGGCGCACATCTATCTCATCACCAAATCGATGGTCGATCAGCACTTCTACAATGCCGACGGCGAGATGATGTTCGTGCTGCAGCAGGGCAATCTGCGTCTCGTCACCGAGTTCGGCCGCATCGATGCCGAGCCCGGCGAGATCGTGGTGATCCCGCGCGGCGTGAAATTCCGCGTCGAGATTCCGAACGGCCCGGCGCGCGGCTATCTCTGCGAGAATTACGGCGGCGCCTTCACGCTGCCGGAACGCGGCCCGATCGGCGCCAATTGCCTGGCCAATTCGCGCGATTTCCTGACGCCGGTTGCGAGCTATGAGGACAAGGACACGCCGACCGAGCTCTACGTGAAGTGGGGCGGCGCGCTGTTCAAGACCACGTTGCCGCATTCGCCGATCGACGTCGTCGCCTGGCACGGCAATTACGCGCCCTACAAATATGATCTCCGCACCTTCTCGCCGGTCGGCGCGATCGCGTTCGATCATCCCGATCCGTCGATCTTCACGGTGCTGACCTCGCCGTCGGAGACCACCGGCACCGCGAATATTGACTTCGTGATCTTCCCGGAACGCTGGATGGTGGCCGACAACACCTTCCGCCCGCCGTGGTACCACATGAACATCATGTCGGAGTTCATGGGGCTGATCTACGGCGTCTACGACGCCAAGCCGCAGGGCTTCGTGCCCGGCGGCATCAGCCTGCACAACATGATGCTGCCGCACGGCCCCGACCGCGAAGCCTTCGAGCACGCTAGCAACAGCGAGCTGAAGCCGGTGAAGCTGACCGGCACGATGGCCTTCATGTTCGAGACCCGATACCCGCAGCGCGTGACGCAGCATGCCGCGACGTCATCGACGCTGCAGGACGATTACTCGGATTGCTGGAAGGGGTTGGAGAAGAAGTTCGACCCGACCAAGCCGTAAACACAACTCTCCGTCATTCCGGGGCATCGCGAAGCGATGGGCCCGGAATCCATAACCACCATAATGAGTATGGATTCCGGGCCTGCGCCTGACGGCGCATCCCGGAATGACGGCGGAAATAATATCCGACCATTTCAGGGACGAGACCATGGCCCACCCCAACGACCCATCCCTCCGCTCCTTCATCGACGTCGCCCCGACCTCCGACTTCCCGATCCAGAATCTGCCCTACGGCGTGTTCTCGTCGAAGGACGGCCTTGCGCCGCGTGTCGGCGTTGCGATCGGCGATTACGTGCTCGACCTCTGGGAGCTCGAGCAGGACTCGCGGCTCGATGTCGGGCCGCTCGGCGTGTTCTCGCAGCCGTCGCTCAACGCCTTCATGGCGCTGGGGCCGAAGGTGTGGTCGGCGACGCGGGCGCGGATCAGTGAGCTGTTGCGATCAGATCATCCGGAGCTGCGCGACAACAGGGAGTTGCGGGCGCGGGCGCTGGTGCCGATGGCTGACGTCCGGCTGCACATGCCGTTCGCCGTCTCGGGCTATACCGATTTCTATTCGTCGAAGGAGCACGCCACCAATGTCGGCGTCATGTTCCGCGGCAAGGACAATGCGCTGCAACCGAACTGGCTGCACATGCCGATCGGCTACAACGGCCGCGCCTCGACCGTGGTGGTTGGCGGCACCAAGGTGCGGCGGCCGCGCGGCCAGCTAAAGCCGCCGACTGCGGAGGTGCCGAGCTTCGGCGCCTGCAAGCGGCTCGACTTCGAGCTCGAGATGGGCGTGGTGGTTGGCCAGGCATCAGCGATGGGCGAGATGCTCACCGAGAAGCAGGCCGAAGAGATGATCTTCGGCTTCGTCATCCTCAACGACTGGAGCGCGCGCGACATTCAGCAGTGGGAATACGTGCCGCTCGGGCCGTTCCAGGCCAAGGCGTTCGCGACCTCGATCAGCCCGTGGGTGGTGACGCGCGAGGCGCTGGAGCCGTTCCGGATGCAGGGCCCGGCGCAGCAGCCGGAGCCGCTGGCGTATCTCAAGCAGACCCAGCCGAACAATTACGATATGCAGCTCAATGTGAGCTTGCGCGCCGGTGCGATGAACGAAGCGAAGACGATCTGCAGCACCAACTTCAAATACATGTACTGGTCGTCGGTGCAGCAGCTGGTGCACCACGCCTCCAGCGGCTGTGCGATGAATGTCGGCGATCTCTTAGGCAGCGGCACGATCTCCGGTCCCGAAAAGCACCAGCGCGGCAGCCTCCTGGAAATCAGCTGGAACGGCACCGAGCCGGTCGAGCTTGGCAGCGGTGTGACGCGCTCGTTCCTCGAAAACGGCGACTCGCTGGTCATGCGAGGCTGGTGCCAGGGCGACGGCTATCGGGTCGGCTTTGGCGATGTCGAAGGCACCATCGTCGCCGCGGAGTGACGAATCCGTCATGCCGGGGCGATGCGCAGCATCGAACCCGGAATCTGGAGATTCACCGATGCGCAATCGCGCATCTGAGGTCTGGTCCTTCGGACGATCCCGGAATGACCGGCTGGCTGATTAGCGCTCCTCCGGCCTGACATCCCGCAGCCGCGCCGTGTTCGCCGCGCAGTCCTCGAGGCTGTATTTCAGATGCACCCGCTTGTCGGACGGCGGCTGGTTCACGGTGCAGACGCCGGGGCGCCACGGCTTGGCCGGGCGGATCGGCCGCGGCGCAAAACCGCCGCCGCAGTTCGGGCAGACATTGCCGAGCTTGGTCTCCGCACAATCCGCACAGAACGTGCATTCGTACGAACAGATCCGCGCCTCCAGCGCGCTCGGTGGCAGGTCCTTGTCGCAATACTCGCAGTTCGGTCGCAGCTGCAGCGCCATGGTCGTCTCTCTAGCTGGATGTTGGATGAATGATCGCAGGTCGTGTCACCGAAGCGAATGACGGAATTCCCTCGATTTGCGCCAGTCAGGTCTGCAGAGCCTTCAACGGCAGCCTGGTGCTCTCCTTCAGGCGGTCGAGCACGATCGATGAGCGCACGTGGGCCACGCTCTGATGCGGCATCAGCACGTTGTTGACGATGTCGGACAAGCTCTTCAGATCGCGTAGCATCACCTTGAGCACGTAATCGGCATCGCCGGTCAGCGCATAGGCTTCCTGGATGTCGTCGACGCGGTTGACCAGCTCGCGAAACCGCTTCGCGTTGTCGGGCGAGTGGGTCGCAAGCGTGATGTGGATGAAGGCGATCAGGCCGAAGCCAAGCGCCTCGCCGGCGAGGTCGGCGTGGTAGCCCGCGATCACCTTCTCCTCCTCCAGCCGCATGCGCCGCCGCGAGCATTGCGAGGCGGACAGCCCGACCAGGTCGGCGAGTTGCTGGTTGGTCAGCCGACCGTCGTCTTGCAGCGCGGCGAGCATTTTGAGGTCGAAGGCATCGACGTCTGGCATGCGCGAATGGTCCAATTCATGCACGGATCGTGCGCGATTTTAGCAAATCAGGGGCTATTTTGCACGCACGTTGCGCAGCAGGTGACGGAAGCTGATCTCCAGACAAATCAGGGAGTTACCGTCATGGGTCCGTTTCCGCACGATGCGCCGCCGGCCGAAATCAGCACTGAGAACCCGATGGGCACCGACGGCTTCGAGTTCGTCGAATATGCCCACCCCAACCCCGGCGAGCTGCATGCCCTGTTCAAGCTGATGGGTTTTGTCGCGGTTGCCCGCCACAAGACCAAGGCCATCACGGTCTATCGCCAGGGCGACATCAACTATCTCGTCAACGAAGAGCCGGGCACTCACGGCTTCAATTTCGTCGCCGCGCACGGCCCCTGTGCGCCGTCGATGGCGTTCCGCGTGGTCGATGCGAAGCATGCCTATGAGCGCGCGATCGCGCGCGGCGCCGAGCCGGCGAATGTGTCGTCCGCGGAGAAGACGCTCGATGTGCCCGCGATCAAGGGCATCGGCGGCAGCCTGCTGTATTTCGTCGACCGCTACGGCGCCAAGGGCTCGGCCTATGATGCCGAATTCGAGTGGTTGGGCGCCGCCAACCCGCGCCCCGCGGGCTCCGGCCTCTATTACGTCGATCACCTCACCCACAACGTCCATCGCGGTCGGATGGATGTCTGGACCGGCTTCTATGCCAAGCTGTTCAACTTCCGCCAGATCCGCTTCTTCGACATCGAGGGCCGCGCGTCCGGCCTGTTCTCCCGCGCGTTGACCAGCCCTGACGGCAAGATCCGGATTCCGATCAACGAGGATGCCGGCGATTCCGGACAGATCGAGGAATATCTCAACATCTATCGCGGCGAGGGCATCCAGCACATCGCCTGCGGCGCGCGCGATATCCATTCGACGGTCGAGACGCTGCGCGCGGAGGGCCTGCCGTTCATGCCGTCGCCGCCCGAGACCTATTTCGAGCGGATCGACGCCCGCCTGCCGCAGCATGGCGAGGACACCGCGCGGCTCAAGACCAACGGCATCCTGATCGACGGCGAAGGCGTGGTCGACGGCGGCCAGACCAAGGTGCTGCTGCAGATCTTCTCAGCGAACGCGATCGGGCCGATCTTCTTCGAATTCATCCAGCGCAAGGGCGACGATGGCTTCGGCGAAGGCAACTTCAAGGCGCTGTTCGAATCGATCGAGGAAGACCAGATCCGCCGCGGCGTGCTGAAGGTCGATCACGCGGCCTAACTGCTGAGTGGCGACCGCGGCGCAATACGTCGTCATTGCGAGCGAAGCGAAGCAATCCATCTCACCGCTCGCGGAGATATGGATTGCTTCGTCGCTTCGCTCCTCGCAATGACGGCGGAGTTACTTCCCCGCCTTCCACGCACTCGTCACGTCCCCGATGCTTGCCAGCTCCGGCTCGCGGATCGCGGACGGCGTGCGCGAGAAGCGCGGCGCGGGGGCGGGCTGGGTGACGCCGTGACGCTCGACGAACACCTGGCGTGCGGCCATGTGCGGATGCTTCGGCGCCTCTTCCATGGTCAGGATCGGGGCGAAGCAGATGTCGGTGCCTTCCATGATTGTGCACCAGTCCGCGCGCGACTTGTTCTTGAACACCTTCTCCAGCTTCGCCTTCAGTGCCGGCCAGGCCTTGCGGTCCATCTGGGCGTCGAAGTCGGCGTCGGTTAGGTCGGCATGCTTGCGCAGCAGCGCATAGAACTGCGGCTCGATCGAGCCGATCGAGATGAAGTTGCCGCAGGAGCATTCGTAGACGCCGTAGAAATGCGCGCCGCCATCCAGGAAGTTCTGGTCGCGGCCGCCGCTCCAGCGGCCCTGCGCCGCCATGTCGTAGAACATCGACATCAGCGAGGCCGCGCCGTCGCACATCGCGGTGTCGACCACCTGGCCCTTGCCGGACTTCTGCGCTTCCAGCAGCGCAGCGAGCACGCCGACCACGAGATAGAGCGCACCGCCGCCGAAATCGCCGACCAAATTGAGCGGCGGCACCGGCTTCTCCTTGGTGCCGATCGCGGCCAGCGCGCCTGTGATCGAGATGTAGTTGATGTCGTGGCCGGCGGCGTTGGCCAGCGGGCCTTCCTGGCCCCAGCCGGTCATGCGGCCGAAGACCAGCCTCGGATTGCGCGCGAGCACGACATCGGGACCGAGGCCGAGGCGCTCCATCACGCCCGGACGAAAACCTTCGATCAGTGCGTCGGCATGGCTGAGCAGGTCGAGCACTTCAGCGATCGCCGCTTTGTTCTTCAGGTCGAGCTCGATGACCTTGCGGCCGCGGGTCGCCACCGCCTTCAAATTCTTGCCCGCGCCGACCCGATCGAGGGTGATGACCTCGGCGCCCATGTCGGCGAGCAGCATGCAGGCGAACGGGCCGGGGCCGATGCCGGCGAATTCGACGATGCGGAAGCCGGCGAGCGGGCCCGAGGTGCGGGCAGCGGTTTGGGAGGCGGGTTTATCGAGCACGTTGTTATCCGTTCGTTGTGGGCGTTAAGCGGCTGAGGTGCTTACGGCTGGCTTGGTGCCGAATGTCCTGCGTTCTCCCAGCCGTCCGTGGGACGGTATTTTTAATTAGCTGATTAGCTAAATTGTCTCGCCGAACGCGCGATGAGGCAAGCGTCTTTTGCCCCGAAGCGCCGGTAAAACGAGACGCCGGTCAAACGCGAACGGCGCGCATCGCTGCGCGCCGCCGCTCGACTTGTGTTTAGGCGCTATCAGCCGGCGGCAGTCACCGCCCGCTGTCCCATCACCTTGATCAGGTTGGCGCGATAGTCCGCCGAGCCGTGGATGTCGGCGAGCAGGCCGCTCGCCGGAATCGTCACGCTGTCGAGCGCCGAGGCCGCCCAGTTCGCCTTCAACGCCTGCTCGATCGGCGCCACCCGCATGACGCCGCTTTGCGACGCACCGGTCGCGGTGACGCGGACGTCACCCGACTTGGTCTTGGCGACGAACACGCCAGTCAGGGCGAAGCGCGAGGCCGGGTTCGGAAACTTGGCATAACCCGCCTTGGCCGGAATCGGGAACGAGACCGCGGTGATGATCTCGCCATCCTCGAGCGCCGTCGTGAACAGGCCCTTGAAGTAGTCATCCGCCGCGATCGAGCGCTTGTTGGTCTTGACCGTCGCGCCGAGCGCCAGCACCGCCGCCGGATAATCCGCCGCCGGGTCGTTGTTGGCGAGCGAGCCGCCGATTGTGCCGCGATGACGCACGGCGGGATCGCCGATCATCGACGCCAGATGGGCAAGCGCCGGGATCGCCTTCTGCACGGCGTCGCTCTGCGCCACGTCGTAATGCGTGGTCGCGGCCTTGATAGTGACGGTGTCGCCGGACACGTCGATGCCGATCATGTCCTTGATCTTGGCGACGTCGATCACATCGGATGGGGCAGCAAGGCGCTGCTTCATCACGGGGAGCAAGGTCTGTCCGCCGGACAGGAACTTGGACTCCGTGCCCTTGGCGAATTGCGCCACAGCATCGTCGATCGAGGAAGCGCGGTGATAAGTGGTCTCGTACATGGCTCTTCCTCCCTCAACCGTGAATGGCGTGCCAGACGCGATCGGGCGTCGCCGGCATTTCCAGCTTGTTGTTGCCGATGGCGTCCGTGATCGCGTTGATCACGGCAGCAGAGGCGCCGATCGCGCCGGCTTCGCCGCAGCCCTTGACGCCGAGCGGGTTGCCCGGACACAGCGTCGTGGTGTGGGAGAGCTGGAACGACGGCAGGTCGTCGGCACGCGGCATGGTGTAGTCCATAAACGACGCGGTCACGAGCTGACCGGTGTCGTCATAGACCGCGCCCTCGAGCAGCGCCTGGCCGATGCCCTGCGCAAGGCCGCCATGGACCTGGCCCTCGACAATCATCGGGTTGATCAGCCGGCCGAAATCGTCCGCCGCCACGAAGTCGACGAAGGTGGTCTTGCCGGTGCCCGGATCGACCTCGAGCTCGCAGATATAGGCGCCGGCCGGGAAGGTGAAGTTGGTCGGGTCGTAGAACGCCGTCTCCTTCAGGCCGGGCTCCATGCCGTCGGGCAGATTGTGCGCGGTGTAGGCGGCGAGCGCGACCATCGGCAGCGCGATCGCCTTGTCGGTGCCGGTGACCTTGAACTCGCCGTTCTCGATCACGATGTCGCTCTCGGACGCCTCGAGCGCGTGCGCCGCGATCTTCTTGGCCTTGGCTTCCACCTTCTCCATCGCCTTCACGATCGCCGCACCGCCGACCGCGATCGAGCGCGAGCCGTAGGTGCCCATGCCGAACTGCACTTTGTCAGTGTCGCCATGGACGATCGAGACCTGGCTGATCGGCACGCCGAGCCGCTCGGCGATGATCTGGCAGAACGTCGTTTCGTGGCCCTGGCCGTGGCTGTGCGAGCCGGTGAGCACCTCGATGGTGCCGACCGGATTGACGCGGATCTCGGCCGATTCCCACAGGCCGACGCCGGCCCCTAAGCTGCCGACCGCCTTCGACGGTGCGATGCCGCAGGCCTCGATGTAGCAGGAGACACCGATGCCGCGCAGCTTGCCGTCGGCTTTCGCCTTGGCCTTGCGGGCCGGGAAGCCGGCATAGTCGATCGCCTTCATCGCCGCATCGATCGAGGCGTGGAAGTCGCCGATGTCATACGCCATGATCACAGGCGTCTGATACGGGAACGCGTTGATGAAGTTCTTCTTGCGCAGCTCGGTCGGATCGACCTTCAGCTGCCGCGCCGCCGTCTCCATCATGCGCTCGAGCAGATAGCTTGCCTCGGGACGGCCGGCGCCGCGATAGGCGTCGACCGGCGTGGTGTTGGTGTAGACGCCGATCACCTCGGCATAGATCGCCGGGATCACATACTGGCCCGACAGCAGCGTCGCGTAGAGATAGGTCGGCACCGCCGAGGAGAACAGCGACATATAGGCGCCGAAATTGGCGTGGGTCTTCACCCGCAGGCCAAGGATCTTGTTGTCCTTGTCGAACGCCATCTCCGCCTTCGAAACATGGTCGCGGCCATGCGCGTCGGTGAGGAACGCCTCCGAACGGTCGCCGGTCCACTTCACCGGGCGATTGACCTTCTTCGACGCCCACAGCGCCACCATCTCTTCCGGGTAGATGTAGATCTTGGAGCCGAAGCCACCGCCGACGTCGGGTGCGATCACCCGCAGCTTGTGCTCGGGCGCGATGTTGTAGAACGCCGACAGCACGAGGCGGGCGACGTGCGGATTCTGTGAGGTCGTGTAGAGCGTGTAGTGCTCTTCGGCCTGGTCGTATTGCGCGACCGCCGCGCGCGGCTCCATCGCGTTCGGCACCAGGCGGTTGTTGGTGAGCTCGAGCGTCACCACGTTGGCGGCCTTGCTGAAGGCGTCGCCGACCGCGGCTTCGTCGCCGATATGCCAGTCATAGACGATGTTGCCGGGGGCTTCGGGATGCAGTTGCGGCGCGCCCGACTTGATCGCGGCTCTGACGTCAGCCACCGCGGGAAGCTCCTCGTAGTCGATGACGACGGCTTCCGCCGCGTCCTTGGCCAGGTTCTTGGTCTCGGCGATCACGACCGCGACCGCCTGTCCGACGAAGCGCACGGTCTCCGGCGCCATCGCCGGCCACGCGCCCATTTTCATCGGCGAGCCGTCTTTCGAGGTGATGGCCCAGCCGCAGATCAGATTGCCGACCTTGTCGTCGACGATCTGCTGTCCGGTCAGCACCGCGATCACGCCGGGCATCTTCATGGCCTCGGTGGAGTTGATGCCCTTGACCTTGGCATGTGCATGCGGGCTGCGGATGAAGTGAGCGTAGCTCATGCCGACCATCTTGACGTCGTCGACGTATTTTCCTTGTCCGGTAATGAACCGGCGATCTTCCTTGCGCACGACGCGTGCGCCAATTCCTTCAACACCCATAGTCTAGTCCTCCCAACGGAGATTCGATTTGCCGCCGTTTCCATCGAGACCGGCGGTGATGAGCTTGATCGTGTGTACTGCGTGGGCCGGCTATTCGGCGGCCTGCGCGACCTTCATGCGGCCGGCGGCATCGAGCACCGCCTTGACGATGTTGTGGTAGCCGGTGCAGCGGCAGATGTTGCCTTCGAGCTCGTGGCGAACCGTTTCCTCGTCGAGCTTGCCGCCATGGCGGTGCACGATATCGACCGCGGACATGATCATGCCGGGGGTGCAATAGCCGCATTGCAGGCCGTGATTGTCGCGGAACGCCGCCTGCATCGGGTGCAGCTCGTCGCCCTTGGCGAGGCCTTCGATCGTGGTGACGTTGGAGCCCGCGGCCTGGCCGGCCAGCATGGTGCAGGATTTGACTGCCCGTCCATCGACATGGACGACGCAGGCGCCGCACTGGCTGGTATCGCAGCCGACATGGGTGCCGGTGAGGTTGAGGTTTTCGCGCAAGAGATGCACGAGGAGGGTCCGGTCCTCGACGTCGACCGAAACTGCCCTGCCGTTTACCGTCAGTTTGACTGTAGACACGCGTTTCTCCCAATAGCTTCGTTATGGGCCCAGTAGACCACGCTTCATTTGGGACGTAACCGCGATCAAAGTCGTAGGTGCGGCCCTGTCGTGAAGGCGCCGGGCTGTATTTCCGATCCTAGCAGGCAGCCGTTCGAGGGGCAATTTGCAAGCTGCCATGGGCATGCTCCGGCGCGACGAAATCACGCCGCAGTGCAAGCGGTTTTCGGCAGGCGGATGGTGTGACGGCGCGCCGAAAATCGCCGCCGCGATTGCTACTACCTTCCGCCTATAACGACGCAATTGCGTTGCTGTCATTTTCAATGGCGACGCAGCGACAGCAGATCGCTGGTTCATGAAATTGGGTATCGATCCGCGCGCGCGATGCATCCATCGCGGCAACGAAACCATATTGGAGGAAGCCAATGAAGCTGAGGAGCGGGATTTTCTTTGCCGGTGTGTCGCTGGTTGCCATGGTGATGGCAGGCATTGGCGCGTCAAAAGCGAATGATTCCGTCGTGAAGGCGGCGTCCGATCCGAACGGATGGGCGATTGCCGGCCACGACTACGGCAATACGCGCTTCAGCCCCCTGAAGCAGATCAATTCCGAGAATGCCGGCAAGCTGCAGCTGGTCTATTCGCTGTCGCTGGCCTCGCTGCGCTCCAACGAGTCGTCGCCGCTGGTGATCGGCAAGATGCTGTATGTGTCGACATCGTGGGGGCCGAAATACGTCTATGCGGTCGATGCCGCGACCGGCGCGCGCAAATGGACCTGGCAGCCGGACATTCCGGATGACGTGCTTCAATACGCCTGCTGCGACGTCAATAACCGCGGCGTGTCCTACGCCGACGGCAAGATCTTCGTCGGCCGGCTCGACGGCAAGCTGACCGCGCTCGACGCCGAGACCGGCAAGGAGCTCTGGACCTCGACCGTCGTAGACTACAAGCAGGGCTCGGTGATCACCTCGCCGCCGCTCATCGTCCGCGACAAGGTGATCACCGGCTTCGGCGGCGGCGAATACGGCGTTCGCGGCTCGTTGCAGGCGTTCTCGCTCAAGGACGGCAAGCTGCTCTGGCAGACCTACACGGTGCCGGCGCCGGGCGAACCCGGCAGCGACACCTGGAAGGGCGACACCGGGCTGCATGGCGGCGGCGCCGCCTGGCTGGTCGGCTCCTACGACGCCAAGTCCGACACGGTCTACTGGGGGACTAGCAATCCGGGACCCTGGAATACCGGCGTGCGCTCCACCGGCGACGGTAATTTCGGCAAGCTGACCAACCTCTACACCGCCTCGACGCTGGCGATCGATCCGAACACCGGCAAGATCAAGTGGCACATCCAGGGTACGCCGGCTGACGCCTGGGATTATGACGGCGTCAACGAGCTGCTGCTCGCCGACCTCAAGATCAAGGGCAGCGAGACGCCGGTCCTGATGAAGGCGGACCGCAACGGCTTCTTCTTCGTGGCCAACCGCGAGACCGGCAAGATGATCTCGGCCGAGAAGTACGTCTTCGCCAACTGGGCCAAGAAGTGGGACATCACCACGATGCGGGCGGAAGAGGATCCGGACAAGCGTCCGGGCCCCGGCCATCCCGCCAAGGACATCTGTCCGAACCTGATCGGCGGCAAGAACTGGCAGCCGATGTCGTTCAACCCGCAGACCGGCCTCGTCTACATCCCGACCAACAATGTCTGCATGGATTGGTCGGTCTCTGACGTGAACTACAAGCGCGGCGTGTTCTACCTCGGCGCCGAATTCCCGACCAAGGAAGGCCCCGGTGGCTTCCTCGGCGAACTCGTGGCCTGGGATCCGGTCGCCAACAAGAAGGTGTGGAGCATCAAGGAAGACCTGCCCTTCAACGGCGGCACGCTGACGACGGGCGGCAATTTGGTGTTTTCGGGCAATCTGCACGGCGATTTCCGCGCCATCGATGCCAAGAACGGCAAGGTGGTGTGGAGCAAGAACCTCGGCAGCGGCATCGGCGCGGGTCCGGTGACCTATTCGGTCGACGGCAAGCAGTATGTCGCGATCGTGGTCGGACGCACCGCGGCGCTGCCGGCCTTCCTCGGTGACATCGGCAAGAAGATGGTCGCCGCGGCGCCCGAAGGCGGCTCGCTGTTCGTGTTCGCCCTGCAATAACGATCGTCAAGGAGGCAGCATTGTCCGTGTCTTGCATCGCCCGAAACGAACTGCGCACCCCCTCGCGCAACACGCGGTTGGAACATGCGATCCGGACCGTGCTGCTCTCCGCCTTCCTTATGGTGCCGGCCCTGGCGGCCGGCGCCGAGGAGGCAAAACCGCCGCTGCGGCTCTGCGCCGACCCGACCAACCTGCCGTTCTCGAGCGACCAACCGGGCAAGCCCGGCCTCTATCTCGAGATCGGCCAGGCGGTGGCGCAGAAGCTCGGCCGCACGGTGAGCACCAATTGGTACAAGTCCTATTTCGGCAAGCGCACCGTACGGGAGACGCTGCTCAGCAAGCAGTGCGACGCCATGGTCGGCCTGCCGCTGATCGACGATTTCATGGGCCCTTCGGTGATCTTCTCGAAGCCGATTGCCCATGAAGGTTACGCGCTGGTCGGCGGCAAGGATCGCAAGCTCGCCGGCATCGACGACCTCAAGGGATTGCGGGTTGCGGTGCAGTATCAGTCGACGCCGCAAAATCTGCTGGCGCTGCGTGACGACATCCAGAAGGTCACGGTGCTCAGCCCGGAGGAGGGCATGGCGGCCCTCGAACAGGGCAAGGCGGACATCGCCTTCATCTGGGCGCCGGTGGCGGGCTGGCTCAACAAGACGACCTATGGCGACAAGTACCAGATCGTGTCGACCGAGGGTGACGGCCTGCTCTGGGCGACCGCGATCGGCTTCGCCAAGGCGTCCGGCGCGATGCGCGATGAAGTCGACGGCGTGCTGCCCTCGCTGCAGCCGGAGATTTCCGCCCTGTTTGCCAAATACGGTGTGCCGGACGGCGCTCCGGTGAAGTTTGGCCAGGCGGATCGGGCAACGACGTCGTCCACTGGCGCGGCCGAGCCGGTGACCGTCGGGCAGGCGGCCGCGGCGGAGAAACCGGTTCAAACAGCTGCAACCACCGGGGATGCCAAGGGTGATGCCACCGCGGGGCGGGAGGTCTTCAACGGCACCTGCGCGCATTGTCACGGCCCGGATGCGGTGCAGGCCGAGCGAAAGATCGATCTCAGGCTGCTGAAGAAGCGCTATGCTGACGACATGGAAACGACATTCTGGAAGACGGTCCATGACGGGCGGCCGGCCAAGGGCATGCCGGCCTGGAAAGACGTCTTCAGCGACGACGAGCTCAGAAACGTATATGCCTATCTGCAGAGTGTGCAGGATAGCGGCGGATCGAACTAGCTGCCGCGATCCGCAATAGAAGCGTTTTCGAGCGAAGTGGACACCGGTTCGCGTGAAGACAACGCGTCAAAATGAGAATCGAGAGCCCCGTTCCGATTCAATCGGAACGGAAAAGGCTCGCGCAGTGCGAGGGTCCTCATGATGAGGTTCCTGATCATCGACGATCACCCCCTGTTTGGGGAGGCGCTTGGCAACGCCATCCGCATCTCGCATCCCGATGCCCGGATCTATGAGGCCACCTCGATCAAGGGCGCGCTTGGTATCCTCGCCAGCGAGCCGAATATCGACCTCGCGCTGCTCGATCTGCTGCTGCCCGACGTGGTCGGCTTCTCCGGCTTCCAGAAGATCAGGGATCGCTATCCGCGGCTGCCGATTGCCATCGTCTCCAGCGAAGAGGACAAGCACACCATCCGCGAGGCGCTGGAAATGGGCGCGGTCGGCTATCTGCCGAAATCGACCTCGCTCGGCGAGTTGTCGCAGGCGATCGCGCGTGTGCTGAGCGGATCGGTCTCGGCGCCGCGGGATTTCGTCGCGGTCGGCGCGCTGGATCAGTCCGAGTCGGCGCGGACGCTGCGCGAGCGGATCCAGAAGCTGACGCCGCAGCAAGTTCGCGTGCTGCATCTGATCATCCGCGGCCTGCAGAACCGCGAGATTGCCTCCGAGCTCAAGCTCGCGGAATCCACGGTGAAGGCGCATGTCACCGAGATCCTGCGCAAGCTGAAGCTGTTCAGCCGCAACAAGGCGATCATCGAGCTCGGCAAGATTCCGCTTCCCGTCTTTGAAGCCAGCTCGGTTGCGAAGGCAGAGAAGGCGCCCTAGGTTGCTGCGCTGCAAGGCGAGGGCATCCGGGATGCTACCTATAGGCTGCCGGTCGGCTTTGAGATAATGTCCTGCGCACAATGGCTGTCATGAGCATCCGAGGGAGGACGGCGCAGCATTGACCACGACCGCGCCCCTGGCGGACGAGCCGCCGGTCGATCAAGCGGGTGCGCCTCGACTGCTGATCGTCGAGGATCACCCGCTGTTCCGTGCTGCCCTGATCGGTGTGATCGGGGCCGAGTTTCCCGACGCCGAGGTGCTGCAGGCGACCTCGATCGATGGTGCGCTCGACGTGATCGCCGCGCGTGACGGCCTCGATCTGATCCTGCTCGATCTATCGATGCCGGGAACCACGGGCCTGCTCGGTGCCTACCGGGTGCGGGCCGCCGCGCCGCGCAGCGCGCTCGTCATCGTCTCGGCACATGACGATTCCCGGATCATCGGCGGCGCCATTTCGCTCGGGATTTCCGGATTCATTCCGAAGTCGACGCCGAAGCTCGAGCTGGCGCGCCTGCTGCGCGGCATTCTCGAAGGCGAGGTGTGTCTGCCGACGCGTTTCCGCGATTCGGCTGCCGCCCGGAAGGGCCAGGCCGACACCAAGCAATTGGTGCAGCAGCTCGGCCAGTTCACCGCGCAGCAGCTACGCGTGCTCGACATGATCTGCCGTGGCCTGCAGAACAAGCACATCGCCTATCAGCTCGATATCTCGGTCACCACCGTCAAGGTGCATGTCTCCGAAATCCTGCGGAAGCTCGGCGTGCGCAGCCGGACCGAGGCCATCATCGCGCTGTCGAAACTGGATTTCGGCAAGCACGACCACGCGCCGGTGACGGCCACGCCGCCCGGTGCGGACTCATAGCCGCGCATTCGACTGCTCGGCCGCCAGCAGGAACGACAGCAGCGAGCGCATCTCGGCCGGCTTGATCGGCTTCTTCAATAGTTCGTGGCCGAAGGCCGAGACGTCGGAAGCGGCCTTGGCCGAGTAGTCGGCGGTCACGATGATCGCTGGAACCTTGGCGTTGATCTCGCCGCGGATCACGTCGACGGCCTGGATGCCGGTCTCGCCATTGTCGAGATGCAGGTCGGCGATGATGGCGTCGGGGATGCCGTCCAGCGCGTGGATGCGCTCGAGCGCTTCCGTCTTGGAGATCGTCACCGCGACGTCGCAGCCCCATTTCTCCAGCAGATGGGCGAGGCCTTCGGCGCTCGACAGGTCGTTCTCGATCAGCAGGATCTTCGCGCCTTCCATGCCGCCATAGCGATAATCGACGCTGGCCTGTTCGCGTACCGGGATCGCAACCGGATCGAGGGTGCGGGGCACGGTGACCGAGAACACCGAGCCCTTGCCGGCGCGCGAACTCAGCCTGATGTCATGGCCGAGCAGGTCGGCAAACCGGCGCACGATCGATAGGCCGAGCCCGATGCCCGCCTTGTCGCCGGCACCGGCGTCGCCACGCTGAAACTCGACGAAGATGGCCTCGCGCTGGGCCTCCGGGATGCCCGGCCCGGTGTCATGCACCTCGATGCAGATGTCGTCGCCCTGGAGGCGGCATCCCATCAGCACGGTGCCGCGCTGGGTGTAGCGCAGCGCATTGGCCACAAGGTTCTGCAGGATCCGGCGCAGCATCAGCGGATCGGAGCGCACCACCGCCGACGACGGCATGATCTTGAAGCCGAGGTTGCGCTTGGCGGCGGTAGCCACAAACTCGTGCTCAAGCGGCTCGAACAGCGAGGCGATCGCGACCGGACCGAATTCGGGCCTGAGCACGCCGGCATCGAGCTTCGAGATGTCGAGCAGCGTCCGCAGCATGTCTTCCAGCGTCGCCAGCGAACGGTCGATCTGATCGGTCAGCGCGCCGCTCTTCGGCTCGCTGGCCATCTCGGTCAGCGCGGACAGCGTCAGCCGCGCCGCATTGAGCGGCTGCAACAGGTCGTGCGTCACCGAAACCAGCACCGATGATTTCAGCGAGCTTGCCGCCTCGGCCTGCTGCTTGGCCTGCAGCAGGCGTCCGTTGGTTTTCTCCAGCGATTGCAGCGCCTGCTTGAGCTGCTGGGTGCGGTCGCGCACCTGCTGATCCAGCGCGATGGCGGTTTCGAACAGCGAGAAAGCGTTGAGCTGCTGGTCGGTCGAACGTTCGACACGCGACATCAGCGCGGCGTTGATCTTGCGCAGCTTCTCGGCTTCGCGTTCGAGGGCCGCAATGCGCGTGGTCTTGCTGTCGGTCATTGCGGCGCGACAGCCCGCTTGCCGATGGCGATGCCGGTCAGCGTCTGGTTGACATGCATGGAGCGATACTGCTCGCCATAGGTCTGAAAGCCAATCACTTTGTTGCGGCGATAGAGCTCCGACATCTCCCGCGACAGCTGGCGCTGCTCGACATCGAGCCGGCGCAGCACGCATTCGAAGCCGATGAACATCGAGACCTCGCCGAGCTCCTCGGTCAGTTCCTGGAGCAGGCGGCTCGTCACGTCGATCGGGTCGCGCTCGCGCGCCACCGTCAGCACCATGCCCTCGTCGATGGCGCAGAAGAATTGCAGCGACCCGTCCGGATTGGTGCGCTGGATCGACCGCGCGTAATAGGCGCCGCCGACACGCACCAGGACCGGATGCGCGGCGAACGAGAACAGTTCGAGCTTGCTGTCGCTGAGGCCGACCGCGCGGGAATATTCCAGCGCGGCGGGCTCGGCATTCAATTCCTTGACGATACGGTGCTCGATGTCGGCCTCGGTCACCACCATCTTGGTCGAGGTCGGCTCGAAATGATCGCATTTGAAGGTGCGGAACGGCAGCCGCGTCCGGATCAGGATCAGGACGGCGGCGTCGGTATGGGCCTGACCGCCGTGGAAGACCCACGACTTCTCGAAGCGCAGGCCGTCGCCGGCGGAGCCGCCGACCACCGGAATGTCGCCGAGCGATGCATAGATCGCCGACATGATGGTTTCCTCACGCTGGCACATGCCGTCGATGAAGAGCAGCCCGAAGGAATCCTCAGTGTGGTCGCAATGCTCGGTGCGTTGCGCGAATTCGCTTTGCAGCTCGGTGCACATCGAGCGGCCGTGATCGACCCGGAACGTCGCGAGATCGAACAGCGGCCGGGCCGCGATGACGAAATCGGCGGCGATAAAGCCCATCGCGACGACGCTGTCCTCATCCCAGCCGCCGGGCGACAGTTCGCCGGCCGTGGTGCAGCCGAAGATCGGAACGTCGGGCATCCGGCTGGACAACTCGGCAATGAACGTTTGCGGGTCATAGAACGGCGAGACGAACACCACGAGCATGGCGAGATCGGCCGCCGCCAATTGGCGCGCGATCTCGTCGGCTGCTTGCCGCGGTCCGTCGGTCTTTGCCTGCACCACGACAATGCTGTCGGTGGCGCTGCCGTTCTGCTTCGCCAAAGGCGTTCTCCCTGACCAGAATTTTTTGTTTTTCTTGGCGCGGCCTGTCGTGACAGCGCGGGTCGTAAGGGCATACGGGCCATGCCGCGATTTGGTTGCGGTCAGGCCTGCCGGTTCTAGGTCGTGAGGGGAAATGTCATGGGCCGGGCGACTTTGCCGGCAGCTGCGCTCGCCGCAAGCGCCAACGGCGCCGCTCGACGCGATGACATGGGACACCTCCCGATGTGTTCTCCCGGCCCGGGCAGGGACAGGTTTGATCGGTTCTAAACTATCGAGCCGGACCCGGGCGTCAATCACCTTGCCCGGCCTCCGAGCCCGACCAAGGTAGTAGCGCGCCGAATTGGCTGATCTGTTGCCCATTTACCGGGCCTTATTGATTCTGCCTTAGTTTTGCCCTCCGGGGGCTGGGGCTGATTGCTGCCGGACCCCGCGTGGTTTTCAGAATGAAGACGGGGGTTGGAATGCCGGGACTCAAGCGATCGCTGTCGATCAGGTTCCCAACCCTCAGATTTCAAGCCAAGATCATGCTCGGCTTTGCCGTCACGCTGGCGCTGTCGGCGGCGACCATGGGCTTTGCCTATATGGGCTTCGAGCGGGTCTCCGCCGGTGTCGGCTCCTACCGCCAGAGCGTCGCGGAAGCCGATCTCGCCCGCAACATCGATCGCGAATTGATCTCCTACCGCTCGCTGGCGCGCTACTACGTCGCCACCGGCAAGGAGGACGACGCCAAGGCCGCGCTCGCCGCCGAGGCCAGCCTGAAGGATGCCATCGTGGCGTCGATGAAGGGCACCACCAATCCGGCCCGGCTCGAGCAGATCACCAAGCTGGAGCGCGAATTCCGCGCCTTCACCAAGATCTTTGCCGAGATCGTCCGTATCAAGGACGACAGCGCGCAGACCGCGCAGAACAGGCTGGTCCGCAGCGCGACCTCGATGCGCTACAAGCTCGACGATCTGCCGAGCAATGCCGATGATTCCGAGCTGCAGTCGATTCAGTTCGGCGCCAAGAAGGTCGCCGACCAGCTGCAGTCGATCACCGGCGCCGTCAACACGTTCGTCGTCAACGGCGACAAGACCGTTGCCTCCAGCGCGCTCGCCCGGCTGAAATTCGCCGACAATCTCGTGAAGGGGATCACCTCGAAGAACGAGCGGATCAGCCAGGGCGTGAAGGACATTACCGGGTTGCTGGAAGAGTACCGCGAGGCGCTGGCCAAGCTGATCGCGAATGCGAAGTCGATCGACGAATTGACCGTCGAGATGACGGAATCCGCGGCCGCCATCAGTCAGGGTGCGGCGGGGATGAAATCCGATCTGCTCGCCGACCAGAAGCGGCTCGAGACCGAATCGCATTCCATGATCGGCGAAACCGAGCAGTTGATCCTGATGCTTGCCGCCGGCAGCTTGGTGCTCGGGCTGGTATGGGCCTTCCTGCTCGGCAAGGGCATTTCGCGGCCGATCGCGGCGATGTGTGCGGCGATGCGCGAGCTCGCGGCCGGCAATTTCGACGTGGTGCTGCCGGGCCTCGGCCGTCGCGACGAACTCGGCGAGATGGCCGGCGCTGTCGAAGAGTTCAAGGTCCAGGCGGTCGCCAAGGCCGAGCGCGATGCCGCGACCCAGGAAGCACAGAACAAGGCGAGCGCCGCCGCACGGCGCACCGAGCTCATTCGCTTCGCCGACGAATTCGAATCCGCCGTCGGCTCGATCGTCTCCAACGTGTCGGCGTCCGCCGTGCAGCTCGAATCCGCGGCCGGGACGCTGACCCGCACCGCCGAGACCACGCAGAACCTGTCGAGCCAGGTCGCCGGCGCCTCCGAGGAAGCCTCCAGCAACATGCAGTCGGTCGCGTCCGCGACCGAGGAGCTGTCGGCGTCGGTCGACGAGATCGGCCGCCGCGCCAAGGAATCCAGCCAGATCGCCGATTCCGCCGTGCGCCAGGCCGAGCAGACCGATGCCCGGATCGGCAAGCTCTCGCGCGCCGCGCAGGAGATCGGCGACGTGGTCAAGCTGATCACGGCGATCGCCGAGCAGACCAACCTCCTGGCGCTGAACGCCACCATCGAGGCTGCGCGTGCCGGCGATGCGGGCCGCGGCTTCGCGGTGGTCGCATCTGAGGTGAAGTCGCTGGCGAGCCAGACCGCGCGAGCCACCGACGAGATCTCCACTCACATCTCGGGCATGCAGGCCGCGACGCAGGAATCGGTCGCCGCGATCAAGGAGATCGGCGGCACGATCGGGCAGATCTCTGGAATCGCGACCAATATCGCAAGCTCGGTCGAGCAGCAGAGCGCGGCAACGCAGGAGATCGCACGCAGCGTGCAAAACGTCGCGCAGGGCACCCAGGAAGCCGCCTCCAGCGTCACCCAGGTCAACCGCGGCGCCACCGAGACGGGAGTCGCCTCCGAAGAGGTGCTGAACTCGGCTCGCTCGCTGTCGGTCGAGAGCTCGCGGCTGCGCGAGGAACTCGACCGCTTCATGGCGAACATCCGCGCGGCGTAGGGCGCGCTGGTCTATCCATCGTCGTGCTGGCGAGGGCCAGGACCCATAACCACCACACGTTATTGTTGCCCGTGCAATTCGCCGCGCGCCCATTGCCATGGCCGCGGCGTATGGGTCCTGGCTTTCGCCAGGACGACAAAATCAATTCCGCACGAACTGTTTCGTCGATCTAGCGACTTCCCTCGCTCTCCCGCATTGCGGGAACCCTTGCCGGGCTGCGGCGTTGACGTCGCGTGGCGGGCGCTCCGTTTGCCGCAATCCTGGGAAAGAGAACCTTGGAACACAACGTTCCGGGGCTTTTCTCATTGGTCGATTCTAATGACACTGCAACGGACACAATTGAGCTCTGCGACGGCGCACGCGGCGATGGCTCCAGTCACGCCAAATGACGGCCGCATCATCGAGACCTCGATCCCACTTCGGCTCGACAATCTCAGCTGGAGCGGCTTCCACACTCGCGTCGTGGCAGCGCTCGGCATCACCTGGATTCTCGACGGGCTCGAAGTGACGCTCGCCGGTGCGCTGTCGGGCGCGCTGAAGGAGAGCCCGACGATGAGCTTCTCCAACGCCGATGTCGGGCTTGCCAGCAGCGCCTATCTCGCCGGCGCGGTGCTCGGCGCACTCGGCTTCGGTTGGCTCACCGACCGGATCGGGCGCAAGAAGCTGTTCTTCATCACGCTCGCGCTCTATCTCTCGGCGACGGCTGCGACCGCGCTGTCGTGGAACGTCGCGAGCTACGCGCTATTTCGCTTTCTCACCGGCGCCGGCATCGGCGGCGAATATACCGCGATCAATTCGACCATCCAGGAGCTGGTGCCGGCGCGCTATCGCGGCTGGACCGATCTCGTCATCAACGGCAGCTTCTGGATCGGCGCCGCGATCGGAGCGGTGAGCGCCATCGTGCTGCTCGATCCTGCGTTGCTTGCGCCCGATCACGGCTGGAGGATCGCCTATTTCACCGGCGCGGTGCTCGGTCTCGTCGTGCTGTTGATGCGGATGTGGATTCCGGAAAGCCCGCGCTGGCTGATGATCCATGGACGCCCCGAAGAGGCCCACAGGATCGTCGCCGATATCGAGACTTCCGTGCTCGGTCACGAACAGCCGGGCGAGGGCTTCGAGAAGATCAAGATCCGGATGCGCGATCACACGCCGTTGCGCGAGGTCGCCGTGACGCTGTTCTCCACCTACCGGCAGCGCTCGCTGGTGGGACTCACGCTGATGGCCGCGCAGGCATTCTTCTACAATGCGATCTTCTTCACTTTCGCGCTGATCCTGACCGATTTCTTCGGCATCGCCGCCAGCAATGTCGGCTGGTACATCCTGCCGTTCGCCGCCGGCAACTTCCTCGGGCCGCTGCTGCTCGGCCGCCTGTTCGATACGGTTGGCCGCCGCACCATGATCGCGCTGACCTATGGCATTTCGGGCGTGTTGCTGGCGCTATCAGGTTATCTGTTCTCGATCGGCGTGTTCAACGCGCAGACCCAGACCATCGCCTGGATGGTGATCTTCTTCTTCGCCTCGCCGGCGGCGAGCGCCGCCTATCTCACCGTCAGCGAGACGTTTCCGCTGGAGGTCCGCGCGCTCGCGATCGCCGTCTTCTATGCGGTTGGCACCGGCATCGGCGGCGTGATTGGACCCGCGCTGTTCGGCGTGCTGATCGACACCGGATCGCGCAACAGCGTGTTCGCCGGCTACCTGCTGGGGGCGGCGCTCATGATGGTCGCCGCAGCCGTCGCGTGGCGCTATGCCGTCGCGGCCGAGCGAAAACCGCTCGAATCTGTCGCGCGACCACTGGCATTTGTGGAGTAGACTATGACGAAGCATGAATTGGCCGAAATGCCCCTGGATGACGACTTCACCCCTGATGCGACGACCGACAATGTGCCGGCGCCGGCATCGCTGATTCCGCCGCTGGATCGCACCGCGGTACTGCTCGACATCGACGGCACTCTGCTCGATTTCGCGCCGACGCCGCGCGAGGTCTGGGTGCCGCCGGAGCTCGCGACCACGCTGAAGCAATTGCATGACCGCACCGGCGGCGCGCTGGCGCTGGTCAGCGGCCGTTCGCTCAACGACATCGATCTGATCTTCGCGCCCGAGCAGTTTCCCGCGGTCGGCGGCCATGGCGCCGAGATGCGGCTGCAGCCGGACAGCGAGGCGGTCGCGGCGCACGCGCCACCACTGGACAAGGAATTGAAGCGCCGCCTCGCCGCGATCGCCAAGCTCAGCCCCGGCATTCTGCTCGAGGACAAGGGCTATTCGCTGGCGCTGCATTATCGGCTGGCGCCGCAGGCGGAGAGGGCGATCTATGAGGCGGTGTCGCTGATCCGCGCCGAGCTGCCGAATGCGCCGATCGAAGTGCTGCCGGGCAAGAGCGTCTGCGAGATCAAGCATTCCGGCTTCACCAAGGCGACCGGCGTGCTCGAGCTGATGACGCATGAGCCGTTCAAGGGACGCCGCCCGTTCTTCATCGGCGATGACGTCACCGACGAGACCGTGTTTGCGATCATGCCCGATTTCAACGGCCTCGCATTCTCCGTCGGACGTCGCGCGACCGGCGTCGCCGGACATTTCGACGGGCCGAGCGATGTGCGCGCGTTTCTCGCGCAACTGCTCGACGATGATAGGGATGTCAGGCTGTCCTAACAGAGTCACATTCATCGCAGCCGAGTCGAATGCGGTGCTTTTGCGTCGTTGCGTCAACCTCGCATGAAATTTTCTTTTCGCGAGTTCCCGCGAGTTCCTTCTCGCTTCGCCAGAATTTGGTTTCATTTGGGAGATTCCTTGGTCAGGAACCATCTTGATGAATGGTTGTTAATACGCGAGTTGACCAACAGGAGGGGACCGGGTGAACCTCGTCGTCGTATCGAACCGCGTCTCGCGCGGAAAACCCAATGAACCCATGACGGGGGGGCTGGCTGCGGCATTGTTGCCGGTGGTGGAAAAGACAGGGGCAATCTGGGTTGGTTCCAGCGGGCGCGTCCGCGACGGGAACCACAAGGAACCTTTTGCAGAGGTCGAAGCTCTCGGTGCGGGCGCACTGGCGATGCTCGATCTGCCGGCCGCGCACTATGGCGGCTACTACGAAGGCTTTGCCAATTCGGCGCTGTGGCCCGCGATGCATTCGCGCGCGGACCTGATTCGCGCCTCGCACGAGGACTATAACAGCTACCGCGAAGTGAATGCGTTCATGGCGCGTGCGCTGTTGCGATTCCGCAAGCCTGATTCCGTGTTCTGGATCCAGGACTATCATTTCCTCGCGCTCGGCGCCGAGCTGCGCGATCTCGGCGTCACGCAGCCGATCGGCTTCTTCCTGCACACGCCGTGGCCGGCGCGCGCGGTGATCGCCGGCGTGCCCAATCATCGCGAGCTGATCGAGGCGATGCTGTCTTATGATCTGATCGGCTTCCAGACCGATGAGGACTGCGAGAACTTCCTGAGCTATGTGCAGAACGATCTCGATTTTGCGGTGCGCGACGGCGTGATCACTTCGTCGTTCGGCCGCACCCGCGCTGCGGTGTTTCCGATCGGGATAGATCCGGGAAAATTCGCGCAGCAGGCGACCAAGGCGATGATGCATCCCGACGTGACGCGGCTGCGGCGCAGCCTCAACGGCGAAAAGCTCGCGATCGGCGTCGACCGGCTCGACTATTCCAAGGGCCTCGTCAACCGCATCAAGGCGTTCGACCGGATGTGGGCGCTGCATCCGAACCTGAAGCGTTCGGTGTCGCTGCTGCAGATCGCAACGCCGTCGCGCGGCGCGATCGAGGCCTATGGCAATCTCGCGAGCGAGGTCGCGAAGCTCGTCACCGACGTCAATGGCGTGCATGGCGAGGTCGACTGGACGCCGATCCGCTACCTCAACAAGGGCTTTGGCCAGGGCGTGCTCGCGGGGCTCTACCGCACCGCGCAGGTCGGCGTGGTGACGCCGTTGCAGGACGGCATGAACCTTGTCGCCAAGGAATATGTCGCCGCGCAAAACCCGGCCGACCCCGGCGTGCTGGTGCTGTCGAAATTCGCCGGTGCGGCCAACGAACTCGACGCAGCGCTGCTGGTCAATCCGCATGACATCGACGGCATGGCGCGCACCTTGGCGACGGCGCTCGCGATGCCGCTGACCGAGCGGCGGATGCGCTGGGAAGCCATGATGGAGAAGCTCAACAGCGGCACCATCCAGCAATGGTTCGCCGATTTCATCGAGGCGTTGCGGGACACGCACAATGCGGGTGCCGCGGCGCTGCCGGAGCCACCCAGCCTGTGGCGGCGCCGCACGGCGGATCTTGCCGCGCGATATCACTGAGCGAGCACTGGCGTTACAGGATGGGCGCGCGTTATTTGCCCATCCGCTACTCCGTCGTCCCGGCGAAGGCAGGGACCCATACGCCGTGGCGGATGTCGTGAACGCGGCTCGTCGTTCCAGCGTGGCGCAACAATCGGTATTTCGCCCCCACGACCCCCGAACAAAGGTAGAAAGCTCGGGGGTAAAGCCCATGCGCCAGGTGCGCAATCGCGTACCCGGGAGTGGCAAGGATCGGCTGATCGATTGTATGGCCTGATTTGCGCCGGTCCTTGACCTGCCAGCGGCCAAAATCGCGTGCCACGGCAAGCGAGGCCGCCGGGCGCCGCTGATCTCATCGCCAATTTACCTAATATTTTCAATCCATTGGGGAAATTTCACGCTCCGGCCCCGCGCTCCCTTGCAAAATCCGCCTCAGCCCTTCAAGAGAGGCCTCCCGGAGAGATGGCCGAGTGGCTTAAGGCGCACGCTTGGAAAGCGTGTGTGCGGGAAACCGTACCGTGGGTTCGAATCCCACTCTCTCCGCCATCTCCGCGATTTTGTGCGCCAGGCTTGGCGTCCATGAATATTTCGATGCGGGCCGGGTTGAAGCCATCATAGTCGGCCAAGAACGCCGTGGTCTTCACGATATCCGAGAGTGAGGCGCCATGTTTGCGCAGCACGCGCGCGATGCGCTCGAATATCCGGCGGGTCAGGAGTTCGACGTTATCGCGTGCGTCCTCATCGACGCAAAGGCTTCCTGACAAGAACAGCAGACCTCCACTCGGTCCGAGCGGGACGCGGCGGCCGTCGGCGACGACATGGGATTCATGCGGCAGAAAGGCATTTTGATGGTGCGCGCCCGCCGCTTCATCTCGGCCTCTGACCAGACGACACAGTCGATTTGAGTTTCCGAGGCCAACCAAGCTTCGGGTCTCTACGAACTCCCCATCTGAGCCAGTGCCGCATTGAGCGTCGGACTCGGCCGCATCACGGTTTCGCATTTGCTCAAGTCGGGCAGGTAGTAGCCACCGATGTCGGCGGGCTTGCCTTGCAAGGCCGCGAGCTCGGCAACGATCTGGTCTTCATTGCTGGTCAGCACCTCGGCCAGCGGCTTGAATTTCGACTGCAATGTGGGGTCCTCGGTTTGCGTAGCGAGTTCCTGTGCCCAATACATTGCGAGGTAGAATTGGCTCCCACGGTTATCCAATTCGCCGGTGCGCGGCGAGGGCGACTTCCGGTTGTCCAGCAGCTTTCCCGTGGCGGCGTCCAGGGTCTTGGCCAGCAGCTTGGCTTTTTGGTCACCCGTCTTCAGGCCGAGGTCCTCCAGTGATACGGCCAAGGCCAGGAATTCGCCGAGCGAGTCCCAGCGCAGGTGGTTTTCTTCCACCAGCTGCTGCACGTGTTTGGGCGCCGAGCCACCGGCGCCGGTCTCGTACATGCCGCCGCCGGCCATCAGTGGCACGATCGATAGCATCTTGGCCGAGGTGCCGAGCTCCATGATCGGAAACAGGTCGGTCAGATAGTCGCGCAGAATGTTGCCGGTAGCGCTGATCGTGTCCTGACCTCGGATCACGCGCTCCAGCGTGTAGCGCATTGCCCGCACCTGGCTCATGATCTGGATATCCAAGCCGCTGGTGTCGTGCTCGTGCAGGTACATCTTGACCTTGGTGATGAGCTGCGCCTCGTGGGGGCGGTACGGGTCCAGCCAGAACAGGACCGGCATGCCGGAATGACGAGCGCGGTTGACGGCCAGCTTGACCCAGTCGCGGATAGCGGCGTCCTTCACCTGGCACATGCGCCAGATGTCACCCTGCTCCACGTTTTGGCTCAGCAGCACCTCGCCGGAGGCGAGGTCGGTGATATTGGCAACGCCGTCCTCGGGGATTTCGAAGGTCTTGTCGTGCGAGCCATATTCCTCGGCCTGCTGCGCCATCAGTCCTACGTTAGGCACGGTGCCCATGGTCTTGGGGTCGAAGGCGCCGTGCCACTTACAGAAATTGATCATCTCCTGATAGATGCGCGCGAAGGTGCTTTCGGGCATCACGGCCTTGACATCCTTCAGGCGACCGTCGGCGCCCCACATCTTGCCTCCGTTCCGGATCATCGCAGGCATCGACGCGTCGACGATGATATCGTTGGGCGAATGAAAGTTGGTAATGCCCTTGGCCGAGTCGACCATCGCAAGTTCGGGCCGGTACTCGTGGCAGGCATGCAGGTCGCGCTTGATCTCATCCTGCTTGCTCTGGGGCAGGCTACCGATCTTGTTGTACAGGTCGACCATGCCATGGTTGACGTTCACGCCAAGTTCGTCAAACAATTGGCCGTGTTTGGCAAAGGCGTCGCGATAGAAGATCTTCACGCAGTGGCCGAATACGATGGGGTGCGAGACCTTCATCATGGTGGCTTTCACGTGCAGTGAGAACATCACGCCCGTCTTGTACGCGTCCTCGATCTGCTGCTCGTAGAACTCCAGGAGCGCTTTCTTGCTCATGAACATCGAGTCGATGACCTCGCGGTCCTGAAGCGACACCTTGGGCTTGAGTACGATGGTTCTGCCGCTCTTGGTGATCAGCTCCATCTTGACGTCACGCGGCTTGTCCAGCGTCATGGACTTCTCGCCATGGTAGAAGTCGCCCTGGTGCATATGAGAGACGTGCGAGCGAGAGGCCTGGCTCCATTCGCCCATGCTGTGCGGATTCTTGCGCGCGTAGTTCTTCACGGCGAGCGGAGCGCGGCGATCGGAGTTGCCTTCGCGCAATACCGGATTCACGGCACTCCCGGTGCATTTGGCATAGCGCGCCCGGATCGCCTTCTCTTCGTCCGACTTTGGGCTCTCGGGATAATCGGGAATCTTGTAGCCCTTGTCCTGCAACTCCTTGATCGCGGCCATCAGCTGCGCCACCGAGGCGCTGATGTTGGGCAGCTTGATGATGTTGGTGCCCGGCAGCAGCGTCAGCCGGCCCAGTTCGGCCAGGTTGTCGGGTAAACGCTGCTCTTCGGTCAGGAATTCCGGGAATTCACCGAGGATTCGGCTCGCCACCGAGATGTCGCTGGTAACGACGTTGATGCCGACGGGCGCCGTGAACGCACGCACGATAGGCAAGAACGCTGCGGTCGCCAATGCTGGGGCCTCGTCGGTCAGCGTGTAGATGATGGTGGGAGATGCGGTACTCATGCATTCGCTTCCTTGGCGGGGCAACATCTATGCCGATGCATCCACCGGCGTTGTTCGCCATGAAGATGAACGAGCCCCGGGCGAGGTGCAAGGGGAAGCGTAGCGGCGCGCCGGGAAGCAGCTCCCGTGCCGCAAATGATCTTGCGGAAGGCGCGCAACCACCCCGGTCCGAGATCTTCGTCGTCGAGATGGAGCGGGCGGAGCGCGATCAAGACCGCGCAAGCCGTCCTGACCATAATCAGGGATCGGCCTCGCCTGGATCGTTTCAGGCGATGTCGCCCCGCCCCCGACCCTACCCAACGCGGGTGGTCGAACTTCAGGCCGCACCGGCTAGCTTCCGGACTGAACCCAAACGGCTCCCGGGCCCAAGAGACCTTCCAGATGCAGATCGCTCGCTCCGTCTTTCGCGAAGACCACGAAATGTTCCGCGCTACGGTTCGCCGCTTCATCGAACGTGAATGCGTGCCGCGGCAGGAGGAATGGGACGATGCGGGACGTGTCGACCGCGAGGTTTGGCTCAAGGCCGGCCAGGAGGGCCTACTGGGGGTCATCCTGCCGGAAGAATATGGCGGCGGGGGTGGCGACTTCGGCCATGCCGTGGTGATGGCGGAGGAAATGGCACGCGCCAACATAAGCGGACCTGGCTTTCAGGTGCACTCCGATATCATCGCGCCATACATCGCGCGGGTCGGAAACGAGGAACAGAAGAGGAAGTGGCTGCCGCGCGCCTGTTCCGGTGAACTGATTCTGTCGATCGCGATGACCGAGCCGGGCACGGGCAGCGATCTCAAGTCGATACGGACGACCGCGGTCAGGGATGGCGACGATTACGTCATCAACGGAAGCAAGACCTTCATCAGCAATGGCCTGAACTCCGACATCGTCATCGTGGTTTGCAAGACGGACGCAAACGCCGGCGCCAAGGGCATGAGCCTCATCGTCGTCGAGGCGGATCGTGCGGGGTTCCGGCGAGGGCGCAAGCTGAAGAAGGTCGGGCAGCATGCCGCGGATACGGCCGAGTTGTTCTTCGACAACGTCCGGGTCCCCGTCAGCAACAGGCTCGGCGAAGAGGGGATGGGATTCAAATATCTGATGGGTGAATTGCCGCAGGAGCGCTTCTCGATTGCGGTATCGGCTGCAGCGCGTCTGGAGGCCGCGCTTGATCACACGCTGGCCTATGTCAAGGAACGGAAAGCCTTCGGCCATACAGTGTGGGATTTTCAGAACACGAAGTTCAAGCTTGCCGATATCAAGGCGCAGGCCGTGGCAGTCCGGCTGATGGTCGATCATTACCTCGCCGAGCATATGAAGCGCGGGTTGACGCTTCAGGAGTCGGCGATCGCAAAGCTGTTCGCGACCGAGACGCTCGGGAAGGCGCTCGACGAAATGGTGCAGCTCCACGGTGGTTATGGCTACATGATGGAATATCCGATCGCCAGATCGTTCGTCGACATGCGCGTCAGCCGAATCTACGGCGGAACCAGCGAGGTCATGCGCGACCTGATTTCCCGCCAGCTTTGACGGCCTGTTGTGGCCGAAGCGCGGCGTGGGCGGAGACTGGGGGCGTCACCTCACGGTGAACGTGCCGCTTGGCCGTTCGCGTTCCATCCGAGGTCGCGCATGCGCGCGACGGCGTCATCGCGACCGGCGACGCCGAGCTTGCCGTAGATGTTCTTGAGGTGCCATTTCACGGTATCGGGCGAAAGGCCGAGCGCCCGCGCGATTTTCTTGTTGGGAAACGCCTGCGCAAGCATGCGAATGACGTCGAGTTCGCGATCGCTAAGGCTCTCCAGCAGTCCGGAACGGCTCTCGGCTGTATCATTGCGCGAGGCGGGCGCGGCCCGCCGCGCCGGCAGGTCCGCGTCGCGCAGATGCTCGACATAGAATGACAGCAGGACATCAAAGCCCGGCGCCGCGCCGCGCGAGCGGACGAGGTCGAGCGCGGAGGCATCCGCATCGAGCAGGCTTCGCACGAGGCCGAGCCGATGGCCGAGACGCAGCGCCTCCAGTGTCATCGCGTCGGCCTGCTCGCCCATGCCGCGTCGCTTCGCGACAAGAGCACTTTGAAGCTGGAGCATGGCCACGATCTGCTGATGGCCACGCGCTTCGCAGATCTCGATCAGCGAATCGAGCCGGGCTGCGGCGGCCTCATAGCGGCCGACCGCAATGTCGTCTCTGACATGCGCCCGCTCGACGATGATGAAAATCTCGTCGCCCAGATTGCTGCCCGACTTCGGATGCCGCCGCCCGATTTTGTCGAGGCCGGCGAGCTTGCGTTTCGCCGTTTCGAACTCACCTTGCTCGAGATGGCGTCGAACCTGTTCGCCGAGGCTGTGTGCGAGCAATCGATCGAGCTTGAGGTTCAGCGCGTAGTCTTCAAGTCGCTCGAGATAGGCAAGGGCCTCCTGGCGCCGGCCGGCGAGCCAATGTGAGGCGGAGAGCACCGAAAGGACCCGCAGCACGGAGTCGGGAATCGAAACGCGTTCGAGCACGTCGACGCGATCGTCCAGCAGTTGCAGGGCGGCCAGGGGATCATTGAGTTCATAGAGCGCCTCTCCAAGCAGCGCCGCAGCCAGGCAGGCGGGATCGATGCAGGATGGGCCACGTTGCTCCGATTCGTAGAGAACGTCGCGATAGATCCGCTCCGCTTCGATGATCTGGCCCTGAAGCGCATAGCTGAGCCCGACCAGGCAGCGGCCCTGCAGGCGGCCGCCGGGAGTGCCGAGAAGGGGCGTCCCGCCGGCTCCGGTCGAAGGGGATCCGAGCTGCACCTGTCGCGCCAGTTCGTAATTTGCGCGATGCATGTATAACCAGGACAGGATGTTGTCGCGTCCGCCGATGGCGGCCGGATCGACGCCTGCCGGCGGATGCAGCAACTGCGGAAGGACCAGCATCGCCGCGTCGGTGTCGTCGCGCGCGACCGCCAGCGTCGCCTTCAGAAGCGCAAGCGCAAATCGCGCGGACGCGTCGCTTGCCGGCAGATCGGCTTCGAGCTGCTCGAGGCTGTCACCGCAGGCGTCCAGTTGGCGCGCCAGAAGCTGCGATCGGGCCATCCAGAGCCGCAGGTTTGTGCGCGACTGTACCTCGTGCTCCGGAAGCAGGCGAACCAGGCTGTTGAGGTTACGGACATCCCCACGCGCAAGCAGGTCCTGCCCATATTGATCCAGCAGGTCGGCAGCCGCGGCCGCTTCGTCGGCGGAGATGGCGTGGCGAACAGCCTCATCGACATAGCCATGCTCGCGGAGCCAGATCCATGCCGCCTTGTGGCATTGCCGCTGTTGCACGTCCGCACGCTGGCGAAACCGGCCGCGCATGGCTTCGCCGAGCAGGGGATGAAAGCGATACCAGAGCACGCGTTCCGACGATTCGACCGGGATGATGAAGCCGTTTTGCGTTGCCAGGTTTGCCAACAGTGCTTCGATGCTGGCGCCGTCTTGCTCCCTGCCCAGCAGTGCGGCGCAGATGGAGGCACAGAACCGCGTGCAGATCGACGCCGTCTCGAGCAGCGCGCGCTCGTCATTGGACAGTTTTGACAGGATCTCATGCTCGAAATAGTCGGCGAATGATTGCGCGTCCTGGAGGTGGATGCGGGACGCGAGCCTGATTTCCCTTGTGGCGCCCTTCCTGGACCAGCCGATCGACAGAAGCTGGAGGCCCGCCACCCACCCGTCCGTGAGTTCGTAGAGACGCCGGGCGGCGCGCCGGTCGCTCTTGCCGAACCGGCTCTGGAGAAACGCATCGGTCTCGGCCTGGGAAAAGCGCAGGTCCTGAAAATCGAGCTCGAATATGCTCTGCTGATCGCGCAGCCGCGACAGCGAGATCGGAGCGGCGCTACGACAGACAAGAACGACATGGAGGTTGTGAGGCGACTGATCGAGCAGCCATTGCAGAGCCCAATGGCTTGCCGTATCCGTCAGCAAATGGAGGTCGTCCAGCACCAGCACGATCTCTCGCGGCCGTATCGCGATACTTCGCACGAGCGCAATGAGCGTGCGCTCGACGGCCTCGCGGTCGATGCCGCGCCCCGCCAGTTGCGACGCAGCCTGACTGATGGCCGGATCGACCTGGGCGAAGCTCGCAAGAACGTAGTCCAGCCAGCGGGAAACCTCGTTGTCGTCAGGGGCGAGCGTCAACCAGGCCACATCAAAGCCGAGCGTAAGCAGCTCGCGGCGCCAGGCTGCAACGATCGACGTCTTGCCGGAGCCGGCCGGGCCGTGCACCAGCACACAGCGTTGTCGCCGTGCCTTGACGAGCCGGGCAATCAGGTGGTCCCGCGGGAGCAGGCGGCCGCCTTCGCGCGGCGGAAACAGCTTGGTGCTGACGATGGGCTGCAGGACCTCGTGTGACGGACCTGCTTCGTCCGACGGACGGGTCACCATCTCAGTTGTTCCTCCATCCCACGCCGAGATCCCGTTCCACCAGCCTGACGGTGTCGAGGCCACATAAAGCGGCCCGGTGTCATGCAGACCACCCGGAGCGGGTGGGGCGGCGTAGCCTCTGTCAGGTGTAGTTCTGGCGCAAGCTGACACCGGCACACAAGCTGATCGGAGCAAAATTGAGCGTTTTGTCCGGAATTCGCGTCCTCGAATTCGAGGCGATTGGGCCAGCCCCTTTCGGCGCGATGTTGCTCGCGGACATGGGGGCGGACGTGCTCAGGATCGATCGGCCGTCGCCGCCGCAAGACCTTGGGCCGCGTCGCACCGGAAAGCCGGTCGACATCACCGGCCGCGGGCGCCGTTCGATCACGCTCGATCTGAAATCGCCTTCTGCGGCATCTGCTGTCCTTGAACTGATCGAAAAAGCCGATGTGCTGATCGAGGGATTCCGTCCGGGGACGATGGAGCGGCTCGACCTCGGTCCTGATCTGGTGCTCGAACGCAATCCGCGGGTGGTCTATGCACGGATGACCGGCTGGGGGCAGACCGGTCCGCTCGCCGGCGATGCCGGCCACGATCTCAACTACATCGCGCTATCGGGTGTCCTGTCGGCGATCGGTCTGGCGGGCGGCCGGCCCCTGCCGCCGCTCAATCTGGTTGGCGACTACGGCGGCGGGGGCATGCTGCTCGCGCTCGGGGTGGTCGCTGCGCTGCTCAATGTGCAGCGGGGCGGGGCGGGACAGGTCGTCGATGCCGCGATGATCGAAGGTGCGGCGCAACTCGGGTCGATCATGTGGGGTCTGGTGGCCGGAGGTGGCTGGCAAGAGCAACGCGGCAGCAACATTCTCGATGGCGGCGCGCCATGGTACGACAGCTATCGCACGCTTGATGGCCACTACATGGCCGTGGGCGCCGTCGAACAGCGGTTCTATGCCGAACTCGTCAAACGACTGGGCCTTGCCGGGGCCGATCTTCCCAAGCAGTACGATCGCAGCGGCTGGCCGGCGCTGCGCAATGCCTTCGCAAGGGTGTTTCTCGGCAAGACCCGAGACGAATGGTGCACCATCTTCGAGGGCAGCGACGCCTGCGTGACGCCGGTGCTCGCCTTCTCGGAGGCGCCGCATCATCCGCAAAATCGCGCCCGCGGCAACTTCATCGAAATCGATGGCGTCATCCAGCCGGCCCCGGCGCCGCGGTTCCTCGGCACTCCGTCGCAAGCGCTTAAGTCCGCGCCGCGGCGCGGTGAACGTGGCGACGCCGCGCTGCGGCAATGGGGATTCGATCCTTCGGGTGTTTCGAGGCTGCGCGAGCTCGGCGTCGGATTTCTCGGTCAAGCCGAGCCGCAGCCGGCGTGAATGGCGGCTTCTCCTTCTCAATGTGATTCGAAACGGGGACAAAATGAGTGAACGTGTTCTGACCGAGCGGCGCGGCCATATCCTGGTCATCACCATCAATCGCCCGGAGGCGAAAAACGCCTTCGACCATGCGTCCGCCCAGGCGATGCATGCCGCGATGGACCTGCTCGACGCAGAGGACGATCTCTTCGTCGGCGTCATCACCGGGGCCGGCGGCACGTTCTCCGCCGGAGCCGACCTGAAGGCGGTCGCGCGTAACGAGCGCGCGGTGACCGAGCGCGGTGGCTTCGGCATGTTCAAGCGTCCGTCACGCAAGCCGCTGATCGCGGCGGTGGAAGGATTTGCGGTCGGCGGCGGGCTCGAGCTTTGCCTGTCCTGCGACCTCGTCGTTGCCGCACGGAACGCAAGGATGGGGCTTCCCGAAGTGAGGCACAACGTTGCGGCGGTGGGCGGCGGGCTGTTTCGGCTGCCGCGGCGCATTCCCTACCATGTCGCGATGGAGTTAGCGCTCACCGGCGGTTTCCACGATGCCGAGTTCTTCCGGCATTATGGGCTGGTGAACCGCATCAGCGAGCCGGGACACGCGTTGGCCGCCGCGATCGCTTTCGCGGAGGAGCTGCTGGTGAATGGTCCCACCGCGCTCGCCGCGTCCAAGGAGATCATGCTCCAGTCGGCGAACTGGACCGATGAGGAGGCCTGGAGCCGACAGGCTCCGATCGCAGCGATCGCGTTCGAGGCCGAGGATCGCACGGAAGGTCTTCGCGCCTTCGCCGAAAAGCGAAAGCCGGTCTGGCGCGGACGCTGAGAAGTCGGGCCACGAGGTCTCGTCAACCCATCACGACAAGTAAACCCGAGGACATGAAATGACCTGCAAGGACCTGATGGTCGGAGCCTTGGCACTCGCGGCCTGCGTTGCGGTGGCGAGCACGCCGGCGGACGCGCAGAGGAAGTACGATCCCGGTGCCAGCGACACCGAGATCAAGATCGGAAACATCATGCCATATAGCGGACCTGCATCCGCCTACGGCGTCATCGGCAAGGCGAGCGAAGCCTATTTCCGGATGATCAATGATGAAGGCGGCATCAATGGCCGCAAGATCACATTCGTCACCTATGATGATGCCTATAGTCCGCCGAAGACCGTTGAACAGGCGAGGAAGCTCGTCGAGAACGACGATGTGCTGCTGATCTTCCAGCCGCTTGGAACGCCGGGGAATACGGCGATCCAGAAATATCTCAACACCAAGAAGGTTCCCCAGCTCTTTGTCGCCTCTGGAGCGACCAAATGGGGCGATCCGAAGAACTTCCCTTGGACGATGGGCTTCCAGCCGAACTATCAGAGCGAGGGGCGGATCTTCGCAAAGTATATCCTCGAGCATCGTCCGCAAGCGAGGATCGGCGTCCTGTACCAGAATGACGACTTCGGCAAGGATGTGCTCAAGGGCCTGAAGGACGGCCTTGGCGAGAAGACGGCGCTGATCGTTGCAGAAGCAACCTACGAGATTTCCGATCCGACCGCCGACTCGCAGATCGTGAAGCTCAAGACGGCGAATGCCGACGTGTTTGTCGATCTGACGTCGCCGAGGTTCGCGGCCCTGGCGATTCGGAAGGTCGCCGAGCTCGGCTGGAAACCGATGCATTTCATCAGCAGCGTTTCCGGGTCGATCGGGTCGGTGTTGCAGCCGGCCGGGCTGGACAACGCCAAGGGTCTGCTCAGCACGGCCTACACCAAGGATCCGTCCGATCCGCTGTGGAAGGACGATCCGAAGATGATCAAGTGGAACGCCTTCATGGACAAGTACATGCCGGGCGTGAACAAGGCGGACCAGGGCTACGTCTCGTCCTACATGGCGACCCAGACGCTGGTCGAGGTCCTGCGGCGATGCGGCTACGATCTGTCCCGCGCGAACGTGATGCGGCAGGCGGCAAATCTCAGGGATTTCGAGGTCGACGTCCTGCTGCCGGGCATCAAGGTCAACACCAGCGCAACCGATTTCTTTCCGGTCGAACAGCTGCAGATGCGACGCTTCGATGGACGCGTGTGGGAGCTGTTTGGTCCCGTCATGAATGGCGAGGTCGGCAGTCCGGCCGGTTGATCGAACAAGAAGCCAGCTTGGGCAGGAGGTGAACAGTGAACGAGCAAATCGGGTTTGCGCCGACCACGACAACGATGATCCTGCGCGCACTGTCGCGGTTTCCGGACCGCCAGGCATTCGTCTGGAATGACGGCAGCATGACCTATTCCGCGGTGCGTGACCTGATCGCCGACTTGCAGTCGGGAATGGTTCAGGCCGGTCTCGGAAAGGGTGACGTCGTCGCGCTCTTGAGCGCCAACAGCGCCGAGACGTGGTGCGCGGGCGTTGCGGCGCAGGCGCTTGGCCTCGTCATCACCTGGCTGCACCCGCTCGGCTCGCTCGCGGATCACCTTGCTGTCATCGAAGACATCGAGGCGACGGCCTTGATCGTCGACCCGAAGACGCACGGCCAGCGCGGGGCAGAACTTGCAGCCGGCGCCGCCACGCAGCTCAGGTTGACATTCACCATGGGGCGGAGCGAGTTCGGCCGCGATTTACTTGCCGCGGCGCGCGCTGTCGGCGCCGTGCCGATTGTCGACCTCACCAACATCGATGAGCTTGCGATCGTCAACTACACCGGCGGCACCACCGGAAAGTCGAAGGGAGCGATCCGCCGTCATCGGGCTCTGGTGGCGTCGGCCCAGTCGGTCGCAGTCGAGTTCGGGTTGCCCGACACGCCACGCTATCTCGCCGCGGCGCCGATCACGCACGTCTCGGGGAGCTTCGTCTTGCCGTCGCTGTCGCGCGGCGGAACCGTGCATCTGCTGAAAGGCTTCGACCCCGAAGAGTTTCTTGCCACCATCATGCGGCAGAAGATCAATGTGACCATGATGGTCCCGACCATGATCTACCTGATGCTCGACAGCGCGAAGCTCGCAAGTACGGATCTCTCGTCACTCGAACTGCTGCTGTACGGCGCATCGCCGATGTCGCCGACGCGGCTGGTGGAGGGGCTTGAGCGTATCGGCCCGATCTTCGCGCAGCTCTACGGCCAAACCGAGTGCTTCCCGATCAGTCTGCTCGGGCGGGCCGATCACGACGCCAGGCGTCCCGAACTGTTTGCATCCTGCGGCTTCCCGCTGGCCTCCTGTGGCGTCTCGTTGCTGGATGACAACAACCAGCAGGTCCAGCCGGGCGATGCCGGAGAAATCTGCGTTCGCGCCACACAGGCGATGGAGGGATACTGGAAGCGGCCCGAGCAGACCGCCGAGGCCTTCGCCGGCGGCTGGCTGCACACCGGCGACATCGCAAGGGCCGACGAGCGCGGCTATCTCTACATCGTCGATCGCAAGAAGGACATGATCGTCTCCGGTGGCTTCAACATCTTTCCCCGCGAGGTGGAAGACGTGCTGTCGTCGCATCCCGATGTGGCGATGGCCTCAGTTATCGGCATACCTCATCCCAAATGGGGTGAAGCGGTCACGGCCCTGGTCGTCGCCAAGCCCGGCAAGCGGCCCAGCGCCGAAACGCTGATGGATCTCGTCAAGCGGCATAAAGGCGGCACGCATGTCCCCAAGCAGATCGAGTTCGTCGAAAGCCTGCCGCTGACCGCGGTGGGCAAGGTGGACAAGAAGGTGCTGCGCGCAAAGTACTGGGCCGGGCAGGATCGGCAGGTCGGGTAGCGGCCTGGTCGCTCGGCAGTTCGCTTCGGAATCACGAATCCAATCGCTCCAACATTCGACACAATGACATGGTTGACGCTCTGATCATCGATGCATGCAGGACACCGCGCGGTATCGGCAAAGCCGGCAAGGGGGCTCTCTCCGGAATTCACCCGCAGCAGCTCGGCGCGACGGTGTTGCGCGCCCTCGCCGATCGCACCGGCATCGACACCGCCGATGTCGACGACATCGTATGGGGCACCAGCTCGCAACGCGGCCAGCAGAGCGGCGATCTCGGGCGGATGTCAGCGCTTGACGCGGGATACGATGTCCGCGCCAGCGGCGTCACGCTGGATCGGTTCTGTGGCTCGGGCATCACCAGCGTGACCATGGCCGCGCATGCGATCATGTCGGGCTCCGAAGATCTCGTGATCGCGGGCGGCACCGAAATGATGTCGATGGAAGGCCGCCGCGGCGAAGGACCGATGGTCATGGACGCCGGAAACCTGCGCCTGCGCGCCCGGCATCCGCAATCGCATCAGGGCGTCTGCGCCGATGCGGTGGCAACGCTCGAAGGCATCACGCGCCAAGAACTGGACCAACTCGGACTGGAGAGCCAGAGGCGCGCCACCGCGGCGATCGAGGGTGGTCGCTTCAGCAAGAGCCTGGTGCCGGTTTATCGCGAGGACGGCACGCTTGCCCTCGACCGTGACGAATATCCAAGGCCGGACAGCACGCTCGAGGGGCTGGCGACGCTGAAGCCGGCCTTCGCGGCGATGGCGGATTACCCGCTCGACCAACGCGGGACCACCTATCGAAAGCTGATCCTCGACCGATATCCTGACCTTGACATCAATTTCCTGCATCACGCCGGCAATTCGTCGGGCGTGGTCGACGGTTCGGCCGCAATCCTGCTGGGATCGCCAGGCTATGCTGAGAAGCATGGCCTGAAGCCGCGGGCCCGAATTGTCGCGACCGCCAATATGGGCGATTCGCCGACGTTGATGATGAACGCGCCGGTCCCGGCGACGCGCAAGGTGCTCGCGAAGGCGGGATTGACGCTCGGCGATATCGACCTGTTCGAGGTCAACGAGGCCTTTGCCGTCGTGGTCGAAAAGTACATTCGCGATCTGAAGATTGATCGCGACAAGATCAACGTCAATGGAGGTTCGATCGCACTGGGGCATCCGATCGGAGCGACAGGTACGATCCTGATCGGGACCGTTCTCGATGAGCTCGAGCGACGCGATCTCAGGCGAGGTCTCGTGACCATGTGTGCGGCCGGAGGGATGGCTCCCGCGATCATCATCGAACGGATCTGACGATGTTTGGAGCATGAGACGAGCCCGCTCGCGATGCGCGAGCCGGAACGCACTAGCGGCCTGCCTCGCTGTGCAGGCCGAGCTTCGAATTCCGCGAAGCTTGTCGTGTTCGCGCGCGGTTGTGTTTCATGAACTTCAACGCAGGCGGTCATGCTACATTTGCGGCAGAATCACATTTTGGGCCGTAGCCCAAACGGTGGGTTCCGGTCTGGAAATGCCAAAAAACGCTTTATCTTTCAATGGGGATTGACTGACACCCTCTCCGCCACCTCGAGGATTGTGTCGCGCGCGTACCAGTCGCGTGCCTTCCAGGTGTCCCGCTTCATGGTCTTGAAGGGCAGATCGGCCGACTGGACCCGGCGTTTCGACGCCCAAATATCCTGACAGAGCTTCTCGATCGCCTTGTCGCTGCCGGCTCCCGTTGCCGCTTCTGACGTCGGGTACCGCCCGATCGCTAGAAGCTGGCTGCATTGTGGTTGAGCGCGCGCGACGTCTCGATGCTCATGCCGGCGTCGATCCGCGTCTGAAGGGCAGTGTCGTATTGCGGCTTGGCCGGTCTCTCGATTCGCCTGGAAGCCGAGCTGGACGACTTGATCTGAACCGGTTGGCTGGAGTCGATAGGCAGCACCGTCTTGTGGGAAATCCGCTTCAAGGCCAGGTTCGAACGAATGCTGGTCACGCCCGGTATGCGCGAGAGCTTGTTGACGATGAGGTCTTCAAGCGCCTCGATGTCGGACACCATCACGCGGAGCAGATAGTCGCTATCGCCGGTCATCAGGTAACACTCCATCACCTGGTTCAGGCGATCGATCGAACGCGTGAAGTTCTCGAGCGAGAGCTGCACCTGCTTTTCGAGCTTGACCTGGATGAACGCAGTCACGCCGATCCCGACGACTGCCGGATCCAGCACGGCAATTCGCCGGTCGATCACGCCGAGCTTCTCTAGCGTGCGAACGCGGGCGAGGCAGGGGGAAGGTGAGAGATTGACGCGCGAAGCAAGCTCGACGTTGGTCAAGTCGGCGTTCTGCTGCAGTTCATTCAGAATCTTGATGTCGATCCTGTCCAGAGCCGTCGTCGTCATTCGATTTCTCCCTGGCAACCGTGGCTTCGTCGAGGTTCGGTCCCGCGCGCTATCCCGCGTGGTGACATCTCCATGACAGCGATGCTAACCGCAGTCGCGACCGTGGGAATTTCGACAAAATGACGACTTGTATCGAAAAACGGTCAATCTCCCCCGGGGCTGGCACGCGCTGAAATCGACATCGTCCGCTCGCCGCGAACGCTGGTGAGCAATGACGCCAAGGTGCGCATGTCGCGGCACATAATGCTGCTCAACGATGTGGGCAGCCATCTGTTCGAGCATTAATGCCGACCAAACGGGGCGACTATCTCCGGACGATCGGGGCCTGTGGAGATCGCAGATCGAGGGCCCGTTCGGAATCGGGAGTGAGAAAGTGAAGCTCAAGCACGTCTATCTGACTGCCGTCGAACCCGAAGAGCTGGCGGGGTTCTACGAGGCCCTCGGATTGACGATCCGCTTCGCCGACCGCGGCAAGTGGATTCAGTTCGCAGGAGAGAAGGCCGCCCTTTGTGTCGCAAGTCCCGCTGAATCCGTATCTGAGCCGTCCCGGAATGCCGTCCTCGTCTTCGAGGTGGATGATTTGGAGTTTGCTCTCGATCGCGCGCGGGCTCAGGGGGCCGAGGTGCTTGGCGACATCAGGGACATGGGAGCGCATGGTCGGGTGGCCCATTTCAAGGACCCTCAGCACAATACGATCCAGCTCTTTCAGGCTGCGGCCAAGTAGGCCCGCAGATCATCATTTCGGCTCCATGTATCAGGGCAATCCACCATGAACCTACGAGTCTCGCCCATGCCCAGTCAGGACAACCCGGTGCTCAGCAGCACGGAATTCCGCAGCGCCATGCGCAACGTCCCGGGCGCCGTGTCGATCGTCACGACGGGCGCGCGGCCGGGCAGGCACGGTTTGACATTGACGGCCGGTTGCTCGGTGTCGACCGAGCCATCGAGCGTGCTGGTCTGCGTCAACAAGTCGGCCGGCGCCCACGATACGATCAAGCAGAGCGGATCGTTCTGCTGGAACATCCTCACGGCAGATCACGCTGCGCTGGCGCAGAAATTCGCGGGCCAGGACGGCAGCAAGGGCGACATACGTTTCAGCGAAGGTTTGTGGCGCGAGCTCGCGACGGGGGCGCCGAGTCTCGTCGAGGCGATCTGCAGCTTTGATTGCCGCGTGTCCGATTCATACGATGCCGGCAGTCATACGATCTTCGTCGGCGCAGTGGTCGCGCAGGCGACCAACACCGATCGCGAGCCTCTCGTCTATGTGAAGGGTGAATTCACCGTGCCCAAGTGCCGGTGATCGCTCATGCTGTCTCTCTGGCTCAATGTTCTCGCGAGTGGTGTCCTGCTCGGTCTCGTCTACGGCCTGGTGGCGCTCGGCCTGACGATCATTTTCGGCGTCATGCGCGTCGTCAACTTCGCGCATGGTGAGATGGTCGTGTTCGGCGTCTACATCGGCTATTGGGCTGTCCGCCTTTGGGACGTTCCGATCATCGTCGCGGCGGTGATCGCGGCGGTCGTGATGTTCGTCTTCGGGTATTTGCTGGAGACCCTGCTCGTCAAACGGTTCGTCAATCGGCCGCATCATTATCAATTCATCGTCTTCATCGGGCTATCGTTGCTTTTCACCGGCGCGCTGCTGGTGACGTTCGGGCCGGATCCGCGCCCCACCGCCTCGCAGCTGTCGTTTCACACCGTATCGCTCGGATTCGTGACCTTGGATCTGGCGCGTCTGCAGGCCGCAGCAACCGCGGGCCTGCTCATCACGCTGCTGGGGGCGTATCTGAAGTTTTCATCGTTCGGCCGGTCCTTGCGCGCGGCGGCGGACAACCGTTTGGGCGGCCTGGTCGTCGGTCTGAACATCCCCCGGGTCTATGCGGTGACCTTCGGTCTTGGCGCGGCCTGCGCGGGCGTCGCCGGCGCATTGATATCTCCCTTGTTCGACGCGCAACCGTATCTGGCCGTCGACTTTACCCTGCTGGCTTTCGTGACGGTGATCGTCGGCGGTCTCGGCAGCTTCAGCGGCGCGCTGTTGGGCGGCCTGCTGATCGGCGTGGCCGAGGCAATCGCAGCGTTGATGTTCACCCCGTCGATGAAGACGGCGCTGCCCTATGCGCTCCTGATCATCATCCTGATTTTCCGTCCGAGAGGTTTCTTTGGTGCAAAAGAGATTTGAGGGGTCGGCCGACATCAAGCCGTGGCTTGCCGGAGCAATGGTCTTCGTGACCCTTACCCTGGTCGGCGCGCTGGCAAATCCTTACTTCATCTCGTTGATGACGATCGTGTTGCTGTTCACGTTCCTCGGCCAATCCTGGAATCTGATGCTCGGGATCGGTGGCCAACTCTCGATCGGTCATGCCCTCTTCGTCGGCCTCGGAGCCTATTCAGTTGCGGTGCTCGACGTGAAGTACGGCATTTCTCCGTGGATAGGCCTGCTGCTTGGGATGTTCCTTGCCGGGTCCGTCGGCGCGATGCTGGCGTGGTTGAGCTTCCGGTTCGAGGTGCGTGGCATCTATTTCGCGCTGCTGACGATCGCCGCCGCCGAGTTCGCCAGGATCATGTTCAGCGGCTGGGAGTTCGTTGGCGCAATGCAGGGGCTGTTCTTTGCCGCGCCGACCAATGCGATCGAGTTCTCGATGCTCCGGGGCGACGCGCGCTTCTACTACTTTGTCGCGCTTGCGCTGGCCGCCCTCGGTATCGTGGGCACCGAACTGATCTCGCGATCGTATCTCGGATACGTCTGGCGAGCGATGCGGGACGACGAGCAGGCGGCACGCGCGCTCGGTGTTCGCACATTCCGGCACAAGATCCTTGTGATCGCGATCTCGGCGGCGACGGCGGCCGTGGGCGGCGGAATTCTGGCGCTGGTGCAGGGATCGATATTCCCGGATTCGATCATGGGGATGGGGCTCTCCGTCGACGTCCTGATCGGGCCCGTGGTCGGCGGCTTGGGCACGACGTTTGGTCCGCTGGTCGGGTCGCTCGCGGCTATTCCCCTGAACCATCTGATGAGCGCGCTCGGCGACAGTCTGCGGATCCCGGGACTGAACAACATCGCCTACGGTGTCGTGCTGGTGCTCGTCGTCTGGTTCCTGCCCGACGGCATCTGGCCGGCGATGGTGCGGCTCTGCAAGGCGATCCAGCTGCCGTCCCGGGTGTGGCTGCCGCAACCGAGAAAGGCCGAAGAATGACGGCCTTGCTCGAGGTGAAGAATCTCTCCAAATCGTTCGGCGGATTGGTCGCGGTGAACAATGTCAGCTTCGCACTGCAAGCCGGACGGATCACCGCGTTGATCGGGCCGAACGGGGCAGGAAAGACGACATGTTTCAACCTCGTTGCGGGCGCCATGCAGCCGACCAGCGGGGAGGTGCTGTTCGAGGGACGCCCGATCGAGAATACACCGCCTGAACTTGTCTGCAGGATGGGTATCGCGCGGACATTCCAGATCGTGCGGCCGATGCGCGACATGTCGGTGCTCGAGAACGCAATGGTCGGCGCCTTCAGCTGGACCCGGAACGTCAGCGAAGCCAGGTCGACGGCATACGAGTCCCTTGAAAGCGTTGGACTTGCCGGCAAGGCCAATGCAAGGACCGACCAGCTGACGCTGCCGGATCGGAAAATGCTGGAAACCGCCAAAGCGCTGTCCACCCGGCCCAAGCTGCTGCTGCTCGACGAGGTGATGGCGGGCCTCCGTCCCACCGAAGCCGCGAGCGTTGTCCGCGTATTGCAGGGACTTGCCGAAGCCGGGCTGACGATCCTCCTCGTCGAGCATGTCATGCGCATCGTGATGGAGGTCGCGTCGCGTGTCGTCGTGCTGCATCACGGCGCCAGGATCGCCGAAGGAAGTCCTGGCGAGGTGGCCGCGGACCCGAGGGTCCTTGAGAGCTATCTGGGGACAGGCTTCCATGCTTGACGAGGCGCTCTTATCAATCGACGGGCTTTGTGTTGCCTACGACGGATCGAACGCCCTGAACGGCGTCTCCCTGCGGATCCACAAGGGTGAGTTGATCTGTGTCGTGGGTGCGAATGGCGCGGGAAAGACCTCGCTGATCAGATCGATCGCAGGCATCGTTCCATCTTCGGCCGGCGCCGTGAAGATGAACGGCGTCGATATCACCGGGATGCCGCCGTGGGAGATCTGCGAACGCGGCATTGCGCAAGTCGCCGAAGGTCGACAGATCTTTGGCAGCCTGTCAGTCGAAGAGAATTTGCTGTTGGGTGGCGCGCTGAAGCGCGCGAAGGCCGGTCAGCTCGAAACGCTTGAGTTCGTCTACCAGTTGTTTGAAAGGCTTCGAGAGCGCAGGCGGCAGCTTGCCGGAACGCTTTCGGGCGGCGAGCAGCAGATGCTGGCGATCGGGCGCGCGATCATGGCGAAGCCTGAAATCGTGATGTTCGACGAGCCGTCGATTGGACTGTCACCCGCCTTGACGGACGTGATGTTTGGGGTGGTGAAGTCCCTGCACGCGCAGGGGATCACGGTGCTGCTGGTCGAGCAGAACGTCGCGAAATCCCTTGCGTTGAGCAATCGCGGCTACGTCCTGGAAAACGGTTCGATCGTGCTGCACGGACCGAGCGACGAATTGCTGAGCAATTCCGAGGTTCAGCGCGCATATCTCGGAATGTAGTGGTGTTTCGCGCCCGCGGCATTGATCCGCCCGGCGTGGAACCGGGACAAGATCAAGCAGATTATGCTGCGATCCTGTGCCGTGACGGCGATTTGTGTCGATCCGCCCCGATACGGAAGCGTCGTATGGCAACCAATTCCGAGGCGCGCCACATAGGCTGTCGCCATGCAGAACGACGACGCTCTCATCGTCGAGCGCGACCTCGACATCGTCACGATGACGATGAACAGGCCGCCGGCGAATGCCTTGAACAACCGACTGGTCGAGCGTTTGCTTGACACGATTCGTGCGTTGTCCGCTCAAACCTCACCACCAGGTATCGTCTTGACCGGCGGAGGCGATCGCTTCTTCAGTGCGGGAGGCGACATCAAGGAAGTCGCCGGCATCGAGATATCCAGACCTCGCATGAGGAACTTCCATGCGCTGCTGTGCGAGATGGAGCGATATCCGGGCCCGCTGGTGTGCGCCGTCCGCGGCTATGCGGTCGGAGGCGCCTTCGAATTCCTGCTTCATGCCGACTACGTGGTCGCAGACCACACCTGCATGGTCGGGTTTCCCGAGATCAACCACGGTCTCCTGCCCGCGGCCAAGGGAATGCGGCACGCCGTGCGGAAACTGGGACTTCGGGAAGCGCAGGCATTGCTCTACTGGGGCGAGTTGGTCGACGCCCGGAAGGCGCTCGAAATCGGAGCGATCAGCGAGGTCGCAACCACTGTGAAGGTGATGGACCGTGCCGTGGAGGTATGCAGGCAGCTTCGCGGGAAGGAGCAGAAGCTATTCGCCGCGATCAAGCGCTCGTTGAACTTGACGGGACAGATGGATGACGCTTCGCTTGAGGCGATGACGATCGAGGATCTCGGCGCCTATTTGACCGGGGATAGCTCGGCAGACGCGCGCGCCCGCTTCCTGTCGAAGAATTCAAAGAAGGCATGAATGGCCGTACTGCCATCCCTTGAAGAAATCCGCCTGGAGCTCATGAGCTTCGAGGAGGTGTCGGCTGCCCTGGCGCAAGGATATTCGACGGTCTTGGTACCGTGCGGTGCGGTCGAGCAGCATGGGCCGCATCTTCCGCTTTGCATGGATGCCGATCACGCGGAGGCGCTCGCGGCAAGACTGGCGCAGCATCTCGGCTCGGCTTTGATCGCTCCGACGATCAAGGTCGGCTGTTCAGCCCACCATCTTGTCTTCCCCGGTACGATCTCGCTTCGACCGGAAACCTTCGAGGCGATCTGCCGGGATTACTGCACGAGTCTCGCCCAGCATGGTTTCAAGCGGATCCTGCTGTTCTCCGGGCATATCGGAAACTTTCCCGTCCTGCGCGACATGCTTCCGCGGTTGAGGCGCGAGGTCGCGTCTGACGTTGAGATCGATGCGTTCTGCGACGCCATTGCCTGGATCGACACATGGCGAAGCGCCGTCCGAGATGCCGGGGGTGACCCCAACGCAGTCGGCGGGCACGCCGACATCGCGGAGACGTCGCTCATGATGCGGCTCCGCCCCGATAGTGTGCGGCTGGACCGGTTCGAAGCCGGGTACCTGAGCGCGCTGTCCGAAGCGCAGCTTGAGTCCATGTGGAAGAACGGGATCAAGTCGATCACGCACAACGGGATCATTGGCGATCCGCATGGATCGACGGTCGAGATCGGCGCGCGATGCCTCGAGGCGATCGCGGATCTTCTGGCGTCCTCGTTGGCCAGATGAGGCGACGCCGGCATGCGGTCCGCCAGCTGCTGACAGCATAAAATTTGGAAAGCTGCGCAGCCGCCACCAGCATTCGGACGAAAATGTTGCCGCGCCTATGAAATCCTCTGCCATCTCGAATCTTCCAGAGGACTTAGAAGATGGCACTTTCGTTCGGGTTCTGGTCGGAGCAGGAAACCCAGGTCGGGCAGAGCTATGCACGCCGGCTTCATGAGCTGGTTGATGAGGTGCGCCTCGCGGAAAAGATGGGGTTCGACTGCGTCGCGCTGTCCGAGCAGCACGTCGCGCTCGGCGGCATCTCGAGCTCGGCCCCTGAGGTGGTCTACGGCTATCTCGCCGCGGTGACCTCTCGCGTGAAGCTGCGGTCCGCGGTGACCCTGATGCCGCAGAAGATCAATCACGCCCTGCGCTCGGCGGAGCGGCTGGCCGTCACCGATATTCTGTCGCATGGCCGCATGGAGTTCTACGCCGGCCGCGCCAACACGACCATCGCCATGCGGGCCTTCAACGTCGACCCGAATGAAACGCTCCCCCAAATGGAAGAGGGGCTCGCGCTGCTCAAGAAATCGATGCGCGAGGATATCTTCACCTTCGAAGGCAAGTATTACCAGATTCCGCCGCGAATGCTGGTTCCGAAGCCGCTTCAGAAGCCCCATCCAGTGATCGGCATCGCTGCTACAAGTGAACGGAGCCATAGCTGGGCAGGCGCCGAGGGGTTCGCCGTGCTGAGCAGCAACATCTACCAAGGGTGGGACTATCAAGCCAAGCTGATCAAGACCTACCGTCGCGCCTGGAAGCGTGACGAGCTTGGCCCGCTCGATCGCTCTCGCATCGGCCTTCCGATCTTCTTTGGCATCGGTGCCACGGACCAGAAGGCGAAGGAAGACTACGCTGAGCCTCTGATGCACTACGCCCGGATAGCGACCGACGCCTATCCCCGGCTGGCGAAGCTCTCCGGTGACTACGCATACATGAGCGAGAGCCAGCCGGCGGCAGAACGCGCCGGAAAGGATTGGGACTACCTGCTCAACGAATCGGCGACCACCGTTTGCGGGAGTCCGGACACCGTCATCCGTCAGCTCGAGAAATTCGAGGCATTGGGCATCGATGAAGTCCTGCTTCACCTCGATTCGGTGAACCACGAGAAGATCATGGAGGCGATCGAAATGTGCGGCCGCTACGTGATTCCGCACTTCAACGACAGAAACAACGTTGTGCGACCCACCGAGGAGATCCTCGACAAGATCCGCGCGATGCGGCCGCAAAAGTAGTTCCAGGACAGCAGGACGGAGAACCAATGTCACAGCACAGCTACAAATATCTGATCGTCGAGAAGCGCTCCAGCGGCGTTGCCGTTGTCACGATGAACCGGCCGGAGATCCTGAACGCCATCAATTGGGACATGCACGAGGAGCTGGAGCGGGTTTTCGTCGAGCTGGATCACGACAAGAACGTCCGCGCGATCGTGCTGACCGGCGCGGGGCGAGGCTTCTGTTCGGGCGGCGATCAGAAGTCGCTCGACAAGGGCCCGCTGCCGTCGCCGACCAGGAGCGGACGCCATCTGATCCGCAACATGCTCGAGGTCGAGGTGCCGATCGTGGCCGCCGTCAACGGCGTTGCCGTTGGGCTCGGGGCGACGCTTGCTCTGTTCTGCGACGTCATCTTCGCAAATCCGACCGCGCGATTTGCCGATACGCATGTGACGGCCGGCGTGGTTGCGGGTGACGGCGGCGCGGTGATCTGGCCGCTGCTGATGGGGCCGGTGCGTGCGAAGCACTACCTGATGACGGGCGAGTTCATCTCCGCCGAGAAGGCCGCCGCCATGGGCATGATCAACGAGGTCATTTCGGGCAGGGACGTCAAGGACGCGGCGGTCGAATATGCCGAGATGCTTGCAAGCGGCCCGCGAGAATCCATCATCTGGACCAAGTACAGCGTCAACAAGATCATCAAGCAGTACTCGCATCTGGTGCTCGACACCTCGGCCGCGCTGGAGATGCTGACCTTCGCGCTGCCCGAGCGGCGCGAGGCCGTCGCCGCCTTCGCTGAAAAGCGGAAGCGCTTCGCGGAGCGGTGAGATGGACGTCGAATCCATCACGTCGGGAGCTCAACTCGTCGAGGTGACCATCCCGCAGCTTCTGAGCGCGCGAAGGGCGGAGCAGCCCGAGGCGGTCGCCTACAAGCAAAAGCGTCGCGGCGAATGGATCGCCGCGACCTGGCGGCAGTATTCCGATCAGGTGGCCAATCTGGCGGCCGCCCTGCAGCAGGCCGGATTCGAGTGCGGTGATCGTGCGGCCATCATGGGCGATGTGTCCCAGGAATGGCTGCTGGCCGACATGGCGACGATCTGCGCCGGCGGCGTCATGGTCGGCGTGTACTTCACCTCGTCGCCGGAGGAAGTCGGCTATTACCTGAGCGATTCCGGAACCTCCTTCGTCTTTGTCGGCAGCGAGCTTCAGCTCGGCATCGTCCTGGCCTCCGGCCAGGCCGAGAGGTTGCGGAAGATCATCGTGCTCGATCCGGCGTGGACTGGGGCGGGTGCGGCGGCGAACGTCGTCTCGCTCGGGGACTTTTGCGAGGGGATCTCGGTCGATGCCGACGTCTTTCTTCGCAAGCAGGCCGCGCAAGCCAAGGCGAGCGATTTGGTCAGCATTGGGTACACATCCGGCACCACGGGCTTTCCGAAGGGCGCGATGCTGACCCATCTGTCGCTGCTCGCCGGTGCGCACAGCGTGACGACGTTCAGCCCGCGGATGCGTTCCGACACCCATCGCGTCGTCGTGCATCTGCCGATGTCGCATACGGTGGCGCGTGCGCAGGCGACGACCTTGCCTTTGCTGGCCCGGTTGGTGCCGCATTTCGGCGAGACCAGCATGGAGTTTGCCCAGACCATCAAGGAGGTGAAGCCGACCTACTTCACGGCACCGCCCCGCTTCTATCAGCGGTTCGCCACCCAGATCCTCAGCAAAGTCCATTCCGGATCGGCGAAGCAGAAGCAGGATTATCAGTTCGCGATGACGATCGCGCGCAAGGCGCTCGACGACCGCCAGGCCGGCGGCACGCCGGATCCCCTGATATCGGCGCTGTTCGCGGTCTGCCAGGACCAGATCTTCCGTCCGCTGCTCGCCGAAGTCGGGTTCGAGGAACTCGCGGTCACCTACACGTCGTCGGCTGCGATGCCGTCCGAGCTCATGTCCCTCTGGCAGCTATGGGGCCTGCAGTTGAAGGAATGCTACGGCCAGACCGAGCTGGTCGGCGCCAATCTGGTCCAGATGGCGGAATGGCCGGAAGCCGGCACCGTTGGCGTGCCCGTGCACGATGCGGCCTGGGAGACGGCGGTTCTCGAGGACGGGGAGATGATCGTCCGGGGACCGGGGCTGTTCGTCGGGTACTGGAACAAGCCTGAGGAAACGAAATCGGCGCTGAGCGATGGTTGGCTTTACACCGGAGACATCGTCGATATCGGCCCCACAGGCCTCTTCAAGCTGGTCGATCGGAAGAAAGAGATCATCAACACGTCGAACGGAAAATCCATCAGCCCGACGCAGATCGAGAATGAAATCCGGCACAGTCCGTTCATCTCCGAAGCCGCGGTGATCGGCGAAGGAAAGAAGTATCTCACCGCGTTGATCGAAGTCGACGCCGTTGCGACGATGGAGTGGGCGAGATCGCGGGATCTTCAAATCGCGCAGTACGCGGATCTGGCGAACTCCGAAATCGTCGTCCGGATGATCGAAGGCGAGATCGGCAAGGCCAACAGCAAATTGGCCAGAGCCGAGCAGATCAAGGCGTTCCGGATCCTGCCGGAAGAGCTGTCTCCCGAGAATGGCGTGATGACGCCGACCAGGAAGAAGCGCCGGAAGCAGATTACCGAGAGATATCGGTCGTTGATCGATACGCTCTACGACGAGAGTGAAGACGATCTTGTCAAGGCCGAGATGAAGACGTGACTTGAACGGGCGCACCTGCTGCGAGAGGCGCGCGCCCGGCGCGTGTCGCGTGCGCTGCCCGTCATCGAGTTCTTGATTTGATCGCCGCAATATTCATGCAGCCGACTGAGGGGGAACGTCACATGAAGACTAGCAACGAAAATGGCCTGACGCGTCGTGCATTGCTCGGCAGTGGCGTGGGCGCCGCCGCAGGGCTCGTATCGTGGCCGGCAAGGGCAAATCTCCCCGGCAAGGTACGGGTCGGCGCGATCAATCCGAGCAGCGGCGTCCTGGCGTTTCCCGGCCAGGCCTGCGTGCGCGGGATCGACGCCGGCGCGAAGTTTGCCAAGGAGAAATTCGGAATAGACATGGAAGTCATCCATGCCGACACGCAGAGCAGACCGGAGAACGGGCGAATTGCGGCCGAAAACCTGATCCGGCAGGGTTGCACGGTGCTCATTGGAGCCTGGGACTCGGGCGCAACCATATCTGCATTGCAGGCCGCGGAGGCCGCGAAAGTCCCGATGGTGGTCCATATCGCGAGCGCGACCCAGGTGACTTCGCAGGGCTTCACCCAGGTCTTTCGCTATTATCCGACGTCGCTGACGGTCGTCAGGAAGTCGTTGATCGAACTGAAGTCGCTGTTGTCGCCGCTCAAGGATGTGCCGACGAGCGCGGCCATCATGCATCTCAACAACACGATGGGGCAATCAACCGCGGCCAGCATCGATCAGGCGTGGAAGGAGGTCGATGTGCCTCTGAAGATCGCCCAGTACATCCCATACGACGAGAAGGCGAGGGATCTCTCAGTCGAGGTGGCCAAGGCAAAAGCCTCGGGCGCCGACGCACTGATATCGGTGACGCGCGTCAACGATGCCATCATGATCATCCGGGAATGCGTCAAGCAGGGGTGGAATCCCAAGCTGATCTTCTCGCCGAACTCGAATGGCGTGCAAGACAAGGCATACTACGACGCATTGGGCAAATACGGCGACGGCGCGATCCTGTCGACGCTGTGGTCCAACCCGAAGGCCCCCGACGCCGCGGCGATCCTCAAGCAATTCGCAGCCGACTATCCAAACGACTGGCTTGACGCCAATTCAGGATGTGCGTTCGAAGCCGTACAGATCGTTGCGGACGCGGTGAGCCGCGCCGGCTCATCTGAATCGGCTGCTATCCATGCCGCGCTCAAGGCGACCGACATGACGCCGATCCTGATGTCCAGCGGCAGGATCAGGTTCGATGCCAGTGGTCAGAATATGGGAAGCGATGTGACCCTGCTGCAGGGACAGAATGGCAAGCCTCGCGTGGTGGCGCCGCAAGCCGTGGCCGAGGCAACCCTTCAGTACCCGCTGGTGCCGTTCAATTCGAGATAGGGCATTGCCGGCCGCGGCTTCAGGATCCGAAGCCGCAACCTGCTGCCTATTCGAACGGCTCATGGCTGACGAAGCTCGACCGCTCGGCGAGGAAGCGACGAGGGCTCTTGCCCATTGTCTTCTTGAACATGGTGATGAAGGCGCTCGGCGTTTCATAGCCCAGATCGAGCGAGACCGCCTGGACGGAAGATCCGGTCGATAGCCGCTGGAGCGCGACAAGGATGTGGAGGCGCTGTCGCCAGCGCCCGAATGTCATTCCGGTTTCCTTCAACACCAGCCGGGCGAAGGTGCGCTCGCTCATGGCGTATCGGGCGGCCAGTTCGTCGACTGTACTCCGGTCGGCAGGATCATCGAGCAGAGATGCGGCCAGATGCTGAAGCCGGCTATCAGGGGAGATCGGCAGATACATCTGTTCGGTCGACATCTGGACCAGTTCGTCGAGCAGGACGCGCCCAAGTCGGCTTGTCGGTCCCTCGATCGGATACAGCGGCGGGAATACCGACAATCGATGGATCAGTTCGCGGACCAGCGACGATATCGTGAAAGTGCAGCATGTGGTCGGAAGCGCGCTCGCCTGCGGATCGATGAAGACGACGTAGACCTTTTTCGCCTCCGACATGCAGTTGCTGTGCAGGACTCCGGCGGGTATCCATACGGCACCCTGCGGCGGAACGATCCACAGTCCTCCCGGCGCGCGGCACATGACCGATCCATGAGAGGCCACCACCAGCTGGCCCTTTCTGTGCGAATGGAGCGGCAGCTCCTCATTCCCCTGACCTGTCTCGATGGACATGGCGACAATCGGCCGGTCGAACTGGTCTGGATCGATCGGATCGTAATTGATCCGAACGTCCGGCACGTTCATTCGGGCAAAGCCGGGATCCGTTTCAAGCGCGGGTGACTTCTGCATCGAATTCACTCGTGGAGACTGCAATTGCAGTCTGGCGGGCGGCGATTGGGCCGGCGGAGGATTCCGCTAAAGCATAGCGCTCCGGCGCAGGATCGTCACGGAAAAGCGATGCGCGTATGCGCGCCCCGCCGTCGATGCCGCGTCAGACCGGCGCGCCGCCTTTGCGCGGCAGGCTTTCAGGCAGGTGAGCGTCGCCTGGTCTCGCCTTTGCCGATTCCGGAGCCGGCTCGCCGGCCAATACGGAATCGAGGATGACCTTCGTGGTCATCTGCAGGTGCTTGTTCATCAGCGTGACGGCGCGTTCGCTGTCCCGCGCCAAGGTGGCCTCGGCAATCTCCCGATGTTCCCTGTCCAGGTCTCTGTCCACCTTGGACAAAGGACCGGAAAACGCGCGGTAGCGTTCGGAGTGATTGTAAAGCGTCGCGCGCAGATGAAGCAGCCAGGGGCTGCCGCATCCCGCTGCGAGCGCTTCATGGAAAATCTCGTGCGCCCGCGCATATTCTTCGCTGTAACGCCGCGCGGCCTTATCTGCCCATACCGGCGTGTGCGACAGGCGATGTAGCGCAGCGACCACCTGCGTCTGCCACTCGATCCCGCCTTTCTCGATCGCACCCCGAAGACACAGTTCCTCGATGCTGCATCGAACATTCGTGAGGTCGCTCAGCGCATCGACGGACAACGGCGCCACGCGGAAGCCGCGTTGCGGTTCGCTGACCACAAAGCCTTCTGATGCGAGCCGCGACAGTGCCTCGCGCACGGCGCTCGAGCCGACCTCGAAGCGGCGGCACAGATCGTCGATCTTCAGCTTTTCTCCGGGCGCGAAGCGGCACGCCAGCAATTGGGCGCGAAGCTTGGCATAGGCCCCGTGGGTCAGACTCGTCGGTGATTCCATGGGCTTAGCCATAACAAAAGGGGTGATCCGAGTCATTTAAAATATGCACGCTTTCAGAATTATGCATTTTTATTTGCAATATGCATTTTACGTGTTACAGGAGACGAACACGGAGGAAACACCCCATGCGGTTCATCGCTTACGAAAGAAACGCGAGGCGGGGCCTCGCGGTGGCCGATCCGGCCGGTCGATATCGGGGACTTGATGACGGCGCAGCGCATGGCCGGCTCGAGCGCGCCCTTGCCGGCGGGCATGATGGACTGAAGGATCTCGCAGCCGCTCTTCTCACGGGCGAGCCGCTCGATCCGGAAGCCGTGAGTTTCCTTCCGCCGCTGTCCTCACCCGGCAAGATCATCTGTGTTGGGTTGAACTATGCGGACCACACCGCCGAAAGCAGCATCCAGCAACCCGACTACCCCACGCTGTTCGGCCGGTTCTCGTCGAGCCTCATCGGCCACGGCGCGCCGATCGTGCGACCGAAGGTCTCGGCCGCGCTCGACTATGAGGGCGAACTCGTCGCCGTCATCGGGCGCGGCGGCCGCCACATCCCGCAGTCCGCGGCGCTCGATCACGTCGCCGGTTATTCGATCTTCAATGACGGCACGATCCGGGATTATCAGTTCCGGACGCCGCAATGGACCATGGGCAAGAACTTCGACGGCACCGGCGCGTTCGGACCCGCGCTCGTGACGGCTGACGAACTTCCGCCCGGTGCCAGCGGCCTGACGCTCGAGACGCGCTTGAACGGCACGGTGATGCAGAAGACATCGACCTCCCATCTCATCTTCGACGTCGCAACGCTGGTCGCGCTGATCAGCGAGGGTATAACCTTGTATCCGGGAGATCTGATCGTGACCGGCACGCCGTCCGGCGTCGGCGCAGCCCGCAAGCCGCCGCTCTACATGAAGCCCGGCGACGTCTGCGAGATCGAGATCGAGGGATTGGGGGTGCTCCGCAATCCGATCGTGCAAGAGGGCGATGATGCGGTACGCGCAGCTGCCTGACCTTCGCCGGCGTCGCTGTACGCGGCCGCGAACGGACGTCGTATCGATCGCCAGGAGGGTGAAAGCCTGGCCGAGGTCGATGCGCACAGTGCCCGGAGTTGAGGGAGTCGGTCAGGCCAGATCTTGATCTGGCCTGGTGCGGAAGCGGCAACACAAAATAATCCGCCGCCGGTCCTTATGGGAGGAAACAATGAAATCGGTTCCGGTTTTGATTGCAGGTGGCGGTCCCGTCGGGATGACGCTTGCGAATGTGCTGGCCCATTTCGGCATTCGCTCCATGCTGGTCGAGCGGAATGCGACGACGACCCGTCACCCGAAGATGGACATCACCAACAGCCGCAGCATGGAGCTGTTCCGCCGGTTCGGCCTGTCGGAGGCGTTGCGAAAGGTCGCGGTAGCGGAAGATCATCCCTTCGATGTCTCCTGGATCACGAGCCTTGCTGGATATGAGCTGCATCGCTTCCGGTACATGACCCCGAGCGAGTTTCGAAAGCACAGCCGAACCAGGAACGACGGCACTCAGCCGCTCGAACCGCCGATGCGCGTTTCGCAAGTCGAGATCGAACCTGTTCTGAAGCAGGCGATCGACACCCGTTCGGAAGTCGAGGTGCGGTTCGGCGTCGGCTTTGAAAGCTTTGAAGCGAAGGACGACGGCGTCGTCGCGACACTGCGAGAGCAGGGGAGTGGCGCGCAAGAGCAGGTAAGCTGCCAGTATCTCATAGGTTGCGACGGCGGATCCAGCCGCGTTCGCGCGGGACTGGATATCGCGCTGGAGGGGCAGTCGCGCGTCGGCGAGCTCTACATGATCCACTTTCGATCGACCGAGCGCGAGCTGTTGCAGCGCTGGGGTGTCGCCTGGCACTACCAGTCGCCGCTTGGAACCATGATTGCGCAGAACGATGATGATATCTGGACCGTGCATGTTCCCGTGCTGCCCGGGCAGGATGCGAGCAAGCTCGATCCACGCGCGCTCGTCGAGGCCTATGCCGGCCGGCCGTTTGCTTTCGAGATCCTGGTCGCCAATGCATGGACGCCGCATCTCCTTGTCGCCGAATCCTATGGCAAGGGACGGGTCCTGCTCGCCGGCGACTCCGCGCATCAGTTCATTCCGACCGGCGGCTACGGGATGAACTCCGGGGTCGGCGACGCCATCGACCTCGGCTGGAAACTGGCTGCAACGCTGCAAGGTTTCGGCGGGCTCGGTCTCCTTGCCTCGTACGAAGTCGAGCGGCGCCCCGTCGCCGCACGAAATCGCGACGCGTCCGGCCGCCACATGCAGGTGCGGATGCAGATTGCCGAAGCCTACGGAAACCTGCTGCAAGGCGACAACAGCGAAGATCCCGTGCGGCGCGCCGAAGTCGGTGCCGAGCTTGCGAGACTCGGCAACGCAGAGAACGAATGTTTCGGGATCGAACACGGCTTTGTCTATGAGGGATCGCCGATCGTCGCCAGCGGCGACGCCGCTCCATTTCCGTTCGATCCGGTCGTCTACAAGCCGACGACCACGCCCGGTGCCCGCCTGCCCAGCACATATCTCAAGGACGGGACGGCGCTGTACGATCGGCTCGGTACGCACTTCACGCTGATCGATTTCCGCGGCGCCGACCTGTCACCCTTCGTCGATGCCGCGGCGCGACGACGGATCCCGCTGTCGATCCTACAACTCGACGAGCCCGATCTGAAGGGCGTCTATGGCCGCGACATGCTGCTGGTGCGCCCCGACCATCACATCGCGTGGCGCGGTACGGACGGCAAGGCGCCCAATGCCGACGCGATCCTCGCAACCGCTCTCGGCTGGGGAGGCGCGCGGTGAAGCGGCTGCATGCGCTGGTGATCGGCGCCGGTATCGGCGGCACGGCCGCCGCCATTGCGCTGCGCCGGGCTGGTCTCGACGTTTCCCTGTTCGAGCAGACCATGGCGCAACGCGAGGTCGGCGCAGGCATCCAGATCAGCCCCAACGCCTCCCGGCTGCTGTGCCGCTACGGGCTTGGCGACGCCATGGCGCGCGCCGCCGTTCGCCCCGCCGCGGTGGTGTTTCGTCGCTGGCAGGACGGTCGTGTGCTGGGGCGCGAGGAATTGGGCGACGTCCTCGAGCACCGCTATGGTTCGCCCTACTACCATTTTCACCGGGCGGACCTCATCGCCCTCCTGACGGACGCGTTCGGCCGCAAGGAGATCAAGCTCGGACGCCGTCTGGTCCATGTCGAGCAAGACGACAGCGGCGTGACCGCGCATTTTGACGATGGCACGTCCGCGCGCGGCGATCTGCTGATCGGCGCCGACGGAATCCACTCCAGGGTTCGCGAATGCCTGTTCGGCGAGGAGAAGCCGAGGTTCTCGGGGCAGATCGCGTATCGCGGGCTCGCGCCTGTGGAACGCGTCGCGCATCTCGACCTGCCACTCGATGTCACCAACTGGGTGGGGCCGGGCGGACACTTTGTCCACTACTTCGTCGGCGCCGGGCGCTTCCTGAATTTTGTCGCGGTGAGCGAAGCGGCGACCTGGACGCGGGAGCAGTGGTCCGACCGCGGTTCGATCTCCGATGCCGTCGAGATCTACGAAGGGTGGCATCCGCAGCTTGCGACGATCCTCAACGCGGTCGATGAGACGTTCAAATGGGCGTTGTTCGATCGCAATCCATTTCCGGAATGGACGCAAGGGCGTATCGCGCTCCTTGGGGACGCCTGTCATCCCATGTTGCCGTTCATGGCACAGGGCGCCGCACAGGCGATCGAGGACGGCGCGGCGCTGGCGGCCTGCCTGAAACACGCAGCGTTCGACATTCCGTCCGCGTTCCGGGCCTACGTCACCTTGCGCAAGCCGCGTGCGACTGAGGTGCAGGAGAGATCCCGCGCCAATTCCACGACCTTCCACATGCCTGATGGACCGCAGCAGTTCGAGAGGGATCAAGTCCTCGCCACGCGCGGTGTGCACGGCAGCCCCGAGGCAATGAACAGACTTTATGGCTACGACGCAGAAGCAGTCGCAGCGACGCTGGAGGAAAAACCATGACCCGCGCTTTCCAAATCGCCTATGTCGATCTCGATACGCCTGCCGCAGAGCAGGAGTTCGCCTATTATGATCAAGTGATCGGTGCAACGCCGACCGAGCGCGGCTCCGACGGCCGCATTTATTTCAGCCTCGGTGTCGATCACCACAACATCACGATCAAGCCGGCATCCGAAAAGCGCCTCACCGCGCTGGGCCTCAGGATCGGTCAGGAGGCGGTCGACGAGACCATCCGCTCGCTGCGCGATCTCGGACTTTCTGCGGAAAGAAAGAGCGACGTGCGGCCGGGCGTTCCGAGCCTGGTGGAGGTCGTCGTTGCCGGGCACACGCTTCATTTGGTGCCGGAGATGGCCATGCCCGGTCCCGGCTTCCGCACCTCGGGCGTCATTCCGACGCGCCTTGGACATGTCGCCCTGATGGCACCGGAGGCGGACAAGCTGATCAAATTCTGTTCCGCGATCGGGTTTCGTGCAACCGATTGGTTCGAGGGGATAGCCACGTTCCTGACCTGCAACCACGATCATCACGTGCTCAACATCATCGCGGCACCGGAGGCGCGCGTTCATCACCTCGCCTTTGAGCTGCGCAGCCGCGCCGCGCATCACGATGCGGCGGATTTTCTGGCGACGACAGGCCATCCGATGCTCTGGGGCCCGTCGCGGCACACCGCGGGCCACAACCTTGCCTCCTATCACTATGACCCCAGCCGCTTTCTGATCGAGCTCTACTCCGACATGGACGTGCTCGTTCCCGAACTCGATATTTTCGAGCCGCGGCCGTGGCACCAGGCATTTCCGCAACGTCCGCGCGTGTGGACGATCGATCAGCTGACGACGTGGGGAACCCGTTTCGAATTCGACCTGAAGACGGCGTAGCGCCCGGCTGATTGCCGATCAAAAACCAAATCGCGAGGAAGCAGATGCCACGGCACGCGCGCGAGGCGAGATCCGCTTGTTTGGGTGTCGCGTTGACGATCGCTATCGGCTTGGCCGTTGCGGCGCCAGGCTCGGCTCACGAGGAGAAACGCTACGATACCGGCGCATCCGATACAGCGATCAAGATCGGCAACACGGCTCCCTATAGTGGACCGCTGTCCTCGAACGGCATCATCGCCAGGACCGAAGCCGCCTACTTCAAGATGATCAACGATCAGGGCGGGGTCAACGGCCGCAAGATCGAGTTCATCTCCTATGATGATGCCTATAGTCCCCCGAAGACTGTCGAGCAGACCCGCAAGTTGATCGAGAGCGACGAGGTGCTGCTGCTCTTCAATCAGCTCGGTACGCCGACCACCATGTCGGTCATCAAATATGTCAACGCCAAAAAGGTACCGCAGCTGTTTATCGCGGCGGGCGCAACCGTGTTCGGCGACCACAAGGCATATCCCTGGTCGATGGGTTTCCAGCCGAGCTACCAGAGCGAAACGCGCATCTACGGGAAATACCTGCGCGAAAACTATCCCAACGGAAAGATTGCCGTGCTGTCGTCCAATGACGACTTCGGACGAGACAATATCAAGGGCTTGAAAGACGGTCTGGGCGAAGGGGCCGGCAACATCGTCGCCGAGGTCACGTATGAGACGAGCGCACCGACGATCGATTCCGAGCTCGTGAAGCTGAAATTCTCCGGCGCGAGCATCTTCGTCAATTTCGCCTCCGCGAAATTCGCGGCCCAGGCCATCAAGAAAGCCGCAGAGATCGGCTGGAAGCCGGTGCAGATCCTGCATGGAAACTCGCAGTCGATCAGCGCCGTGCTGAAGCCCGCCGGCCTCGAGAACGCCAGAGACATCATCACCGCGGGCTACAGCAAGGACCCCGCGGATGCGGCCTGGAAGGACGACCCCGGCTTGAAGCGATTCTCCGATTTCATGGCCGAGCACATGCCGGGCGAGGATAAGGACAACTCTTACGTGGTCTATGGATACAACGCTGCGCAGGCGCTGGTCGACGTGCTCAAGCAATGCGGGGATGACCTGACGCGCGCCAACGTCATGCGGCAGGCCGAGGCTTTGAACGGGGTTCACCTCGACATGCTTCTTCCGGATATTGCGTTGACGACATCGCCAAGTGACCACTACCCGATCGAGCGAATGCAATTGCAGAAGTTCGATGGGCAGAACTGGGTGCGGTTTGGCTCCGGTGTTGAGGGGACGCTGGACAAGAGGTGACGGGGCACCGGCGGAGGTTCGATTGGCAAAACTGTTTCTCCGTCGCCGATACGCGCTCCCTGAACTGCGATTAACCCTTGCTTAGGCGCGGCTAACTACCTTGCAAGCAAAGATTGCAAGGGCCAACGAATGTCACTTTTTGAGAACGCGCCGGATCGCACGCTTCCGGAGGTATCGCGTTCTGCCGATGATACGCGCCTGCTGCCGTTCCTCAGCGTGGCGACGGTGTTTGTATCCGCGCTGCTGCTGTTCCTGATTCAGCCGATGTTCGCGAAAATGGTGCTGCCGAAGCTCGGCGGCGCACCTTCGGTCTGGTCGGTGGCGATGGTGTTCTTCCAGGCCGTCCTGCTCGCCGGCTATGCCTATGCACATCTGCTCGGCCGGTTGTTCGGGCCGCAGCGCGCGGGCCTCGTCCACCTGCTCCTGCTCGCCGTCACGGCCATGACCTTGCCGATTGCGATCGCGCCCAATTGGGGTGCGCCACCGGCCGATGGAACCGCGCTCTGGTTGTTCGGACTGTTCGCTGCGTCAATCGGCCTGCCGTTCTTTGCATTGTCGGCGAGCGCGCCCTTGCTGCAGAGCTGGTTCGCCGGAAGCGGCCATCGCGATGCCGACAATCCCTATGTGCTCTATGCCGCATCGAATCTTGGCTCGTTCGCGGCCCTGTTTGCCTATCCCGCCGTTGTCGAGCCACTGCTGGCGCTGAATATGCAGGCGAGTATCTGGTCGTTCGGCTTTGCAGTCCTCGCGCTGCTCGTCACAGCGGTTGCCTTCGTGCTCGGACGAGGCAACGGTGCCGTGAAGGTGACGCCGACGCCGGACACATCGGTCGTCAGCGTGGCCGACAGGCTGCAGTGGATCGCGCTTGCGGCCATTCCGTCCGGGTTGGTCATCGCGGTGACCGCGCACCTGACGACCGACGTCGCGGCAGCGCCCTTTCTCTGGGTTATTCCGCTGGCGCTCTATCTGTTCACCTTCGTTGTCGTGTTCCGCGACCGGCCGTGGATCAGCCACGCGACCGTGGTGCGTCTCGTTCCGTTCGCCGTGGCCCCCCTTGCGATCAGTCTGGTCGGCGCCAAGGTGTTCTGGGTCACGACGATCGTGCTCCACCTCGTCGTGTTCACGCTGTTGGCGCTGCTCTGTCATGGCGAGCTCTATGCCCGGCGTCCGCACCCGCAACGCTTGACCGAGTTCTTCCTGTGCACCTCGTTCGGCGGTGTGCTGGGCGGCGCCTTCGCGGGACTGCTGGCGCCGCAGTTATTCTCCGGCAACTACGAATATCCGATCCTGATCGCGCTCGCATTGCTGGCGCTGCCCGGCATGTTCGCGGGCGGTGCGCGCCAGACGCTGATCACGGCGTTGCCATGGTTGGCGGTGGCGATCGCGCTTGCCATGGTCTGGTACGTGACGCAACTGCAGTTGCCGGCCTCCTTCGAGCTGTCGTTCAGTGCCTTGCTGGTCCTGCTGGCGGCCGGCATGATATTTTTGCGCCAGCGGCCGGTGTCATTTGCCGGGTTGGCGGTCACCGGCCTGATGCTGACGACGTTCTGGCGTCCGGGCATGGCCCCGATCGAGACCGCGCGCAGCTTCTTCGGGGTCCATACGGTGGTCGACCTCGCGGATGGCCGCGCGCGGCTGCTGTACCACGGCAACACGATGCATGGCGCAGAGCGGTTGCGGAACGACGACGGTACGCCAGTCGTGGGAACGCCTCAGCCTCAGAGCTACTACTATCCAGGCAGCCCGCTGGCTGAAGGGGTTGCGGCGGCACGCAGTGCCCGCAGCAGCTTCGAACGGGTTGCGGTCGTCGGGCTCGGCACCGGCACGCTCGCCTGCCTCCGTCGCGGTGCAGAGAACTGGACGTTCTTCGAGATCGATCCCGAGGTGATCCGGATCGCGAGCAATCCAACCTTCTTCACATTCCTGTCGCGCTGCGCGCCGAAGGCCGGCCTCGTGCTCGGCGATGCGCGTCTCACACTGCAGGCGTCACTCGATCGCTACGACCTGATCGTGCTGGACGCCTTCTCGTCCGACAGCATTCCGGTCCACCTGCTGACGCGTGAAGCGATCGCCGGCTATGTGTCGAGGCTGACGACGCACGGGGTCATTCTCGTGCATATCTCCAACCGCCATCTCGATCTCGCGCCGATCATGGCGAATATCGCGCAGTCCCAGGGGTTGATCGCACTCTTCAAGGAAGGGCATCCCGCCGGCGACGTCATGACCACGTTGAGGACGGCGTCCCGGGTGGTGATGCTTGCGCGCACGCCCGAGGATGCGGGCGAGGCGGCCCGGCATTGGGCCGCCATGTCGCCGGATCCGGCCAGCGCACTCTGGACGGACGATTACTCGAATCTCCTTGGCCCCATGCTGCGGGGGAAGTTCGGCTCCTGACGCGCTCATGACAAGCAGCATCGGCGCCCCGCGATAGGGGCGCCGATGTGTGAGCCAGGCCGCTCGGCTTGCCCGGTCACGGTGTACCGGTGCAAGCCGTTTGGTGCGTTGCGCAGCTGGAGCCAGTGCTCCTTTGCGGCTTCACTTGATCTTCAAGGCCTCGACACCTTCCTCACGCACAGCCTGCAGGCTGCGCGGATTGAGGTCGAGTGCACGAAGGATCGTCGGCGCGATCTGGGTGGTGAAAGCCGTCTCCTCGACGATCCTCGCATGCTTGATGTGCGGCGACGAGAGCAGCAGCAGCACGTTGCGATCGTCTTTGGAGAAGCCGCCATGCTCGGCGAGCTTGCTGCCGCCGGTGCAGATGACGCCATGATCGGTGACGGCGATGAAGTCCGGCACCCGGCTGTTGTGGAACGGATCTTCATAGAGCCTGGTCAGTTCGTCGCGGTCGAGCAGCTTCTGGATATGCAGATCGGCGGCGTGGGCGAGGATGTAGGCCTTGGCATCCGCGTAGTAGGGATGGCCGGTCGCCGGATTGGTCGCCTGCTGCAGCTCCGGCGACAACCAGACCAGCGCCTCGTCATCGCAGATCTCGAAGCCGTTGGTGCCGAAACCGGGCGCCTTGCTGTACAGCGCGTCGGAGATCGCCACGCGGTCCTTGACGTCGATCGGTGACTGGCCGTGCTTGGCGCTGACGATGATCAGCGTCGAATCGTAGAGATTTTGCGTCTTGAGCTCGTTGACGAACTTGCCGAGCGCGTCGTCCACGAACTGGAATTGCAGCGTGAGCGCATTGCCGGGCGTCGCCTTGCCGTCGGCATAGCCGCCGACGAGCGATTTGTCGGCATCCGCGTGGCCGGCCTTGGCGAGCTTCTGGCCGACGCTGACCGCCTGGAAGTTCATGCCGAAGATCGCGGGAACGGGCTTACGCTCGGTCCGCGAGCCGTCATAGCCGTCGATCCAGTTCAACACCGCCTTCACTTTCAGCGAGTCGTAGGAACGGACGCCGGTATAACTCGTGGTGTAGTCATCGCCGGGCTGGGCGCCGGCGTCGATGGTGTCCTGCGAGTTGATCTCCGGCGTGAAGAGCTCGTCGAGGCCCTTGCCCGACGGGCCCGCGAGGTCCTCATAGGCCGGATGCTTGTCGGACCAGGCCGTGCGCATGCCGGCTTCCTTGATGACCTCGAAGACCGTGTTGGTGCGCACGTAGTCGTGGGGATAGACCGGCACGCACTGGCCGTTCACCAGCTTGCGCTGCATGTGATCCGGATCGAGCTGGGTGTAGACTTGGCCCAGCGTGCCGCCGGCGGTGTAATCGGCGACCAGCCCGCTGGAGTAATTGTAGGTCTTGTCGAGCGCTTCGAAGTTGGTGAGCTCGGTTCCCGCCGGGCCCACGCAGCCGGGGTCGCTAAGGCCCTGGCTGGTATAGAAGGCCTTGGCCGGATATTCGGTGCGATCATAGCTGTCGTCATAGAACAGGCCGCCGCCCTTCGGCGTGGCGCCCGTCACCTGCGCGAGCATGCCGGGAAAGCTGTCGGATGGCGCGGTGGTCAAAGCGTTCGGATAGACGACGCCCTTTCCGGTGAGCTGGGCGAAGTTGCCGCCGGGGCGGCTTTCGACCCAACGCTTCAGATCGACGGCGTGCATGCCATCGACGCTGATCAGCAGGACGTGCTTGTAGCCGTGTCGCTGCGAATGATCGTTGTCGTCATCCGCTTGCGCGACGGCGACGCCGCAGGCCAGCATGGCCGCCGCGATCGCGGCGGTTGACAGGAAATAGTCACGAAAGCCACTCATGAGTTCGCCCCTCTATTTTCGGTGAGTTTGGAATCGCCTGCGCTGTCCGCGACAACTTGTCGCGGTCAATTGACGGTGGGATGACGCTTTCTTGCGAGTTCGATGACCGTGGTCGGGGCTGACCGGCATCCGATGATCGCTGGATTTGCCCAGGTGGGGTTGCGCGCCGGCGGGGCGAGGCGCCGCAACGGCTAGCTCTTGCCGTTCATTTCACAGGTGCGGCGGCCCGCCTGGTACTTTGCATGGGGTTGTTTTCGATATTTTTGCTGGGAGGCGGAAGCCAGTCACGCGGATCGAGCGACTTGGTGCAGATGCCGTTCGATCACGGCGTCGACCTCGTCCGGGTGATCGACCTGCGGCAGATGTCCGGCGTCGGCAATGATCGCCAGCCGGCAACCCAGCATCGCCGCGAGTTCCGTCATCGGCTGCACCAAGAGCTGGTCGTTTGCGCCGACGATCATCGTCAGCGGCACCTGCATTTTCTTCACGCCGTCGAGATAGGCGAGGGACTGGATCGCACGGGCGCAGCCGATGAAGCCTTCAGGGGCGGTCTCGTTGATGCAATCGAGCAGCGTGGTCGCGATCGCCGGATGCGCCGCGAGATAGGCGCGTCCGAACCAGCGCTCGGCGGTCGGCGCCGCCAGCGGCGCGATACCTTGCGCCTGCACCAGCGCGATGCGGTCGTCCCAGGCGGCGGCGAATGGTGGCGGCGCATCGGCCCGCGCGGCGATCACGCACAGGCTGAGCAGGCGGTCCGGATGGCGCACGCCGAGACCGAAGGCGGTCATGCCGCCCTGGGAGACGCCGATCACGTGAGCTCGCCTGATGCCGAAGTGGTCGAGCACAGCGATCGCATCGGCAACCAGATCATCCATGGCATAGAGACCGCGCGGCGCCTCGGATTGCCCGTGACCCCTGCTGTCGAGCGCGAGCACGCGATGGCCGCGGGCAGCGAGTGCGAGCGCTTCGCGATGCCAGATCGCACTGCTGGTCAGGATCGAATGGCAAAGCAGCACCGGCGCGCCACGCTCGGAGCCACCGACGCGGACGCTGAGCCGCCCGGCCTTGCCCTGCAGATCGTGCCGGACGAAGCCCGGCCATGCGGCAATCTCGATCGGAGCGACTTCAGTCGACAAGGCCCATCTCCGCGAACACGTCCTTGGCGATACGAAAGCTGTCGAGCCCTGCGGGCATGCCGCAATAGACCGCGATCTGCAGAAAGACCTCGCGCAGCTCGGCCTTGCTCAGCCCGTTGTTGAGCGCGCCGCGGATATGGACCTTGAGCTCGTGCGGCCGGTTCAGCGCCGCGATCATGCCGAGGTTGAGCAGGCTGCGGCTGCGCTTGTCGAGGTCTGGGCGATTCCAGATCTCGTCCCAGCAATATTCGGTCGCGAGCTTCTGGATCGGCCAGTTGAAATCGTCGGCGGCCTTCAGCGATCGCTCGACATAGGCGTCGCCGAGCACGGTGCGGCGGGTCTTGAGGCCGCGTTCGAACTTCTCGCCGCGGGGGTTTGCGTCGGTCATCATCATCTCCTGTTGGATGGTGGTCAGGCCATCGCCGGCTCGGCGAGCGGCGTGGTCCAGGCGTCGTAGCCGTAGACCCAGTCGGGATCGGTCGGGTTCTTCAGCCAGGTGTTGGTCCGCGAGCTCGCCTGTACGCGCGAGGCTCTCGGCTTGCGCGTTGCCTCGAAGCGGCGGAAGGCCTCGGCAACGCCGTCGCGCTCGACATCCCTGAGGCAGCGCGACAGCACCGCGGCATCCTCGATCGCCATCGCCGCGCCCTGCGCCATGTACGGCGTCATCGGATGGCAGGCGTCGCCGAGCAGCGTGATGTTGCCCTCGCTCCAGCGCGGCAGCGGGTCGCGGTCGACCAGCGCCCATTTGTGCACCGACGGGCAGGCCTCCAGCACCTCGCAGACCTGGGGATGGAAGCCTTCGAACGCCTTGCGCAATTCGACGACGTCGCCGGTGGCCGACCAGGATTCCACGGTGAAGTTAGGCTCCGGCTGGCTGGTCACGAAGTAGACCTCGCTGCGGTCCGGCTTGACGTAATAGATGACGATGTGGCGATCCGGTCCCCACCATTTGGTACAGTCGTCGATCGGATAGCCGTTGAGCAGCGACGCCGGGAATACGGTGCGATAGGCGATGCGGCCGGTGAAGTTCGGCTCGTCGCGGCCGAACAGCCGTTCCTTGACAAAGGAATGCACGCCGTCGGCCGCCACCACGGCGTCGACCGTCGTGCTGTGACCGTTGGCAAATGTCAGCGCCACCGAGCGGTCGGCGCGCTGCTCGATCGCGGTTAGCTTGTGATCGAGGCGAACGAGGTTGTCGGGTACGGCGCTGGCGAGCGCCGCATGCAGGTCGCCGCGATGCCCGAGCAGATAGGGCGCACCATAGCGCTCCTCGGCGGCTGGACCGAACACCATGTCGAAACGCACCTCGCCGGTGTCGTATTCCTTGTTGTTCCAGGAGCGGGGATAGAACGCCTCGCGGCGCAGCACGGGCTCGAGGTCCCAAGCCCGCATCACCTTCATGGCGTTGCAGCCGATCTGGATGCCGGCACCGAGCCGCGTGAAGCGCTGGGCCTGTTCGTACACCGTCACGTCAACCCCTGCGCGGCTCAGCGCCGCGGCGGAGGCAAGTCCCCCCATGCCGGCGCCGATCACCGCCACCGAAAGTCTGCTCATTGTGGTTCCTCACAGCTTGCGCCGGCTGACCACCGGCTTCCCTGCCGTTGTCGGTCAAAGCGGGATGCGCCCGCAAACGAGTAATGCTGACGGAGCGTGAGTTGGGCTCACGCGGCGCGCCGTCAACCGCGTCCCGCCGTCGCCTGCCTGTGAGCTGAGGTCACGCTGCCTGAGCTTAACTCGTTTGCGCTTCGGCCAATCGCCCGCCAACGTCCCCGCCGCCGCATTGGCGCCTGCCGATGATCTCTCCCGCGCGGCCAACATCAAAGACTCCCGAGGATCGACGCCCATGTCCACGATCACCAATGACGGCGCCACCCGTCTCGACGCTGTCGCGACGCCGTGGCATGCGCGTCTCTATGTCCAGGTGCTGATCGGCATCGCACTCGGTGTCCTCGTCGGCTATCTCTGGCCGGATGTCGGCGCGGCGCTGAAGCCGCTCGGCGACGCCCTGATCAAGATGATCAAGATGGCGATCGCGCCGATCGTCTTCCTCACGGTGGTGCACGGCATTGCGAGCCTTGGCGACATGCGCAAGGCCGGACGGATCGGCGTCAAAACCCTTATTTATTTCGAGATCGCCACGACAGCGGCGCTGATCATCGGCCTTGTTGTCATCAACCTGGCGCGCCCCGGCGTCGGCATGCATGTCTCGGCGGCTTCGCTGGATTCCCGCCTCGTTGCCTCCTACGTGACCCAGTCGCACGATCAGTCCGTGGTCGGCTTCCTGATGAACGTGATTCCGTCGACGATCGGAGGCGCGTTCACCAGCGGCGACACGCTCCAGGTGCTGTTCTTCGCGGTGCTGTTCGGCATCGCCCTGCAACGCTATGGCGAACGCGGCAAGCCGGTGCTGCAGGCGATCGAGAGACTGTCGAACATCCTCTTCATCCTGATCGGCATGATCATGCGGATCGCGCCGATCGGCGCGTTCGGCGCCATGGCCTTCACCATCGGCAAGTACGGCGTCGGCTCGATCGTCGCCTTGTCGCACTTCATGCTGGTGTTCTATCTCACCTGTCTGCTGTTTGTGATCGTCGGGCTCGGCATCGTGTCGCGGCTTGCCGGCTTCAGCATCTTCAAGCTAATCCGCTATCTCCGCGAAGAGCTGCTGCTGGTGCTCGGCCTATCAGGCTCGGAATCGGTGATGCCGCGCTTCATCGACAAGATGAAGGCCGCCGGCTGCGCGGAATCGACCGTCGGCCTCGTGATCCCGACCGGCTATACGTTCAATCTCGACGGCACCTGCATCTATCTCACCATGGCCAGCGTGTTCCTTGCGCAGGCCACCGATACGCCGATGTCGCTCGCCCAGCAGATCGGTCTCGTGGTGGTCTGCCTCTTGACGTCGAAGGGCGCAGCTGCCGTGCCGGGCAGCGGCTTCATCGTGCTCGCCGCGACGCTGGGCTCGATCGGCCATGTTCCGGCGGCAAGCATCGCGCTGCTGCTCGGCATCGACCGCTTCATGTCGGAAGCGCGTGCGCTGACCAACTTCATCGGCACGGCGGTGGCCACTGTGGTGGTGGCGAACTGGGAAGGCGACCTCGATCGCGTGCAGTTCGTCCGCGCCCTCGACAATCCGGACGCCTCCACGCTATCCTCCTGAATTCTCCGGAGACGCGACACGATCATGAGAAAGTTGCCACCGCTCAACGCGGTGCGGACATTCGAGGCGGCGGCGCGGCATGTCAGCTTCACCAAGGCCGCTGAAGAGCTGCTCGTCACCCACGGCGCCGTCAGCCGCCAGGTCGCGCTTCTCGAGGACTGGTTCGGCGTCAAGTTGTTTCGCCGCGCCCCTTCGCAACTGACGCTAACCGCAGCCGGGCAGATCTATTATCGCGAGGTCACGGCGATCCTCGATCGGCTTGCGCTCGCCTCTATGGACATGAAGGCGTACGGCTCGCCGTCGGTGCTGCGGGTCAGCGCACCGCCGACATTCGCGATGCGCTGGCTGATCCGCCGCATCGCGTCGTTCCAGCGCATGCGCGCCGATGTCGAGCTGCGGCTATTGACCTCGATCGGGCCGCTCAACGTCAACGACCGTTCGTTCGACGTCGCGATCCGCGGCAATGTCGGCGAACCGGTCGGCTGGATGTCGCAGCATTTCATGACCGAGCTGATCGCGCCGGTCTGCCATGTCGACCTGCTGACCCGCGGGCGGCTCGCCACCCCCGATGATTTGCGGCATCACACCCTCATCACCTATCTGACCGAGCCCTACGATTGGTCGCGCTGGCTCGCCCAGGCCGGCGGCGAGATGAGTGCGGATCAGGAGACGCTGCGGTTCGAGCAGATGTTCTTCGCGCTGCAGGCGACCATCGATCGCATCGGCATCGGGCTGTTTCCGCTGTTCCTCGTGATCGACGAGCTGATAGCGGGCCAGCTCTGTCTTCCGTTCGGCGACCTCGGCCTGCGCAAGCGCGAGTACCGTTCGTTCTATCTCGCCGACAATGAAAGCGCCGGCGCCATCGCCGACTTCACCGCGTGGCTCGCCGACGCCGGTCGCGAGACCGAGCAATTCATGCTGGACTGGGCCACGTCGAAGGGCTGGAGCTTCTAGGCGAGCGGCTCTATGACAGACGAGGGGGAACGCACATGCCCAACATCTCTCGCCGGCCATTCCTGCAACTCGCGCTCGGCGCGGCGACGTTGCCGCTTGCTTCCCGCGGCGCGTGCGCCGAAACCATGGCGCGCCCGATCACGATGATCGTGCCGTTCGCCGCGGGCGGGCCGACCGACGTGCTGGCGCGGATCCTCGCCGAATACATGCGCAATACCCTCGGCCATCCCGTCATCATCGAGAATGTCACGAGCGCCTCCGGCACTGTCGCGGGCCTGCGCGCCTCGCGCGCGGCGCCGGACGGCACCACGATCACGATCGGGCATTGGGGCACGCATTGCCTCAACGGCGCGATCTATCAGCTGCAATATGACGTGCGCGAATTCGCGCCGATTGCACTGATCGCGAGCGGACCGCAGCTCATCATCGGTCGGCCCGATCTGCCGGCGAAGAATCTGAAAGAGCTGATCGCCTGGCTCAAGGCCAATGGCGACAAGGCCACCGCCGGCACGGCGGGCCCGGGTTCGGGCGCGCATGTCGCGGGCGTGTTCTTCCAGCAGCTGACAACGACCGACTTCTCGTTCGTGCCGTATCGCGGCGCCGGTCCCGCGCTGAACGATCTGATGGCCGGGCATATCGACATCATGTTCGATCAGGCCTCCAACTCGCTGCCGCAGGTGAAGAGCGGGACCGTGAAGGCTTTTGCGGTGACCGCATCATCGCGGCTCGCATCGGCGCCCGAGATTCCGACGGTCGACGAGGCCGGATTGCCGGGACTCTATATTGCGTACTGGCATGGCATCTGGGCGCCGAAGGGCACGCCGGCCGATATCGTGTCTGTTCTGTCGAAGGCGGTGATGTCGGCGCTCGCCGAGCCCGTCGTTCGGCAACGCTTCGCCGACCTCGGGCAGGAGATTCCGGCACCGGACAGGCAGACCCCCACCGCGCTGCGCGACCATCAGGCCGCCGAGGTCGAGAAATGGTGGCCGATCGTCAAGTCGGCCAACATTAAGGCGGAATAGGCATAACCATATGATTTGACACGTGTTTTTTATAGGCCCCGATCCGGGGCTCGTCGCCTTGAAAAGCCGGATCATGCTCTTATATGTTCGATTGTACATATAAGAGTGACAATGACTGATCCGAGCAAATTGGTGGCGACGCCGGCTGCCAGGCCCAAGGGACGCCGCAACAAGGACATGCCGGACGGCCGGCAGGCGCTGCTGATCGCCGCGACCGAGGCCTTTGCGGTCCAGGGGTTCGACGGCGCCGACCTGCGCAGCGTCGCGGCGGCGGCGGGCGTCGCGCCGAATCTCGTGCGCGTGCATTTCGGCAACAAGGCCGCGCTGTGGGAGGCCTGTCTCGACCGCATCGCAGTGCTCGCAACACCGGCGATGGCCGAGGTGCAGGCGATCGCAGCCGACGCGAGCCGTTCACTCGGCGACCGGCTGCGTGCGCTCATCATCCGGGTCGCGACCTTCTATGCCGCCTATCCGGATGTCAGGAATTTCGTGGTTCGTCGCGGCGCCGAGAGCCCGGAGCGGGCCACACTGGTAACCGAGAAGCTGTTGCGCCCGGCGTATGAGTCGGCGCGCGATCTTTTCCAGGCCGGCATCGATGCCGGCATCATCCGCAGCAGCCATCCGGCGCTGTTCTTCGCGCTGCTCAACGCCGCGCTCAACCAGCCGCCGTCGTTTCCGATGCTGCTCGGTCAGATCGCGCCCGAGATCGATCCCGCAACCGCGTGGACCGAGCTGCTCGACACGACGATCGCAACGCTTCTGCATCTGCCGCCGTCGCAAGGCGGCGCCGAACCCGCCGCCGGCAACGGCCGCAAGCCGCTGTCGTGACATCCAGTCTCGACCAACATTTCAACCTGCCAGTGAGAGTGATCCATGAAACTTCGTCTTGCCCTCGTGCTTCTCGCCGCAACGATTGCGCCCGCGTTGGCCCAGTCCGGACCGAACGAATCGATGCAGCGTCAGGCCTGCATGGGTGACGCGGTCCGCCTGTGCGGCGCCTACATTCCGGACCGCGGCCGGATCAGGGACTGTATGGCCGCGCAAGTCGAGCAGCTCAGCCCGTCATGCCGCGCGGTGTTCGATGCATCGGTGCAGGCCGAGCGATCGCCGACAGCTCGGCGTTGATCCGCGCCGCCGGTTCCAGAATCATGCGTCCAGGCAACAGGTCGCAGCCAACAGCGGTTGCCCGAGGAGCAGTCCTCTCAAATCCGTGAAAACACCCCCTTCCGTTAACCTTTGATTAACCATGCGGTCCGATTGTTAACCATTCGACAAGAGAACCGAGTCAGAGGCGATGGACGCAACTCCACAGGTGGCACGTCAGCAGGTCCGCATGCGCGGCCGTTCCTACGTTGCGTTCGTTTTCTCGCCCGTCGTGCCGGTCGTGTCCTGGCTCGCCGAGATCGACGCGACGTTGGGGAAGTCGCCGGGCTTCTTCGCCGGCAAGCCCGTGGTGCTGGACCTCTCGGCGGTCGACCTCAGCCAGGCCGCGATCGCGCATCTGGTCGGCAGCCTCGCTGAACGCAACATCCGTATCCTCGGCATCGAGGGTGTCGACGAATCCAAGCTCGGCGCCAACCTGCCGCCGCTGCTGACCGGCGGCCGCGCCTGCGCGATCACCCATGTCGAGCCGAAGACACCGCCGGCGCAGGAAAAGAACAAAGACAAGGACAAGACCAAGCTGCCGTCGCTGCTGCTGGAGAGCCCGGTGCGTTCCGGCCAGTCGATCGTGTTTGCCGAGGGCGATGTCACCGTGCTCGGTTCGGTCGGCTCCGGCGCCGAGATCGTCGCGGGCGGTTCGATCCATGTCTACGGCACGCTGCGCGGCCGCGCGATGGCCGGCATCAACGGCAATTCGGCGGCCCGGATCTTCTGCCAGAAGATCGAGGCCGAGCTGCTCGCCATCGACGGCTACTACCAGACCGCAGATGAAATCGACGACGGCTTGCGCAACCGGCCCGCCCAGGCGTGGCTCGAGGGCGAAATGCTGCGCATCACAGCTTTGAACTGATCGACCACAAGGAGAGAGAGAATGGCCAAGGTATTGGTCGTGACGTCTGGGAAGGGCGGGGTCGGCAAGACGACCTCAACCGCCGCGCTTGGCGCGGCGCTCGCGCAAATGGGCCAGAACGTCGTCGTCATCGATTTCGACGTCGGCCTGCGGAACCTCGATTTGGTGATGGGCGCGGAACGTCGGGTCGTGTTCGACCTCATCAACGTGGTGCAGGGCGTCGCCAAGCTGCCGCAGGCTCTGATCCGCGACAAGCGGATGGAAAATCTCTGGCTGCTGCCGGCGTCGCAGACCCGCGACAAGGACGCGCTGACCGAAGAGGGGGTCAAGCGCGTCATCGCAGACCTCAAGACCAAGTTCGACTGGATCCTGTGCGACAGCCCGGCCGGCATCGAACGCGGCGCGACGCTCGCGATGCGCTATGCCGACGAGGCGATCATCGTCACCAATCCGGAAGTGTCGTCGGTGCGCGATTCCGACCGCATCATCGGCATGCTGGATTCCAAGACGGCCCGCGCCGAGCGCGGCGAGCGGGTCGAGAAGCATCTTTTGGTCACCCGTTATGATGCCGCCCGCGCCGCGCGCGGCGAGATGCTGTCGATCAACGATATCCTGGAAATCCTTGCCACACCGCTGCTCGGCATCGTCCCGGAGAGCCAGGACGTGCTGCGCGCATCCAATGTCGGTTGCCCGGTCACGCTGAACGCTGCGAGCAGTGCGCCGGCGCGGGCCTATACCGACGCGGTGCGGCGCCTGATGGGCGAGGCGGTGGAGATGACCGTGCCGGTCGAGCGCAAGGGGCTGATGGACCGGCTGCTGCGACGGAGGGCGGCATGATGAACGTAATGCGGCTGTTCGGCGGCCGCTCTGCATCGGCGCCCGTCGCGCGGGAGCGGTTGCAGATCCTGCTTTCGCATGAGCGTGGCCGGACCGGCGCGCCGGACCTTCTGGAGATGCTCCGCTCGGAAATCCTGGGCGTGGTCTCCAAGCATATCGACGTCGATCCCGACAAGGTCGTGGTCAAGATGGACCGAGGCAAGTTCGTCTCGATGCTTGAAGTCGACATCGAGGTTCCCAACGGCGTGCAACGATCAAAGATGGTGGCGGCCACATGACAGCAGACAGCGACAGTCACATCGCCTGGCAACGCGCGCAGCTGAAGAAGCTGCGCGCGGCGTTGAAGGCGATCGAGGTCGATCAGCTCGGCAAGGCCAATTGCGGCCGTGCGACGCAGATGACGATCGACGAATTGCAGCGCAAGATCGGCGAGTCCGGCCGCTGCATCGCCGAGTACGAACGCCGGACCCGTCGTCCGTTGGCAACGGACCGGGGCAGCCTCGCCAGCGTTAGCTGGACGCACTGGAACGCCAACATGCCGATGGCCAAGTCGCAGCGCCACCGGGCGTAGTGCGATAATTCCCTCGTCGTCATTGCGAGGAGCTCGCGACAAAATTGCAGAGCAATTTTGCGCTGAAGCGACGAAGCAATCCATGCTTCAACGTGTGCGGCACGATAGATTGCTTCGCTTCGCTCCCAATGACAGGGAGAGAGCGGCGCGCTACAACAAAAACGCCAGCGCGGTCTCGCAACTATCCTCGACCTTGAGCGTGAGCAGCTCGTCGGCGCGGGTGCGGCCGAGATTGACCGCGGCGATCGGCAGGCCGCGCTGCTCTGCCATCCGAACGAAGCGAAAGCCGGAATAGACCATCAGCGAGGAGCCGACGATCAGAAGAGCGTCGGCCTGTTCGAGATGCGCCTGCGCCGATGCGACAGTATCGCGCGGCACGTTCTCGCCGAAGAACACCACGTCGGGTTTCAGCACACCGCCGCAGGCCTCGCAGGCTGGCACCACGAACGACGAAAAATCCTGCTCGAGATCGGCATCGCCGTCGGGGGCGTCAGTGGCATCGAGCGTGAGCCAGACCGGATTCAGCCGCGCCAGCTCGCCCTGAAATTGCTCGCGCGGGGTCGTCGCGCCACAGCTGAGGCAACGGACGACATCGAGCCGGCCGTGCAGGTCGATCACGCGCTGGCTGCCCGCGGCCTGGTGCAGGCGGTCGACGTTCTGGGTCAAGAGCAGCTCGCAACGGCCCTGCTGTTCGAGCTTGGCCAGTGCGCGATGCGCACCATTCGGCGTCGCGCGGCCGAACCGCCGCCAGCCGACCATGCTGCGTGCCCAGTAGCGCTGCCGCGTCGCCGCCTCACCCAGGAATGCCTGGATCGTCACCGGCGGCGTCCGCTTCCAGTTGCCGTCACTGTCGCGATAATCGGGAATGCCGGAATTGGTGCTGCAGCCGGCCCCGGTCAGGACAAACAGGCGCTGGTGGCCGGCGACGAAATCCTCGAGGGCGGGGTGCTGCATGGCAGCACATCTAGTGCTGAGCAAGCGCGTGCGCCAGACCCGCTGCGCCGCTGGCGGAATGCCGGCCTCAACGCGCAGGCATGACGAACACCTGGCCGGGATAGATCAAATTGGGATTGCGGATCTGCCGCGAATTGGCCCGATAGATCACCGCGTAACGCTGCCCGGCACCCAATGCGCGCTGGCTGATCCGCCACAGGCTGTCGCCGCGCGCGACGGTGGTCGTGGCGATCTTCGGCACGATCACGGCGGAGGGTGAGCTCACTGCGGCGGTGGTTGCCGCCGCGAGCTGCGGCGCGGTCGCATCCGTACGAGCGGATGACGCCGCAGCCGTCGGGATCGATGCGGTCGTCGTCGTATCCGGAACGTTGAACGGCACCTCGGCCCGTGCACGGACCTTGCCGGAGCCAAGGTCGACGTCGTCAAGCCGGATCCGATAGTCGCCGGTCGTCACGCCCTTGTTGATCGTGACCGAAAGGTGCCCCGCCGCGTCGGCAGTCGCGGATGTGATCAAGCTGTCGTTGAGATAGAGCCTGACGGTCGCGCCGGGAGTTGCCTGAGCGCTGACATGGAGCTTTCCGCCGGGTTCGACCTGGACGGCCTCGACAGCCACCTTGCCGGCCGCCGGTGAGGTGGGCGCAGGTTGCGACAGCACCCGGATCGGCTTGTCCGGCGCCATCAGCGCCACCATCGGCCGCTCGCTGGCCGCAGCATCGAGCGCCACGGCCACGCTCTGCTTGGAGGTCACCTGCTTGCCATCATGCGTGATGCGCAGGGTGAGGTCGTAATTTCCTGGCGGAAGCGGGCGCGGCACCATCACGAACTGGCCGGACTTGTCCGCGACGGCGCGATCATGCACCTCGCCATTGCGCAGCAATTCCACCGTCGCGCCGGGGAGCGCCCGGCCGGCGACAACGGTCGCACCGGTCGGCTCGATGTTGACGACGTCGAATTCCGGCACCGCATTGCCGTCCGGTGTTGGCGACGGTCCTGCCAACGCGTTGGCCAGCGCCGCGGTCTCGGTCTGCGCCCTTGCCAGCGCAGTCTTGTCCTGTTTTGCCGCGTCCTGGTCTTGCGCGGGAGCCGCTGGCGCTGTCGCTATCAAGCGCGTGCTCACGCCCAGGATCTGCTGGGTTTGGTGAATGCCGAAGATGAACGCAGCCGTGCCGCCGGCCGCAAGTGCCAGCAACGGTATGGCCAGTCGCATCGCCGTGACGTTCATGACTGTCATCCCCGGATCAATCTACCCGCGCAGCCGCGCGGGCGACCCTGCAGCCCTGTGGGGAGGTTCGGGAGAGACTGCGCCGATTTGCGCGACCCATCAAGTCGAATGAAAGGACTACTCCTCTCGGGCGGCTCGCCCGAGCCGCAACGGCCGAGTTGATTTCCCGCTTGCACTCCGGGATGCTCGCTCACGGTCCGCGGCAGGTGGCCTGCGCCGATTTTCGGCGGCGCTGCGTTGCCTACTGCGAATACGACAGCTGCTCTTCCGTCACCACGCGCTCGATATTGCCGGCCTTGCTCCTGATCCGGTACCGAAGCCGCCCGTCTGCTTCGATCGGCATGCGTTGAACGATGGTGTAGACCGCCGGCTCATCGGCCTCGGCTCGACCTTGCGGGCCCTGGGCCCGGTGGCGAACGTCCTCATTCAGCTTGTAGGCATATGACATCTGTCCACCTCTGCAGTTGGGGGCTCTCACGCAGGACTGTGCTGTGACGCAATGGAGCTTTGGCTTCCCGTATGGACGCGACTTGCTGGTTCGACAGCCGCGTCAGGCCTCTCCGGAGTCCGCAGGAGCACATTGGCCACATTGACCGAATCCGCCGCAAATAGCCACCGAAACCTCGCCTTCGACGAAGGATGCGTGAGAGCGTCGGAACGGTTCCCGGTCGTTTTGCGGCCTCAATTGCCATTTGATCGCCGCAGGCAGATGCTGCCTGCCAATGATACAAGGGAGAGCAACATGAGCAAGGCAGGTCTCGACCACCGGCATCCCAACAAGGACGGTGAGATCAGCGGCAAGCACGGAAACACGCTGCTGCGTACCTTGCGCAAGGTTTACGGGCCGGGTTTCGCGGCGGGCTATCCCGAAACCGAGAAGCTGAGCGATGTCCTGGCTGCGCTGAACGAGACCTCGCTGAGCCAGCTCCGTCGCGATCATCAGACCGGCCATCTGGCGCACAAGATCGACAAGGCTTCGAAGTAGGTTGCCGAGCGGAGCCGAAACTCAGAACTCGAGCGCCGCATTGTCCACCACCTCCTTCATCACGAAGAAGGTGCGGGTCTGCCGCACGCCCGGCAACGCGATCAGCTGGTCGCCATGGATGCGGTTGAAATCCTCCATGTCGCCGGCACGGATCTTGAGGAAGTAATCGAAGTCGCCGGCGACGAGGTGACAGTCGAGCACGCATTTGAGGTTCGCCACCGCCTGCTCGAAGCTCGCAAAGCTCTCCGGCGTCGAGCGGTCGAGCACGACGCCGACCATCACCAGCGTGCCCATGCCGACCTTGCGCGGCGCCACCATGGCGCGGACGCCGCTGAGAAAGCCCTCGTCGAACAGCGCCTGGGTCCGGCGATGGCAGGTGGCGGGGCTGACGCCGACCTGGTCGGCCAGCTCGGCGTTGCTCAGCCGGCCATTCTTCTGCAGCAATCTCAACATCTTGAGGTCGATGCGGTCTAGTCGGGCGGACATGGAAGAATCTCTCACTATTGGGCAACTTCGTGAGAGAAACGATATCATCGTGACGAAATTCCGCAATCTTCGGTAATCGCGGGAGCTGAGTTAGAGAGCACCTTTCGCAGCCGGAGTGATAGTTCTGGCCGCCGTTCCAGATCACCAAAGAGGATGCCAGCATGCTGGAGAAGTTCGCGCGCTACCCGCTCACCTTCGGGCCGACCGCCATCGAGAAGCTCGATCGGCTGTCAAAGCATCTCGGCGGCAAGGTCGAGCTCTATGCCAAGCGCGAGGATTGCAATTCGGGCTTAGCCTTCGGCGGCAACAAGCTGCGCAAGCTCGAATACATCATCCCCGACGCGATCGCCTCCAACGCCGACACGCTGGTCTCGATCGGCGGCGTGCAGTCGAACCACACCCGCATGGTCGCGGCGGTCGCGGCCAAGATCGGCATGAAGTGCCGGCTGGTGCAGGAAAGCTGGGTGCCGCATGAGGACGCAGTCTACGACCGCGTCGGCAACATCCTGCTCTCGCGCGTCATGGGCGCGGATGTGCGCCTGGTTGACGACGGCTTCGACATCGGCATCCGCAAGAGCTGGGAGCAGGCGATCGAGGAGGTGAAGGCAGCGGGCGGCAAGCCTTACGCCATTCCCGCGGGCGCCTCGGTGCACAAATATGGCGGGCTCGGCTATGTCGGCTTCGCCGAAGAGGTGCGCGCGCAGGAGCGTCAGCTCGGCGTCAAGTTCGACTACATCGTCGTCTGCACGGTGACCGGCTCGACCCATGCCGGCATGCTGGTCGGCTTCGCCGCCGACGGGCGCGCGCGCAACGTGATCGGCATCGACGGTTCGTTCACGCCTGCGCAGACCAAGGCGCAAGTGCTGTCGATCGCGCAGAACACTGCAAAACTGGTCGAGCTCGGCCGCGACATCGTCGAGGATGATGTCGTGCTGATCGAGGACTACGCCTATCCCGCCTATGGCGTGCCGTCGGAAGAAACCAAGGCGGCGATCCGCCTCAGCGCTCGGCTGGAAGGCATGATCACCGACCCCGTCTACGAGGGGAAGTCGATGCAGGGCATGATCGATCTGGTGCAGAAGGGTTTCTTCCCGGCTGGGTCGAAGGTGCTCTATGCCCATCTCGGCGGCGCGCCGGCGCTCAACGGCTACGCCTACGCATTCAGGAACGGCTGAGGCAGGCGGCGCTTCGTAGCCCGGATTACGCTTCGCTTCATCCTGGCTACGCCCCCACGTCAGGTCGGCGTCAGCTTCTCCCGATATCCTGTCCATGCCGGGCGAGTCGGGAGACCTTCGCGTGAGGATGATGAATGCGGCCGGCCGAGCCATTGCCGCGCTCGGCGTCGGCATCGTTGCGGTGGGGCATTGGTTTTGGGCTTACCAGAGCCATGGTCATACGCCGCGCGCTCGCCTGCTGGCGATGAACAGCGAGATCGAGCTCTATGCCGGCATCTTCCTGATCGGCGTCGGCGTGCATGCCTTCGCATCCCGCTATTGGTTCAGCGATTCAAATCCGCCGACGCAGTCTTCGGTTCGGGAGCCGCAATAGCGTCCGCCCGGCTCGGCGAGGAATGTGTGGGGGTTGACATCTTATGAACAAAATAGGAACATTACATCTGTAACCAGAGGGTGTGGCGATCGCCTCATCCGCGGCGGTATTGCGTGGCCGCTCGACCAAAGGCCAAGCCGCGCACCACTTGCGGATGAATTTCTCTGCCTCCTATAAGGGGTTGTGGCTGGGGAGTGCATGTCATGAGAGTTGCGATCTGGGCGGCCGTGGTGGCCGCGTGGCTATTTGCGTCCGCAACTCCATCGAGCGCCCGCGGTCCCTACGGCTCGATCACGGTCGGCAATTGGAAGGGCGGCGCCTTCACCGACGACAAGAGCGGCGCGTTCACGCATTGCTCGGCGGGGAGCACCTACCAGAGCGGCATCTTCTTCATGGTGGCGGTTGCCGCGAATGGCAGCTGGCGGCTGGGCTTGGCTCATGACAGCTGGCGTTTGACGCCGGGCGAAGCCTTTCCGCTAGCGCTGACCTTCGACGGCCAGCCCGCGTTCAATGTCTACGGCATGCCGCTCGGCGAGAAGCTCGTGAATGTCGAGATGCCGGTGAATTCGGCGCTGATCAATCAGTTCCGCAAGGCGCGCCAGATGACGGCTTTCGCGCAGGGACAATTGTTTCAGTTCAACCTCAATCAGACCGCGCAATTGCTGCCGGCGCTGCTCAACTGCGTGGTCTCAGTGAAGAAGAATGGTGTCGCCAGTGCCGGCGAATTCGCGGTCGCGACCAAGCCCGCGGCCGCGCCGCCGCAGGCTGCGCCGAACCCGCCGCCACAGAAGCAGGCGAAGTCCGGGACCGGGACCGGCTTCGTGGTCAGCAGCAGCGGCCATGTCGTCACCAACCATCATGTCATCGACGGTTGCAGCGAGATTACCGGAAATCTCAGCGGCGAGGCGCCGATCAAACTGCGGCTGGTGTCCAGCGATGAAACCAACGATCTCGCGCTGCTACAGGCGCCGTCCCCGTTCAAGGATGTCGCCAAGATCAGGCAGAATGCCATTCTGGTCGGCGATGGCGTGGTGGCGATCGGTTATCCCTATCACGGACTGCTGACGTCCGATTTCACCGTGACCACGGGCATCGTCTCTTCGCTGAGCGGTATCCTCAACGACACCCGCTTCCTGCAGATCAGCGCCGCGGTGCAGCCGGGCAACAGTGGCGGACCGCTGTTCGATCTCGGCGGTGGTGTGGTCGGCGTCGTGGCCGCGAAGCTCGATGCCGTCAGGGTCGCGCGGGCAACAGGAACCATCCCGGAGAACATCAACTTCGCGATCAAGACCGGGGCGTTGCGTGACTTCCTCGACAACAGCGCGGTGCAGTATCAGAGTGCCGAATGGCATGATGCGACAAAGCGGGAGACGTCCGAGATCGCAAAGGCCGCGCGCGGCTTTACGCTCCTGGTCACGTGCAAGGTGAACGAACAAACCGCCGGCGCGAAGAAGCCGGGGAATTGATGCCGGCGCCGCGGCGTATGGTGTCAGTCCCCGAGCCGACGCAGCGTATGCACCGTGATCTCGGCCGGGCAGTTGAGCCGCACCGGCGCCAGGCTGGTGCCGGCGCCGGTTGACGTGTAGCCGGCAAGCGTCTGGAAGCGCCAGGCGCCCCGGCCCATCCTGCGCGGCAGCCGCGCCTCCAGCTTGATCGCGATCCCGCCGGGCAGGCAGAGCTGACCGCCATGGGTATGGCCGCTCAGCATCAGGTCGAAGCCGGCCGCGGCCGCCTCGCGATAGGATTCCGGCGTATGCGCGAGCAGGATCGAGAACGCATCGCGCGGGATCGCTGCGGCAGACTTTGCAATGTCGTCGGTGCGATAGAAATGCGCATCGTCGACGCCGGCGAGATGGATGGTCGCGCCGTCGCGCGTGATCGGCTCCTGCTCGTTGAACAGCATTCTGATGCCCATCGCCTCCAGCGCCGGCGTCATGCGGATGCTGTCGTGATTGCCGAGGATGCCGTAGAGCGGCAGCTTGATCCGTGCGCAGAGATCCCTCATCAGCGCGAGGCTGGTTTCGAACGAGCCAAACGTCTTGCCGCGATAGTCACCAGTCAGGACGCAGATGTCGCAGGCGATAGTGCGGACGATGTCGGTCAGATGCCGCATCGCGCCCTGGCTGATGTCGGCGTGGAGATCGCTGAGATGAAGGATGGTGAAGCCGTCGAAGGCCGCCGGCAGACGCGTCGACGTCACCAGATTGCGCCGCACCTCGACCCGGTCGGCGTTGCGCCGCGCGCGGCCATGGAGGCCGGCCAGCTTGAGCACGGTCTCGATGACCCACGGCGCCAGCTTCCAGTTCTCGACGTTGAACAGCAGCGTGCCCTGGCCGAACAGCTGCTTCTCGTGCGCGGCCTCGATTCCAAGCCGGCGCACGACGTGATCCGCGCCGATCCGCTCGACCAATCCCTGCAATGCCGTGTCGGCCATCGTCCCCCGTGCGGCCCGCGGTGCGAAGCGCGGGCCGCACGACACTATCACGCGCAATCCCGGCCGGGATACCGCTGAGGTTCAGACCATGGGGACGCGCTTGGCGGCGACCGCGGCCGGCGAGATCACCTCGATGTCGAGCGGCACCTGCCAGCGCTCGGTGAAGCGGACCTGCGGCGGCGCGTTGCCTTTGCGGGCACCCTGCAGCACGAAGCCGTCATAGCCCGAATTCATCACCTCATTGCACTTCTGCACATAGATCGGGAAGCCGCCGATATAGGGCATGAACACGCGGGGACGGCCCGGGATGTTGGCGCCGACATACCAGGAGCTGCAGGTCGAGCGCAGCGAGACCGTGGAGACGTCGTTGACATGGGCGACCCAGGCGTCCTCATCGTCGCGGACCGCCTCGATCGTGCCGGCGCCGACGTCGCGCATGTGACCAAGGCAATCCGCCAGCCAGTCGACATGCTGCTCGATCGCCTGGATCATGCTCGCGAGCACCGACGGACTGCCGGGCCCGGTGATCATGAACAAGTTCGGAAATCCTTCCGAGGCGAGGCCGAGATAGGCGCGCGGGCCGGCGCGCCATTTTTCGGCGAGCGTCTGCCCGCCGCGGCCGGTGATCGCGATCTTGTCGAACGAGCCCGTCATGGCGGCAAAGCCGGTGGCGGAGACGATCGCATCGAATTTGTATTCGGTGCCGTCGACCACGATGCCCTCGGTGGTGAACCGCTCGATCGGTGTCTTCGACACGTCGACCAGCTTCACATGCGGCAGATTGTAGGTCTCGAAGTAGTTGGTATCGACGCAGAGCCGCTTGCAGCCGAACACGTTTCGAGGGGACAGCAGCTCGGCGGTGGCAGGATCCTTGACGATGCCGCGGATCTTCTCGCGCGCGAAATCGGCGATGGTGTCGTTGGCGGCCTTCTCGAACAAGAGGTCGCCGAACGCGCCGAGGAAGGGCAGGCCGCCGCGTTGCCAGGCTTCCTCATAGAGGCGCTCGCGTTCGTGCTCGCTTGCCTGCAATGCGGGCTGGGCGTTGAACAGGAAGTAGAACCCGGTCGGGCGCGCACGCGCCTTCGCACGCAGCTCCGGATAATGCGCCTTGGCTTCCTTCAGATATTCCGCCGACAGCCGCTCGTTCCACGCCGGGACCGACCAGGTCGCGGTGCGCTGGAACACGGTGAGCTCCGACGCCTGCTGCGCGATGATCGGGATTGACTGGATCGCGGACGAGCCGGTGCCGATGACGCCGACGCGCAGGCCGGTGAAGTCGACACCCTCATGCGGCCATTCGCCGGTGTGATAGATCGGCCCGCGGAAATCCGCCATTCCGGGGAAAGCAGGGCGGTTCGGCGCCGACAGGCAGCCGACCGCCATGATGCAGAATTTGGCAGTGACCTTGTCGCCGCGATCGGTCTCGATCAGCCAGCTGCCTGCTTTCTCGTCGAAGGTTGCCGCGGTGACGCGGGTGTCGAACACGATCTGGCCGCGCAGGTCGAAGCGGTCGGCGACGTGGTTGGCGTAAGCGAGAATTTCGGGCTGCGGAGAATATTTCTCCGACCAGCTCCAGTCCTGGTCGAGTTCCTCGGAGAACGAGAAAGAGTATTGCAGGCTCTCGACGTCGCAGCGCGCGCCGGGATAGCGGTTCCAGTACCAGGTGCCGCCGACGCCACCGCCGGCCTCATAGACCCGCGCGGTGAAGCCGAGCCCGCGCAGCCGATGCAGCATGTACAGGCCGGCGAACCCTGCGCCGATCACGACGGCGTCGAACGTTCCAGTTTCGGCAGGGCGCGCAGCCTTGCGCGCGGTGCTCTCCTGAGCCATGGCCCGTCTCTTCCCTATCTCTTGTCGTTAAGTCTTGGTCACGCCTCGTTGGACGCGACGACCGAAAGATTAGGGCGAGGGCGGCGCGGCCCGCAAGCGCATGCGCTGCCGCGCCGGGTATGGCTCCTATGCCGCGGCGCCGAGGGCTGCGGTATCCGGGCGCTGCATCAGGCGAGACTCGTCGCGGCCTCGTCGATGAAGGCGGTCACCTCGACAGGCTTCGAGGCCAGCGAAGCGTGGCCGGCAGCGAGCGTGATGATCTTGCGGGGCTTCATCCGCTCCGACATCCGCTTCTGATTGTCGGGGTTGATCATCCGGTCTTCGCTCGAAATCTGGTACCAGACCGGTTTCTTGCGCCAGGCCGGCGCGGTGATGTTGTTTCCGAAGGTGCTGGCAAGCGGCGCCTTCTGGGTGACCGCCATCACCAGCGCTTCATCGGCAGGCAGGTCCTGGCAGAAGCTCTCGTGGAATTTGTCGGGCTTGATCCAGAGATAGCCGTCGCTGTCGGGCGCAAGATTGGCGATCGCAGCCGGCGGAAGCGCCTGGCTGATGCCCCCGGGGCTCTCGCCGGCGTCGGGCGCGAAGGCCGCGATATAGACGAGGCCAGCGACATTGGGCAGGTCGCCGGCCTCGGTGATGACGGCGCCGCCGTAGGAATGGCCGACCAGCAGCACCGGACCGCTCTGCTGCTTGACCATCTTGCGCAGGCGATCGGCGTCGTCGGCGAGTGAGGTCAGCGGCATCTCGACCGCTTGCAGGCCAGTGTGCCCCTTGCGCGCGAGCGCGACGATCACCTTGCTCCAGTGCGCCGCACCTCCCCAGAATCCGTGAACCAGAACGATCGTCGGCTTGCTGCTCATGCTCGGCTCCTCTGGTGGATGAGTTAAGGAAACGCGGTCAGGATGAGCGGGTGCCTGGCTGCCGTCAACGAGACAAAGCGCGGCGGCCTTGCGCCGGTGTCACGTTGTCGTCACCGAGGCGAGGCAGTCGCCAAGGCCGACTGTTCAGTCGTCGTTCGACTTCACGATCCGGATCAGCTCGGCGCCGTAATGCTCGAGCTTCTTGTCGCCGATCCCGGCGATGTTGCGCAGTTCGCCCAGCGTATCCGGACGCATCGCGGCGATACCGTCGATGGTCGAATCGTGCAGCACCACATAGGCCGGCACGCCGCGCTGCCGCGCGACCTCCGAACGCCAGGCGCGTAGCGCCGCATGCAGCGCTGGGCTGGCGATCCCGCCGGGGCTGTCGGCCGCGGGCGCGAGTTCGCCACGGCGCGACTTGCCGCGGACCGCGCGGTTGCGCGCGCCTTCCGGCTGCTCGCGCAGCATCACCGCGGTCTCGCCTTTCAAGACGCCGCGGGCGCTATCGGTCAGCTTCAGCGCGCCGAAGGCGTCGCTGTCGGCGCGCAGATGGCCCATCGCCACCAGCTGGCGCAGCACCGCGCGCCACTGCTTCTCGTTGAGCTCGCGGCCGATGCCGAACACCGACAATTGGTCGTGGTTGAACTGCTTGACGCGTTCGGTCAGCCGCCCAACCAGCACGTCGATCAGGTGCATGGCGCCAAACCGTTGCCCGGTGCGATAGGCGCAGGACAACAGCTTCTGCGCGAGCACCTTGCCGTCGCGGACCCGCGGCGGCGTCAGGCAGTTGTCGCAATTGCCGCAGCTTTCGTCGGTGCGGGTCTCGCCGAAATAGCCGAGCAGGCGCTGCCGCCGGCAATGCACGGTCTCGGCGAGCGCAACCAGCGCATCGAGCTTGCCGATCGAGACACGCTTGAAGGCGTCGGAGCCGGTCGATTCGTCGATCATGCGGCGCTGCTGCACGATGTCGGAGAGGCCGTAAGCCATCCAGGCGGCCGACGGCTTGCCGTCACGGCCGGCGCGTCCGGTCTCCTGGTAATAGGCCTCGATGCTCTTCGGCAAATCGAGATGCGCGACGAAGCGCACGTCGGGCTTGTCGATGCCCATGCCGAACGCGATCGTGGCGACAATCACGATGCCGTCCTCGTTGAGGAAGCGGTCCTGATTCCGGGCGCGCACGCCGGCGTCGAGCCCGGCGTGATAGGGCAGCGCGGGAATGCCGGCCTCGCTGAGCGATGCGGCAACGTCCTCGACCTTGGCGCGTGACAGGCAATAGACCACGCCGGCGTCGCCGGCATGCCGCTCCTTGATGAAGTTCTTCAGTTGCGTAGTGGCGTTCTGCTTGTCGACGATCTCGTAGCGGATGTTGGGGCGATCGAAGCTTGCGACGAACTCCGGCGCGTCGGTGAGTGACAGCCGCTCGGCGATCTCCTTGCGCGTCAGCGCGTCCGCGGTCGCCGTCAGCGCGATGCGCGGCACCTTGGGGAAGCGCTCGGCGAGTGCGGACAAGCCGATATATTCGGGGCGGAAGTCGTGACCCCATTGCGAGACGCAATGCGCCTCGTCGATCGCAAACAGTGCGATCTGCGCCTGGCTGAGCAGATTGAGGCAGCGCGGCGTCAGCAGCCGTTCCGGCGCGACATAGAGCAAATCGAGATCGCCGGCGAGCAGCCGCCGCTCGACCTCGGAGGCTTCCTGATAGGACAGCGTCGAATTCAAAACCGCAGCGTTGACGCCGGCCTCGGTGAGACCCGCGACCTGGTCACGCATCAGCGCGATCAAGGGCGACACCACGATGCCGCAGCCATCGCGCAGCAGCGACGGCAGCTGGTAGCACAGCGACTTGCCACCGCCCGTCGGCATCAGCACCAGGCAATTGCCACCATCGGTGACGTGGCGGACGATCTTTTCCTGCGCGCCGCGGAAGCCCGACAGGCCGAACACGGAACTGAGCACGGATCGCGCGTCGCGGGGCGGAGCGGATGCATGATCGAGGGCGGGCTGGGCGGTCATGATCCCTTGCTTGATCCCTTGGGGATTCCCCCGGATTTCCCTGGGGTCAACAGGCGGTGATCGAGGTCTTCTGGCCGAACGATACCGGAACGAAACGTGTTAATACACGTCCCAACAACAAACTCAATTCACGCATGGCCGGCCAACTGCGGATCATCACAGGCATTGCTGCGATCGTGCTGGTCGCCGGCGCAGCCGTGGGCGCTGCGATCGCCTGGCGGCCGCAGATCGCGGCCATTGCGCCGCCCCGGCCGGACACTTTCGATCCCGACATCGTCAAGCGCGGCCGTGATCTCGCGGCGATCGGCAATTGCAACACCTGTCATACCGTGCAGGGCGGTGGGAACTATGCCGGCGGGCTTCCGGTTCCGACGCCGTTCGGCACCATCTTCTCGTCGAACATCACGCCGGACGGCGAGACCGGCATCGGTGGCTGGCCGGAGGAGGCGTTCGTCCGCGCGATGCGCTCGGGCGTCGCCCGCGACGGCCGGCATCTCTACCCGACCTTTCCCTATGACCATTTCACCAATGTCTCCGATGCGGACGACCGGGCGCTCTACGCGTTCCTGATGACGCGACAGCCGGTGCATGCGTCGCCGCCGGCGAATCAGCTGGCGTTTCCGTTGAACCATCGGCCGCTGATTGCCGGGTGGAAGTTGTTGTATTTGCGCAGCGGCGACGTTCCTTCCGATCCGGCGAAGGGCGCCGAGTGGAACCGCGGTGCCTATCTGGTCGAGGGGCTCGCGCATTGCGGCGCCTGCCACACGCCGCGCAACGCGCTCGGCGCCGAGCGGGTGAATGCGCAGTTCTCCGGCGGCGACGTCGACAATTGGCACGCCAATGCGCTGAACGACGCCTCGCACGCCCCGGTGCGGTGGACGGCTGACGCCTTGTACGCCTATCTGCGCCGCGGCTGGCACAGCGATCACGGCACCGCACGCGGGCCGATGGCTGAAGTGGTCGGCAATCTGGCTGATGTCGCCGACAGCGACGTGCGCGCCATCGCCGTATACATGGCCGATATCTCGGGTGCGCCGGTGCCGGATCGCAAGCAGCCCGCTGATGCCGTGGCGCAATCGGCATCACTGGACGCAGCGCAAGCCAACGCCGCGGGCGCGGCGATCTATGCTGCGGCCTGCGCAGCCTGCCATGAAGGCAATCGGGCGCTGCCCTATGGCGGCGTCAATCTCGGACTCAGCACGGCGATTGCGAGCCCCGATCCGCGCAATCTCGTCAACATCGTGCTGGCGGGCATCGGTGCCATCGCGGGCGAGCGCAGCCCGATCATGCCGGGCTTCGCGGCCAGCATCGACGACGCGCAGATGATCGCGCTCGCGAACTATCTGCGTGTCCGCTTCGGCAAGCAGCCGGCGTGGAACGATCTCGACAAGGCCGTGCGCGAGGCGCGCGCGGTGCAGGCCACGTCGCTTGCGGCGCGCGACGCGCCTGCGGACTCCAGACAGCGAGGCACGCCATGACGACATTGAAGGTCAATGGCCGGGATCATCAGGTTGATGCCGATCCGGATACGCCGCTGCTCTACGTGCTGCGCAACGATCTCGCACTCAATGCCGCCAAGTTCGGCTGCGGGCTCGGGCAATGCGGCGCCTGCACCGTGATCGTCGACGGCAAGGCAGTGCTGTCCTGCGTCACGCCGCTGCTGCTCGTCGAAGGCAAGCAGGTGACGACGCTCGAAGGGCTCGGCACGGTGACGGCACCGGCGCCGATCCAGCGCGCCTTCATCGAGGAGCAGGCGGCGCAGTGCGGCTACTGCATCGCCGGGATGATGATGCGCGCGCAGGCGCTCCTGATGCGCAACCCGAAACCATCAGATGCACAGATCCGCGCCGAGCTGGAGCCCAATCTCTGCCGCTGCGGCACCCACATGCGCATTCTCCGCGCGGTGCATCGCGCCGCGAGGCTGATGGATACGGCCGACGCCGCAAGCGACAGGAGCGTCCGATGACCGCGCCGGTGGTGCTCGATCGCCGCAGCGTGCTGGCTGGCAGCGGCGCGCTGATCGTCAGCTTCTCGTTCCGCCATGCAGTGGCGCAGGAGCAGAAGACTCAAGGCCCGAAGCTGCCAGGTAGTCTCGCGACCTCGCCCAATCTGGATTCCTGGATCCGGATCGATGCCGATGGCCGGATCACGGCCTTCACGGGCAAGGCCGAGCTCGGCCAGGGCTTCCGGACTGCGTTCCAGCAGATCGCGGCCGAGCAGCTCGATATTCCCTTCGAGGCGCTGAAGGTGATCACGGCCGATACGAAACTCACGGCGAACGAAGGCTACACCTCCGGTAGCCATTCGATGCAGGACAGCGGCACCGCGATCCTGCATGCCGCGGCGCAGGCGCGTGCGCTGCTGGTTGCGGAAGCGGCCAGGCGGCTCGACCTGCCGCCCGATAGTTTGCGGACCGAGAATGCGACGGTGATCGCCCCCGACGGCCGGCGTCTGGGTTATGGTGAGCTCGTCGCCTCCGACATGCTGCATGTCCAGGCGCAGCCGCCATCGCGCCTGAAGGATCCGGCGAGTTTCACAGTGATGGGCCAGCCGGTGCCGCGCGTCGATATTCCGGCCAAGGTTACCGGCGGCGCCGCCTATGTGCAGGAGATGCGGCTTCCCGGCATGGTGCATGCGCGCGTGGTGCGCCCGCCGAGCTACGGCGCGCAGCTGATCGAATGCGATACGGCCGCGATCGAGAAGATGCCCGGTGTGATCGGAATCGTGCGCGACGGCAATTTCCTCGCCGTGGTGGCGGAGAGGGAGTTTGCCGCGGTCAAGGCCATGCACGCGCTGTCAGCCGCGGCGAAATGGCGGGAGAGTGCGAAGCTGCCGAACCAGCGGGATCTGGCAAATGTGCTGACCGCGCTGCCGTCGCAGGACTTTGCAATCTTCGAGCGCTCCGATCCCGCGGTGAGCGGCACGCGATCGCTCGAAGCGACCTATACGCGGCCGTATCAGTCGCATGGCTCGATCGGACCGTCCTGCGCGGTCGCGCAGTTCGTCGATGGCGCGATGACGGTGTGGACGCACACCCAAGGCGTCTACCCCGACCGGCAGGCCATCGCCGAAATGCTCGGCATGCCGCCGGCCAGCGTCCGCCTGATCCATGTCGAGGGCTCCGGATGCTACGGCCATAACGGCGCCGACGATGCCGCGGCGGACGCCGCGCTGATTGCCCGTGCGCTGCCCGGGCGCCCGGTCCGGGTGCAGTGGATGCGCGAGCAGGAGCACGGCTGGGAGCCGTATGGCCCCGCGATGGTGACCAGGCTGAGCGCCTCGCTCACGGCCGACGGCAGGATCGCCGACTGGAATTTTGCGGTGTGGAGCAACACGCATTCGATGCGGCCCGGCGGCGCTGGCTCGCTGCTTGCGGCCCAGCACATCGCGCGCTCGTTCGCGGTGCCTGCGCCCAAACCTTTGCCGCTGCCGGAAGGCGGCGGCGATCGCAACGCGATCCCGATCTACAATTTCCCGAACGCGCATGTGATGCATCACTTCATTCCCGCGATGCCGCTGCGGATATCGGCGATGCGCGCGCTCGGCGCCTATCACAATGTGTTTTCGATCGAGAGTTTTATGGACGAGCTGGCCGATCTCGCCGGCGCCGATCCGGTCGTGTTTCGCCTCAAGCATCTCGACGATGCGCGCGGCCGCGCGGTGGTCGAGAAGGCCGCCCAGGAATTCGGCTGGAGGCCCGGCGAGAGAGCGCCGCAGAATCGCGGCTATGGCTTCGCATTCGCGCGCTACAAGAACCTCGCCGCCTATTGCGCCATTGCGACCGAGGTGGAGGTTGATCGCGAGACCGGCCGGGCTCGCCTGGTGCGCGCGGTCGCTGCTGTCGATGCCGGCCAGGTCGTCAATCCGGACGGCATCGCCAATCAGGTCGAGGGCGCGATCGTGCAGTCGGCGAGCTGGACGCTCTATGAGAGCGTCACCTTCGATGAAGCAAGGATCACCAGCATCGACTGGCAGACCTACCCGATCCTGCGCTTCAATGCCGTGCCCGACAGCATCGCCGTCCACATCATCAACCGCCCGGGCCAGCCGTTCCTCGGCAGCGGCGAGACCGGGCAGGGCCCGGCCGCTGCGTCGCTCGCCAATGCCATTGCGCGCGCGACCGGCAAGCGGCTGCGCGACCTGCCGCTCAGCCGCAAGCGGATCAAGGACGCGATCGACGCCTGAAATGAAGTTGATTGGATTGATCTAACCGCAAACTCGCTGCACCTCTCCCGCTTGCGGGGGAGGTCGTATCGCATCGAAGATGCGATACGGGTGGGGGCTCTTTCCACAATGTGACTCGCTGAGGGACACCCCACCCCAGCCCTCCCCCGCAAGCGGGAGAGGGAGCAGGTCGCCTTCGCGGCTAAATCATGCTTGAGGCCTTCAGCCCGTCGGAGCGGGCGGCGCCGGTGGTGGCGTCATTGGTTCGACCTTGTAGGTTTTCGGCAGGTTGATCGGCTGGTAGGTCGGATCCTTGTCCATCCGCTCAACCACCGAGCTATGGATGGTCGCACCTTCCGGAATTGGCCGCGGCTCGCCGCGCGGCAGGTAGAAGCCGAGGAAGGACTTCCGCTCCGGCCATTCCTTCCATTTGTCGCTCTTTGGAATCCATTCCAGGATTTCCCAGGCGGCGGTCAGCGAATTGTGCAACGGAGCCGTCGCGCTCGGCGGCACGAAGTCGTGCTTGTGCGGCGGCAGCAGCATGCCCCAGGCGAGATGATCGATCAGCGCCTGATCCATGTGCAGCCCGGCGGACCTGGCCTGCTCGAGCATCCAGATCAGCGGAAATTTTGACGGCCCGCTCTGGTCCTCGGGATAGCCGCCGCCGACGTCGGAGTGCACGCCGGCGAACCAGGCCTGGCGAATGTCCTGCTCCACATCGGTCGCCGGATCGAACGGATCGGAGCGGAACTTCTGCGGTTCGATCCAGCGGTTGAGGCGGAACATGCGCCTGCGTTCGTCGATCGAGATCGTCTGGCGAAATCGCCTGACAATGAAGTTGGTGCGGGTAAACAGCAGCGTCTGGAGATCGAACAGGAAGTTGTCCTGCCGCGGCACGATGATCGAGGCCACGGTATCCCAGACCCCGACGAACTCGATGTCGATGTTGCGCCCGCCGGCGATCTGGCTGAAGTGCCAGGCTTCCTTCAGCGGGGCATCGTCGAACGTGCCGTCCGATTTCTGGGAGTCGGAGCTGGCTTTCTTGTAGGTGTTGAACGCGTAGTCCGCGATATCGAGCTGGTCGACCGGCAGGAGGCCCATCACATGAACGAAGGCCGCCAGCGTGCGCACGGTATAGGCGCCGCGGCTGAAGCCGAACATCCAGACCCGGTCGCCGGGCTCCCAGAGCCGGCACAAAAACCGGTAGGCGCCGAGCGTGTCCTCGTCGAGACCGGCGCCGAAGGCCAGCCCGAACAGGCCGCGTACTTCCTGCTTGAAGCGGCCCCAGCTGTTCTGGAGGCCGATCGTGCCGAGACCCGGATGATAGTAGATGCGCTGCCGGTCGTCCTTGTCGGCGACGCGAAACAGCTTCAGGACGTTGGAAATATTGGCGCCGATCTCGTTGCCGGTGCCGTCGCAACAAATCACAATATCCTTCGGCATCCGTTGCCCCCGCGGCCGCCGTGAAAATTCGTGATCTCTATGTACGGCAGGACACGGGGAAGATTCAATCTTCAATTGAAGACGGTTCTATGTACGCGGCATGAATGCCGACAGTCGTTCTGGAGCCTGCGGCCGGCATCGGGCCCGTGTGCTCGCACGACACGACGATCCGCAGAATTCAATTGCAACACCTTGGAAAAGGTGGGAATCTCAACGGCAGTCATTGCGATATTCCGTCGATATTTTTCTGGCCTTCAGGGATTTCGCCGGTGCGCGCGATCATCTTGCCTGCCGCCTTTCGCAGCTTCCTCAGCCTGGACCGGAACGGATCGGCATGAGCCACCAAGCTCTCGTGACGGTCATTCTCGCGGGATTGGTGGTGAGTGCGTTCGGACTGTTCTGGTGGGTCGGCAGCTATTCCGATCGCGTTTTCGTGGGCAGATTCCGGACCCGCTTTCCGGAGAAGACGCTGAGCTACACCGGCGATCAGCTCGGCGAGCTGGTGCAATCCGATCTGCGGATGAAGTATGTCTTCCCGATCCTGTTTCCGCTCGATCTCGTCGTCATGCTGGCGCTGGCGGGCGCGATGGGCGCGGCGTCATCATTCTGGCTGAACCAGATCTATCCGACTGCAGCGTGGCTCGGCCTGGTCGTGCCGGCGGTGTATCTGCTGAGCGATCTGATCGAGGATTGCTTGCTGGCCTGGCTGTTGCTGCACGGCGATCCGCATGCGGCGGCACGGGCCGTCTCGATGCTGAAGGCGATCACGACGATCAAGCTCGTCAGCATCTCTGCCTCGATCGCGCTGACGCTGGTCGCGCTCGTCGCATGGCTGTTTCACAGCGACTCGCTTCGCCTCTAGATTTTTGTTTGACGCGTTTTCTTCACGCGAACCGGTGTCCACTTCACTCGAAAACGCTCTAAAGCGCTGGCGATCTATTGATACGTCGCCACGATGTCGGAGACGGCGCGCTCGAGCTGCTGCGCGGTCGCGCACTGTCGCACCACGGTGCAGAAGGTCGCGTAGCGAGGCATCTCGGAATCGCCAAAGCCCCAGACCATGCGGCCTTCAGGGTTGAGCCATACCAGTCGCTTTGAACGCTCGCCGATGCGGCGCAGGATGTCGGCGCGCGGATCGAGATTGTTGCTGCGGGCGTCGCCGAGCACGATCACCGTGGTCTGCGGCGTGATCGCGCTCATCCAATTGTCCTCGAAATCGGCGAAGGAATTGCCGTAATCGGACGAGCCGAAGCCGACCTTGGACATGATCTCCTTCATCGCTTCTTCCGGTGAATTGGATTCCAGGATGTCGCTGACCTCGATCAGGTGGCCCGAGAAGGCGAACGAGCGGACGTCGTCGACCACCTCGTGCAGGCTGTGGATCAGGAGCAGGAAGAAGTCCGAGACGCGGGCGACCGATCCCGAGACGTCGCAGAGGGCTATGATCTTCGGCCGGTCGCGATGCTTGCGCTTCCACGCGGTGAGGAACGGCACGCCGCCCCAGGCCGCATTCCGCCGCAGCGTGCGGCGGACGTCGAGATGGCCGCGGCGTTGACGCTTGCGCGGCTTGGAATAGCGCTCGCGCAGCCGGCGTGCGATCTGTCGGATCAGCGCACGCATCTGCTCGACCTGGCGCGGCTCGATCCGCGCTAGCGGCGCGTTGCGCAGGATCTCGTTGCGCAGGTTTTCGGTCTCTTCGCGTCCGTAGAGCAGCAGGGCTTGCGAGACCGTGTCGCGAACCGTGCCGCGCAGGCCGTTGAGCGCCTCCTGCAGCCGCTCGGCAAGCGCCGGATTGCGCGTGGTCTGTTCGTCGATGTCGTCGCGCAGGCGCTGGATGCCCATTGCATCGAGGATGCGGGTCTGGAAGATGCCGCGCTGGGTGAAGTAGCGGATGTCGGGTAGCGAGGCGGCGCCGGAAGCGTTGGCGATCGCCGTCGATATCGCGGCGCGATCCTGCGACAGCAGCATCTGCGCCAGCGGCCCGACATTCTCATTGGCAGCGCCGCCCGCCGTATCGCCGTGCTCATCGGCCGACGGGTTGGCGGCGGATTCGTTGTTGTCGTCGGTCTTGTCCTGCTCGGCGCTCTCCTGCTGCGGCTCGGGCTGGCTGAAGAACAGATCAAAGCATTCGCCGAGCGAGCGCTTCTCGTCCTGCGTCTTGGCAAGCGTCAGCAGGAACGTGTCGCGCAGGATGTCGCGGTCGGCAAAGCCGACCTGGGCGACCGCCCGCATCGCATCGATGCTTTCGGCGGGCGAGACCCGGACCCCGGCTCCCCGCGCCGCACGAAAGAAGCGATGCAGGTTCTCGCGCATCTTGGTCTAGCTGAACACGCCTTGGCGCGACGCCTTGGCGATGAAGCTTGAGATCTGCGGCGTCGCGGCCTCGATGTCGGCCTCGTATTTCAGGAGCACGTTGAGCGTGTCCTTGACGATCTCGGTGTCGAGCTCGCTCGCCTGCAGCAGCACCAGCACGCGCGCCCAGTCGATCGCCTCGCTGACCGAGGGCAGCTTCTTCAGGTCCAGCGAGCGGATCTCGTGGATGAAGCCGACCATCTGCTTGCGCAATGTCTGCGAGATGCCGGGCACCCGGCTCTCGACGATGCGCTCTTCCAACCTCTGCTCGGGGAAGCCGATATGCAGATGCAGGCAGCGCCGCTTCAAGGCATCGCCGAGATCACGTTCGCTGTTCGAGGTCAGGATCACGGTCGGCGGCGCCACCGCGGAGACGGTGCCGAGCTCGGGGATCGTGACCTGGAAGTCCGAGAGGATTTCCAGCAGCAGCGATTCGAATTCGGCATCCGACTTGTCGATCTCGTCGATCAGGAGCACGCAGCCGGCCGGCTGCTCCAGCGCCTGCAACAGCGGCCGCGGCTCGACGAATTCCTTGGAGAAGAACACGTCGCCGAAAGTGTGGAGCTGGTCGAGCGCGGCGGCCAGCGTCTGCGCGCCGCCGAGCACCTCGCCGAGCTTGTCCTTCAGGATCTGGGTGTAGAGCAGCTGCTTGGCGTATTTCCACTCGTACAGCGCCTTGGCCTCGTCGAGGCCCTCATAGCACTGCAGGCGGATCATCTTCAGGCCGCGCCAGGCGGCGATCGCCTTCGCAAGCTCGGTCTTGCCGACGCCGGCAGGGCCTTCGACCAGGATCGGCTTCTCGATCTGCTGCGACAGATAAACCGCGGTCGCGATCTGCCGGCTCGCAATATAGCCTTGCGCGGCGAGGCCGCTTTCCACGGCCTCGATCGAGGCGGTGGGCCTGGTGTCAGCCACGAGGATCAGCTCCGAATTTGCCTTGAACTCGGACCTGTTCTGCTCCCGTTGCGGGCAAAGCACAAGGCTCGTTTGGCCCGCAAAGGCATGGAGTTAGCGCATGGTTCCGGGGTATTTCCGCCGAGCGCAATACGGAGGAGGCGGCGCCTCTAGCCCGCGCAGCTCTTCACGAAATCCTTGCGCTGCGGGCCTGTGATCTTCTGGTCGATCGCCTGCTTCAGGCAGTCGAGATGCGCCTGCGCCATGCAGAGCTGCATCTGATCGTGCCGATCCTGACCCTTCAGCGCCTTCGCCGCGCTCTGGCAGGCCGCGCGCTTCGCGCCAGGCACGGGCACCGCCGCCGACGTGCTCTCTTGCGCCGGAGCCGCCGCCGGCGCTGCTGCCGGTGCGGGGGTTGAGGTTGATTGAGCGAACGCTGCGACCGAGACCAGCAGCGAACCAGCCGAGACCAAGGCGACGACGAGACGTTTCATGGGATGTGCCTCCGCAGGCATGATCCGGAGAAGCGATGTCGGCTTTTCCGGAACGTCATGCTCAGACCAGGAATGGGATCACGGTGCGATTTCACGGTCGCGCCGCGACCCAAGGGGAGGCTGAGAATTAGAGATTGCCGCCTGAATGTGGAGTGAATATGCGGCGGGGTCGCTTCACCTCAGCGTGAGCCCGGTCGCGGCTTCGAGCTCGGAGATCGCCTGTGCGGCGTTCGCGACCTTGATCGTGGTCATGCCCATCTCGCGCGCCGGCTTCAGGTTGACGCCGAGATCGTCGAGATAGACGCAGGTCTTCGGGTTCACCTGCAGCGTCTCCACCATCATCTGGTAGATGCGCGGATCGGGCTTGCGCAGGCCGATCTTCGCGGACTCGATGACATGGTCGAACAGCGCCATGACTTCCGCGACATAGAGCGTGCGTCCGCTATGGCTGCCGATTGCGTTCGACGGCAGATTGTTGGTGATGCAGCCGGTCTTGAATTTCGCCTTGATGCGCTTCAGCGCCTCGACCATTTCGGGGCGGAGGTCGCCGGAGAGCAGCGGCAGCACGTCCTTGCCGCGCACCTCGGCGCCGAGCGCCTTCGATTCAGTGGCAAACAACTCGTCGAACGCATCGATACCGATCTCGGCGCGCTCGAACTTGGCCCAGGCGTTTTCCAGGTGGCTGGCGGCGTTGGTGCGGCGGATGATGTCGACGGGCAGGCCGCGCTCGGTCTCGTAGCGCGCGAAGGCCTCGAACGGCGAGGTGGTCAAGACGCCGCCGAAATCCCAGATCACTGCCTCGATCATCAAAGTCCTGCCCGTTGCAAAGCGGCGGCTTCGCCTCGGGTCGCCCGGCCGTTTTGGCCGAAGACAGGGAAACGCGCGTTCAGCCTTCTTTATTGGAATTGCCGCCGATCAGGCAAGCCGCCAGTTTGCGGCAAACTCCGCCATACGGAACGGGCTCACCAGACCATCGGAACCAGGCGGTAACGCACGCGGCCGAGATATTCGGCGTAGCCGTCGAGTTCGGCGGCGAGCATCCGCTCCTCCATCATCGACCGCAAGCCGAGCAGCGCCGCCATGACAGGCACGATGCCAAGGCCATACCAGGATCCGAGCAGCAGCGGGGTGCCGACATAGGTCAACAGGCCGCTGGCATAGATCGGATGCCGCACATAGGCGTACGGCCCCGTCGTCACCGCAGCATGCCCGCGCTCGCGCTGGATCTTCACGACCGGGGCGGCGTAGCTGTTTTCGCGGTAGGTCCGGTAGACGATGTAGAACGAGGCGGCGATCATCACCGCGCCGGTGCACTGCAGCCAGAACGGGACGAAAGATGTCTGGTAGCGCACCGCGTCGAGCGCCATCAGCGGCAGCCATGTCAGCCACAACAGCGGCATGATCGTCGTGATGACGCGGTCCCACCCGGCCTGGCCGCGCGCGGTGCGGCGCTCCGCCAGCAATCCCGGATCGTGCCTTGCGAGCCATGCCTCGGTGATCAGCCCGCCGATCGTGATCTCGAGCAGGAACATCCAGCCGCCGGCCCATCGCATGGTGCCGGCCGCAAGAAACAGGAGTGTCCCGAGGCCGACGAATGTGCAGGCGGCGCGGCGCAGATTGATGCCAGGGGGATTTCCGTTGGGATTGCCGTTCTGGTCCATGTCTTTCTCCGACGAGCGGCAACGGCCGCGCCGCCGGATCGGGCGGGCCGTTGCATGTCCGGGTAGCGGATCGAAGCGCCGCTCAGTGCGCAGGCCGGGTTACGGTCTGCGGGTCCAGTTTCGTGCCTGTCCGGAATAGACCTTGCTCGGCAACGCGCGGGCTGCGGGATCGAGCAGGATCTTCATCGCGGTGTTGAGCCGCGCCTCCGAATGCGGCGAGCCATCATGGCGCATCTGCTGCGGAGCACCGGGGCCCTGCGGCGGAGCCATGTAGGCCGACGTTGTCGGCGGGGCGGGCGTGGTGGCGATCTTCGGACGGGCAACAACAGCTGCCTCCAACGGGCGCCGCGCGTCGGCAATGCTTGACGCTGCGGATGCTGCTTCCGCCGGCGGCGGAGAGGAGGCTGTGCTGTCGGATCCGGATTTGCGGGGCGGTCTTGCCATGGCATCGGCTCCATTGGTTCGGTGATGACGACGACGTCAGGATTTGTCTTCGTCGGATGTGGTGCGTTTGGCGATGATCGGGTTGCGGTCGCTGATCGCGGCGAGCAGCGAGGCGTGGGTCACGACTGACGACACGACGATCTTTCCGGAGGGCTCGATCCGGCGACCGTTCTGCTGCTGTTGCTGCGGGCTCCTGGCGGTGGATTTCTGCATCATGTCGGCCTCCTCGAGGATGGGTGGGGCCCGACAGCGCCGGGCCCCGAGTTTGGCGATCAGATGCCGAAGGCACCGAGGACGCCCGGCAGCGCCTGCACGGCCGTACCGAGGATGTCCTGCCAGCCCTGCGGGTTGACCGAACCGTTGGTCGCCACTTCGGCAATCCGCTTCGGACCGCGCTCGATGCCCTCACACTGGATCGGGCTACGCACGCTGCCGAAGGTCTCAAAGTCGTTCCTTGCGTACATGTTCAGCTCCTTCTTTCGGTTTGAATTGACGGCAACTACGGGAGGTGGGCACCGACCGGGGCAGCCGTCGCTGGACGTCGCCCAGGGGATCGCTCATCGCGTCGATCCCCTGGACCACGTGACGCTAATTCGCGCCACGTTCTGATCTCCTCCGGACGCAGAGGAGCAATCGCGTCAATAGACCTGCCACTGCCGCAGCGGTCCGACCGCCACCGGCACCACGTCGCTCACGTCGATCGTGTACTGATAGACTTCGCGCGCCTGGGTCAGGACCTGCGTCGGGTTGAAGAAGCGGTAGGTCACGTCGTGGCAGATCGATTCCGGACGGCAGATCAGACTCTGGTCGACCTCGACGGTGTCGAGCCGCAAGCCCTTCTTGGCGACGTCGGTGAAGATCTTCCGCGTATTGTAGGCATTCATCGCCGAGTAGTTCAGTGCGCGATCCTGCGGTGAAAGACCGACGTTGCGGAATTCATTGTAAATCCGCTCGAGGAAACCCTCGGCGCCGTCCGGCCAGGTGGTCGGGTCGGGCCCAAACAGCGTGTAGAGATCCCACTGGTAGAAGCCGCGCCAATCGGTCACCAGCGTCGGAACGACCGTGCCGTTGAGGAGCTTGGTCGTGTTGGTGCTGTCGACCCAACCGGCCATCGAGACCCGCGCGACGCCGCCGCGCGGCGGGAATGCGGGGGGTGTGATCGGTCGTGCGTCAGCGCCGGCGGCGGCCGCCGTCGCCAGCACCACGGTGCGGGTCGTCGCGGGATCGTCATGCGAGACTTCCTGATGCCAGAGCGCCAGGATCAGCGCGGCGAAGAACCCGAGACCGAACACATCGAGCGGCTTGATCGCATAGATCGGGATCGAATCGATCGTCATCGTCCAGGTGATGGCGTCGGCGTCGGGGAAGTTGTTGCCGGCGCCGGCCGGCGTCGCGGTCTCGCCTTCGGCCTGGTTCAACAGATAGCGCGCCATGATCGCCGGGTTGTACGGCGCCGAGGTATCGCCGGAGTGATCGCGCTCCGGTCCGAACGCGGGATCGCCGCGTCCGATCAGGCTGTCGCGCCAGTTGGCGATCGCCTGCACGAAGTAGTCGAGGCGGGCTTCCTTGCCGAAATCGTAGAACAGTCGGCCGATCGGGAAGGCGAGCTGACCGGTGGACTCGGCCGTCGCGCCCTGCGGACGCATGCCGCCGCCACAGCCGCAGTTCTTCTCGCTGGCTCGAACCGCGGGCGCCTCGTACATCGGCAGCGCCTGGGGCATTGCGACGGGAAGCGCATTGCTCGGCATCAGCGCGTGCAGTTGCTGCGGCTGCAGCCAGGTTTGCGGCATCATGCCGGCCGTCGGCATCGCTATCTGCGGCATCATCATAGGCGGCATCACCATCTGCGGTGCCGGGGCCGGTATCCAAACCATGTCGCCGCCCGCATGGGGCGCGTGATACGGATAAGGCGCGGGCGCTGCGATCGGTGCGGCGACGACGCCGTGATCAACAGGGACGGCCATGGCCGCAGCTGCCGCCGGCGCGGCGGGTTGCGCCTCGCTTGGCATGATCCCGGCGCTGTTTCGTAGGACCGAGCCGTCCGGCCCGAATATGCGCGGAGCCGATGGTGCAGACATTGCTGATAGATCTCCCATGGAACCCTCTCTGGTTGCAGTTGGCTGAGCGGCGGATGACGGTTGGACGAAAGGGCGCGCGGACACTCCCCAGAAGCGGGGAGGCGCGGCCGTGGCACCCGACGGCATGACGGCGTCCGCCTGCTCGCCAAGCAGGGCGGCGACAGCCGCGGGAATATCGAGCCGTCCGGCGAGGCAGCGCGAGGCGCTGCCGTCGTTGCGGCAGGGCCCTGCGCTTTCGAGCAGCGCGGCACGGACGGCTTGCGGATCGGCCTTGCGTCCGTTCTGGCGCAGGCATGAGAGCAGCAGCGCGACGACGCCGGTGACGATCGGCGCGGCGTAACTCGTTCCGGAACGCAGGCTGACGTTGCGGACCGGCGAGGCGCCGGCGATGTTCTCGCCCGGCGCCAGGATGCCGTTCTCGAGATAGGCGTCGCCGAAATTGCTGAACGGCAGCGGGTTGCCGGCCAGATCGCACGCGCCGACCGCAAGCACCGAAGCGAGGCTGCCCGGCACCTGGACGCAGCGGCAGCCATCATTGCCGGCGGCGGCGACGATCAGCTTGCCGGCGCGTTCGCAGGCCCGCACCGCGTCGACCAGAATGCGATCAGCCTGTCCCGTCGCGGATTGCTGGCCGCTGCTGATGTTGATGATGTCGGCGCCCACGGCCAGTGCCTGGTTGATCGCGAGCGCCAATGTGCTTTGCGAGGACGGCTCGATCTGCCCGGCGGCATTCTCGCGATAGATCGAGAACACGGTTGCGCTGCAGTTCGGCGCGACGCCGAGCACCGGGCTGCCGGGTGTCCCCATCAGCACGCTCGTGACGTGCGTGCCGTGCTCGGACTGGATCATCGATGAAGACGGCGCGACGAACTCGCCGCCCATCGCGACGCGGGCCTGCCTGAGCGAGGGATGATTGAGATCGACGGGGCCGTCGATGATCGCGATCTTCACCGCGGGGTCGCCACCCGACGTTCTCTGCCACAAGGCAGTCAGACCAGCGATGTCGGCAACTGGATTCATGAAATCGATCCTCGACGGTCTGCTGCGAAATTCGTGCAGTCGATCCGTCTTCCACGGCAATCTGCAACCGCGCAGCGAGCGAAAAGAGCGGCATGTCGCTGCGTTGGTGCTGTTGTGGCAGGTGTGCTGCGAAAGGCCTATTCACCGCGGTGGATCAGAAAGGATCGAGACGATGATGCGGATCGACCGATCCACGAGATCGATCCTGCGCCTCGAAAGATCGATCAAAGGGTTTAGTCGGGATCGATCTCACCGCGTGACGCGCCCGCATGCGCGCAAAGCCGCGCCGAATCTGCGCACCAATGCGTGCACGCGCTGCGGTCGTCGAATACGGATTCAGGTCGCTGGGGTCAGTCGAGCTCGCGGCGGCGATCGAGAGCCGGCGCGGATGATGCCAGCCACGGCGCTTCGCGCACCCGCCGCATCGCCTGCGCCCGGCGCGGCAGGCCGAGCTTTTGCAGCACGTGATGGACGTGATGCTTGACGGTGGCAAGACTGAGATTGAGATCGCGCGCGATCTCCTTGTTCGACATGCCTTGCCCGATGAGCTTGAGAACCTCGCCTTCGCGGCGCGTCAGGCCCTGGTCGGTATCGATCGTATCCGTCTGACGCTCCATGCAAAACAGCGCGCGCAGCAGTCCGCCGGAAATCTCGGCGCTGCAGGCAAGCCGCCCTGACGCCACGTCCGACAGTGCGCGGCAGAGCTCGTCGAAGCTGGCATTCCGGGAAATGTAGCCACTAAACCCGGCCCGGCCGCAGCGGACCACGTCGCGCCGGTCCTCGTTGAGGCCGAGCGCCACGAGCGCGATCTCCGCATGCTCGCTCGCAATCACGCGCACCTCGTCAAGATCGATGCCCTGTGTGACGTCGATCAGAATGACACTCACACTGTTGGTCTCGAGGGTCGCGCGCAGGCCGGCAAGATCGGCGACCGCCGCCTCGACGGCAAACTCGGCGTGGTTCTGGAAACTCGAGGTGAGCCCCTCGCTGAACAGCCTGATCGGCGTGACGACCGCGATCCTCATGATTATCCTCGAAACTCAACGAAATGGCGGATGAAAAGCCGTCTATAAGTCAACGGCACCGGCATCCAGAAAGTCATGAAGGTAAGTATGCGGTATGCTGCCAGAGGTTGTATTTATTATCAGGTCGAAATTACGGCCCCGATACGCGCGGGATCAAGAGATACAGTTCACATTCGAACGTCGCGCTGGCAGCACGACGCAGGATACGATGTATCGGATATCGCGGCAAGGCGGCGACACGCAGCGCGTGCGCACCATGGGGCTGCGGGAAATCTCGCGGTGACTTCAACGCCGTAGTGATCGACGTCTAGATATTTAGATAATTGACGCATGCGCGCCCGGGTGCTCTGTACAAGATTGCGTGTTCTTCGGCCGAGTGTGAGCGACGCAATGCCGCGCCTCGGATGTGCTCATATCAGATGCCAATCGACAGGATTTCATGACGAGCGTGATTCGAGCGACAGTCTTTCTGACCCTGTTGATGGCAACGCCGGCCTTCGCGATCGTCGGTGGTGGCGCGCCGTCGACCGATGGCGTCGCGCGCGCCGTCGTCACCATCGTCGGCTCGCGCGGCAATTTCTGCACCGGCGCGCTGATCGCGCCGAAGGTGGTGCTGACCGCGGCGCATTGCGTGCAGCCCGGTGCCGACTACAAGATCGTCGATTATGGGCCGGACCGGCAGCCGAAGCTGCAGGACGTCAAGACGGTTGCGATCCATCCCGGCTTTCGGATGCAGGCGATGACCAATCATGTCGCGACCGCCGATGTCGCGGTGCTGCAACTCGCGCTGCCGGTTGCAGGCAAGGCGCCGGCCGTGCTCGGCATACCCGACATTCCGGTCCAGGTCGGCGGCCGCTTCACCATCGCCGGCGTCGGCGTCACGGTGCGCGGCGACGGCAAGAGCGGCGGCAGCATCCGTGTCATCAGCCTGATTGCGAACGGCAAGCCCGGTACGCTGCAGATCCGTCTCGTCGATCCGGTCGGGCACGGCGTGCGCGAGGGGCTCGGCGCCTGCACCGGCGATTCCGGTGCGCCGGTGTTCGAGGACAAACAAGGCGGGCCTGTCATCGTCGGCGTGGTGAGTTGGTCCACCGGCCCGAACGGCACCGCCGGTTGCGGCGGCATCACCGGGGTGACGCCGCTCATGCTCTATCGCGACTGGGTGATGCAGACCGCGCGGCAGTGGGGCGCGAGCTTCTGACAACGGTTGTCATTGCCGGGCTTGACCGGCAATCCATCTGGAAATGACTTGCTTCTGAAGATGGATGCGCGGGTCAAGCCCGCGCATGACGATCCTAATGCCCCGCTGCCTTGTTCGCGGCGGCGTTGTTCAGCACGATCAGGCCGTCGACGGCGACGCCGAGCTTGCTGTTGATCAGGAACGGATTGACGTCGATCGAGGCGATGCGGCCATTGGCGTCGGCCATCAGGTTGGAGAGCCCGACCAGCGCCTTCACCGCCGATGGCTCGTGCAGCGCCGGCTTGCCGCGGTAACCCTTCAGCTTGACCCCGGCCTTGGTCTTGGCGATCAGCTCTTTCGCCTCGGTGGCGTCGAGCGGCGCGCCGGCAAGGGCGACGTCCTTCAGCAGCTCGATATCGACGCCGCCGGTGCCGAACAGCACCACGGGGCCCATCTCGGCATCGAGCGAGGCGCCCACCACGAGCTCGAGGTCGGCCTTGACCTGCTGCGCAATCAGGATGCCCTCGAGCTTCGGCTTGCCCTTCAGCTTCTTTACCCGCGCGGTGATGTCGTTGAACGCCTTCTTCACCTCGGCCGCATTGCCGAGGTTCAGCACCACGCCGCCGATGTCCGACTTGTGCAGGATGTCGGGGCTGACAACTTTGGCGACCACCGGGAAGCCGATTGCCTTGGCGATCTTCACCGCCTCCGCTGCGGTCTGCGCGACGTCTTCCTTAGAGATCGGGATGCCATAGGCCTTGAGCAGCTGCTTCGAGGCGACCTCGTCGAGCGCGGCGGCGCCGTTGGCGGCCTTCAGCGTCTTCTCCAGCACGGCGCGTGCGGACGCTTTCGAGCTCGACACGATGTCGGGCACCTCCTTGCGCAGACCGGCGTATTCGATCAGCGACTTGATCGCGCCGACCGCGCGGTCGAGGCCCTGCATGACGGCGATATCGGGCAGCGACTTGCGTAGTCCCTTGGTGAATTCGGTGAAGCCGATCGACATCGCGCTGATATAGATCACGGGCTTGTTGGCCTGGCCCGCCATCTCGTTGACGATCTTCAGATTGCGCTCGCGCAGCTCATGCGGCGCCTTCGGCAGCTCGGCGTCGATGATGACGACGTCGGTGTCGGGATCGTCGATCATGATCTTGATCGATTTCATGTAGACGGAGGGATCGACCACCGCGGCGAAGCCGGCATCGAGCGGGTTGCCGACGATGCTGCCGGGCCCGAGCATCTTTGCCAGCTGCTCCGATGCGTTCGGGCTCAGCGGCGCGAAATTCAGGCCGGCCGAATAGAACGCGTCGATCAGAAGTCCGCGCTTGCCGCCCGACAGCGACACCGCCGCGAGGCGGTTGCCCTTCGGTGGATCAGCATGGACGAAGCACTCGGTGGTTTCGATCAATTCATCCAGCCCGCGCACCCGGATCACGCCTTCGCGGGTCGAGATCGCATCGAATGTCTCGATCGAGCCGGCCAGCGCGCCGGTATGCGCCATCGCAGCGGCGCGGCCGCCTTCGGAAGCGCCGAGCTTGAGCGCGATCACCGGCTTGCCCGCAGCGCGCGCGGCCTTGCAGGCTTCGCGGAACACCTTTGTGTTCCTGACGCCTTCGAGATAGACCACGATGACGCGGATGCTCGGATCGGCAGCGAAATAGCTCATCAGGTCCGGGGTCTCGAGCCCGGATTCATTGCCGGTGGTGACCATGTAGCCGACGCCGACACCGCGATCCTCCAGCGCCTGGCGGATCGCCATCACGATCGCGCCGGATTGGCCGGCGATCGCCACCGCGCCCGGCTCCATGGTGACGATGCGGTCGTCAATGTTAGTGAACAGGTTCTCGCCGGCGCTGAGATTGCCGAGGCAATTCGGACCGGTGACGGCAAGTCCGGTCTCCTTGATCGCCTGCTTCAGCTCGACCGCGAGCCGCTGGCTCTCCTCGTCCTGCAGCTCGCTGAAGCCGGAGGTGACGATGGTCGCCGAGCGGGCGCCGGCAGCGGCCGCGTCGCGGATCACTTGCACGGCGAATCGCGCCGGTACCAGCACCAGCACATGGTCGGGCTTTTCCGGAAGGCTGGCGAAATCCTTGTAGCAGGTGACGCCCCAGATGGTTTCGCGCTTGGCGTTGATCGGAAACAGGCCGCCGGCATATTCGTATTTGATCAGGTTGTTCCAGATCCGTTCGGCGTAGTTGCCGGGCTTGTCGGTGGCGCCGACCAGCACGATGTTGCGCGGGTGCAGCATCGCATGGATGCTCTTGACGATGTCGCTGGCGTCGGCGGGCGGTGCCCATTTGCGGGACGGATGTGACGCGGTGCCTACGAAAGCTTCCATGGAGCCTGCCCTTATCCTTGTTCTACTTGTTTCCTCTGGCCCACGGCAGATCACCGCAGAACGCGACTTTTCATTGTTTTTATGGCCGATGGAAGGGGGTAGCAACTCACGCTGGCGCAAGTCAGGCCAACGCTTGCAATATCCCGGCAGGCGCAAAATCGATGCGGATCAGGAACCTGAGTCGGATTGGCTCGAATCCGATTGAATCATGGTCGCGTGCAACAGATAACGCTCGGGCCCGGATGTCAGCGCGTCGAACGGCCAGCAGGTCGACAGCACCAGCTCATACCGGTTGGTGAGCGGATCGATGCCCGATTGATCGAAGCGGACGACCGAGCTGCGATCGGCCCGGTAGCGAAAAATCTTGCCGTCGCTTCTCGTGACGTCGATCTCGTCACCGATTGTGACGTCCTTGAGAAAGCGGAAATGGGTGTCGCGATGCGCGGAATAGACCGCGACGCCCGGTTCGCCGGCACCGACGGTCTCTTCGACATGGCCGGGACCGAACGCCAGCGCCTGGCCGCTGCTGCCGGCCAACGCGATCGTGGAGGCGTGCAGACGCTTCACCTCGATCCTGGCCACCGGCCAGGTATCGGCCCAGCGCCACGGCTTCACGGGATGTCCGGTCGCGATGCTCTGTGCGAAGGCGCGCTCCAGCAGCACCTGCGCAAGCACTGCTTTGGCGTGGATATAGGCGCCCTGGCCGAACAGGATCAGGCCGATGAGGGCGAAAGCGAGCGGGAGGATGAAGCGGCGCATTGTTGAGCCTTCCGTCATTCCGGGGCGCGTAGCGAACCCGGAATCTCGAGATTCCGGGTTCGATGCTGCGCATCGCCCCGGAATGACACTCGAAGAAGGAGTGGCGCGCGCGGCCCCCGGGGGGACGGGTGAGAAGGCCGCGCGCGCTCTTGAAAGAGAAGGTCGGGGGGCACCTCCTCCTTTCATCCGACGTCAGTGGGACAACGTCTGACGTCGGTTGAACACCAGAAGCAGAAGGCTGACCGTGAGCAGGATCACACCTGCGATCATCTTCAGCTCGGCGTCGGTCGCGGTCTTCGGCAGCTGGATCGTGCCGGGACCTTGCGTCGCGACCGGTGACCGCTTCAGCGCGGCGAACTGCACCTTGCCGTCGCCGGCGTCGGCGCGACGCTCGGTCGGTGCAGCCGGCAGGCGCGGACGCTCGCCGAACACCTTTGCGAAATCCCAGCCGGCGGGCAGGTTGAGCGGCAGTTCGGAGAGCCTGAGCGGCTCGCCTTCGGGACGGCTCGGCGTCTTGTCGACCGCAACCAGGCTGGTCAGCCGCGTCACAAGCTGATGCTCCAGCGCCAGCGCAAGAATGGTCTTGTCGGCATCCTCCGGGTTCGCCTGCCGCGTGGTGCGTGCAACCTCGGCATCCGCGATCTTGCGGCGCGCCCACAGTTTCGACAGGCCTTTGCCTTCGGCGGCATTCGCGAGCGGCAGCGTCACGCTCCACGGACGATCGCCGATGCGGCCCTTGATCTCGACCGAGCCGGCGAGCTTGTCGAGCTTCGCGGCCAGCACGAGCGGCTCGTCGCGATAGACGTCGGGCAGTGCCGACGGCGTCAGGTCGACTGTCGCCTCGGAGAATTTCGCGGCAAGGTTGGTCACCGCGGGATTCTCCAGCTTGGCGAACAGGTCGCGCATCCGCTCGTCGACCTGCTCGACCGAGCCGATATGGGTGAAGGTGCCGCGGCCGAGCTCGGCGGCGCGCATCATCAAATAGGTGTTCGGCGCCGAGCCGATGCCGACCATGAAGATTCGTGAGCGGCCGCGCAGCGCGCTGATGGTCTCGAACAATTGCTGCTCGTTGCCGATCGCGCCGTCGGTCAGGAACACGACTTGGCGAACATGATCGGCGTCGTCATGGTTGGTGTCGGAGAGCGCTGCTCGTATCGCCGGCACCATCTCGGTGCCGCCGCGGGCCTGCAACGCGCTGACGAACGACGTTGCGCTCCGGAGATTGTCGCTGGTTGCAGCGACTGGTGTCGGGAACAGCACGTCCATGGTGTCGTCGAAGCGGATCACGTTGAAGCGATCAGTCGGTTGCAGGCGGCCGAGCGCGTAGATGAGGCTCGCCTTCGCCTGGATGATCGAGGTGCCGCCCATCGAGCCGGAATTGTCGATCACGAAGATCACTTCGCGCGGCAGGGCCTTCTGTTGCGCCTGCTCGACCGATGGCGGGGTCACGAAGGCCAGCAGATAGTCGGAATTGCCGACATGCTCGCGGAACAGCCCGACCGACGGCGCCTTCTCGGCGGCCGGCTTCCAGGTCAGTTCGAAATCGCGATCGGCGGGCACCGGGCCTTCGGCGAGCTTGACGACGCGCGTCGTGCCGTCGGGGCTCTCGATCCTGACCTGGTGGAAATGGCTTTTCACCTCGCCGAGCGGGAAGCCGGCATTGAGGTGCACCGTGATGTTGGTCGGATTGATCGGCGCATTCGTCGCGGGATCGAGGACTTCGGAGGCGATGCGATCGCGGTCCGGCACCGGATCGGTCGTGGTGGCGCCCCAGCCGCTGCCATCGGCGCGGAGGTCGACGCTCTGCACCACCGGACGCGGATTGTAACGCGGGCCGACCACCATCGGCACCCGCAGCGAGAACTCATTGCCGTTCTGCTGCACCGGCTCCTGATACTCGATCTGCACCAGCACGGTCTCGCCGGGGCCGATATTGGCCACCGAGTTGGTGAAGATGTTCGGCCGCTCCTGCTCGGTGAGCGCGGCCTTCTGGCCATTCTGCTTGGCCTGCTCGTAGATCGCGCGGGCCTGCTGCCGCTCCTTGATGTCGCCGACCACGATGCGGTCGCCGACCACCATCTTCAGCGTGTCGACCGCCCCGCCCGCGGGCAGCGGATAGACATAGGTCGCTTCCACCCAGTCCTTGGTCGGGTTGCGGAAGATCTGCGTGACGCGGGCGCGGACCGTCGGGCCCGACACGGTGAGGTCGACATCGATGCCGAGTCTCAGCGCATCCCTGTAGCCGTCGTCGGTCTTGAACAGCAGCGAGCCGGAACGAGCTTCGCTCGGCCGCAGCACCGCCTGTTGCGGTAACTCGGCCGACCAGACCGGATCAAAACTCACGAACAGCGCCGCGAAGCCGATCGCCAGCGCGGCGACACCTTCCACCAGGAAGAACAGCGCAATACGCATCCGGCGCGAGAGGCGGATCTGCGGGCTGCTCTCACATGCATCGTAAATCGTCATTTTCGTCACTCCGAGCGAGGCTTTCGCTGCTTCGCAATCATGGAGAGCGGCGGCTTTGGCGCGAGCAGAATGATCGGCAATGATTGGCCGCCGCCCGGCGCGGCCCGCCGCCGGCCGAGGCGGCTTTGTGCGGTTTTGTGATGGATTGTCCGGTCTGCTAGACTGCGCGGATTGATGGGGAATCAGCGCAGGATCACGATGCCGACGCCGGACAAGCAGCTTTCCGCCGAGCAGAGCCGGCAGGTCGCGGAGACCATCCGCGAGGAAATCGCGCGCCGCCGCATCTCGCGGCAGACGCTGGCCGAGCAGGCGAAGCTCAGCCTGTCGACATTGGAGAAGGTGCTCGGCGGCCGCCGTCCGTTCACGCTGGCGACCACCGTGCGGCTCGAGCAGGCGCTCGGTGTGTCCTTGCGCAAGCTGCCGGCGGCAATCACGGTGGCTGCGCCTGCCAATGGCGGAATCGCGCCCGACAGCCTCGGATCCTATTCGCGCCGCTCGGTGGCGCGGATCGAAGGGACTTACATCACGGTGCGCCCGTCATTCGGCGAGCAGGGCGCGGTCTATGCCTATCGGACGGAGATCGCCTGGGACGATGCGGCGTCATCGCTCGGCTTCCGCGAGGCCGAGCGGCAGGATGCTGATTACACGCAGTATGGCGAGGTGGCGGTGCCCAATGAATCGGGCTTCGTCTATCTCGTGACCAACCGGCATGGCCAGCATCGCGTGATCACGGTCTCGCGCCCGCGCAATTCCGGTGAGATGTACGGCATCATCACGACCTTGCTCGCCGGCCGCGGCTCGCTGCTGACGCCGGTCGCCGCGCCGATCGCATTCCTGCCGATCAAGAACGTGCCCAAGCCGAGCCTCGGCCGGGTGTCGGCCGACGATGCGAATTTTGTCCTCTATCGCGAGCATCTGCGCCGCACGATCGACGAGCCGTTTGCGATCTTTTTGCCGGGGTAGTCATCTGCCAGTCCCGTCATCCTGAGGTGAGAGCTCTTGCGAGCCTCGAAGGATGCACGGCCACCGACCGGGCCGTCGACCCTTCGAGACGCGCGCAAGAGCGCGCTCCTCAGGGTGACGGTGAGAGTGCTCGCCGAAACAACGAAGCCGCCCGGATGGGCGGCTTCGCGATGGCTGATGTGGCCGTCCCGGCGTGGCGCTAGCCGCCGGTCTCGGCGCTGATGATGTCGCCGAACAGCTCCCACTGTCCGTTCTTGAACTGCATCATCTTGAGCTGCTCGACCGGCGCGAAGTCGGTCGCGCTGGTGTTGATCCGGATGCCGGGGATCAGCGTGTCGGGCGTGAAGTCCTTCAGGCTGGCGGCCTGCTTCATCACGTTCTCACGCGTCAGATTGTCGCCGGCCTGCTTCAGCACCTGCACCATGGTCTGCGCCGCGGCGTAGCCATAGACCAGATTGGCGTCCGACAGATTGGCGCCCGGCATGTACTTCTCGGCGAAGGCCATGAACTTCTTCATGCCCTCGTCATTCTTCCACTGCGGATCGGAGGCGTCCTTGAGGTAGCCGGCCGACAGCACGCCTTCGGACGCTTCGAGGCCGGCGGGCTTCATGACCGCGCCGATCGAGATCGAGACGTCGGTCATCACGTGCATCGGCTTCCAGCCGAGCTCGGCGATCTTCTTGATCGCCTGTGCGGCGAATTTCGGCGTCGAGATGTTGACGAACACGTCGGCGCCGGTGTCCTTCAGCTTGACGATGTGGGAATCGATCGACGGCTCGGTGGTTTCGTAGCTTTCCTCGGCGACGATCTTGACGCTCGACTTGTCGAGCACCTCCTTCAAGCCGACCAGGTAGTCCTTGCCGAAATCGTCATTGGCATAGAAGATCACGACCTTGGCATCCGGCTTGGTCTTGAGGATGTACTTGCCGAAGATCCGGGCCTCAACGCGATAGCTCGGCTGGAAGCCCATGGTCCACGGGAAATCCTTCGGATCGTTCCACTTGCTGGCGCCGGTGGCGAGGAAGAGCTGCGGCACCTTCTTGGCGTTGTGATACTTCTGCACCGCGGTCTGGGTCGGCGTGCCCAGCGCGTTGAACACCAGGAAAACCTCGTCGCTCTCGATCAGCTTGCGGATCTGCTCCACGGTCTTCGGCGGCGAGTAGCCGTCGTCGTAGGAGATCCAGTTGATCTTGCGGCCGTTGATGCCGCCCTGATCGTTGATCATCTTGAAATAAGCTTCTTCGGTCTTGCCGATGACGCCATAAGCGGAGGCGGGACCGCTATAGGCCTCGACATTGCCAATCTTGATCTCGGTGTCTGAGGCGCCGGTGTCATACTTCTTTTGTGCAAAGGCGGCCTGGCTGGAGAGCAGGCAGAGCGCCGCGGCAGCGGCCAGCAGCGACAATTTTGTGGTTTTCATAAAGGCAATTTCCTCGATTGATTCTGGTTGGGGACTTACGCAACGAACCCGCAGCCGGTCCCGGCAGACGGTTGCGGGGCAATTCTTGTCACTGCGAGATCCGGAACGCGTGAGGCGCGTTTTCGGATCACGCCGCGGTATCGGTCGGCTTCGGCTGGCTGAATTGCTGCCGGAGCGTCGGCTTATGAATTTTGCCTGTCGCGTTTCGCGGCAGGGCCTCGATGAATTCGATCAGGCGCGGGCACTTGAACCGCGCCAGATTGGCCTGGCAATGCGCGTGGATCTCGGCCGGCGTCAGCGTATGGCCGGGCTTCACGGCGATGATCGCCATTCCGACCTCGCCCCATTGCTGGTCGGGAATGCCGATGACGGCGACCTCGGCAACGGTTGCCAGTTGATGCAGCACGCTCTCGACCTCGGCCGGATAGACGTTTTCGCCGCCGGAGATGTACATGTCCTTCCAGCGGTCGACGATGTAGTAGAAGCCCTCCTCGTCGATCCGCGTGGCGTCACCGGTGTGCAGCCAGCCGTCGGTGAAGGAGGAGGCGTTGGCGTCCGGCCGGTTCCAATAGCCCGGCGTGATGTTCGGGCCCTTGACCCAGAGCTCGCCGAGCTCGCCGACCGCAGCATCGCTGCCGTCGGGCCGCACGATGCGAACCTCGGTGTGCAGCACCGGCTTGCCGGACGAGCCGGCCTTGCGCGCGGCATCCTCGCGGTCGAGCACCATCACCGCCGGTGACGTCTCGGTCATGCCGTAACCCTGCTGCAGCGCCACGCCGCGCGCCTCCCAGGTCTTGAGCAGCGGCACCGGCATCGGTGCGCCGCCGACCCCGCCGATTATCAGGCGGCTGAAATCCACTGATGCGAAGGCCGGATGCTGTGCCATGAACTGGTAGATCGCGGGCACGCCGAAGAAGACGTTGATGCCTTGCAAGGGATCGCCGATCAGCTTCAGCGCCTCGCCGGGATCGAACGCGCGCATGATCAGCACGGTGCCGCCGGCATGCAGCACCGGGTTGGTGTAGCAGTTCAGGCCGCCGGTGTGGAACAGCGGCAGCACCGTCAGCAGCACCGAGGCCGGCGAGATGTAAGCGGGGCCGCCGAGATTGACGCAATTCCAGAACGTCATCCCATGGGTGATGATCGCACCCTTGGGCTGGCCCGTGGTGCCCGAGGTATACATGATGGTCGAGATGTCATCGAGCGTGACCTCCTCGAACCGTTCGAGCGGCTTGGCCGCCGCGATGCCGGCCTCATAGGCGCCGCCGGGGCCGAGCCGCACGGTGGAAGCGACGTCGCACAGCTTGGCGACCGCAAGCGCGGTCTCGGCGAGGTCGTCGTCATGGATCATCACTTTTGGCGAAGCGTCGCCGGTGATGTAGCGCAGCTCGGGAACGGTGAGGCGGGTGTTGAGCGGCAGGAAGACCGCGCCGATCCGGAAGCAGGCGAACTGCACTTCCAGCGTATCCGTGGTGTTCAGCGCCAGCACCGCGACCCGGTCGCCGCTGGTAACCTTCAGCTCGTCGCGCAGATAGCTCGCGAGCCGCGACACGCGGGCATCGAGCTCCGCATAGCCAAAGCGGCGTCCGCTTGTGAGATCGACAAGCGCCATCTTGTCCGGCGTGCGCCGGCGATGATGCGCGATCCAGTCGTAATAACGAACCGGCAAATATCCCTCCTCTGGAACGGCAGTCTTGCGCCGCCTGTTCCTGGCTCGATTGATGCCATGAATTGCCAGTGGAGGGGGCGTATTAGGATACTGTCTTGCGTTTAGTGGCTGGCAAATCGCTGGCCTGGACGCCGGCGCCGGAGGCAGCCACTCGACGCAAGTGAACGGGGAAAAATCCGGACATCGTCGGAGGTGGGAATCAACGGAGCACGCGGATGGCAAACCCGTTCTACACCAGCGAGCACGAGGCCTTTCGCGAGGTGATGCGGCGCTTTGTGGCTAGGGAAATCGAGCCTTATGCCCATCAATGGGACGAGGAGGGCGAGTTTCCGCGCGCGCTCTATGCCAAGGCGTCCGAAATCGGGCTGCTCGGCCTCGGTTTCCCGGAAGAATATGGCGGGATCGCCGCCGACCAGTTCATGAAGATCGTGGCCTCGCAGGAGCTGGCGCGCGCCGGAGCCGGCGGCGTCTCCGCGAGCCTGATGAGCCACACCATAGGCTCGCCGCCGATCGCCCGCGCCGCCCGGCCCGAGGTCAAGGCGCGGGTGCTGCCCGAGGTGCTCGCCGGCAAGAAGATCTCCGCGCTCGCGATCACCGAGCCGGGCGGTGGCTCCGACGTCGCGAACCTGCGCACCAAGGCGCGGCGCGACGGCGACCATTACGTCGTCTCTGGCGAGAAGACCTTCATCACGTCAGGCATGCGCGCCGACTATCTGACGGTCGCGGTGCGCACCGGAGGCGAAGGTCCGGGTGGCGTCAGCCTGCTCTTGATCGAAGGCAATACGCCCGGCCTGTCCCGCACCAAGCTGAAGAAGATGGGCTGGTGGGCATCGGATACCGCTACCTTGCATTTCGACGAATGCCGCGTGCCGGTCGAGAACCTGATCGGCGAGGAAGGCCAGGGTTTCAAGCAGATCATGTACAACTTCAACAGCGAGCGCATGGGCATGGCGGCAAGCTGCACCGCCTATGCGCGCGTCTGCCTCGACGAGGCAGTGGCCTATGCCAAGGAGCGCAAGACGTTCGGCAAGCCGATCGCCCAGCACCAGGTGATCAGGCACAAGATCGTCGACATGGCGCAGAAGGTTGCGGTCTCGCAGGCGATGCTGGAGATGCTGGCGTGGCGGCTCGGCCAGGGCGAAAGCCCGGTCGCCGAGATCTGTATGATGAAGAACCAGGCCACGCAGACGATGGCGCATTGCGCCTCCGAGGCGGTGCAGATCTTCGGCGGCGCCGGCTTCATGCGCGGCATCAAGGTCGAGCGCATCTACCGCGAGGTCAAGGTCAACGCGATCGGCGGCGGCACCGAGGAGATCATGAAGGATCTCGCGTCAAGGCAGATGGGACTTTAGCGATGCCGTTAACCTTCGACCGTCATTCCGGGGCGACGCGAAGCGGCGAGCCCGGAATCCATAACCACGATAATGCGTAGGGATTCCGGGCTCGCGCTTTGCGCGCCCCGGAATGACGAAGGATAGGTAGAACATGCTCTTCACCGCCGATCACGACGAACCGCGCCGCGCGCTCCAGAAATTCATCGCGGCCGAGATCAATCCCCATGTCGACGAATGGGAGAAGGCCGACATCTTCCCGGCGCATGAGCTGTTCAAGAAGCTCGGCGATCTCGGCTTCCTCGGGCTCAACAAGCCGGTCGAGTTCGGCGGCCAGGGGCTGGATTACTCCTACGCGCTGATGATGGCCGAGGAGTTAGGCGTCATCACTTGCGGCGGTGTGCCGATGGCGATCGGGGTGCAGACCGACATGGCGACGCCGGCGCTGGCGCGGTTCGGCTCCGACGAGGTGCGGCGCGAATTCCTGGTGCCGGCGATCGCGGGCGACCAGGTCGCCTGCATCGGCGTCTCCGAGCCCGGCGCCGGCTCCGACGTCGCCTCGATCAAGACCAATGCGCGCTCCGACGGCGACGACTACGTCATCAATGGCGGCAAGATGTGGATCACCAACGGCACCCAGGCCGACTGGATCTGCCTGCTCGCCAACACCAGCGATGGCCAGGTTCATCGCAACAAGTCGCTGATCTGCGTGCCGATGAAGACCAAGGGTGTGCAGGTCGCCCGAAAACTCGACAAGCTCGGCATGCGCTCCTCCGACACCGCGCAGATCTTCTTCGACAATGTCCGGGTGCCGAAGCGCAACCGGATCGGCGAGGAAGGTCAGGGCTTCACCTACCAGATGGTCCAGTTCCAGGAGGAGCGGCTGTGGGGCGCGGCCGCCTGCCTGAAGGCGCATGAATTCATCATCAACGCGACCATCGACTACACCCGAGGCCGCAAGGTGTTCGGCGGCTCGATCCTCGACAACCAGGTGGTGCACTTCAAGCTCGCGGAGATGCAGACCGAGGTCGAGCTGCTGCGCTCACTGATCTACCGCGCTGGCGAGGCGCTGGTGGCGGGCGAGGACGTGACGCGGCTCGCGACCATGGCCAAGCTGAAGGCCGGCAGGCTCGGCCGCGAGCTCACCGATGCCTGCCTGCAATATTGGGGCGGCATGGGCTTTACCAATGAGACGCCGGTCAGCCGCGCCTATCGCGACAGCCGCCTGACCTCGATCGGCGGCGGCGCCGACGAGGTGATGCTGATGGTATTATGCAAGATGATGGGCACGCTGCCCGGGATGAAGAAATAGTGCGAGACCGTCCGGCGGATCGCGTGCGCCGCCGGTACGAGCGCAGGGACGGAGGTCAACATGCTCTTTCAGGAGACCCAGAGAGTCACCGAGCTGAAGCATCGCCTTCAGTCGTTCATGGACCGTCACGTCTATCCGAACGAAGCCCGGTTCTACCGCGAGGCGGAAGACCTCGGCCCGTGGAAGGTGTTTCCGGTTGTCGAGGAGCTGAAGCCCATCGCAAGGGACGAGGGGCTGTGGAATCTGTTCCTGCCCGAGAGCGAACACGGCGCAGGTCTCTCCAATCTCGAATATGCGCCGCTGTGCGAGATCATGGGGCGGTCGCATCTTGCACCCGAGCTCTTCAATTGCTCGGCGCCCGACACCGGCAACATGGAAGTGCTGGCGCGCTACGGCACAAGGGAGCATCAGGAGCGCTGGCTGAACCCGCTGCTCGCCGGCGAGATCCGGTCCTGCTTCGCGATGACCGAGCCGGCCGTCGCCTCCAGCGACGCGACCAATATCGAGAGCTCGATCGTGCGCGACGGTGATGACTACGTCATCAACGGCCGCAAATGGTACACCACCAACGCCACCGACCCGCGCTGCAAGATCTGCATCTTCATGGGCAAGACCGATCCCGATAATCCGGACCGGCATCGCCAGCAGTCGATGATCCTGGTGCCGATGGATGCGCCCGGGATCGAGGTGCTGCGGCCGCTGCCGGTGTTCGGGTTCTACGGCGTGCCGGATCGCGCCTCCGAGGTCGTGTTCAGCAATGTGCGGGTGCCCGCAAGCAACATGCTGCTCGGCGAGGGCCGCGGCTTCGAGATCGCGCAGGGCCGCCTTGGTCCGGGCCGCATTCATCACTGCATGCGGCTGATCGGGCTCGCCGAACGCACGCTGGAGAAGATGTGCGTCAGGACCAGGAGCCGGATCGCGTTCGGCAAGCCGGTCGCGGAGCAGACGGTCACGCAGGAGCGGATCGCGGAATCGCGCATCATGATCGAGCAGGCGCGCCTGTTGACGCTCAACGCCGCGCACATGATGGACACCGTGGGCAACAGGGTCGCCAAGGCCGAGATCGCCATGATCAAGGTCGCGGTCCCCAACATGGCCTGCCAGGTGATCGACTGGGCGATCCAGGCCCATGGCGGCGGCGGCACCAGCAATGATTTCGGGCTCGCGGCGGCGTACGCGACGGCCCGGCTGCTGCGTCTCGCCGACGGTCCGGACGAGGTCCATCGCAACCAGATCGCGCGGCTCGAGCTGCGCAAATACAATGCCTGAACCGGAAACCTGCGCGATGAATCCACCGCGCACGACATTGTTGCAGTCATCGCGCCGGCGCTCCATGGTGGCGGCGATCAAGAACATGGGAAACGCCCGATGATCACGCTCTATCACTGCGATGCCGCGCGCTCGTTCCGTCCGTTGTGGATGCTGGAGGAGCTCGGGCTGCCCTATGAGCTGAAGATGCTGCCGTTCCCGCCGCGCGTGTTCGCCAAGGAATATCTTGGCATCAATCCGCTCGGCACCATTCCGTTCATGGTCGACGGCGAGACGAAGATGACGGAGTCCTCCGGCATCTGCCATTACCTCGGCACCAAATACGGCCCGACGCCGCTGATCGTAGGTGTCGACGAGCCGGCCTATGGCGCGTTTCTGAACTGGATGTATTTCTCCGACGCGACGCTGACCTTTCCGCAGACGCTGGTGCTTCGCTACAGCCAGCTGGAGCCGGAGGAACGACGCAATCCGCAGGTCTCGGGCGATTATGCAAAATGGTTCCTGGGCCGCCTGCGTGCAGTGGAAACGGCCGCCGCGAATTCTGAATTCCTCTGCGCGGAACGCTTCACGGCTGCCGACATTGCCAACGGTTATGCGCTCCGGCTCGCCAGCAATATCGGCCTCGCCAAGGATTTCGGGCCGAATGTCGCGGCCTATTGGGCGCGGCTGCAACAGCGCGAAGGTTACAGGCGCGCGGTGGCGTCGGAGCAAAAAGCCGGGCAGGAACAGAACGTTGCGCCGCGCGCGCGGCCGTAACTTTCCTGTCGTTCCGGGGGCAATGCGCTCTCATGCGTAATTGCGCGCTGCGGAACCCTGAGATTCCCCGATGCGCAATTGCGCATTGGGGTTCGATGCGTCGCATCGCCCCGGAATGACGACGTATCGCTTTTGCGAATTTGCGCTATGGTAGCTCCGCCGCAGCGGCCCAAAGAGCCGCGCGAGGAGGAACCGCCATGGACGCGATCGTGGACGCGAAGTGCCAGAACTCCGGCCAGCCGTCCGGCCACCGGATGCTGATCACGCCGGAACGGGTGTTCTATGCCGGGCTGCTCGGCCGCCCGCGCGAGCGCTGTCCCGGCGCGTTCCATGTCTATGTCGCGATCCGCGACGGCCTGCATCTGTCGACCAGCGAAGGCCGCGAGTCGCATGGCGAGCTCGCGGTGACGATGCCGAACCTGCGCCACACCATCACCAGCGAATATCGATCCGCGATCTGTGTTGCGATCGAGCCGGAAAGCGTGCCTGACGGCATACTCGAAGCCGTCGCGCGCCGCCTGCAAGGACCGGACTCTCATTTGTTCGCGAACCGGATTCGCAACGCCTATGCGACGCTTGCCGAGATGCAGCATCGCGACGCGATCGCGAATGCCGAGTTCGACACCATGTGCTTCGGCGACGCGCTGCCGCAGCGTGTGCTCGATCCGCGCGTGGTGCGCGCGATCAGCCGCATCGGGCAGTTCTCCGGCGAGCCGGTGACCGCGGCAGGCTGCGCCACCGAAGCCGGGCTGTCGCCGTCGCGCTTCCTGCATCTGTTCAAGGAAGAGACCGGAATTTCGTTCCGCTCGTTCCGCGCCTGGAAGCGCGCGCGGCATCTGCTGCATTTCGCCAACCAGGACATCAACCTCGCGCATCTCGCTCAAGACATCGGCTATCCCGACTCGACCCATTTCAGCCACTCGATCCGCCGCTTCTATGGCCTGAAGCCGCGCGCGATCTTCTCCGGCTCGCGGGATCTTGCGATCTACCGCACCGGGCAGGAGCGCGCGCTGACGTAACCATCCGTCGTCCCAGCCTAGTGCGCAATTGCGCACTAGGCCGGGACGACGCTAGAGATTCGCGCCCTGGATCACCTCGCCGAAGCGTAGCCAGCCGGGCCCTTCGATCCGTTGCAGCTGAAGCTGCTGCAGCGGGTGATGATTGGTCGGGCTGGTGTTGACCTTGATGCCGGGTAGCAGCGTCGGGACCTCGACATCTTTCAAATTGTTCGCCTGCGCCATGATGTTGTCGCGGGTGAAGTTGCCCTTGCACTGCTCGAGCACGATCTTGAGCACCTGCGCCACCGTGTAGGCATAGAGGCTGTAGCCCTCCTTCGGATTGCCGTCGGGGAAGTACTTCGCCATAAAGGCGAGAAAATCCTTCACGCCGGGGTCGTTGGTCCAGGCCGGATCGGCGACGTCCTTCACATAGGCCGACGAGATCGTGCCCTGCGACTTGTCGAGACCGACCGGCGCGATGGTCGAGGAGATTGAGGCCGCGCCGCTCGCGATGAAATGCATCGGCTTCCAGCCGAGCTCGTAGATCTTGCGGATCGACTGGGCGCAGAATTTTGCGGTGGTGCCCGAGATCAGCACGTCGGGATTGGCACCGCGCAAAGTGACGATCTGGGAATCGATCGTCGGATCTGTGACCTCGTGCGAGGCCACCACGGCCGAGGTCGCGAACCGCTCGCCGAGCACATCCTTGGTGCCGGTGACGAAATCCTTGCCGAGGTCGTCATTCTGGTAGAGCACCGCGAACTTCGCGTCCTTGTTCTGGCTCAGCGCATATTTGACGAACACCTGCGCCTCGGTCCGCGCGCTCGGCGCGAAGCCCATGGTCCAGGGATAGCTCTTGTAGTCGCCCCATTTGTCGCCGTTCACCGACAGGAACAGATGCGGCACCTTGGCGGCGTTGATGTATTTGACGACCGACGAATTCGGGGCGGTGCCGAGCATGTTGAACAGGAAGGCGACATTGTCGCTCTCGATCAGGCGGCGCACCTGCTCCACGGTTTTCGCCGGATTGAACGCATCGTCGTAATAGATGTACTTGATCTGCCGGCCGGCGATGCCGCCTTGCTCGTTCAGCATCTTGAAATAGGCTTCCTGGCAGCGCGCCTGCACGCCCAGCGCCGACACCGGGCCGCTCAGCGAGGTGGTGCTGCCGATCTTGATCTCGGTCGCGGTGACGCCGGGCGTATCTTCGGCAAGCGAAGGCCTGAGGCCCGCGGCCGCGGCAAGTCCCGCGCCTGCGGCGCCCGTAAGCCATCTGCGCCGGTTGATCGAGACCATGACGTTCTCCCCGTGATGCCGGCTTGTTGCGCCGCTTCTGCTTACAGCAGAGCCTATGCGCCGCGTGGGCGTCGCGTCTTGTGTTAACCGGCTGACGGCGGATTCCGTCGTGAGCGCATCCACTTAGCCAGTCAACGCAAGATGGCGCACAGACAAATTTCTCATCATGGCAAAATCAACCGCGCAGGTGCGCCGCAACCCGGACGAGAGACTCATGAGCGACAAGGCCGTCATCACCTGCGCGCTGAACGGCGTGCTTACCGACCCGAAGCAGCACAATGTTCCGGTGACGCCGGAAGAGATGGCGCGCGAAGCCAAGGCCGCGTTCAACGCCGGCGCCAGCATCATGCACATCCATCTGCGCCAGCAGGAGCCGAACAAGGGCCACCTGCCGTCATGGGAGGTCGGCGTCAGCAAGGAGATCCAGCAGGCGATCCGCGAGGCCTGCCCCGGCGTGATCATCAACCACACCACCGGCACCTCCGGTCCGCACTACCAGGGCGCGCTCGACTGCGTGCGCGAAACCAAACCCGAGATCGCGGCCTGCAATGCCGGCTCGCTGAATTATCTGAAGGTCAAGGCCGACAACACCTGGGCGTGGCCGCCGATGATGTTCGATAACGCGGTCGAGAAGGTGCAGGATTATCTCGACGTGATGAAGGCCGCCGGCACCATTCCCGAATTCGAGTGCTTCGACGTCGGCATCGTGCGCTGCGTCGGGATGTACCGGCAGACCGGAATGTATTCCGGCCCGCTCGAATACAACTTCGTCATGGGTGTCGCCTCGGGCATGCCGGCCGATCCGGAGCTGTTGCCGATCCTGCTCAAGCTGAAGGCGCCGGATGCGCATTGGCAGGTCACCGCGATCGGCCGCGCCGAGATCTGGCCGCTGCACCAGCGCGCCGCCGATCTCGGCGGCCATCTGCGCAGCGGGTTGGAAGACACGTTCTATCTCGGCGACGGCACCAAGGTGACGTCGAACGGGCAGCTCGTCGAAGGGCTCGCCGCCTGCGCGCGGCGCGCCGGCCGCGAGATCGCGAGCCCTGCGGAAGCGCGGAAGATTTTCGGGGTCAGGCACTGACGTCATTCCGGGGCGGGCGCAGCGCGAGCCCGGAATCCATAACCACGATCGTGAGTATGGATTGCGGGCTCAGCCCTGCGGGCTGCCCCGGAATGACAGCGGGGAGTAACGAGCTATGCACAATCTCGCAGCAACCGGCGGCGTCACCGGGCCGGGCCGCATCGGGCGGGTCGCGATCGGCGACCTCCTCAAGCGCGCCGCGCGGCGGTTTCCGGATCGCGTCGCGCTGACCGATGGCACTAGGCAAGTCACCTTCACCGAGCTCGAGCGCGACGCCAATCGCTTCGCCAACCATCTGGTGCAGCGCGGGCTGAAGCCCGGTGAGAAGATCTCGACGATCTGCAACAACTCGGTCGAGTTCGTCAAAGCGCTGTTCGGCATCCACCGCGCCGGTCTGGTCTGGGTACCGATCAACACCATGCTCGGCCCGGCGGACATGGACTACATCCTCGGCCACGCCGAGGTCCGTTTTGCCGTCATCGACGACAATCTCCATGCCCAGGCCGACCGGCGCGCCGCGCTGGAAGCCCGCGGCATGGAGATGATCGCGATCGACCTGACCGGCAATGCCGGCAAGACCGGATTGCAGGAGTTCAACGGCCTGCTGGAGGGGCAATCCGATATCGAGCCTGAGATCGAGATCAGCGACCGCGATCTCGCGATGATCATCTACACTTCGGGTACCACGTCGCGTCCGAAGGGCGCGATGCATTGCCATCTCGCCGTGGTCATGGCCGTGATGAGCAACTGCATCGAGATGCAGCTCTCGCGTGACGACGGGATCACGGGCCAGTTTCCGCTGTTCCATTGTGCCGGCCACGTGCTGCTGCTCAGCTATCTCTCGGTCGGCGGCCGCATGGCGCTGATGCGCGGCTTCGATCCGGTGGTCTGCATGGAGGCGATCGTCCGCGACAAACTCACTGTGTTCGTCGGCCTGTCGCTGATGTACCAGGCGATCCTCGATCATCCGCGCCGCCGCGAATACGATCTCACGGGCCTGCGCTGCTGCATCTACACGATGGCGCCGATGGGCAAGCCGCTGCTCGAACGCGCGATGGCGGACATGTGTCCGAACTTCGTGCTGACCAGTGGCCAGACCGAGATGTACCCGGCGACGACGATGTCGCGGCCGGAGGTGCAGCTCGAGCGCTTCGGCAATTACTGGGGCGAGTCGCTGATCGTCAACGAGACGGCGATCATGGACGACAACGGCAAGCTGCTGCCGCGCGGCGAGATCGGCGAGCTGGTGCACCGCGGACCCAACGTGATGATGGGTTATTACAAGGACCCGAAGTCGACCGAGGAGGCGCGCAAGTTCGGCTGGCACCATACCGGCGATCTTGCCCTGATCGACGGCAATGGCGAGGTGTTGTTCCTCGATCGCAAGAAGGACATGATCAAGTCGGGCGGCGAGAACGTCGCTTCCGTCAAGATCGAGGAGGCGCTGCTGGCGCACCCTGCCGTGCAGAATGCCGCCGTGGTCGGCCTGCCGCATCCGCAATGGGGCGAGGCGGTGTCAGCTTTCGTCAAGCTGAAGCCCGGCGCGGTGGCCGACGAGGCCGGCATCGAGGCGCATTGCAGAAAGCATCTCGGCGGCTTCCAGGTGCCGAAACTGGTGCGTATCCTCGAGGAGATGCCGATGACCGCGACCGGTAAGCTGCGCAAGGTCGAACTGCGGCAGCAGTACAGTGGGCATTTTGTGGAGCGCGCCTAGTGGCTATCATCGAGAACACCATCGCCACCGGCAGCGCCGCGTTCCAGAGCAATCGCGACGGCATGCTGGCGCTGATCGCCCGGATGCGGGGACTGGAGGAGCGCACGCGCGCCGCATCCGCCGCGGCCAAGGACCGCTTCCACAAACGCGGCCAACTGCTGCCGCGCGAGCGCGTCGCGCTGGTGCTCGATCCCGGCTCGCCGTTCCTCGAGCTGTCCACGCTCGCCGGCTACATGTTCGATGTGCCGGACGCGGACAAGAGCGTGCCCGGCGGCGGGCTGGTCGCCGGCATTGGCTTCGTCTCCGGCATTCGCTGCATGGTCAGCGCCAATGATGCCGGCATCGACGCCGGTGCGCTGCAACCTTACGGCCTCGACAAGACGCTGCGGGTGCAGGAGCTCGCGCTGGAGAACAAGCTGCCTTATGTGCAGTTGGTCGAAAGCGCCGGCGCCAACCTGCTGCGCTACCGCGTCGAGGATTTCGTCCGCGGCGGCAACATCTTCCGCAATTTGGCTCGGCTGTCAGCGGCGGGGCTTCCCGTCGTCACCGTCACCCACGGCTCCTCGACCGCGGGCGGTGCGTATCAGACAGGGCTTTCCGATTACATCGTGATGGTGCGCGGCCGCACCCGCGCGTTCCTCGCTGGGCCACCTTTGCTCAAAGCCGCCACCGGCGAGATCGCGACCGAGGAGGAGCTCGGCGGCGCCGAGATGCACACCCAGATCTCCGGCCTTGGCGATTATCTCGCTGAGGATGACCGCGATGCGCTGCGCATCGCGCGCGAGATCATGGCCAAGCTGCCCTGGGACCGGCCCGCGCCGGAGCCCGCTGCGGTGAAGCCGCCGCGTTATGACGCTGAGGAGCTGCTCGGCATCATGCCGATGGACCACAAGCGTCCCGTCGACATGCGCCAGGCGATCGCGCGCTTTATCGACGATTCCGACTTCACCGAGTTCGGCGCCAATTACGGCTCGGCGACGGTCTGCGGCCACGCGCGTATCGAAGGGCAGGCTATCGGCATCATCACCAACAACGGGCCGCTCGATGTGCCCGGCGCCAACAAGGCGACCCATTTCATCCAGGCTTGCTGCCAGTCGCGCACGCCGATCCTCTACATGAACAACACCACCGGCTACATGGTCGGCCGCGCTTATGAAGAGGCCGGCATGATCAAGCACGGATCGAAGATGATCCAGGCCGTGACCTCGGCGACGGTGCCGCAGATCACGCTGTATTGCGGCGCCTCGTTCGGCGCCGGCAATTACGGCATGTGCGGCCGCGGCTTCCATCCGCGCTTCTGCTTCTCCTGGCCGAACGCCAAGACCGCGGTGATGGGCGGCGAGCAAGCCGCCGAAACCATGGCGATCGTCACTGAAGCCGCTGCTGCGCGGCGCGGCAAGCCGATCGAGAAGGAGAAGCTGGAGGCAATGAAGGCGCAGATCACCGGCGTATTCGACGGCCAGATGGACGTGTTCTCGACCAGCGCCCGGGTGCTCGACGACGGCGTGATCGATCCGCGCGATACGCGGACGGTGCTGTCGGAGGTGCTGGCGATCTGCCGCGAGGCGGAAGCACGCACCCCGCAACGCATGCAGTTCTCGGTGGCACGGCCATGAGCGGTACCATCGTGAAGCGGACACCGTTCTTCAAGATCCTGATCGCCAATCGCGGCGAGATCGCGCTGCGCATCATGCATACGGCGCGGCGGCTCGGCTATGGCGTAGTCGCGGTCTACTCCGACGCCGATCGCGACGCGCTGCATGTGCGTGAGGCCGATCAGGCGGTGCGGATCGGCGAGGCGCTGCCCGCGCAATCCTATCTGAAGATCGACGCGATCATCGCGGCCGCCAAGGCGAGCGGCGCTGGCGCGGTGCATCCCGGCTACGGCTTCCTCGCCGAGAACGAGGATTTTGCGCAGGCCTGCCGCGATGCCGGGCTGGTGTTTATCGGTCCGTCGCCGGAAGCGATCCTTGCGATGGGCAACAAGGCCGGCGCCAAGGAGATCATGCAGAAGTCCGGCGTGCCTTGCGTACCCGGCTATCAAGGCGCCGACCAGAGCGACGCGGTGATGCTGACGGAAGCCAAGGCAATTGGATTTCCGGTCATGATCAAGGCGGTCGCCGGCGGTGGTGGCCGCGGGATGCGGCTGGTCGCGGATGCCGCCGCGTTTCCGGATGCGCTGCGCAGTGCGCGGTCGGAGGCGCAGGGTGCGTTCGGCGATCCCACCGTCATCCTCGAGCGCGCCATCGTCGATCCCCGCCACATCGAGATCCAGGTGTTCGGCGATCGCTATGGCAACGCGGTCCATCTCGGCGAACGCGATTGCTCGGTGCAGCGGCGGCACCAGAAGCTGATTGAGGAAGCGCCGTCGCCCGCGGTGACGCCGGAGCTGCGCGCACGGATGGGTGCGGTCGCAGTCGAGGCGGTCAGGGCGATCGGCTATGAGGGCGCGGGCACGCTGGAGTTCCTGCTCGATCGCGCCGGCAATTTCTATTTCATGGAGATGAACACGCGGCTGCAGGTCGAGCATCCCGTGACCGAGGCGATCACCGGTCTCGATCTGGTCGAATTGCAGCTTCGCGTCGCCAGGGGCGAGCCGCTCGGCTTGGCGCAGGAGGACATCACTTTCTCCGGTCACGCCATCGAGGTGCGACTCTGCTCGGAGGATGCTGGGCATGACTTCATGCCGCAATCCGGCACGATGGCGCGGTGGCAGATGCCGGATGGCATCCGCGTCGAGCACGCGCTGCAGTCCGGCTCGGAGATCCCGCCGTTCTACGATTCGATGATCTCCAAGGTGATCAGCCATGGCGCAACCCGCGACGAGGCACGCGGCAGTCTGATCTGCGCGCTGGAGCAGGTCACGGCCTTCGGCGTCACCACCAATCAGGGGTTCCTGATCGATTGCCTGCGTCATTCGGTCTTTGCCAAGGGCGAGGCGACCACGGCTTTCATCGGCAACAACCGCGATGTGCTGCTGGCGCTGCGGCCCGATCGCGGCAGGGACCTCGCGCTCGCGGCGCTGCTGCTCTATGTCACCAATCCGCACGCGCCCCCGTGGCAGCGCGGCCGCTCGCTGTCGGCGACATTCCCGCTCGGCCTGCGGATTGACCTCGGTCACGGCGTGCAGGAGATCGAGATATTTCGCGTGCGCGACGGCAGCTACCTCGCCACTCGCAATGGAGATCGCTTCAGCTTCGCGATCGATGAGCTGGACCAAGATAGCATCCGTTTCCATCACGACGGCTTGATGGAGCAGGCCAGGTTCCTGCGCGACGGCGATCGGCTCTATATCCTGCATCGCGGCGTCACACTGTCGGCGCGCGATTTCACCCTCGCACCGCCGGAGAGTGCTACGGCCGCCGGCGGCGATGGCAAGGTTCGCGCGGCCATGAACGGCCGGGTCGTCGCGGTGCTGGTGAAGGCGGGCGACAAGGTCGCGGCCGGCCAGCCGGTGATGACGCTGGAGGCGATGAAGATGGAGCACGTGCATACGGCGGGCGTCGCGGGCACGGTGTCGTCGATCGACGTCGCCGAGGGCGAGCAGGTGACCACTGGGAAGATCGTGGTGGAGATCGAGGCGGCCGCATAACGGCCGTCGTCCCGGCCTAGTGCGCAATTGCGCACGGGGGCCGGGACCCATAACCACCGTTGTATGTTCTGGGAACAAGCTGTGGCCCCAGCTTGGCAAATCAACGGGCATTCGGGGTAATGGGTCCCGGCCTTCGCCGGGACGACGCTGAGCTATTGACTCCTTCCCGTGCCGTCATTCAGCCAGCACGCAACTTGATGCGCCGTGCCAGCCGCCTGCAGCGCCGGGCGCTCGGTCCTGCAGCGATCCATCGCGTAGCGGCAGCGGGTGTGGAAGGCGCAGCCCGAGGGTGGGTTGATCGGGCTCGGCACATCGCCGTCGATCAGCGGCGTGAGCCGCCGGGCCTTGGGGTTGGCGATCGGCACCGAGGCGAGCAGCGCCTGCGTATAAGGGTGGCGCGGATTGGCGAACAGCTCGTGCTTGTCGGCAATCTCGACAATACGACCGAGATACATCACCGCCACGCGGTGGCTGATATGGGCGACCACCGCGAGATCGTGCGCGATGAACAGGTAGGAAAAGTTCTGCTTGCGCTGCAGGTCGATCAACAGGTTGATCACCTGGGCCTGGATCGAGACGTCGAGCGCGGAGACCGGCTCGTCGCAGACGATCAGTCGCGGTCCGAGCGACAGCGCACGCGCAATGCAGATGCGCTGGCGCTGACCGCCGGAGAATTGATGCGGAAAATTCTTCATCTGGTCGGGCCGGAGACCAACCTGCTGGAACAGCTCGGCGACGCGTTCCTGCCTCTTCGCGCCGGTTGCGATGCCGTGCACGGTCAATGGCTCGCCCACGATGTCGCCGGCCGTCATGCGCGGGTTGAGCGAGGCGAACGGATCTTGGAACACGATCTGCATCGAGCGGCGATACGGCCGCAGCGCGGTCTTGCTCAGCGGCGCGATGTCCTCGCCGTCCAGCTTGATCGCGCCGCTGGTCGGCTCGACCAGCCGTAGTACCGTGCGCGCCACCGTCGACTTGCCGCAGCCGGATTCGCCGACCAGTCCGAGCGTCTCGCCGGCGCCGAGCGAAAAGCTGACGCCGTCGACCGCATGCACGGTGCCGACCTGCCGGCGCAGCACGCCGCCGCGCACCGCGTAATGCTTGACGAGATCGGTGACTTCGAGGAGCGGGCGTTGCTCGGTCATGACGCCCCCACCATCTCGCCGGCGCGCCAGCACGCCGCCCAGTGATTGCTCTTGACCTCGTCGAGCGGTGGATATTCCTGACGACAGCGGTCGACCGCGAGCTTGCAGCGCGGCGCGAAGGCGCAGCCGGGCGGCAGATTGGTCAGCGACGGCACCATGCCGGGAATTTCGGTCAGTCGCGCATCGGTCTTCGCGCCGAGCGCGATCACCGCCGGCATCGAGGCCATCAGCCCGCGCGTATACGGATGCAGCGGCGTCTCGAACAGGGACTCGACGGTCGCCTCCTCAACCTTCTTGCCGGCATACATCACGATCACGCGCTGCGCGGTTTGGGCGACGACGCCGAGGTCATGGGTGATCAAGATCAGCCCGGTGCCGAGCCGCTGCTGCAGATCGACGATCAGCGCCAGGATCTGAGCTTGGATGGTGACATCGAGTGCGGTGGTCGGCTCGTCCGCGATCAACAGCGCCGGCCGGCACGCCAGCGCCATTGCGATCATGGCGCGCTGGCGCATGCCGCCGGAGAGCTGGTGCGGATATTCCTGCGCGCGACGCTCCGGCTCGGGGATGCGCACCAGCCGCAGCATGTCGACCGCCTGCGCCCACGCCTCCTTGCTGCTCATCTTCCGATGCAGGCGCACGGCCTCGGTGATCTGGTCGCCGATCCGCATCACCGGATTGAGCGAGGTCATCGGCTCCTGGAAGATCATCGAGATGCGGTTGCCCCTGACGGCGCGCATCGCGGCATCGTCGAGCTTCAGGAGGTCAGTACCCTCGAGCGTCACCGAGCCGCCGACGATGCGGCCGGGCGGATCGGGCACCAGGCGCATGATCGAGAGCGCGCTGACGCTCTTGCCGCAGCCGGATTCGCCGACGATCGCGAGCGTCTCGCCGCGGCGGACCGAGAACGAGACGTCGTCGACCGCGCGGAACAGGCCGGAATTGGTGAAGAACACCGTCTGCAGGTTCTTCACGTCGAGAACCGTCTCTGTCGGAACAGCCTCGCTCATCAGCCGCGCTGCCTCGGATCGAGGATGTCGCGCAGTGCGTCGCCGAACAGATTGGTGCCAAACACCGCGAGACTGATCGCAATGCCGGGGAAGATCACCAGCCACGGCGCGGTGCGGACATATTCAGCGGCGGATTCCGACAGCATGCGGCCCCAGGACGGATAGGGCTCGGGGATTCCGAGGCCAAGAAACGACAGCGAAGCCTCGGTCAGGATGGTCGAGCCGAGTTGCGCGGTGGCCAGCACGATCAGCGGCGCGATCGTGTTGGGCAATACGTGGCGCAGCGCGATGCGCGTCTCGCTCATGCCGATCGATTTGGCGGCTTCCACGAACGGCTGTTCGCGCAGCGCCAGCGTGTTGGCGCGGATCACGCGGGCGACCGTCGGGATCAAGGGAATGGCGATCGCAAGGATGACGTTCGGCAGCGATGGGCCGAGCGCCGCGGTCATGACAAGTGCGAGCACCAGTAGCGGCAGCGATTGCAGGATGTCGGTCACCCGCTGGAACACGAGGTCGACCCAGCCAGAGAGATAGCCGGAGGTGAGACCTACGATGACGCCGAGCGTAGCGCCCAAGGTCGTGGAGCCGATGCCGACCGCAAGCGAGATCCGTGCGCCATGGACGATGCGGCTCCAGACGTCGCGGCCGAACGAATCGGTGCCGAACCAGTGCAGCATAGAGGGCGCGGCCAGCCGGTGCGCAGAATCGACGGTGAGCGGATCGTAGCGGCTGATCAGATCGGCAAAGATCGCGGTCAGCAGAAACAGCAGCATGATGATCAGGCCGATGGTGCCGAGCACATGGCGCTGCGCGAGGAACGCAAACCGCCCCCAGCCGCCGGTGGCGTTGGCCCCGGCGCGGCGCAGTTCGCTCTCGAAATTAATCATTGCCACGTGCTCAGTCTCCGAACCGGATACGTGGGTCGATCGCCGCATAGAGCATATCGACGATGAAATTCACGACCACGACGACGACTGCGATGAACATCACGAGGTTCTGAACGATCGGGTAGTCGCGCCAGCGCAGCGCCTCGACCAGGAAGCGGGCGATGCCGGGGATGTTGAACACGGTCTCTGTGACGATAAGCCCGCCGATCAGGAACGCGGCCTCGATGCCGATCACGGTGATGACCGGCAGCACCGCGTTCTTCAGCGCGTGGTGATAGTTCACCGAGGCCTCGGAAGCGCCCTTGGCGCGCGCGGTGCGGATGTAGTCCTGACGCAGGATCTCCAGCATCGAGGAGCGGGTGATACGCATGGTCAGCGCCGCGCTGCGGAAGCCGACCGCCATCGCCGGCACCGCATAGATGGTCAGCGCCTCGAGCCAGGTCTTCGGGTTCGGATTGAAGATCGGCATGGTGCCGAACAGCGAGACCGAGGCCATCAGGATCAACAGGCCGAGCCAGAACGACGGCAGCGACAGGCCGCTGAGGCTGACGACGCGCAGCGCATAGTCGAGCTTCGAGCCCTGGTGCACAGCGCTGATGACCCCGAGCGGAATGCCGATCGACGCGGAGAACAACAGCGCCAGCCCCGCCAGCCGCGCGGTGATCGGAATCCGCGGCAGGATCTCCTCGAGCGCCGGCTTCTCGGAGACATAGGAATAGCCGAGGTCGCCGTGCAGCAGGCCGCCGATCCAGTGCAGATACTGGATCACGATCGGTTGGCTGAGGCCGAGCTCGCGCTCGAGATTGGCCTTGTCGGCGGGATCGACGAAGCCCGCGGCGTCGAACAGGATGTCGACGATGTTGCCCGGGACCACGCGCAGCAGCACGAAGATGATGACCGAGATCCCGAACAGGGTCACGAGCATCAGGAACAGCCGCCGCACGATATAGGCAAACACCCTGGCTCTCTCCCTGATCCCGAATCTTCTTCTGACGCGTTTTCTTGACGCAAACCGGTATCGACTTCGCTCGAAAACGCTATGCCTATTTGTCCAGCCAGACGTCTTCGTACCGATAGCCGTTATAGGAGCTGTTGGACATGATCGTGACATTCTTCACGTACGGCTTCCAGCAGGTGCCGGTCCGGGCATGGAAGATGATCGGTCGCGCGACGTCTTCCTGCAGCTTCTTGTCGATCTCCCAGACCAGCTTCTTGCGCTTGTCGAGGTTGGTTTCCTCCGACTGCTGGTCGAACAGCTTCTCGATGTCCTTGTTGCAATAGTTGGTGTAGTTGCGCTCCGAGCCGCAGGCATAGTTCTCGTAGAAGGACTGATCGGGCTCGTCGACGGCATTGCCGGTGAGGTTGAGGCCGAGCGAGTAGTCCTTGCGCGCGATCTTCGGGAACCATTGCGCGGTGTCGACGACGTCAAGTTCGGCGTCGATATAGATGCTCTTGATCTGGTCGATCAGGATGATGGCGGGATCGCGGTACACCGCGATGTTGCGGGTCGACACCTTGATCTGCAGGTGCTTGTCGGGGCCATAGCCCGCCTTCTGCATCAGCTTGCGGGCTTCCTCGCGGTTCTTCTCGATGTCGGGACCGTAGCCGGGGATCTGCTCCAGCATGTCCTTCGGCATTGCCCACAAGCCGTCCGGTGCCGGCTCCATGGTGCCGCCGATGTCGCCCTGGCCCTCGAACATGATCTGGATGAAGGCTTTCCGGTCGAGCGCCAGCGCCAGCGCGCGGCGGATGTCGAGATTGTCGAATGGCGGTGCGCTCGAATTGATGATGATGTTGGTGGAAACGTTATTCGGTTCCACCACGCAGACCGCCTTGGGGTCCTGCGACTTGACGTCCTTCAGCAGCGGGATCGAGACCTCGGTCGGGAACGTCATGTCGAACTTGCCCGAGACGAAGCCGAGGATTGCCGTCGAGCGGTTAGTGATGATGGTGAACTCGATGCCGTCGAGATAGGGCAGGCCCTTCTTGAAGTAATCCGGGTTCTTGGTCAGCTTGATCGATTCGTTGGCCTTGAACTCGACGAACTTGAAGGGGCCGGTGCCGACGGGCTTGGTGCGCATCTCCGCCGGCGACACATGGCAGGGATAGACCGGCGAATAACCCGAGGCGAGCAGCGACAGGAGCGCCGGCTGCGGCCGCTTCAGCTTGAAGGATGCTTCATAGTCGCCGTTGGTGGTGACCTCGTCGACCTGGTCGTACCAGGACTTGCGCGGATTCTGCCGGAATTTCTGCTGCGACTTGCCCATCAGCATGTCGAAGGTGCATTTGACGTCGGCCGCGGTGAACGGCTTACCGTCGTGCCACTTCACGTCCTTGCGCAGCTTGAAGTTCAGCGTCTTGTTGTCGCCGCTCCAGGCCCAGCTCTCCGCAAGCTCGGGCCGGATCGTGTCGGCGCTGTTCTGCGCGATATGCTGGTCGAAGATGACGAGGTTGTTGAAGATCGGCATGAACGGAATGTTCACCGAATAGGTCGCGCCCTCGTGGATCGAGGCGCTGCCGGGGCTGTCGCGGTGATAGATCCTGAAGATGCCGCCGGATTTCGGCTCGGCTGCGCGTGAAACGTCGCTGATGGTCAGCACAGACAACACCGCGACGGCCAGCGCTTGCACGCTCCGCATGGTCCCCTCCACGAATTTCGGTCTCAATGGCCGATTGGCATCGACGATACCACGGTGAGGCTTTCGGGCAACCAGCGACGGCCGTGCGGGGATTGGCAATTCGGATGACGTGGCGGCATTAAAATTTCCACGGACCGGGAATAATGGCGGTGATTGTACGGAACTCAGTCTGTTTTGCTATGAAGCTACGAATCTCTGTTCGAATTCGATTGCCGACGCCGATGCGCGCGACTTGAAGCAGTCCGCAATCAGCGACAGTTTGTCGCCGATTGCGAACGTCGCCGCACACTTGTTCTCCGTCATCCCCCCGCAAAGGCTTCGCCTTTGTCGCTGGAGGAGCGCGGAACGCGCGTCTCGAAGGATGAACGGCCACCAGCCGGGCCGTCGATCTTTCGAGACGCCGTTTCGCGGCTCCTCAGGATGACGGTGTGAGAGCTTCGACAAAAAAATCACTCCGCCGCCTGCGTTGAGGGCGGCTGCATGTTCGCGACACCGTCGGCCTCGGTTGCCGAGATCGTGGTGCGGATCATCAGGCGGCCTTCATGCGCCGGCCAGGGGCGGCCGCGATGCATGGTGGCGCGGTTGTCCCACATCACGACGTCGCCCTGCTTCCATTGATGCAGATAGCTGACGCCGGGCGCGGTCGCGGTTTCGGTCAATTGCTCGATCAGCGCCTTGCCGGCATCGGCATCCATGCCTTCGACGCCATAGGCATGGGAGGCGAGATACAGCGCACCGCGGCCGTTGACGGGATTGCGCCAGACCATGCGCCAGCATACCGGCGGCAGCGCATCGACCTCCTCAGTCGTTGCGAGCCCGGTTGCCACCTTGCTGCGCGAATGCGCGTAGGAGTGCCAGGCGAACGAGTTCTCCAGCCGCTTCGCCACGTCTTTGTCGAGCCGCTCGAAGGCCAGCCGCATCGAGACGAATTCGGTCTCGCCGCCATGCTCGGGGATAATGCGCGCGGACAGGATCGAGGTCAGCGCCGGCACGCGCTTGAAGGAGGAGTCGGTGTGCCAGAGCTGATTGGCCTTGGCGCGCAGCTGCTGCCGATGGTCGGATGGAACCACCTTGCCGTCGGGTCCGAAGGTCGACAGGATCACGAAATGCGAGCCGGTGCCCATCGAGCCGACCTTGGTCGTCTCGGGCGGACCGAAGCGGCGCGAGAATGCGAGCTGGATGTCGTCGCTGACCTCTTGGCCGCGGAACACCAGCACCGAGTGTTCCTCGAACGCCGCGCGCACTGCGGCATACACGGCATCATGGGCTGCAACATCCGAAAGCGTGACGCCGCGCAGTTCGGCTCCGAATCCCTCGCGCAGTGGGATCACTTCCATCGGCAAATCCTCCCTGACTTTTCTTGTTGAGGCGAGGTTAGGGGAAAAGCCCGCCAGCGGCAACGCGGCTCGCGCCGCCTCACCCCATCGCGATCAGATTGTGCCGCGCACGTCGGCCCGCGGCCTCCATGCGATGCGTGACGAAGGCGAACAGCGCCCAGCTGGAATGGAAGGCGACGCCGGCCAGAACCACGATGGCTCCGGGAATCGGGCCGATCGAGGCGCGGTCCCAGATCTCGCTCAGCGTGGTCAGCGGCAACGGGTGGATCGCCAGCTTGCCGTAATAGGCGATGGCCTGGATCGCGAAGATCCAGCCATAGGTCCGGCGCAGCCGCCGGCCGATCGCCCGGGCCAAGCTGATGTGGTAGCTCGGGTGGCGGTAGTCGTTGGCGAGCAGCTCGGTCCAGGCCGCGTTCGGCGTCGGACATTCGCCGCGGATCATCGGCGCGTAGAAATCGGTTTCCAGCAACCGCGCGCGGGCGCGCCAGACGTTGAAGTAGCGATAGCGCCGCGCCTCGAACAACAGGAAGACCGTGACCAGCAACCCGACCAGCACCATCGGCAAGGGCGAGGCCTCTGCGCTGCTGTAAGTCGCCGACAGCGCGATGCCGGTGGTGACCACCGCCCAGTTGGTGGAGCTGTCGAGGCGGGTGCGCCAGACCGTGCTGCGGTAGACCTCGCCACGATAGAGATGGGCGAGCGCGCCGATCTCGGCAGCAGTGAATTCGAGCCTTCCGGCCTGTCCCGGCTCCGGCTCGCGCGGCTGGGGCGACGGCATGGCGGCCTCCGGCGATGCTGGCTTGCGATCCCGGAGCATAGCGCGGAATCCGCACGGCGGGCGAGTCAGTTACGCCGTCCGGCATCCCCAACTCCAACCGTACGGCTCGCCGCATCGCCTGTTCAGACGATCCGCGAGGTCTTGTTGCCCCAATAGCGATCGCGCAGCAGGCGCTTGTAGAGTTTTCCGGTCGGCAGCCGCGGCAGCTCGACCTCGAAATCCACCGAGCGCGGCACCTTCTGGCGCGACAGCGCGCTTGCGCAGAACGCGATCAGCTCCTCGGCGAGCTCCGGCCCCGGCGCGATGCCGTCGACCGGCTGCACCACCGCTTTCACCTCCTCGCCGAGATCGACATTGGGCACGCCGAACACGGCGGCGTCGGCGACCTTGGGATGGGTGATCAGGAGGTTCTCGCATTCCTGCGGGTAGATGTTCACGCCGCCGGAAATGATCATGAAGGTGGCGCGGTCAGTCAGATAGAGGAAGTTGTCGTCGTCGACATAGCCGACGTCGCCGACCGTGCTCATGCTGCCGTCCGCCGAGCGGGCCTCGCTGGTCTTGGCCGGATCGTTGAAATACTCGAACGGCGTGGCAGTCTTGAACCACACGGTGCCCGGCGTGCCCTTCGGGCAGGGCTGCATGTTCTCGTCGAGAATATGCAAATCGCCGAGCAGCACCTTGCCGACGGTGCCGCGATGCGCCAGCCATTCCTCGCTGTTGCAGGCGGTGAAGCCGAGGCCTTCGGTCGCGCCGTAATATTCGTGGATGATCGGGCCCCACCATTTGATCATGTCGTCCTTGACCAGCGCCGGGCAGGGCGCCGCGGCATGGATCGCGATCTCGAGCGTCGACAGATCGTAGCGGGCGCGCACCTCCTCGGGCAGCTTCAGCAGGCGCGAGAACATCGTCGGCACCAGTTGGCTGTGGGTGATGCCCCATCTCTCGACCAGCTGGAGATAGCGCTCGGGATCGAAGCTCTCCATGATGACGACGGTGCCGCCCATCCGGATGGTGAGATTGACCGCGGCCTGCGGCGCCGAGTGATAGAGCGGTGCCGGCGACAAATAGACCATGCCCTCGCGGTAGTGCCAGAGCTTGGTCAGGAAATCGAACAGCGGCAGGTTTTCTGACGGCGGCTGCTCGGGCAGCGGCCGCACGATGCCCTTCGGCCGGCCGGTCGTGCCGGACGAATAAAGCATCGCGGTGCCGGCATATTCGTCCGCGATCGGCGTCGCCGGCAGTCCCGCAGTTGCCTCACGCAGCCCGACGATGCGGTCGCTTTCACTGTCGCCATCGACCACGATGCAGAGTTCGACCTGCGGACACTCCTTCAGCGCCTCGCGCGCGATGTCGAGCTTCAGCTTCGAGGTGATCAGGATCCGCGACTGGCTGTTGGTCAGGATGTAGGCGAGCTCACTGGGCGTGAGGTAGGAATTGACGCAGGTGAAATAGAGGCCGGAACGTTCGCCGGCGCCGCAGGCCTCGAGGTAGCGGTTGTTGTTCTCCATGAAGATCGAATAGTGGTCGAGCCGCTTCATGCCGCGGTTGCGGAACAGATGCGCCAGACGGTTGTTGCGCGCCTCGAGCTCGCGATAGGTGACGATCTCGCCGGTCCCGGCCATGATGTAGGCCGGTTGCAGCGGGCGCAGGTAAGCATGCTTGCCGGTGTACATCGAAGCTCAGATCTCCCCTCAGTGTTGCTTTAAGCGGCCATCACCAGAATCTCGCGGACCTGGGATGGACCGTCGATCTTGCGCGGATTGCGCGGCACCCATGGCGTGCGCATCGCACCCGCCGCGATGCGGTCGAAATGCTCGGGTCCGACGTAGACCTCCTGCAAACTGCGCGGCATGCCGAGGTCGCGGATGAAGTGGTCGAGCACGTCGCCGGCGTCAGCACCCGGATGCCCCATCGCGGCCGCGACCAGGGCCTGCCGGTCGGCATTGTCGCGCTTGTTCCAGCGCATCACCGCCGGCAACATCACGCAGGACGTGTAGCCGTGCGGCACGTCGAACTCGGCGCCGAGCACGTAGCCGATGCCGTGGCTCGCGCCCATCGGCACGCCGGAGGCGAGCGGACCGGTCGAAAGCCAGGTGCCGATCTGGCAATCCATCCGCGCCGAGATGTCCTTCGGATCGGCCTTCGCCCGCGGCAGGCCGGCCGCCAGCATCTCCAGCCCCTTCAGCGCCTGCGCATCGCCGTAAGGATGCGCCTCGCGCGAGCAGATGCCCTCGACGCAATGATCGACGGCGCGGATGCCGGTCGACAGGAACAGCCAGTCCGGCGTGTGCACCGACAGCTCCGGATCGAGGATGGTAGCGCGCGGCATCACCAGGGGATGGCGCAGCATCTCCTTCTGCCGCTTGGCCTCGTTAGTGACGCCTGCGATCGACGAGAACTCGCCGCCGGCGATCGTGGTCGGCACGCTGATCTGGCGCACGGTCGGAGGGTTCATCTCGGGCGAGACGCCGCCACGGGTGCGGATCGTGTCGATGCCGTCGGATGTCGTGACGTTGTTGGCGAGGCAAAGCTGCACCGCCTTGGCGCCGTCGGTGATCGAACCGCCGCCGATGGTGACGATCAGATCGGCCTTCGCATCACGCGCCTGTTGCGCCGCCGCGATGACCGCGGCGCGCGGCGTATGCGCCGGCATCTGGTCGAACGTGCCGACACAACGAGTGCCGAGCTTCTCGCGGATTTTCTCGATCTCGTCGGTTTCGCGGTTCAGCGTACCCGACACCATCAGGAAGGCGCGCTGGGCGCCAAGCCGGTCCAGTTGCTCGACGATGGCCTCGCGGGCGGGCCGCCCGAACACGACCTCGTCCATGGCGCCGAATACAACACGGCCTCGATGCACGCGCCTGTCCTCCCTCAAGATGGCCCACCTTGCCGGCGGCCGTTTGCGGGGAGGTTAGCGGAGGAAATCGGGGCCGTCATCAGGGCTCTCGGTTGCACGTTCAGCGGCTCCGCGTTCACCACCGTCGTCCCGGCCGAGTGCGCAATTGCGCACGGGGCCGGGACCCATAACCACCGCATTTGGTGATGAAAGGGACCGCGGCCCCAGCGTCGCGCAGCAATTGAGGTTTGGGGTAATGGGTCCTGGCTTTCGCCAGGACGACGCCGAGTGTGTTGCGCATTCTGTGAGTCATGCTTCCACATCCTCGCGGCGCGCTGCGTCCGAGTCTTGCGTTTACTTGCCCTCCTCCTGAGCAGAGGGCGCAGGGAAAGCCGGGTGAGCTTTGGTTCAGACCGCGGATGACCGGCAGCAGAAATCTTGACGGCAACATCGCGGCGTGTGTTACACCTCGACGGCAACAGGGACGTGCGCATGACATCCACCGTCGATCTGGCCAAACTGCATATCGATGACTTCCGGTCGCATCACGGCGCGGAGTTCGAGATGCAGACGCCGGAAGGCGTCGTGGCGCTGAAGCTCGCCAAGGTCGAGCCTGTGGGCAACAGCGGCCGGCCGGGCGGTGCGTTCTCGCTGCTGTTCACGACGCCGAAGGGAGCATGGTTGCCGCAGGCGATCTATCCGGTGCGGCATCCGGTGCTGGGCGTGATCGAGGTCTTCATGGTGCCGATCGGTCCGCTCGCGGACGGTAACGGCTATCAGGCGATCTTCACCTGATAGCCGGAAGCTCCTGTTGCCCGCCAGCGCATCAGGTCGTAGACGCCCTTGTCCTCCTCGGTGACGAAACCGAGCCGGCGATAGAGCCGCATCGCCGGATTGAGCTTCTCGACATGGATCGAGACGTCCTTGCCGGCATCAGCCGCCTCGTCCATCGCATCGCGCAGCAGCGCCTCGCCGTAACCCCTGCCGCGATGAACCGGCATGAAGGCAATGTCGATGATGCGGTGCTGGCTTGGCCAGCGCTCGATGTAGAACCGGCCGATGTCCTCATCCTCGCGCGTGATCACCAGCCAGTCGGCGTTCGGATAGTATTGCTGGTAGTGCGCGTGCTGGGCACGGAATTGCTGATCGAGAAAGGCGGCCTTGTCCGCTTCGCTCCAGGGCACCGGCGCCAGCTCCTCGGTGCGCGTCGCGGCATAGAGCCGGCCGAGGAACGGCAGGTCGGCCTCCGACAGGCGGCGAAAGCCGCAGCCGGATCGAGCCGCGCGGGCCCAGCCGAATGCGGGTGCGCCAGTGGAGGAAGCGGGGAGCGCCAAAACGACCTCAGCCCCTTGGCGGGAAGACGCCCTGCAGCGAAATGCAGAAATTGAGCGTCAGATAGGGCATCAGATTGTTGTGCGCCAGGCCGGAGCCCGTCAGTCCGATCATGTTGGGGCTCATCTGCACCAACGTGGGCGTCGGAGTGCCGGCGACATAGGCCGCGCCGTTGAGCGATCGTGCGATGCCCCGGTTCGATGCCGGTGCTGCCTGGTCGGCCTGCAGGTTGATCGCCATCATGTCGTGGGGGTGCGAGGCGAGTTCCGATTGCAGCAGAGTTACCGTATCGGAGCCGCCGTTCTCGCCGAGGTCGTACAGCGAGAGGCCGGGTCCCTGTCCTGGCGCCAGTGGCGCGTTGCCCTGCATGTTCGGAAGTCCGAAGTTCGACGTGCCGTTGCCGCCATAGGTGGTGCCGAGCAGCGAGAACAGCGCCGTGTTCTGCGAGAGCGGGACAAGCTGACCGTTGCAGAAAGCCCAGCCCTTGGGGGCGAAGTTGAACGGAAAGATGCGGATCTCGGCGACGAAGGGGTCAGCCATGGTGTCGCGCTCCTAGCTCTGGCTCGGGAAGATGCCGAACAGCGAAATAATGAAACCGATGCACAGAAAGGGCTGGATGTTGCTGTGCGGCAGGCTGCCGCCGGTCGGTCCGATCACCACCGGGCTCAGCGGCGTGGTCGGCGTTTGCTCCTTGTAGAGCAGCAGCGCTCCGCTCATCTGGTCGAGCACGTTGCCTTGCGGGTTCGAGCTCGTGCCGGTGTTCTGCGATGCCAGCATCGTATGGGTATGTGCCGGAATCGTCTGCGTCGTGAGGGTGACTTGCTCGACGCCGCCGATTTCGCCAATCGTGAACGCGGTGCCCGCATTGGTGCCCATATGCACCGGCAGCCGGCCGCGGAGGTCTGGCAGCCCAAAGGTCGACTGGCCGTCGCCGCCATAGGTGGTGCCGATCAGGTTGAACAGCGCGTCGTTTTCGGAAATCGCCAGCAGCCTGCCATCGCAGAACTGCCAGCCGGCCGGCGCGAAATTGCCGGCGAACATTTTGATTTCGCCGATGAACGGTTGTGGCATGAGAGGTCTCCGTCAATTCTGCGAAGGGAAGATGCCCTGCAGCGCGATGCAGAAATTGATCGTCAGGAACGGTTGCATGTTCTGATGCGCCTGGCTGCCGCCGACCGTGGAAATGCTGCCCGGCGCGAGCGCGGTCAGCGCCGCGGGCGCGGCGTAGGCGTTGTTCAAGGCGCCGAGAACGTTGTTGGCCGGCACCAGAAGTGCGCTATTGGTGTTGGTGGCGTTCGCGATGTGGGTGTGCTGCGGCATTTCGTTGATCGAAAGCGTGTGCGCCTGCTCGCCGCCGAGTTCACCGAGCACATGGCCGTTGCCGACATGCATCGGGGTGCGGCCCTGCAGATTGGGCAGTCCGAAGTTGGTCTGCCCGTTGCCGCCATAGACAGTGCCAAGCAATGAAAACAGCGGTTGGTTCTGATTGAGCGGCACCAACTGCCCGTTGCAGAACGCCCAGCCTTTGGGCGCAAAGTTGAAGGTCATCATGCGGATTTCGGAAAGAAACGGATCGGCCATGAGTCCCTCCGCGAATACGTCGTAAGATTTGTGAAAAATACAAGACAATGATGCAGCGTCGTCAACATGTGCACGATAGCGTGTTTTCCACTAAGTGCAACCTAAACGATTGTGCCGCGTTGGCAATTTTTATTCAATCATCGGTTGAGTGCGACGTCCGCGAGTCGCGAAACCGCGATCGCTGACTACGGAACTCGTGTCATGAAACTGACGTCCGCGCGTACTCCCTGCGCGACGATCGGAGTTCTCCGCTCCGGGCAATTCGGATTCGATCGTGCCGAACGAACCACGTCTGCTGAAGCGATCCGGCAGGCGTCGTGGTTGATACGGTGCCCGATCAGACGATCAGGTCGTGATGCACCTGGGTGTGGGCGTGATTGTCGGTCGGCGTGCCGCCCATTGCTGCGAACGCTGCCTCGTGGCCAGTCCACCACGGGGCTGCCGCATTGGAAAGGCCGCTGAACAGATCGGACAGGTTCTGGGTGTTCGCGCCGGTGTCGGCATGGCTTGCGCCGGTCGGGGTCTGCGGCGGCGACTGGGTGAACGACGAGAAGTTGAAGCTGTCACGGGTGGCCAGATTGAATTGCGAAGACGCAGTGCCCTGCGTGGGCATGACGTGCGGCGCGGCTGTGTTGGCATCAGCGGCACTCGGCAGCCGGCGCTCGCCATCGGCCAGGTTGATGTACATCAAGTCGCCGGAGTGGCTCGGCGTCGTGTCGTCCGCCAGGCCGACGACGTGACCGAGTTCGTGCGCCACCGCGGTCAGAAGGTCGAGATGTCCGGCTGCCGTACTGGTCGGGTCCGCGAACAGGTCGGTCGCGGTCGCGGCATGGGCAAACTCGAAATTGTCCGATGGTGTCGGGTCGACGAACCAGCCGTGTCCGGCGGCGCTGGCATCGATCGTGATGTGGCCGTTCGATTCCGCGCTGATGACGTTGCCGCCGAGACTGGCGACACCGAACGTGACCGCCTTCATGATGGCGAGCTGGCTTGCCGTCGCACCGGCCGTGGCCCATTGCGCGATCGCCGCGGAGATGACGGAATTCAGCTCCGTCTGGGTGAGGTTGGTTTCGCCCGTCGTCGGCGAGGCCGCTTCGACGCCGCCCGAGACGGCGACCATGAACTGGGCGCCGCCGAAATAGCCGCCGCCCGCGGACTGCCCGGGGTCACCGATGGCCTGTGTGCCGACCGCCCCGTTTCCGGTGCCGGTCACGGTGTTGTTGCCCGCCACATAGCTCCCAACCGCAGCGAAATTATACGGTGTGCCGGCATAGTTGGGGCTGCCGATCAAACCGGTTTTCGAAACGCCCTCCTGCTCGAGGAAGATGCCGGCGACCAGGCCGAGGCCCGTGTTGCCGCCGAGATCGACGCTGTTCTTCAGCGCCCCGGCGCCGCCGATCGTGGCGTTCAGCAGGTTGTTGTCGCCGCCGGCTCCGGTCGCCGACCCGTTCTGCACATCGATGCCGGCAAATCCGTTCGTCGAATCCAGCGTATCGATCGTGTTGCCCTGGATCACCGCGGTCATCGCCCCGCCGGCGCCGTTATGGTTCAGCGTAAAGATGCCGCCGACGACGCCGGAGATATGGTTGTTGGTGATGGTCGTGCTCGACGTGCCCGCGCCGTCCTGGAAGACGTTGATGCCGATGCCCTGAGTAGAGCCGCTGCCGGCCACGCCCTGGGTGCCGATCGTATTGCCGTCGATCGTGCCGGTGAAGTGCGCGTCGGTGCCGGTACCCTTGGTGACTGCGAGCGCGGCGCCGAGAGCGCCCTTGATGATGTTGTTCGCGATGTCGTAGGTCAGCGTGATATTGTTGGTTGGGCCGCCGCCGCCGATCGTAATGCCGCCGCCGCCGCTGACGATGTTCTGGTTGGTGTTGCTGAAATTGTCGCCCGACATGACCAGGTCCGACGACACCGTGCCGAGCAGATTGAGCTGGAACATGTCGCCGCGCGCGGAAGTGACGTTCGAGTTCTGGATCGTGGCGTTGAAGGTGCCGCCGGTGGCCTCGAAGCCGATCGCGTCGTTGGACGCGTTGCCGACCGCAGAATTGGTCGCGAAGGTCGAGCCGGTCACGGTAATGCGGTTCAGCGTCTGGCCGCCGTCGTTGAACACGTGCAGGGCATCATAGGCTGCGCCGGTGAGGGTCGAGTTCGTGATCGACGCCGTGCCCGACAGGCCGGTGAAGTAGACGTCGCCCTCGCCGATGCCGCCGACGCTGGTGCCGTTGGTGCCGGTCACCGTGGTATTGCCGAGCGCAAAGCCGGTGACGTTGGTGCCGACGATGCCGTAGTTCTGGAAGTCGTGCATCGTCACAAAGGAAATCTGCACATCCTTGGTGTTGTTCAGGTAGACGCCGCTGCCCTGCGTGGTGCTGCCGTCGACGCCGGTCTTGCTGGCGATGGTGCCGCCGCTGCCCGCCGTCGAGCCGTCGCCGGTGACGTGCAGGCCGCCATTGCCGGCGGCGGTGCCGGTGTTGGAGAGGATAATGCCGTTGCCGGAGCCGCCGCTCGACGTGATGCTCTTGAAGGTGAGGTTGTTAGAGCCGATCTGGGTGTTCTCGACATCGAGCGCGGTACCGGTGCCCGATGTGATGGAGTTGGCGGTGCCGGTCAGCGTGATGCTGCCGCCATGCGTGAAGTTCATGCCGGCGCCGCTGGCCGTCTTGATCACGATGTCGGACATCGTGACGGTGCCGACATTGTTGCCGTCGTCGCTGATGCCGATGCCGGTCGAGGCCGAGGTGTCGATGCTGACGCCGTTGATGGTGTGGCCCGTGGTGCCGAGCAGGTCGATGCCGTTGTCGGCGCCAGTGACATGGATGACCGGATCGGTGCCGGAGCCGACATTCGCGGTGACCAGCTGGTTGGTCACCGGATTGGTGAACTGCAGGGTATGGCTGCCGCCGATCAGATTGACGCCGTTGGCGAGATTGATGCCGTTGGCTTCGCTGTAGGTGCCGGTGCCGTGCTCGAGCACGACGTAGTCGCCGGAGCCTGCCGGGTTGGCTGCATTGAAGGCGGCGATCGAGGTGTAGGGATCGGCCTGGGTGCCGAGGTTGTGGCTGGTGCCTGTCGTCGAGTTGTCGATGTAGAACACCTGCGGAACGACGCCGACATGGAAGGTCTGCGGGCCGGAGGTCTGCGCGCCGGGTGTGCCGGTGTTGCCGTTGTCGTTGACGTTCAGCGTGACGGTATCGGTGCCGGTGAAGCCGTCGTCGCTGTTGTAGGTCAACGTCGCCAGCGCGGTGTTGACCTGCGCGATGGTGCCGGTGAGCGTGACGGTATGGGTGTTGTTGTTGGTGAAACTGGCAAGTCCGGTGACGTCGAAAGACAGCGCGCCGTGGTTCGAAGTGATCGTTGCGGTTTCGTTACCGCCTGCGGAATCGATGTCGGCGACCGAGAGCCCCGATATCGCGAGGTTGGTGTGCGAAAAGGCCGTCCCGACCGATGAATCCGAAGGCACCGTCGCGGTCGGCGGATCGTTGATCGCGGTGACGGTCTGGGTTGCGGATGCCGATCCCGTGTCGTTGCCGCCGTGCGCGGTGCCGCCGTCGTCGACGGCGGTCACGGTATAGGAGCGCGCCGTGGTGTCGGGAGGCTCGCCGGTGTTGTTGAACTGGACGGCATCGAGGATCGCGTTGTAATGCGCAATCGTGTCGGTCCCGGTCAGGGTGACGGTTTCGGTGGTGGCCGTGCTGGAGATCGCGAAGTGGATATTGCCGATGTCGCCGCTGGTGCCGGCGTGACCCGCGATCGACAGCACGTCCGACGGCTTGAGGTCGCTCAGCTCGAAGGTCGCGCTGATCAGGTTGGCGCTGTCGACGTCGGTGATCGTGAGGTTCGGGGCGATCGTGACCGGGATCGAATTCGCCGGCGGCGTGCCGACCGGTGGCTCGCTGAAGTTGGTGATGGCGCCGATTGTCACCACCGGCGGGTTGTTGACCGGCGTGACGTCGATGGTGTCGGTCGCAGGCGTGCCGTCGAGCGTGCCGTCATTGGCGGTGATGGTCACCGTGCGGGCCAGGCCGGACGGGTTGTTGCTGGTGTTGAAGTATGTGATCGAATCCAGTGCGGTCTGGAAGTCGCCGACCGTGGAGCCGGCGATACCGGTCAGCGTCAACTCACCGTGCAAGGCGTCCCATGCGCCGTGGATGTGCGCGGTGTCGACGAAACCGAGGACATCCTGGCCGTTGAAATAGTTGCCGGTGATCTGCACCGTCACGTGATCGAGCGTTGCGTTGTCGGCGTCGGTGACCGTCAGCGCCGGGTCGAACGCGGTGGCGGCCTGTCCTTCGATGTAGTTCAGGGTGTGGCCGCCGGTCACGACGGGCGGCGCGTCCGGAGGAGCCACGGTCTCGGCGTTTGACGTGCCGGTGACGCCGGCACTGACTGTGTCGGTCGCGGTGATGGTCTGGCTTCCGGCGGTCTCGAACTTCTCGGTGAAGGTGCCGATGCCCCCGGTCAGCGTCGTGTCGGACGGCAGCACGGCGGTGGGATCGCTCGATGTGAAGTGCACGGTGCCGGTGTAGCCGGTGGCGACGTTGCCATGGGCATCGAGCGCCGTGACGGTGACCGATCCTGCAATGTCCGCGCGGCCGTTGGCCGGGATGCTCACCGCAAAATGCGTGGCGGGGCCGGGCGCGACGTTTTCGGCATTCGACGTGCCGGTGATGGCGCTGACCGTGTCGGTCGCGGTGATGGTCTGGCTGCCCGAGGTATCGAAGGTCTCGTTGAAGGTTCCGGTGCCATTGGTCAACACCATGTCGGCCGGCAGCGCGGCGCTGCCGTCGGTAGATGTGAAGTGCACGGTTCCGGTGTAGCCGGTGACGACATTGCCGAAGGCATCGAGCGCGCTCACAGTGCCTGAGCCGGCGGTGCCGGCAGAGCCGCTGCCCGGAATGCTGACGGCAAAGTGCGTGGCGGCGGCCGCCGTCACGGTTTCGGCATTCGAGGTGCCGGTGATCGTGCTCGTCACCGTGTCGGTCGCGGTGATGGTCTGGCTTCCGGCGGTGTCGAGCGTCTCGCTGAACGTGGCGGTGCCGTTGGTCAGCGTCATGTTGGCCGGCAGAACGGCATGGCCGTCGGTCGACGTGAAGTGCACGGTCCCGGTGTAGCCGGTGACGACGTTGCCGAAGGCGTCGAGCGCGGTCACGGTGCCTGAACCTGCGATTCCCGCAGTGCTGCTGCCCGGAATGCTGATCGCGAAGTGTGTGACGGGACCCGGCGTCACAGTCTCGGTATTCGAGGTGCCGGTGATACCGGGGCTGACCGTATCGGTCGCGATGATGGTCTGGCTGCCGATCGACTCGAATGTCTCGCTGAAGCTGCCGGTGCCGTTGGTCAACGTCACGTCGGCGGGCAGCATGGCGTGGCCGTCGCTCGATGTGAAGTGCACGGTTCCTGTGTAGCCGGTGGCCACGTTGCCGAAGGCATCGAGCGCGGTGACGATGACCGAACCTGGTGTCCCCGCGGCTCCGCTCGCCGGAATGCTGACCACAAAATGCGTGGCGGCGCCGCCCGTCACGGTCTCGGCGTTCGACGTGCCGTTGATGGCGCTGACCGTGTCGGTCGCGGTGACGGTCTGGCTGCCGGCGGTCTTGAATGTCTCGTTGAAGCTGCCGGTGCCGTTGGTCAACGTCATGTCGGCCGGCAGCACGGCACTGCCGTCGCTCGACGTGAAGTGAACGATCCCCGAGTAACTGGTCGCGACATTGTCGAAGGCATCAAGCGCCGTGACGATGACCGAGCCCGGTGTCCCCGCCGTGCCGTTGGTGGGGAGACTGACCGAAAAATGCGTGGCGACGCCCGGTGTCACGATCTCGGAATTCGATGTGCCCTTGACGGCGCTGTTGGCCGTATCGGTCGCGGTGATGGTCTGGCTGCCGGCGGTGTCCAGCGTTTCGCTGAAGCTGCCGGTGCCGTTGGTCAGCGTCACGTCGGCCGGCAGCGCGGCGTGGCCGTCGCTTGACGTGAAGTGAACCGTACCCGTGTAGTTGGTGACGACGTGGTTCAAGGCATCGAGCGCGGTGACGGTGACCGTGCCTGGCGTTCCCGCTGCGCCGTTGGCCGGAATGCTCACGGCGAAGTGAGTTGCCGCACCCAATGTCACATCGATCGTGAAGCTCTGCGAGCTGCTCAGGGTGCCGTCGCTCGCGGTCGCGGTGACGGTGTAAGCATGACCAGGCGCGGTGACGTAGTTGATCTTGCTGGGATCGGCGACGGTGATGACACCTGTCGTCGCATTGATGGCGAAGCCCCCGCCCGAACTATCGCCAGTCAGGCTGTAGGTCACGGGATTCATATCGGTCGATGTTGCGGTGATGCCCACAGCCGTGCCGGCTGCGGCGCCTTCCGCCACCTTGTTGGCTGCCGCATTGCTGTCGACCGGCGTGGACGGCGCAACGTCGGTGACGGCGATGGAGAAGCTCTGCGCGCTCGTCGCGATGCCGTCGCTCGCCTGAACGGTGATGGTGTAGGCATGACCGGGGCTGGTCACGTAGTTGATCTTGGTGGGGTCTGCGACCGACACCACGCCGGTGTTCGGGTCGATCTTGAACCCGCCGCTGGAGGTGTCGCCGGTCAACGAATAGGTGACGGCATTGCCGCTGCTGCTGGTGGCCTGCGCGGTGATGTTGGCAAGCGTGTTGGCCGCGGCGCCCTCAATGACCGTGTTACTCCCCGAATTGGCATCGACCGGCGCCGACAGCGAGTCGGTGACCGGCGGCCAGAGCGTGCCGGGAGGGCAGCCGAGGTAGAGATATTGCAGACCATACGTGTCGGCGAACGCTTGGGCGGCCGCGTCGAGGACGATATGACCGGTCGAATCGAGCTGAAGTTCGGGGCGCGTTAAACCACCGATTGTAAAAGCGGGTATGGTCGACATGCGCACTCCTGCGACCGGCGTGGAAGCCGATCAATATTTACAATTGTTGGGGACGATGACGTGTGAAGCCGCTCACACGTTGAAGTTGATCACCCGCGACCGGCGATCGCGCCGAGCCGCCTGCTATTCGAGCAAGCCGCGATGTTCGCGCAGCCGTGGCATCAGCGAGCTCAAATGCCCGTGCCATTTGCGTAGTCGCTTTCACACACTCGCGCCGCGACAAACACAATGAATGTTCGAGGAAAATGCGGCGGGCCAAGAATATTCATACTTTGGCAACCAAGACCGTATTGGCGATACTACCGGGTGTCAATGTGTGTCCGGATGACAACCGCGCCGCTAACTATGATTCCGCTCGTGCAGCGAGAGGTAGAGTGCGGGAACCTGGCTGGTCCTGCCGTCAGCGGGCCGGAGGTTTCTGTGCCAAAATTGGAATCGGGTGCAGTGTGACGAATCTGTGAAACGAATTCGCGTTGTGATTGATTCGGGGCGGCCTGTCTGTGACCTCGCAGCTCCGATAGGCCAGCCAAACTGCCCCTTTTCGTCGTCACGGTTTCGCGAGCGTGTCGTAAGGCTTTCAGATTGCGCAACTATTCGCTTGATCCGGCGGCCATCTTGAACAGACTGGGGTGCGGTTACATCTGTGACGTCCGCTGCCGCGACATTGCGGTGGTCCATCCGTGTTGAATCACCGCAATTTTAGTTGCGACTTTCGTAGCCCTGCTTTGGTCGGCGTGCTTCGTAGTCTTTTGGGGGAGAGCGAATTGAGTTCGATTGACAGAACGGGGCGTCCGGCTCCGGTGACCGGTGTCGAGCGTCGTTCGCTCCGCCGCCAGGGATTCGTCAGGGCGTGCCGGCGCGGCCTCGCGCCGATCGGGCTGTTGGCCGCGCTGACGGTCGGCGGCTGCGACGACAAGACCGCGCAATCGCAGGCCGCGCCTCCGGCGCCGCCCGTGACCGTCGCGCAGCCGGTCAAGCGCACCGTCACCGATTGGGACGAATTCACCGGCCGCTTCGAGGCGGTCGAGGAGGTCCAGGTCCGCGCCCGCGTCGGCGGCTTCGTCAACAGTGTCGAGTTCAAGGATGGTGACATCGTCCACACCGGCGATCTGCTTTACATTATCGATCCGCGGCCGTTTGAGGCGGTCGTGCTGCAGGCCGAAGGTCAACTCGCCGACGCACGCGCCAAGGGCGAGCTTGCCAAGCGGGATCTCGAGCGCGGGCTTAATCTGGTGCAGACCAGCGCGGTCTCGGAGCAGGTCGTCGACCAGCGCCGCCAGGCGTTGCAGGCGGCGCGCGCCGCCGAGACGCAGGCCGAGGGCTCGCTGAAGGCCGCGCAGCTCAACGTCGAATTCACCCATGTGCTGGCGCCGATCACCGGCCGCGTCAGCCGGCATCTGGTGACGCCGGGCAATCTCGTGCAGGGCAGCGAGAGCGGTTCGACGCTGTTGACCTCGATCGTGTCGCTCGATCCGATTTACATCTATTTCGACGTCGACGAGGCGACCTATCAGCGCAACAGCAAGCTGTGGTTCGAAGGCCGGCGGCCGAGTTCGCGCGATACCGCGAACCCGGTGCAGGTGGCGCTGACCGGCGAGACCAAACCCTCGCATGAAGGCAAGATGGACTTCATCGACAACCGCCTCGACGTCTCCACCGCGACGCTGCGCAGCCGCGCGGTGATCCCGAACAAGGACCTCTCGATCCTGCCCGGCCAGTTCGGCCGCGTCCGTCTGATCGGCTCCTCGCCCTACGAGGCGCTGCTGATCCCGGATACCGCCATCGCCACCGACCAGTCGCGCAAGATCGTGTTCGTGGTCAAGGACGACAACACGGTGGAAGCAAGGACAGTTACGCTCGGACCGCTGGATGAGGGCCTGCGCGTGATCCGCGAGGGCCTCAAGCCGGAGGACCATGTGATCGTCGACGGGCTGCAACGTGCCCGCGTCGGCGCCAAGGTGACGCCGAAAATGGCCCAGGCTCCCGCAGGTGCGAATGCCCCGGCAGACACCAAGCCCGCGGCAGGTGCGAAGCCATGAATCTCGGCAGGCTCTCCATCAACCAGCCCATCCTTGCGATGGTGCTGTCGATCGTGCTGCTGATCGTCGGCGCGATTGCCTATCCGACGCTGCCGGTCTCGGAATATCCGCAAGTTGTGCCGCCGACCGTCACCGTCACCACGCAGTATCCGGGCGCCTCGGCGCAGACCGTGTCCGACACCGTCGCCGCTCCAATCGAGCAGGAGATCAACGGCGTCGAGGACATGCTGTATCTCTACAGCCAGGCGACCTCGAACGGCCAGCTCACCATCACCGCGACCTTCAAGCTCGGCACCGACCTCGACAAGGCCCAGGTGCTGGTGCAGAACCGCGTCGCGATCGCGCAACCGCGGCTGCCTGAAGAGGTGCAGCGCAACGGCGTCGTCACCCGCAAGAACTCGCCCGACATCCTGATGGTCGTGTTCATGCTGTCGCCCGACGACACGTTCGACCAGCTCTATATCTCCAACTACGCGCTGCTCCAGGTCCGCGACCAGCTGCTGCGGCTCGACGGCGTCGGCGACATCCAGATGTTCGGCGCGCGCGATTACTCGATGCGGCTGTGGCTCGATCCCGACCGGATCGCCAATCTCGGCCTGACCTCGGCCGAGGTGCTGGCGGCGATCCGGGCGCAGAACCTGCAGATCGCGGGCGGCCAGATCGCCGAGCCGCCGATCGCCGATCGCGCCTTCCAGCCGAATCTCGTGTTCACCGGCCGCCTCAAGGACATCAGGCAGTTCGAGGACATCGTGGTGAAGGCCGGCTCCGACGGCCGGACCGTGCGGCTGCGCGACGTCGCCCGCGTCGAGCTCGGTGCGCTGTCCTACGCCACCAACAGCTTCCTGCTGCGCAAATCGGCGGTCGCGTTGCTGGTGACGCAGCGGCCCGGATCGAACGCGCTCGCCACCGCCAAGAGCATCTCCGACACGATGGAGCGGATGAAGGCGAGTTTCCCGAAGGGGCTCGACTACAACATCGGCTACAATCCGACCGAGTTCATCGCCCAATCGGTTCATGAGCTGATCAAGACGATCTACGAGGCGATGGCGCTCGTCGTCATCGTGGTGCTGGTGTTCCTGCAGGGCTGGCGGCCTGCCATCATCCCGATCATCGCGATTCCGGTGTCGCTGGTCGGCACCTTCGCTGTGATGGCCGCGCTGGGCTTCTCGATCAACAATCTGACGCTGTTTGGGTTGGTGCTCGCAGTCGGTATCGTGGTCGACGACGCCATTGTGGTGGTCGAGAATGTCGAACGGCATCTCGAGCACGGCATGAGCCGCCGCGAGGCTGCGCTCAAGACCATGGAGGAGGTCGGCGGCGCACTGGTCTCGATCGCGCTGGTGCTGTGTGCGGTGTTCGTGCCGACCGCGTTCCTCGGCGGTATCTCCGGGCAGTTCTTCCAGCAATTCGCCGTGACCATCGCGGTCGCGACCGCGATTTCCTGCTTCTGCTCGCTGACGCTGTCACCGGCGCTGGCCTCGCAGATCCTGGTCCCGCACGAGGAGAAACGCCCGCCGGCACGCTGGAACATCATCGCGCGCGGCTGGGACAGCTTCACCGCGCTGTTCAACCGCGTGTTCGACCGGCTGGCGCATGGTTATGCGGCGGTCGCAGACTTCGTGATCCGGCACACGGTGGTGATGGTCGCGATCTACCTCGTCTTGATCGGCAGCGCCGGCTGGCTGCTCGCGACCACCTCGCAGGGCTTCATTCCGGCGCAGGACCGCGGCTACGTCATCATCTCGGCACAACTGCCGGGCGCCGCATCGCTGGCGCGGACCACGGCTGTGGTGCGTGAGATCGAGCGGATCGCGCTGGATACGCCGGGCATCGTCCGCGTCGCGGCGTTCGCCGGCTTCTCCGGTGCGACGCGTACGCAGGCGGGCAACGCCGCGGCGCTGTTCCCGGTGTTCGACGAGCCGGAGGCGCGGCTGAAGAAGGGACTGACGGCGACCGCAATCACCGCCGACCTGCGCAAGCGCCTGTCGGTGATCCAGGGCGCCTTCATCATCGTCATTCCGCCGCCGGCCGTGCCGGGTATCGGCACCGGCGGTGGTTTTACCATCCGCGTCCAGGATCGACAGGGGCGCGGGCCCGAACTGCTGGCGTCCGCGACCGACGAGCTGGTGCAGGCCGCGCGCAAATCGCCGAACCTGACCTCAGTGTTTTCGCCGTACTCCGCGAATACCCCGCAGCTGTTCGTCGATATCGACCGCGTCAAGGCGCAGAAGCTCGGCGTTCCCATCGCCAACATCACCGACACGATCGAGACCTATTTCGGCTCGACCTATGTCAACGACTTCAACCTGTTCGGGCGCACCTACCACGTCACCGCGCAGGCTGATCTGCCGTTCCGCAAGGAGACCACCGATCTTTCGCGGCTGCGCACCCGCAACGCCAATGGCGACATGGTGATGCTCGGCAGCGTCGTGGACTTCAAGGACATCTCGGGCCCCGATCGCGTCGCGCGCTACAATCTCTACTCGGCGTCCGAACTGCAGGGTGAACCGGCGCCGGGCGTCAGCTCGACGACGGCGCTCAACACCATCAAGAAGATCGCCGACGATACCCTGCCGAGCGGCTTCTCGTTCGAATGGACCGATCTGTCCTACCAGCAGGTCAACGGCGCCAATGCCGGCCTCTACGTGTTCCCGATCTGCGTGCTGTTCGTCTATCTGGTGCTGGCCGCGCAATATGGCAGCTGGACACTGCCGTTCGCGGTGATCCTGATCGTGCCGATGTGCCTGTTCGCGGCCACCATCGGCGTGCGGCTGATGGGGCAGGACGTCAACATCCTGACCCAGATCGGCTTCGTGGTGCTGGTGGGCCTGGCCGCCAAGAACGCGATCCTGATCGTCGAGTTCGCGCGCGATATCGAGCTCGAGGGCAGGCCGCGGCTGGAGGCGGTCATTGAGGCCTGCCGGCTCCGCCTGCGGCCGATCCTGATGACGTCGTTCGCCTTCATCCTCGGCGTGCTGCCGCTGGTGCTGTCGACCGGCTCGGGCTCGGAGATGCGGCAGGCGGTCGGCGTCGCCGTGTTCTTCGGCATGCTCGGCGTCACCCTGTTCGGCCTCGTCTTCACGCCGATCTTCTACATGGTGGTGCGCAACCTCGCGGAAGGAAAGAACGAGGGTAAGCCGAAGGAACCAGCGGCGAATGTGGCGGGGTGAGTATTGCGCTCTCCACCCGTCATTCCGGGGCGCGCGCAGCGCGAGCCCGGAATCCATCGGGCCGCATGTCCAAGAGGAGAAATGGATTCCGGGCTCGCCGCTTTGCGGCGCCCCGGAATGACGCCGCAGGCCCATACTTTTGGCTGAGCGGAAAGAGATGGGCAGGCGCGGGGTTATAAAATAATGTCGCGCCGATTTTTCCTGATGAGAGACTGCTGGGAGAACATAACAATGAAGTCGGGATTTTTGGCTGCGGTTGCGGCATGCAGCCTGATGCTGGCGGCGCCGGCGATGGCCCAGGGTGTCAAGATCGGCATCCTGAACGACCAATCGGGCGTCTACGCCGATTACGGCGGGAAGTACTCGGTCGAAGCCGCCAGGATGGCGATCGAGGATTTCGGCGGCGAGGTGCTCGGCCAGAAGATCGAGATGGTCACCGCCGATCACCAGAACAAGCCCGACCTCGCGACCTCGATCGCGCGGCGCTGGTATGACGCCGATGGCGTCGACATGATCACCGAGCTGACGACATCGTCGGTCGCGCTCGCGGTGCAGGATCTATCGAAGGAAAAGAAGAAGATCGACATCGTGGTCGGCGCCGCGACCTCGGCGATCACCGGCGCGGCCTGCACGCCCTACGGCTTCCATTGGGCATTCGACACCCACGCGCTCGCGGTCGGCACCGGCGGTGCGCTGGTGAAGTCCGGCGGTGACAGCTGGTTCTTCCTCACCGCCGACTATGCGTTCGGCTATGCGCTGGAAAAGGACACCAGCGAGATCGTCACCGCGGCCGGCGGCAAGGTGCTGGGCTCGGTGCGGGTGCCGCTGAATTCGTCGGACTTCTCCTCGTTCCTGCTGCAGGCGCAGAGTTCGAAGGCGAAGGTGATCGGCCTCGCCAATGCCGGCCAGGACACCACCAACTCGATCAAGCAGGCTGCCGAGTTCGGCATCGTGAGGGGCGGCCAGAAGCTCGCTGGCCTCCTGATGACGCTCGCCGAGGTCAATGGTCTTGGCCTCGAGGCTGCGCAGGGCCTGGTGCTGACTGAAGGCTTCTACTGGGATCATGACGACAAGACCCGCGCCTTCTCCGAGCGCTTCTTCAAGCGGACGGGGCGGATGCCGAGCATGATCCACGCCGGCACCTATTCGGCGACGTTGAGCTATCTGAAGGCGGTGAAGGCTGCCGGCACCAAGGATTCCGATGCGGTCGCCAAGAAGCTGAAGGAGCTGCCGGTCGACGACGCCTTCGCCCAGGGCAAGGTGCAGGAGAACGGCCGCATGGTCCACGACATGTATCTGTTCGAGGTCAAGAAGCCCTCGGAATCGAAGAAGCCGTGGGACTATTACAAGCAGCTCGCCGTGGTGCCCGGCGATCAGGCCTTCCCGCGGGCCAAGGACAGCGGCTGCCCGCTGACCAAGTGACGCGTAGCTGACGCAACAAACATCGGTGTCGTCCCGGCGAAAGCCGGGACCCATAACCACCGATGTTAGCTACGTTGCCGCGCAGTGGCCCCAGCCATTGCAAAAACTAGACCCTGTGGTTATGGGTCCCGGGTCAAGCCCGGGACGACAGCGGAGTGTGCGGCGCGATCGCGCCTTCAATGCACCAGCCGCCACACCGCGCCGCCGAGTGCGCCGATCCACAGGATGATGCACGCTGCGGCCTGAATCGCGAAACCCCGGCTGCGCTTTGCCACCGCCTCGCGATAGCCGATGAAGTAGACGATGCGGCCGACCACCCAGAGCGCGCCGATCGCAGCCGCGGCGGCATCGCCGTTATAGATCGCGAATAGCCAGAGCGACGGCAGGAAGATCGGCATCCATTCCAGTGTGTTCATCTGGATGCGGAAGATGCGCTCGAAATCCGGATGCCCCGAGATCGCCGGCAGCTTGACGCCATAGGCGACGCGGGCGCGCGCGACCTGCGTCGAGGTGAAGAAGTAGAACGCGACCGCAAGGCAGGTCACGATGGCGGTGTAGTGGTACATGTCGGCGTGTCCTCTTGTTTCATTGGCCCCGATGTCATGACGGGGCGGCAGCGACCGGTGTGACTGGCGGAATTTTTTGCTGGGCCGCTCTAGTACCCGGTCATCTCAAGATAGCCGATTCCCGTGTGACTGCCCGCAAAGCGGATCGGGCCCTCCCAATAAGGGAAGCTGGTCCCCATCCAGGCCTTCGGATTGACCGGCGTGGTCTCGATGGCAAGGCCGCGCGCCGGAAGGTTGACGCGCCATGACGTCGGCAACTTGCGGCCGTCGATCTCGGTGGTCGCAGCCGGCATGATGCTGTTGCCGGCTGCCGCTATCTCGGCCGAGCGGCCGTCCGCCGTGATCCAGTTGCCGAACAGGTTCTCGCGGCCATCCTTCTGGCGCAGCCGGTACAGCATCAGCTTCTCGTCGCCCGGCAGATGCAGCGAGAACCAGTCCCAGCCGGTCTGGTCCGCCGCCAATGGCCGGCTGCTCCATTCGCGATCCATCCAGGCCATGCCCGTGACGTCGACCGGTCTGTCGTCGATCACGATGCGGCCGGACGCCTGGTAGAACGGCTGGCTGTAATAATAGGAGGCCTGTCCGCGATCCGACTTGCGGCTGTAGCCACGGTCGCCTTGCAGCACCAACGGGCGATTGGCGTCGAGGCGGAGCGCGGTGCTGAAGTCGGCAGCCGAGGCCTTCAGCTCGAGCGGCGCGACGCGCGGCGCATCGAACGGGTCGATCCCGCGCATCTCCCAGGCGTCGATCCAGGCGCGGAACGGCGTCGCTTCGACACCGGCCTGACCGACGCCGCCGCGCGCAAAAGTCTCGCTGAAGCGATGCGTGGTGGCGCTGGTCGCGGCGGCGTGGCCCATCCAGACCTGCTGGTTGGCCCAGCCCTCGCTGGGGCCGCCCGGCTTCATCGCCTGCCGGAACAGCGTCCATTGCGCGCCATAGGCGGCACCATTCGCGTCGGAGAGATTCGCGGTCACGTACCACCACTCGATCCGGAATTCCGGATGCGGGCCGTGATCGATGGGGAATACGAACGGCCTGCCGGGCGTAACGGCGGAAAAACCTTCGGCATTCTCGCCGAGCCCGGCAAAGCCCTGCGCAAAACCCTTGTCGCCGAGCGCGAGCGCCAGCGCACCGCCGGCAAAGGCGCGACGGGTGATCGCGCCGCTAGCGCTCATTGACAAAGATCCTAATCAGGCTGGCCGGCTGCATGCGCGCCAATCTAGCGACCGGCAGTGCCGCCGCACAGAAGGCTGCAGCGAGCGCCACCGCGAGCAGCTCGATCAGCTGCAACGGAAAGACGTGGAACGGCAGCCGCCAGCCGAACGCCTTCACATTGACGATCGCAAGCAGGCACCACGCAACCAGGAGGCCGAGCGGCAGCGCGAACAGCGCGGTGATCAATGCGACCGCCATGGTCTTCAGCAGTTCGAGCGCCGCGAGCCGCCGCCGCGTCAGGCCGATCGCCCACAGCGGCGCAAGCTGCGGCAGCCGCGAATTGGCGAGCGTGAGCAGGCTGGTCAAGAGCGCGATCCCGGCGACGCCGAGCGTGAAGGCGTTGAGCGCCGCGGTCACCGAGAAGGTGCGGTTGAACACCCGCCTGGATTCCCGCTTCATCGTCGCCTGGTCGGCAACGTTGCGGTCGTCGAGGCCGAACTTCTCCTGCAACGCCGTGATCAGCGGTGCGATGTGATCTTGCGCGACGCGAAGCCCGAGCCGGGTCTGTGGCGTCTGCGGGAAGCGCCGGGTCAGTGCGGCGAAGTTGACCGCGATCTGGCCCTTGGGGTTGCCGTAATCGGCATAGATGCCGACGATCTCGAGCGGCCAGGGACCGCCAGGGGCGGGGACCTCGATATGATCGCCGATAGCAAGCTTCATCCGCCGCGACAGCTGCTCGCTGACGAGACAGGTGTCGCCGGGACGTAGCCGGACCCAGGCATTGGACGTGCTTTCCAGCAACGGCCAGTTGTCGCGATAGGTGACGTGGTCGGGCAGGCCGAGCACCTCGATCGGTGCGCCGCCGAATTGGGTGTCGGCGCGGCCGCCGGGCAGGATGGCCTCGACTTCAGGCCGATCGCGCAGCCACGCCTTGATCTCCTTCGCCTGCGCATCGCTGGCGGCGCTGATGTAGACATCGGCGGCGAGGCGGCCGTCGAGCCAGACCAGGAAGGTGCGGCTGAAACTTTCCACCATGGTGCTGACGCCGACATTGACCGCGAGCGCGAGCAACAGCGCCATCAGCGCCAGCGACAGGCCCGAGAGCTGTTGGCGGCTGTCGGCCCAGAACCAGATGCCGACCGGCGCCCGCGCGCTGCGCTGGCCGAACGCGAGCGCGATTTGCAGCACCATCGGAAGGATCAATGCTGCGCCGAGCATCAGCGCGGCCAATACCGCAAAGCCCGCGATCAGGGAATCGCCGAACTGAATCAGAGCCGCGGCGACCGCAAACACTGCGAGCGCCGCAGCGCTCTGGAACATCAGCCAGCGGCGCTGCGCCTGCTGCCAGGCTTGCGGCTGCGCCGTCGCCAGCACCGGCATCCGGATCGCCTTGGCAAGGCTCGCGGCGGCGGCGGCGAGCGCGCCCAGAATGCTGATGGCGATGCCGGCGAACCACCAGACGGGTTTGAGCGAAAGCTGTCCGGGGATCTGCGCGCCATAGAGCCCGCGCAGCGAGGCCGCGACATCGGGCAGCAAGGCTGCCGCGATGAAGTAGCCGCAGACCAGGCCAATCAGGCCGGCGACCAGCGCCAGCGACACCAGCTCGATCGCCAGCACGGTGTTGAGCAGCCGTGCCGAGACGCCGCAGGCGCGCAAGGTGCGCAGCATCGGCAGCCGCTGCTCGAAGGCGAGGCCGATCGCGGAATTGACGATGAACAGGCCGACGAAAAACGACAGCAGGCCGAACGCAGTGAGGTTGAGATGGAAACTGTCGGTCAGCCGTTCGAGGTCGCTTTCGGCGCTCGGCTCGACCAGCCGGAGTTTTTCGCCTGCGACGCTTTCCAGCGGTGCATGCGGTGCCTTGGACTTGCCGACCAGCAGGCGCGACACCTGGCCGGGCATCTTCAGGATGTCCTGCGCGATGCCGATGTCGACGATGAGCGCGCCGGGGGCGAGCTCCGCTTGCACGCGCAGCGGCGGCAAGGTCGTGCCGTTGGCCTGCGGCCGTTCGCCTTCCTTGAGGCCGAGATCGCGTAGCGTTTCCGGCGCCACCAGCATTTCACCAGGCGGCGTGACGAAAGACAGCAGGTTGCCGCGCCCGACCGCCGGTGCGTTGCCGACCTCGGACGGCAGAGTCACTGGCTCGACGCCGAGCAGGCGGAGGCTGCGCCCGTCGATCTGGACGCGACCCTCCAGCATCGGTGACACCGGCCAGCCGGCGCGGCGCAGATCGACGAACAGTTGTTGAGGAAAGGTCGCGCTATCGCGGCTCACCAGCATGGCGGTACGCGAGCCGCCGAAGGTCGCGGCGGCGCGGTCATAGGCGATGCGAGCCTGCTGGTTCAGCGCCTGCACGCCGCTCCACAGTGCGGTCGCCGAGATCAGCCCGATCAAGAGCGTCGCAAGCTGCATCGGATGCCGCCGCCAATGGCTGAGCAGCACGGCGAGGATCCAGAGAGCCCGCCTCATGCGATTATCCCGGCATGCAGGGTGACCTGGCGGTCGAGCGTCGCGGCGAGCCGCGCGCTGTGGGTGACCATCAGGAAGCCGCAGCCGGTACGCGCCACCAGATCGCGCGCCAGATGCAGCACCTCGTCGGCGGTGTCCTCGTCGAGATTGCCGGTTGGCTCGTCAGCGAGCAGCAACAGCGGCTTCGGCGCCAGGGCGCGGCCGATCGCGACGCGCTGCTGCTGGCCGCCGGACAATTGCTCGGGATAGCGCTTCAGGAGCTGCTTGAGCCCAAGGCGCTCGACCAGCTCGTCATGCCAGGCCGCATCGTGCCGGCCGGCGATGCGGGACTGGAAGAGCAGATTGTCCGCAACCGTCAAACTCGGGATCAGGTTGAATTGCTGGAACACGAGGCCGAGGCGGTCGCGGCGCAACTCGGCGCGGCCGGCGTCGTTGAGACCGGCGACGGTGATGTCGGCAAGCCTGATCTCGCCACCGTCGGCGGCATCGAGCCCTGCGATCAGATGCAGCAGCGTGCTCTTGCCGCTGCCGGATTCGCCCGATAGCGCCACGCTCTCGCCGGTCGCCACAGCGAGATCGACGCCCCGCAGCACCGCGACGTCTTCACCGGCAGAGCGGTAACTCTTGGTCAGGCCGGTGACGCGAAGCACCGCGGCGGTCTGGTCAGATGAAGCGATAGCCGTGCCTCACTCAAGGCTTCTGGTATTTCAGGACGAACTCGTCGATCGGCACCGGCGCCTTGAAGACGGGAATGTCCTTCGGGTCCTCCGCATGATGCAGGAAATCGGCTTCGGCCACCAGCTTGAAGCCGGCCGCCTCGATCTCCTGCTTCAGGGTGCTCTCCTCGATCCGGTGCAGCGTCTTGGCGACGCTTACGCCTTCGCCCGCCTTGGCCGAGTGGTCCGCGATCACGAGGTAGCCGCCGGGTTTGAGCGCGGCGAACATCTTCTTGTTCATCGCGGCGCGATCGACCGGCAGATAGCTGATGTCGTGATAGAAAAAGAACAAGGTGATCATGTCGAGGTTGTTGACCTCGGGCGGGATCGGATCGTCGTAGTCGCGCACCACATGGACGACGTTCTTCATCGCCGGCGACTTGGCGCGGGTGTCGAACTTGTCCTTGACGAAGCGCTCGAGCACGGTCGCCGAATCCTGCGCGTAGACCTTGCCCGACGGGGCGACGGTGCGCGCCAACAGTTCGGTGCTGTAGCCGGCGCTCGCCGCCATGTCGAGGATGTTCATGCCGGGCTTGACGCCGGCAAAGGCCAGCATCTTGGCCGGCTGGCGGCGCTGGTCGACCTGGCGATCCGCATCGCTGCGATCGGGCGCGGCGACGATCGCCGCATAGTCGGGACCGGCGGCGTCCTCAGCGCGGACTTGAGGCACGGCGAGTAGTGCGGCGGACACAAGCGCAGCGCAGGCGGCCGCGCGAAGGATCGATCTGTTCATGAAATAACCCAACCTCCAATAACCTCGGCTTTTCGTTGCCCCGAGCATAGCAGCCGGCCCATGACAGATCACCGCTTCACTGGCCGCGACGACGCGATCGTGATCGGGCGGGCTCGCCCGGCCATCGTGTCGCGCCGGCCACAGAACCCGAGGAAATGCGGGTTGCGTTGCGCGGCGAGGCGTGGCTAGCATCGCCTGACGGGGCCGATCTTACGAAGCCAAAAAACGAAACGACGGGGAGCCAGACATGACGACGCAATCGACGTCCAAGGGGACGTCAACGGGGACGCCCAAAGGCGCCTGGCAGATCACCTTCCTTCTATTCCTGTTCATGGTGGTGAACTTTGCGGACAAGATCGTGGTCGGGCTTGCCGGCGTGCCGATCCGGAAGGAGATGGGTCTCACCCCGGAGCAATTCGGCGATCTCGGCTCGGCCTTCTTCATCCTGTTCTCGATCTCGGCGATCGTGGTCGGCTTCATCGTCAACCGCGTTGATACGCGCTGGGTGCTGCTGATCCTGGCGGTGATCTGGTCGCTGGCGCAGTTTCCGATGATCGGTACCGTCAGCTATACGACGCTGGTGATCTGCCGCATCATCCTCGGCGCCGGCGAGGGACCGGCCTTCTCGGTTGCCGCGCACGCGATCTACAAATGGTTTCCGGACGAGAAGCGCACGCTGCCGACCGCGATCCTGTCGCAGGGTTCGGCGTTCGGCGTGATTCTCGCGGTGCCGGCGCTGAACTGGATCATCGTCAATCACAGCTGGCATCACGCCTTCGGCGCGCTTGGAATCGTCGGCCTGATCTGGACCGTCGCCTGGTTCGCGCTCGGCAAGGAGGGGCCGCTGGTGTCGACGGCTGCCGTCATGGCCGAGGAGCCGCGGATTCCCTACTGGAAGCTGCTGACATCGCGCACCTTCGTCGGCTGCGTGGTCGCGACCTTCGGCGCCTATTGGGCGTTGTCGCTCGGGCTGACTTGGTTCACCTCCTTCATCATCGAGGGGCTCGGCTTCTCGCAGCAGCAGGCCGGCTTCGTCTCGATCCTGCCCTGGATCTTCGGTGCGACCATCGTGCTCCTGACCGGCTGGATCTCGCAGCTGATGCTGGCGCGCGGCTTCACCACGCGCGGCGCGCGCGGCGTGCTCGGCTCGGTGCCTCTGGTCATCGGTGGCGCCATCCTCGCAACGCTGCCCTATGCGCCGCCGGGCGCGCTGATGATCGCGCTGCTGGTGATCGGCTCCGGCCTGTGCGGCTCGATCTATGTGGTGTGCCCGCCGATGCTCGGCGAGTTCACGCCGGTATCGCAGCGCGGCGCGATCATCGCGATCTACGGCGCGCTGTACACCATCTCAGGCATCCTGGCGCCGACGGTGATGGGCAGTGTGATCCAGCACGCCGCCACGCCGATGGCCGGCTATATGAGCGGCTTCACCATCAACGCGGCAATCATGGTCGGCTCGGGACTACTCGGATTGCTGCTGCTGTGGCCCAACACCGAGCGCGCGCGGCTGACCGGCAGCTCGCAGCAAGCGGGCGCGATCAAGGGTGCGATGTCGCCGACGTAAGGGACGTGATGCTTCGATCCTCCCCTGGAGGGGGAGGGTCGGATCACATTGAGCGCAGCGAAATGTGAGACGGGGTTGGGTGATCTCTCAACACGGGCAGCATCCGTGTGGAGAGACCGTCACCCCACCCCGCTGCGCATTCCGCTTCGCTACATGCCCAGCGACCCTCCCCCTCCAGGGGAGGGTCGACGCGGCGGCCGCGGTTCGCGTCAATGTCGAGCTTTCTGTAGCCCGGATGAAGCGCAGCGAAATCCGGGGCCTTGCTATCCGCGGATCGAGCTGCCCCGGATTGCGCTTCGCTTCATCCGGGCTACAAGCTATCTCAATTCATCCCCCGCGCGCCGCGCACCAGCCTGCCCGGTCGCGCGCCGGTGGCCTTGCCTTCGCGCTGGGTCACCACGCCTGAGACGATGGTGGCGTCGTAGCCGTCGACCTGTTGCAATAGGCGGCGGCCGCCGACCGGCAGGTCGTAATGCACCTTCGGCGGATGCAGATGCAGCCGGTCGTAATCGATCACGTTGACGTCGGCCTTGAAGCCGGGCGCGATCACGCCGCGATCAGTGAGCCCAACCGACAGCGCGGTCTTGCGCGATTGCGCCGCGATCACGAACGGGATCGAGAGCTTCTCGCCGCGGCTGCGGTCCCGCGTCCAGTGCGTCAAGAGATAGGTCGGGAAGCTGGCGTCGCAGATGATGCCGCAATGCGCGCCGCCGTCGGACAGGCCGGGCACGGCGCTCGGCTCGCGCAGCATCTCATGCACGGCATCGAGATTGCCGTCGGCATAATTCAGGAACGGCACATAGAGCATGCCGCGGCCCTCGTCGGTCAGCATCGCGTCATAGGCGAGCTCCTCCGGCTGCCGGCCCTGGCGGCGCGCCTGCGGGCCGAGCGCGTTCTCCGGCGGCTGTTCGTAGTCCGGCGGATTGCCCAGCAGATACATCTTGTCGTAGTTCGGCCGGAAGAACAGCGGATCGTCGGTCGCCGTCGCGCTCTCGCTCAGGATCGCGGCGCGCACCTCGGGCCGCCGCAGATGCGTCAGCCGCTCGGCCAGCGGCAGCCTGGCAATTTCGCGATAGCTCGGATGAGTCTGGAACGGGTTGCGCGACAATTCCAGCCCGAGCAACAGCCCAACCGGCCGTGCCGCGATCTGGGTCGTGATCGACAGGCCGCGCGCGGCTGCTTCATTGATGGTGTCCATGGTCTGCCGCCAGCGCCGCGGCGCCTTGTCGGCCTGGGCGACCGAGAACGAGATCGGGCATTTTGTGTTCTCGGCGACCCGCAGCATCATCGGCAGGTCTTCGTGGACGGTGCTCTGGTCGAGCACGAATTGCAGTACGCTGCGGCCGACGCCGTGCATCGCGCCGGCGATCGCGGTCAATTCATCCTCGCCCGCCTTCAGCGTCGGCGTGTAGTCGCCGGTCGAGGTGCGGTGATTGAGCGTGCGCGAGGTCGAGAAGCCCAGCGCGCCGGATCGCACCGCATCGCCGGCGAGTGCGGCCATCGCCTGGTTGTCCTCGGGCGTGGCGGGATCGCGGCGTGCGCCGCGCTCGCCCATCACATAGACCCGCAGCGCGGCGTGCGGCAGTTGCGCGCCGATGTCCATGTCGAAGCTGCGTTTCGACAGCCATTCCATGTAGTCGGGGAAGCTTTCCCATGCCCAGGGAATGCCGGCGGAGAGCACCGGCTCCGGAATGTCCTCGACGCCTTCCATCAACTGGATCAGCCTGCCGTGATCGCTCGGCCGGCAGGGCGCGAAGCCGACGCCGCAATTGCCCATGATCGCTGTCGTGACGCCGTTCTGCGACGACGGGGTGATGTCCTGGCTCCAGGTCACCTGACCATCGTAATGGGTGTGGACGTCGACGAAGCCGGGCGCCACCAGTCTGCCGCGCGCGTCGATCTCTTCTTTGCCTTTTGCGGAGACCTTGCCGACTTCGGTGATCTTGCCGCCCGAGATCGCGACATCGGCCTCATAGAGGTCGCCGCCCTTGCCGTCGGCGATGTTGCCGCCGCGGATCACGAGGTCTGGGGTCGAGGTCATGGCGTTTCATCCCGGGGCTGTTCTTGGTTGCCGGCATCATGGGTGAGCCCTTGATGCTGTCAACCATCGCCGGTGAAGCTCTGGGATGCGCTGGCAGCGATTTTGCCAGCGAGAACATGCGTTGCGCCCGGCGGAAATTTGTTCCGCCGGTGAAGCCGCTTCGAACCTATCGCGCGCCGAAGAAGGATGTCTTCTGGGTTTCCTCGGCCTGCAGCCTGGCGCGCACCCGCATCAGGTCCTTCCAGCCGATGTAGCCGACGAGGCGCTGATCCTCGCGCAAGATGACAGGCAGATGCGAGACGTTGACCTGCATCAGGCGGTCGGCGAGCCGGTCCAGATACTCATCGGGATAGGCGACGGTGATCTTGCTGCCCGCCAGCAGCTGGTTGAGCGTCGCGGTGCGATGCTTGCCGGCCCGGCGCCAGCGCAGCACGGACGGCGGGTCGATCACCCCGAGCACGTGATGGTTGGCATCGACGACCGGGAAGCTCGGGTGACCGGTCTTCGGGTTGGTCAGGAAGGCTGCCGCGCCGTGCAGCGTCATGGTGTCGGCGACCGTCTCGACCGCCTTGGTCATCACGTCGCGCACTCGCGTCAGCGCAAAGGGATCGACCCGGTACTCGCGCACCAGATGGTGACCGCGCCGCGCGACTTTCTCGGTCAGGATCGAGCGCCGCATCAGCAGCACCGTGACGCCATGCGCGCTGCAGCAGGCCGCGATCAGCGGCAGCAGCACATGGGTGTTGCCGGTGAGCTCGACCGCGAAGAAGGTCGCGGTCAAAGGCGAGCGCATCGTGCCGCCCATCGTCGCCGCCATCGCCAGCAGTGCCCAGAAGCCGGGGCTCGCCGCCGGAAGGTAGCCGCTTAGCGCCGTTCCCATCGCGCCGCCCATGATCAGCAGCGGCGCCAGCACGCCGCCCGACGTGCCCGAGCCGAGCGCGACCGACCAGATCACGGCCTTCACCACCAGCAGCAGCAGCGCCGCTTTCAGCACCACGTCGCCTTGCAGCATCGAAGCGAGGTTGTCATAGCCGACGCCGAGCGCCTGCGGCTCGATCAGCCCGCCGAGGCCGACGACCAGGCCGCCGATCAGCGGCCACCACATCCAGTGGATCGGCAGCTTCAGGAAAATGTCCTCGCAACCATAGACCAGCTGGGTGAGCAGGCCCGACAGCAGCCCGGAGAGGATGCCGATCAGCATCCAGGCGCCGAGCTGCAGCACGGAGATGTCGACGCTGCCCGTGAACGGAAACAGCGGCGCGGGCATGTGCAAGAAGGTGCGCCCGACCGCTGCCACCACGGCGGCGACGGTGACCGGAATGAAGCTGCGCGGCGTCCATTCGAACAGCAGCAGTTCGACCGCGAGCATGATCGCGGCAATCGGCGTTCCGAACACCGTGGTCATGCCGGCGGCGGCGCCGGCCACCAGCAGGGTCTTGCGCTCGTTGTCCGTGACGGGGAGCATCTGTGCGATCAGAGAGCCGATCGCTCCGCCCGTCATGATGATCGGGCCCTCGGCGCCGAACGGGCCGCCGGTGCCGATCGAGATCGCCGACGACAAGGGCTTCAGGATCGCGACCTTGGGATCGAGCCGCGAGCGGCCCAGCAAGATGGCCTCGATGGCCTCCGGAATGCCGTGCCCGCGGATCTTCTCGCTGCCGAAGCGCGCCATCAGTCCGATGATCAGCGAGCCCGCGACCGGCACCAGCACGGTCCAGAGGCCGAGCGGCGAATCCTGCAATTTCAGGTCGGCGAAGCTGAACTGGCCGAAATAGGCGATATTGGTGGCAAGCTTGATCAGCTGCAGCAGTCCCGCACCGGCCAGCACGCCGGCGGCGGAGACGAACACGGCGATCGCCGAGATCACCACGACGCGCGGATCGGTGGTGAAGTCGCTCAGCAGGTGGCTGGCCTTGTCGCCGATCGTATTGCTGGTCTTGGCGGTGGCTTTGGCGGAGGTGTTCGATTTGGTGGAAATGACGCTCATGGGTGGCGTAAGGCTCGGGGTGGAGTGGACGCGGCGTCATATCGTATTGCGATATAATTACAAGCGGTAGCCATCGAATGGCAGCGTTGAAAAGACCCCCGAGATCGCAAGGCAAGGCCCGGAAACGGGTTCCGAGCCAGGCCGATCATCTCGCCGAACTGTCTGCGGTTTATCTCGATGAGCTGTCGCGGATCGAGCCGCTCTTGAAGCAAGTGTTGTCGCGGCGATCGGAACAAATTCCTGCTGCGCATCACGCTTCGGCGCGCTTGGATGGCGGTGCGGCCAAATCCAACTTAAAAGCGTGAGTTTAGATACAATTTGCGGCCATTGCGGGCTGCAATGGCGCGATATGCCTTGTCATTGTCATGAAACCTTCATAGACCATGCCGGGGGCGATTTCATTCGATGGACGGCGGCCGGTCGTGACCGATGCGGGGACTGCCATTGCCGTCAGGCATGGCGATCAGGCGGAAATCGAACTCAAGCTGCTTGCGCCGCAAGGAAGCCTCGGAAAACTGCGCGAGGCAGCCTGCATCGTGCAGCATGCGCGCAATCGCGGCGCATTTCACCGGCTGGAAACGGTCTATTATGACACGCCGGAGCGGCTGCTGTTTCAGCATGGCATGTCGTTGCGTGTGCGACGCAGCGGCAAAAGCTTCATCCAGACGCTGAAGCTTTCGTCCAATGGCGCGCAGCCTCTAAGGCGGCGTCAATGGGAGATGCCGATTGAAGGCATCACCCCCGATCTGGCGCGGTTCCCCGCCGACGAGGTCGGCGATCCCGTGGCGGGGCTGAGCAACGATGGATTGGTGCCGGTGTTCGCGACAAAAGTGCGCCGGCACGCGCGGCAGCTCGATCTGCCCGATGCGTCGATTGAGATCGCATTCGACGAGGGGACGATCGAGGCCGATGCGCGCCAGGAGGTGCTGTCGGAAATCGAGCTTGAACTGAAGAGCGGCAATGCCGGCGTCCTGTTCGATCTCGGAACCCAGCTGCTCGACGCCGCGCCGCTGCAGATCGGCACGCGGAGCAAGGCGGAACGCGGCTATGCGCTGGCGTTCGATGTCGCGCCGTTGGCAACGAAGGCCGACTTGTCAGGCATCACGGCGGACCTCGTGGTCGACGACGTCATCGCACTGCTGGTGGGCTCCTGCTGGCATCATCTTTTGAAAAATCACGCGGTGGCCGAGCAGGGAACCGACCCCGAAGGCGTGCACCAGATGCGCGTGGCCTTGCGGCGCTTGCGGACGATCTGTGCGCTGTTCCGGCGCGACATTCCTGCGCCGGCATTTCTGGCGATCAACAGCGAAGCAAAATGGCTGATGCGCCAACTCGGCAAGGCCCGGGATTGGGACGTGTTCGCAGGAACGACCATCACCCGCCTCGTCAGCGCGGTTCCGGATATCGACCTGGACGGCCTTCGCAAGGCGGTCGAGCGGCGGCAGAAGTCGAGCTACGGGACCTTGCAAAGCGTTCTGGCCGACCCTCGATGCAGCCGCTTCCTGCTCTCGCTGGGGCATCTGGTGGAACGCCGCAGCTGGCGCAACGAGATCGACAGCGAAGCGCTGGCTGTCCTGTCACAGCCGATGCCGGTGCTCGCCGATCAGATTCTGGAACGATTGCATCGCAAGACATTGAAGCGGGGTGCGCGGTTCCGGCGGCTCGATATCAACGCGCAGCACAATCTCAGGATCAATCTCAAGAAGTTGCGCTATGCGGCGGAGTTCTTTCTGCCGCTCTATGCGTCCCACGCGCCCGCGAAGCGCTATGTGAAGCGGCTCGCCGGGTTGCAGAACAGCCTCGGGCGAGTCTGCGACATCGGCAGCACCCGCGTGCTGCTCCACACCATCGCGCGGGACGACCAACCCGCGCTTCATCTCGGTATCGGCGCGATGGCCGGCTGGCTGGCCCGCGATCAGATCGCGGTCGCGAAAGCGCTGCGCAAGAGCTGGCGCCGCTTCAAGACGACGCCCGCATTCTGGGGCCGGTGAGTTCGGCAGCAGCGTGGATCGTCGCGTCTTGCGTGGACGGAAGCTTCATGCGGCTTAGAGCAAGGGTGCCCTAACGGGGCTGCGCCTGGATCGCAAGCCCGGAGGCCTGTGGCTTGCGTTCGGTGACCAGCGCGAGCAGCACGGTCAGCACCATGAAGCCCACCGACGCACCGAACACCCAATGCGGCATGTGCTGGTCCATGATCCAGCCGAACAGCAACGGGCTGACGATGCCGCCGAAGTTGAAGCCGGTGGAGACGATGCCGAAGGCGCGGCCGGCGGCACCGGGAGGCGCGGCGTTGCGTACCATCATGTCGCGCGACGGCGCGATCACGCCGCCGAGGAATCCGGCGAGCCCCATCGCGAAGGTGAGCGCCACCGGCGGCAGGCTCATCAGCGCAATCAGCAGCACCAACACGGCATTGACCGCGAAGCAGGCCGCGGCAAGCTGGCTGTGGCGATGGGTCCAGTCGGCGAGATAGCCGCCCGCGAGCACGCCCGCGGCGCTGGCGCCGAGGAACGCGGTGAGTGCGATGTTGGCGGTCGAGAATGACGCGCCGTAACCGCCCAGCAGCGCGACCACGCCGAAATTGTTGATGCCCGAGGTCGACAGGCTGAGCAGCGTGAAGAACGCGGTCAGCACCATCAGCGCCGGCGTGATCACACTGGCCTTCGGTGCTGAGCCGTCCTTCGGCTTGTTCTTGTTGGCGCCGGCATCGGGAATGCCGAGCACGATCAGGAACAGCGCCACCAGCGGGCCGACCGCGCCGGCCACGACCAGCGCGCCGAGGCCACCGATCCAGGCGACCAGAGCGGCCATGATCGCCGGCGCCACCGCGCCGCCGAGGAATCCGGCAAAGGTGTGGATCGAGAAGGCGCGGCCCATCCGCGCCTCGTCCATATGGGCCGAGAGGATGGCGTAGTCTGCCGGATGGTAGACGCTGTTGGCGAGGCCGAGCGCGATGGCGCAGACGATCAGCGAGGTATAGCTCAGATGCAGGCCGAGCCCGATCAACGCGCAGCCGCCGATGGTCAGTCCGATCAGCAGGATCTTGCGCGCGCCGATATGGTCGGCGAGGTAGCCGATCGGCGCCTGGGTCAGGCCGGAGACCACCGCGAACACTGTCAGCGCGAAACCGAGTTCGATATAGCCGACGCCGAGCTGCTGCTTCAGGAACGGGAACAGCATCGGCAGCACGAAGATATGGAAATGGCTGACCCAATGGGCGACCGAAATGCCCGTCAGCGTGCGCAGCGCGCTGTCGGCTTTCGCTTGCTGCGGTGCGGCCAGAATGTCGACCATGTCAGTGAAACCCCAATTCCAAAGCGTTTTCGAGCGAAGTGGGTACCGGTTCGGGTGCAGAAAACGCGTCAAAAAATATGCCCGGCAGGGCGGCCAGAAAATAAAGGCTGGCCGCTAATTGTCCATGAACGCGCCTGCATGGCTGCCCCCGGCGCGGGCGTGCCGGATCGACACATGCGGCATTAAAGGCGGCGACAAAGTGCGGTCCTGCGGTGATGATCGGTCATGATCGACCCCAAAAAGCCGCTCCGGGTGCTTGTGTCAGAGGGCTCCAGCACCTCCGGCCGCGAGGCGATCACGATCCTGGGGCTGGCCGGCCATCACGTCGAGGTCTGCGACCCCTCGCGCTGGTGCCTGGCGCGCTACTCCCGCTTTGTCCGCAAGTACCACCATTGCCCGCCACTGCGGTCAGATCCGGCCGGCTTCCTGGGCTTCGTCGAGCGGCTGCTGGCATCGCGGCAATACGATGTGCTGCTGCCGACCCATGAGCAGGGGTTTCTGTTCGCCCGCGCCGCGGCGCGATTGATATCACGGACGGGCCTGGCGCTGCCGGATTTCGACAGCTATCGCGCCGTGCACAGCAAGGCCGGCTTCAGCCGGCTGCTCGACCGGCTCGGGCTGCCGCAGCCGCCGACCCGGATCGTGACCTCGGCCGACGGACTGCGCGACGGCCTGCGGTTTCCATCCGTGGTCAAGACGTCGGTCGGCACCGCCAGCCGCGGCGTCTGGTTCGTGCGCGACGCGGGCGATCTCAATCGCGCGCTCTATGATCTCGAATCCGCCGGCGATTTTACCGGCGAGGTGCTGGCGCAGGATCTCATCACCGGCACGGTCGAGAAAGCCCAGTCGGTGTTCTGCCGCGGCGCGTTGGTCGGCTTCCACGCCTACCGGCAGATCGCGGCCGGCGTCGGTGGCGGCGAGGCGATCAAGGAGAGCGTGAGCCGGCCGGCGATTCGCGCCGCGCTCGAGACCATCGGCGCGCATCTCGGCTGGCACGGCGCGCTCTCGGTCGACGTTATCATGCCGCTCGACAGCGCAACGCCGTTGTTGATCGACTGCAACCCGCGGCTGGTCGAGCCGATGAACGCGCACCGGTCAGGCACCGATCTGGTCGACCTGCTGCTGCGGGTCTCGCTCGGCGAGACGCCGGCGCCGCTTCCCGAGAGCCGTGTCGGGGTGCGGACGCATCTCGCGATGCAGGCGCTGCTCGGCAGCGCATCGCGCGACGGCACGCGGCGCGACCTGATCAGGGAATGCGGTCGCATCGCCGCGGGCGAAGGTCTCTATCGGGGCAGCAGCGAGGAGCTGACGCCGGTGCGGCTCGATGGGCTCAGCGCCGTGCCGCTGGCGATGACGACAGCGCTGCTGCTGGCATCACCGCCGATCGCCTCATCGCTGGCCCGCGGTGGCTTCGGTGCGCATCTGCTCGATCGCGCAAGTATCAGGACAATTGAGGGGGAAAGTTTCTTGCACGATCTCTCAACACGTCGTCCCGGCGAAAGCCGGGACCCATAACCACGAATGGTTATTGGTGAGCGATGGTGGAACGACGAGTCCCATTCAAAACATCCGCTGCGGAGTATGGGTCCCGGCTTTCGCCGGGACGACGTGGGGATGGATATCGCTCATCCGTCACAATGGCTCATCATCATTGCCGTAGCGATCGACCTTCGGCGTGGCGATGTCGCCATCCTCATAATCGTCGTCCTGCGGCGCTGCGGGCGGTGGAGGCTTTTTCGACTTGTCGTCGGTCTTGTCGTCGATCTTGCCGCTGCCCTTGCTCTTCTTTCCGGCCTTGGCCATGCGTTTCCCCTGCACGGGTCAAATCATCTGCCGGAATTCTACTCCAGTTCACCGGGGCTTGTAACGTAAGGAGATGGCGCGGCCGGGTCACGCGCGGCCGCGCCGATCATGCTCTAGAACGTCGCGCCGGCCTTGACCATGTAGGTGCGGCCGGGAAGCGGATAGGCCGAGAAGCGGCCGGCCGTGAACGAGCTCGCGATGGCGTAGTCGTAATAGAGCGCGTTGAACAGATTGTTCACGCTGAGCGACCAGAAGAAGCGGTCATATTGCCCGCTGAGCTTGAGATCGGCAGTGGCGTTGCCCGGAATCCGGTTCTGGGTATTGGCCTGGTCGTTGTCCATGATACGCGAGCTCCAGGCCCGCACCGTGGCGTCGAACACCAGATAGTTCTGCCAGATATTCCAGGTCACGCCGAGATTGCCGGTGTAGCGCGACACCAGCGGCACGTCGTTGCCGGCCCAGATGCCTTCGCGAAAGACGGCACGGGTGATCGCCATGCCGCCGCGCAGGGTGACGCTGTCGCTGACCCTCAGCGAGGCGCTCGTCTCCGATCCGTAGCGGCGGGTTGGGTCGAGGTTGGTGTTGTAGAACAGCACCGGGTTGAAATGGATCTCGTTCTCGAGATCCATCAGATAGATGCTGGTCTGGACCTGAAACAAGTTGGTCTTGACCCGGAAGCCGCCCTCGACGTCCTGCGACGTCTGGGTTTTGAGCTGGAAGTTCTGCGGGATCGGGGCGAAGGTCAGCGGGTCGAATGACGGACCCGATGCGACGCGCTCGTCGACGTCAGGCGTGCGGAATGCGCGCGCGGCACGGCCGAACACCGAGAAGGTGTCGGTGAAGCGATGCTCGGCGCCGACATGCAGCGCGTATTGGGTCTCGTTGCTGTCGAGCGGCGCCGCCTGCGTGTCGAACGCAAACGGTGCGTTCGGATCGTAGCGATCGCGTGCCGAGACGCTGGTGTTCTGGACGCGCGCGCCGTAGGAGAAGTCGGTCGTCGGCAATAGGCCCAGTGTGTGCTGCCAGTACCCGGCCACGGTTTGCTGCTCGATATTGTAGATGTGATAGGGATCGACGCCCTGATAGGCGCCGCGCGCCTCACGGAACGTCGAATCGTAATAGTCGATGCCGGTGAGGATCGTCGACGGCATGCCCAGCATCACGTTCTTGACGCTGAGCCGCGGCGTGATCGACCAGGTCTGCAGCGCGGCGTCATTGTAGGTCGAGGCGAAGCTGATGGTCGGCACGGTGCCGAAGAAGCCGCTTTGCGTCTCGCGCTGGCGCCAGCCGCCGTCGACGATCAGGTCGACGCCGTTCATCAGCGTCTTGGTGAAGCCAGTGGTGACGCTGGCGGTCTGCTGGTTGGCATAGTCGAAGGGCGTCGCCGCGCCGCGGCGATCGGTGAGCAGTTCGTTGACGCCGATCGACGGATCGACCAGCCGTCCGCCGGGCAGGCCGAGCTTCTGGTCGCTGCCGGTGACGGTGAGGAAGGCGGTGAGATCCGATGTCGTGTAATTGACGTTGCCGACGGCGTTGCGCTGGTCGAGCGCGTTGTTGACGCGGTAGCCGTCGGACTTGATGCCGTTGCCGTAGAACGAGGTCGACCACGGGCCGGAATTGAGCGCCGCGGACACCGCGGCCATGCGGGTGTTGAACGAGCCGAAACCGCCTTCGGCGCGTATCGTCGCTGGCGGACCGCCGGCGCCGGTCTTGGTGATGATGTTGACCACGCCGCCCACCGCGTTGTCGCCATAGAGCACCGCACCGCTGTTGCCGCGGGTGATCTCGATGCGTTCGATCGAATCGAGCGGGATCGTCGTGAGATCGAAGCCGGCCTTGTCGACGTCGTTGAGGCGTCGGCCGTTGAGCAGGAACAAGGTGTTGTCGGAGGCGAATGCGCCGAAGCCGCGCAGGTCGACCGAGGTCTTGGCGCCGTTCGGCCCGCCGTAAAGCGTTTGCAGCTGCACGCCTGGCACCTGCGCGAGAATCTCGGGCAGCGACTGCACTGGCGAATGCGCGATGTCGTCGGCCGTGATCACGGTCGACGACGAGCCGACGATGCCAGCGAACTGCCGGCCGCCGCCGCCCGTTCCGGCGGCCGGTCCGGTCCCTGTCGTGTTCGATCCTGCTCCGCTGCCCACATTGTTGCCTTGGGCGGTGCCCGGCGCCGGGCGGCGCGGCGCCGGCGCTTCGTCGGCGGCCGGCTTGGCGCGCGTGAAATTCTGGTCGCTTGGCTTGGTGATTTCGACGGCCGGTAGCTGATCGGGCGAGGGTGCCTGCTGCGCCTGTGCGGTCGAGAGAACGATTGTCGGCACGATCATCGTCGACGCGAACAGAAGCGCGCGGCGCCGGGAGGAAGAGTTGGAGAACATCTAAGCGAGACCTCGGTAACGTCAGTGGCACGTCACCGCGAACCAGTCTCACCATGCGCGCTCGCGTCAGGTGAAGCTCATGCCTGTACTCCCCGACCGGCATCTTCGCGTGTGACCACGGCTGACGGCAGGTCTCCTGGCTCGCGGGTCGTTACCCTTCGTCGCCTTCCCAGGACCGAGATTCCCAGTGGCCTGTGACGAAGGATTCACCGCATACAGTTGCGGGGGCAGCCGCGGCATTGGGGAAGTTTCCCCGCACCGCATTCCCTTTTCATCTCGCTAAAGAACCGTCATGTTCATCTAGGGTTCGGCCCGGCAGCAATGTCAACCCGGCGGACGTCGGGCAGCGGTCACGCGGCCACGGTTTTTGTCGAGTGTCGCTTGCCTGCCACGGCGATCGCTGTAAGAGCATGGATCCAATGAGCGTGCAGGATTTTACCTTGGCGGCCGAGGTCGCGGCGCGGCGCCGATGGAGCGCCACCGCGGCGCTGCTCGCGCTCGTGGTCTTGCTGGCAGTGCTCTCGCTCGGCATCGGGCCGGTGCGGCTGTCGCCGCTTGCGGTGATCGAGGCGCTGTTCGGCGGCGGCAGCGATGTGGCGCAGGTGATCGTGCGCGAGATCCGGCTGCCGCGCACCATTCTGGCGTTCGCGATCGGCGGTATTCTCGGGCTATCGGGCGCGGCGCTCCAGGGCCTGCTGCGCAATCCGCTGGCCTCGCCGTCGCTGTTCGGCGCGCCGCAATCGGCGGCATTCGGCGCGGTGCTGGTGATCGCGCTCGGCCTCGCCGATGTGCGCTCCTACGCGCTGCCGGTGGTGGCGATCATCGCTGCGTTCGGCTCGGTGTTCGCGCTGCTCGCAATCGCCGGCCGCAATGCCGGGCTGCTGATCCTGATCCTCGCCGGGCTTGCGATCTCGAGCTTCGCCGGGGCTGCGACCGCGCTGGTGATGAACCTCTCCAGCAATCCGTTCGTGGTGCTGGAGATCGCATTCTGGCTGCTCGGTTCGCTGGAGGACCGCAGCTTCCAGCACGTGGCGCTGGCGCTGCCCTTCATCATCGCGGGCGCTGCCATCCTGCTCAGCCAGGCGAGCGCGTTCCGCGCGCTGACGCTCGGCGAGGAGGCGGCGCAGAGCCTCGGCGTCGATGTCGGGCGGCTAAGGTTGCTCGTGATCACGGGCGTTGCGCTCGGCGTCGGCGGTGCTGTCGCCGTCACGGGCACGATCGGCTTCATCGGTCTCGTCGCACCGCATCTGATGCGCCCCCTGATCGGTCACGATCCGGCGCGGCTGCTGGTGCCGAGCGCGCTCACCGGTTCGGCGCTGCTGCTCGCCGCCGATATCGCGGTGCGCATCATCCCCTCGACCTCGGACATCAAGGTCGGCGTGCTGACCTCGATCATCGGCGTGCCGTTCTTCCTGTATCTGATCATGCGCGAACGCCGCGCGCTGGGCGGAGGCGTGGCATGACGCTGCTCGCCGCCACCGCGCTCAATGCCTCGCTCGGCAGCCGCAAGGTGCTGCACGATGTTTCGCTGTCGCTGGAGGCCGGCCATCTGGTCGCGCTGGTTGGCCCCAACGGCGCCGGCAAGACCACGCTGCTGCGCGCGCTCGCTGGACTAATTCCATCCGATGGCGACATCAGGATCGGCGGCGACGCGCTGGCGTCGCTGCCGCTGCGCGAACGGGCAAAACGTTTCGCCTATTTGCCACAGGGGCACATGGTGCACTGGCCGCTGCCGGCGCGCGATATCGTCGCGCTCGGCCGCTATCCGCATGGCGCGACCGATCCGGCGCGACTGTTGCCGAAGGATATCGAGGCGGTGGTGCGGGCGATGCAGGCGGTCGACGTCACCGAATTCGCCGATCGCCGCGTCACCGAGCTCTCCGGCGGCGAGCGCAGCCGCGTCGCGCTGGCCCGGGTGCTGGCGGTGGAGGCGCCGGTGATCCTCGCCGACGAGCCGACCGCTTCGCTCGATCCACGCCACCAGATCGACGTGATGCAGAAGCTGCGCAACGTCGCCGACACCGGCGTGCTGGTCATCGTGGTGACGCATGATCTCGGGCTCGCCGCGCGCTTTGCCGATCATGTGCTGGTGCTGTCGGACGGACGGCTGGCGGCGCAAGGCACGCCGGATGAGGCGTTGTCCGAAGCGGTCCTCGCGAGCGTGTTCCGGGTCAGCGCCTATCGCGCCGAATTTCGGCGCGAGGCCGTGATCGTGCCGTGGGCGGACGTGTGATGGGTGGGTGGCGTCTCGCAGCTTTGGCTGCAGCAGCATGGCTGATGTCGTGTGCAGCCGCCTTGCCGGCCGGACCGAGCATCATCTCGATGAATGTGTGCAGCGACCAGCTCGTGCTGTCGCTGGCCGATCCGGACCAGATCCTCGGGCTGAGCCGCTTTTCGCGCGATGCCTGGCAATCCTGGGCCGCCGAGAAAGCGCGAAACTTTCCGCGCCTGTCGGGCGGGGCCGAGGATGTGCTGTTGCTCAAGCCCGACCTTGTCGTGGTCAGCCTGTTCGACAAGCGCGCGACGCGCGATCTCTTGAAGGCCAACGGGCTGCACCTCGTCGAGTTCACGGTGCCGCGCACGCTGGACGAGGTGAGGGACCAGATCCGCGCGATGGGCGACGTGGTGCAACATCCCGATCGCGCGCGGGCCGAGGTCGCGCGGCTCGATGCGACGGTCGCGCGGGTGCGGGCGGTGGCGAGCGTTCATCACTATCGCGTGCTGCCGCTGGAGCGCCGCGGCTTTGTCTCCGGCGATAGCAGCCTGATCAGCTCGCTGCTGGCGGCAACCGGCCTGACCAACGCGGCCGGCGAGCTCGGGCTCGACGCGGGCGGATTTGCTTCGCTGGAGGCGATCGTAAAACTGCGGCCGGATTTCATCTTGGTGTCGGAGGCCGGCGATCGCGCCGAGGATGAGGGCCGCGCCTTCCTGCTGCATCCGGCGCTGGAGCGCTTCTATCCGGAGATCAAGCGGATCGTGCTGCCGGAGCGGCTCACCGTGTGTGGCGGCGTGATGCTGGCCGATGCGCTGGATCGGTTGACCGCGGAGCTGCAGCGGGTGACTGCGAGCGGCCCTCATTAAACCCGTCATCCTGAGGAGCGCGCAGCGCGTCTCGAAGGATGCACGGCCCGGATATTTCTACGCGTCTGCGGTGAGAGTTGGGCCGTCGCCCTTCGAGACGCGCGTGCCGCGCTCCTCCAGCGACAACGGCGAAGCCGTTGCGCGGGGGTGACGGTGATGGAAATTGTGCGCAGCTAGCGGGCTACCCCATCACCACCGGCCCGCCGGCCTTCTTCCAGGCATCCATGCCGCCTTCTATATGCGCGGTGTTCGCCAGCCCGGCCTTCTTCGCGGCCGCCACCGCCATCGCGGAACGCTCGCCGAAGGCGCAGAAGAACACGACACGGCGGCCGGTCGCGGCCGCGACTTCGCGCAGCATGCCGCCGGGCTGCAAGATGGCGCAAATCCCGGGATAGGGCGCGTGCAGCGCGCCTTCGAGCGTGCCGTGCTTGGCCCGCTCGCCGCTCTCGCGCAAATCGACCAGCAGGATATCGGGCCGGCCGAGGCTCGCGATGGCGTCGCGCGCGCTAAGCGAGAGGCCTTCCTTGGCGAGCTCGTCCTGGTGCAGGCCGACATGCATGTTGGCGGGCAGCACGACGTCCATCAGCTTCGGGTTCGGCAAATTGAGGTTGTTCATCAGCTCGACATAGTCGTCGATCGATTTCACCTGCAGCCGCGGATTGTAGCGCTTCTCCTCGCCGATCGTGGAGACGGTGTCGCCCTTGTAGTCATGCGCGGGGAATACCATGGTCTCCTCGGGCAGCTTCAGCAGGCGGTTGAAGATCGAATCGTACTGTGCCCGCGCGCTGCCGTTCTGGAAATCGGTGCGGCCGGTGCCGCGGATCAAGAGCGTGTCGCCGGTGAAGACGCGGTCGCCCATCAGATAGCTGTAGGAATCGTCGGTGTGGCCCGGCGTGTACAGGGCCTCGAGGCAGAGGCCTTCGATCGTCACCCTGTCGCCGTCGGAGACGCGCATCGACACCACGTCGGCCTTGCTCTGCTCGCCCATGATGGTGATGCACTGGGTGCGGTCGCGCAGCTCGCCGAGACCGGTGACGTGATCGGCGTGGAGATGCGTATCGACCGCCTTGACCAGCCGAAGGTCGAGTTCCTGCAGCAGCTTGCAGTAGCGGTCGGCCTTCTCCAGCACCGGATCGAGGATCAGCGCCTCACCGCCGGCGCGGCTGGCGAGCAGATAGCTGTAGGTGCCGGACACGCTGTCGAACAGCTGGCGAAAGATCATGACGGCTTACCTGTTCTCCGGGTCGAGTCGTGAGGAGGATATTATTCCATAGATGGGGTGGATTCAAAGCAAATCCATCCCCCGGAGTAATCCGGTCCCGTCACCCCAATCCATCACCGTCACACTGAGGAGCCGCGAAGCGGCGTCTCGAAGGGTCGGCGGCCCGGCTCTTTCCGAGAGGAGTGTTGGCGCGCGGAGGCAATGGGGCCGTGCATCCTTCGAGACGCCGCTTCGCGGCTCCTCAGCGACTGTGTTCTTCGTCAAGCGGGTTGCCATGGTTTTTGGTCCCTGAGCATGGCGTTGAGGGTGGTGAGAACTTTGCGCGCAACGGCGATGAGGGCGACCATCTTGGGCTTTCCAGCGGTCACCAGGCGCCGATAGAAGACCTTGAGCTGCGGATGGTACCGGCTGGCCGACAGAGCGGCCATGTAGAGCCCGGCGCGCAGCTTGGCTCTTCCGCCGCCGATCATGCTCTTGCCCTTCCAGCGGCCCGACTGGCGGGTGAACGGGGCAAGACCGGCGAGGCTCGCGATCTGGCGCCGATTGAGTGCGCCGAGCTCCGGCACCTCGGCAAGGAAGGTCCGCGCGAGGGTGTTGCTCACGCCAGGAAAGCTGACCAGCAGTTCCTCCTTGGCGCGCCAGACTGGCGAGCCGCGCACCAGCGTGTCGATGTCGTTGTCGATCTCCGGCAGCTCCTTCTCGAGGACCTTGATATGGCGGGCAAGGCTCTTGCGGACGCGGACGTTCTCGGCCCGCTTCTCGCGCTGACGCTCGGCAACGATCATCTCGATGATCTGCCGTCGGCGACTGACCAGTTCAGCCAGCAGCCGAGCTTCCTGATCCGGCATGGCACGTGGCTCCGGCTTTACGGCCTCGACAAACCGCGCGATGACTGCCGCATCGATCGGGTCCGTCTTGGCACGCTGACCAACCGCCTGCGCGAAGTGCCGGATCTGGGCCGGATTGACCACCACCAGCGGCAGCTGGGCGCCCGCCAGCGCAGCAGCGACGATGGTCTCGAAGCCGCCGGTTGCCTCCACCGCAATCAGCGCCGGCGAGATCACCTGCAAGCGCGCAACGAGCTCTTCCAAGCCTTTGCCGTCACGTGCCACGGCAAAGGCTTCTCCGCTTGGACGCACATGCACGTCCAGCCGGTCCTTCGACACATCAATGCCAACGTAGATCGCGTCCATCTGCACCCATCCTTGCGCAACCGGGCTCGCCAGGCGGCCCTCGCGACTGTTCGGGTTCAATGGAACAACGGACGGGGCGCCGCGCTGAGGCACGGGCTTCAAAGCCCTTGGATGAAGCGGTCTCCCGTCCGCTACCGCACCGGACATTCTATCCGATCCGGCGATTCGAGACTTACAAGGATGACGGTTCTGGATGGGCGCGGACGCCTACGGCCTCACGTAACTCCAGCCCTGCTCCTGCAGGTCCATCAAATGGACCACCCCCGACGGTACGATGGTGGCGTCCGGGACGACGGCGATCGCGTGGCCTTCGGCCTTCTCCATGCCCTGCCTGGTGTTGTTGCAGGCGGAGAACTGGATCTTGCCGGGGAAGACGAGATCCTTGAGTCGCCTGATGCGGTCCTGCACCGGCGAGGTATCGCTGCGCAGCATGTTGAGGCCGGGACCGTAGGCGACGATGTCGATCTCCACGTCCTCGCTCCTCGCGCGGTAATATTCGATCACGTTGGTCGCGTTGTTGAGCGCGAGATTCATGATCTGCGGGTCGTTCTGGTCGACCTGAATCGCGATATGGTGCGGCTTGTCGGCGGCGAGTGCGCTCGCCGTGAAGGCAAGCGAAAGCACGACGGCGGCGGCGAGACGGCGAAGCATGGCAGGGTCTTTCATGTGACTGCCGCTCTCTCCGTCATTGTCTGCGACAAACGCAAAGCGTTTGCGCACGGGAGCGAAGCGACGAAGCAATCCATTCGATCCTGCGGCAAAGCATGGATTGCTTCGCTTCGCTCGCAATGACGGTGGGGTTAAGGACGGACCAGCGTGTATCCGTTCTCGGTGAGGAGCAAAATTTGTGCGACGCCGACCTGCACGGGGGTGGCGGCTGCGATGTAATCGGGCCGTTTGCCGGTGTCGCGCTCGATGGTGTCGACGGTATTGAGGCAGATGTCGACCCGCGCGCCCTGCGCGACCAGGCTCTCGACCAGCTTGCGGTTGGCATTATCGGGCCTGAGCAGGTCGATGCCCGGGCCGAAGGCGACGATCTCGACCGCGACCTTGTCGGGGTCGTAATGCTTCATCAGGTTGCTGGCGACGCTGAGAACGAGGCCCTGTTTCTTCGGATCGTTGTCGGAGAGCTGCAGCACGACCTTGTGCTCGGCGAACGGCTTGTCCTGCAACGGCGCAAGCTGGGCGCGGGCCGGCGGCGTCGCCAGCGCGACCGCCGCAAGGCCGAGCGCCGCGATGAGCGCGCGCCGCCTCATCCGTGCCTCGCGATGCCGGGATTGTCCTCGACGCCTTTCAGCGTCACGGCGGGTTCGTCGCGGTTCGGCGGCCGGCCGGAGCGCAAATGCTTGGCCACGACATCCCAGATCGGCGCGCCGCTCTGCTGGTTGACCGAGGCCCAGCCCGCGACCTTGTAATGCTTGCCGGCTTCGAGGTGCTTGCCGTTGCCGAGCTTCAGGTCGGAAATGCGCTTGCCGACGCTCTCGCCCGGCGTGCAGGTGTAGGCGAGGCCGCCGACGCGGACCATGTCGCCGCCCTGCTGGTAATAGGGATCGACGTTGAACAAATTGTCGCAGACGTCTTCCAGCACATCCTTGATCTGGCTGCCGGTCATGCTGGCGACGTAGGTCTCGGGATAGGTGATCGCGGTTTCCGAAAGCACGTCTTCCATGGTCAGCGGCTGGCCGGCCAGCGTGGTGAGGCCCCAGCGGAAGCCGGGCGACAGCGCGATCTCGGCGTTGAGCTCGTTCACCAGCGCATCGCAGATCAGCTGGTCGACGGTGCCGGAGAAATTACCGCGGCGGTAGAGCAGGCGGTCGGCCGTACCGAGCTTGTCGCTCCACTCGTCGGAATGCGGATCGCGCATCTTGTCGATCAACGCCTGCATCGCGGGATCGGGCTTCAGCAGCTCGGCGAACACCGGCAGCAGGCGATAGCGAACATTGGCGACCTTGCCCTTCGTGAGGTCGAGATCGAGCACGCCGATGAACTTGCCGTTGGAGCCGGCATTGGTCACCAGCGTGACGCCGCCGGCATTGGTCACCGTGATCGGGATCGGGATCGCGTCATGGGTGTGGCCGCCGAGGATGACATCGATCCCGGTGACGCGGCTCGCGAGCTTGAGGTCGACGTCCATGCCGTTATGCGACAGCAGGATCACCGCCTCGACCTTGTCGTTGTTGCGATGGCCGTCGACCAGCTTTTGCAGCTCCTCGTCGCGGATGCCGAACTTCCAGTCCGGCGTGAAGCGCTTGGGGTGCGCGATCGGCACATAAGGAAAGGCCTGGCCGATGATCGCGACGCGATGGCCGCCGATCTCCTTGATGACAGACGGCTTGAACACCCGCCCCGAGGCCGGATCGAACGCCTTGGCGTCGTTGAACGCAGCCTCCTCGGTCAGGAATACGTTCTGCGCCAAAAACTCGCCTTTGAAGCGGGAGAGATTGTCACGCAGCACCTGTTCGCCATAGGTGAATTCCCAGTGCCCGGTCATCGCCTCGATGCCGAGCAGGTTTGCGGCCTCCACCATGTCGGCGCCGTTCATGGCGTTGGCGAGCCCGGTGCCCTGCCAGAGGTCGCCGCCGTCGAGCAGGATCGAACGCTTGTCGCCGACATCGGCGCGCAGCTTGTCGACCAGCGTCTTCAGATGGGCAAAGCCGCCGAGCCGGCCGAAGCGGACGGCGGCCTTCTCGAACTCGACGCAGGTAAAGGCATAGGCGTCGGCGCTGTCGGGCCGGATGCCGAAGCGGTCGAGGAACGCCTTGCCCACCAGATGCGGCGGCTGGCCGGCCATCGTGCCGACGCCGATATTGACGCCGGGCTCGCGAAACAACACCGGCTTGAGCTGCGCATGGGTGTCGGTCATGTGCAGGATGCGGGCGTTGCCGAAGCGTTCGAGGTCGTAGACGCTGGCGGTATCGGCGCTGTGCGCGAGGCGAGGCACGCCGGCCACGAGCGTTGCGGCGGCGGAAGCTCTCAGGAAATCCCGGCGGCGGATGATCATCACTCTCTCCGCGCGGCCCCCGTGGCCTGCGCGCCTTTAGCGAACTTCCATGTCCTTCCAGCGTTCCTTTTCGCTGGTCGCCTGGAAGATCGATGCCCTTGCCAGCGCCTCGGCCTCCTTGGCCTGGGCGACTGCGGTGTCGAAATCACCAGCCTCACCGGCCTTTTTTGCGGCGGCGAGCGTTGAAGCCGTCGTGGTCCACTGGTTGCGCAGACTGCCCGCTTCCTTGTTGGCGGCCTCGGCCGCGGCATAGGCCGCCTTGTAGTCGGCCTCGGAGGCGGCGAGGGCGGTGGTCGTAGTCGCAACCAGCAGGGCCGATGCCGCGAAGATGGCTCGCATGACCGTGCTCATGGCCGTGCTCCCGGTCCCGAAATAGGCAGGCCGTTGCTGACATAGGACAAATAATATTCGAGGTTGCGGTACTCGTCGTCCTGCGGATTGAGCGGCACGCCGCGGATCTGGCTGTTGCAGGTGGTGAAGCGGCGGCTCGTGGTGCCCATGCCCGACCATTCCGAGCGGTAGATCGGCATCGCGTTCAGGATGCCGAGCGCCGGCGCCAGTACCTCGGCGCGGATGCGCTCGCCCGGGCTCTGGATGTGGCAGGTGGCGCAGGAGAAATTGAGCTGGCCGCGGCGGGTGTAGAAATACTCCTTGCCCTTCTGATAGGCCTCCAGCGCGCGCGGATCGTTCGGGATCTTGATGTCCATCGGCTTGCCGCGCGAGGTGAAGGCCATGTAGGCGGTGAGCGCCGCCATGTCGTCCTTCACATAGGAGAACGGCGCCTCGCCATTGGCCTCGCGGCAGCGGTTGAGCGCGAGCTCGAGCGTGACGACCTTGCCTTCCTTCTCATCGAAATAGGGATAGTTCTGGCGGATGCCGATGCCCTGGTTCGGGAAGCAGTCGGCGTAGGTCTTGCCGTTCTTGAACGGCGTCGAGAACATTTCCTTGCCGGCCTCGAGCGAGAACTCGTAGGGCGGAAACTGCTCCTTCTCTTCCCACTGCTTGTGCAGGTCCTCATTCATCGAATAGGGACCGTTGACGAAGTTTTCGGGCTTCAGCTTGGGGAATTTGCTGGTGAAGAATTTCTGGAACGCGGCCTTGTCGGCGGCGGGATCGATGCTGTCGGCTGCGTGCGCGGCCGGCGCGAGCGCCAGCACACCAAGCGCGAACGTGACAATTGCTGCGCGGATTGCGAAGCGCCGCGTCATTGAATCTTCGCCGTGGTGGTGTCGGTCGCGCCCTTGTTGTCGACCCAGCTGACCTTCAGGTCGTCGCCCTTCTTGCCGCCCTTGAAGGCGAACTTGACATAGGGGTCCTTGGAGACGCCGCCGCCCCAGTCGGCGACGAACACCGGCTTGCCGTCATACTCGAAGGTCAGCACCTGGATGAAATGCGGCGGGATGATCTCGCCCTTTGCGTCCTTGACGAAGCCGGAATCCATCGGATGCTGGATCAGCGCCTGCACCTCGGTGGTATCGCCGTTTGACGTGGCGCGCACGCGAATGCTCGATGCCATCTGGTTTATCCCTTGATTGCTCAGCCGCCGCAGCCGCCGACGGTGACCTTGATTTCTTTCTGGGCGCTGTAGAGCTTGCCGCCGGCCTCGACGATCACGGTGACGTTGCTGGTCTTGGCCATCTTGATGCGGTTGGCGACGCTCGGCAGCGTGCCGGCTGGAATCCTGTACGTCGCGATCAGCGAGATCGGGTTCTCGCTGACCAGGAATGAGATCGAGGTGACGTCTGATAGCGTCGTGGTGGCGGAGATCGGCACGACCGCGCCGTTCTCGGCGATCTCCGGTGCGTCCATCTTGACCTTGTCGGAGGGCTCGGCGGTCTTGCCGTAGAGCGCCTTGATCGCGTCGGCCTCGTTCTTCTGCTTGAACGCCTCTTCCGGATATTTGTCGTTGGCGGCGGCGAGCGCCTGCGGCACGCCGAACGGAATGACGCCAAGGCCGATCAGTGCGGCGACGCCCGCGCCCTTCAGCACCAGGCGGCGGCTCCCAAGAAATTCGCTGGTCGTGATGCTCATCGAATAATCTCCTCAAGCGACGGTTGCGGCGTCACAGCGTCTGCAGGAAGTCCACCACCGCGCTGATTTCCTTCTCGCTCAAAATCCGGTTTCGGCCGAACGGCGGCATCACCGTCTGCGGGTTGCGCTTGGTCTCATCGGTGACGATCGCAATCAGCTCGTCGCGGCTGTATTTCGCCTTGAGCCCGGTCAATTCGGGGCCGATCGTGCCGGGCAGCTCGCCGCCCTTGATGACATGGCAGGTCAGGCAATTGCCCTTGCCGCGGTCGAAGGCGAACTTTTGGCCCTCGGCGGCGGATTGGGCCTGCGCGGGCGCAGCCATGGCGGTGCCGGCCAGCAACGCCAGGACAAGGGCTGGCTTGGAGAAAGTGGCGATCAAGGACGTTTCCCGGGCTTCAATCTCGATGATCCCATCGCAATATAAAGAGTGGAAAGCACAAAGGCCATCGGCTGGCAACTCGGAGAATAGGCGCGTTGCGACGGGGTTAATGGAAGCGTGGCGGTCCGTCCGCCTGTCATGTGTGTGTGGTTGAGCCCTTGAGGAGAAGCTAGTGGCGGAGTTTGTGGTGGAGTTCGGCAAGGACGGCAGCCCGGTCGAGGCGGACGGGCGGCTCGACGCGGCAGCGTTCCACCGCAATCACCAGCCGATCTGGGCGATCCTGAAGGATTACCTCGACGGCCAATCCGGCGACGTGCTGGAGGCCGGTAGCGGCACCGGCCAGCATGTCGTCTGTTTCGCCGGTCGGACGCCCGATATCGCATGGTGGCCGAGTGACCTCCACGCCGCGCATCTGCGCAGCATCTACGCCTGGCGCGCGCATGCCGGCTTGCCCAACATCCAGCCGCCGCAGCCGATCGATCTGTCCGACCCGGATTGGTCACCCGTACCGTCGGACGGCAAAGGTCCGGACAAACTGCTCGCGATCTTCTGCGCCAACGTGATCCACATCGCGCCGTGGCGCGTGGCCGAGGGCCTGTTCGCCGGCGCCGCGCGGCATCTGCGTGCCGACGGAAGGCTGTTCCTCTACGGCCCGTTCAAGCGCGGCGGCAAGCACACCGCGCTCAGCAATGCGGTGTTCGACACCTCGCTGCGTGAACGCGACGCCGAATGGGGCGTGCGCGATATCGCCGAGGTCGAGAAGCTTGCGGAGAGCGTCGGGCTGAAGCTCGCAGGCACCTTCGAAATGCCGGCCAACAACATGATTTTGATGTTTGTCCGGAAGGACGCGGCTCAGTCATAAGCCAGGCACCACCCATCCCCGCGCAGCCAACAGCGTTCGTCGGGAATCTCGGCATCGCGATAAAGCCGCGTCACCTTCTGCCAGCCGTCGCGCGCGTAGGCTTCGGACAGGGCCTTTTCCGACGCCTCGTCGCGACCGCCGTCGCAGGGAATGATCGCGACCGGTGAGATCCAAATGGCTTGATACTGTGCGCCCTCGCGCCGGATACGGAACACCGCGCCGGAGCGCGTGATCTGCTCCGGCGCGCCGCCCTTGAATCCTTCATCCGACGTCAGCGGCAGGATCAGGCGGCCGCCGTCGGCAAGCCCGTCGAGCCATCGCACGGCGGGCCGGGTGCAGCCGGCGTTGACATAGATCACGTCGGCTGGATCGAACGCGACCAGCGTGCCGTCGCCTGCGATGATCTCGACATTCGGATACGGGGCAAGATTGGTCCGGGCGCGCGCGGCAAGCTCCGGGTCGTATTCGATCCCGGTGACGCGGCCGGTCGGCCCGACCAGGTGCGCGAGGAGCGCCGTGTAGTAGCCCGTGCCGGTACCGATATGCACCACGTGCTCACCGGCGGCGGGTGCGGCCTGATGCATGAGATGGGCGTGCAGCGACGGCTGGCCGTTGTTGAGCCGCCGCTCCGGCCGCAAGGCGACCAGGTCGTTGGTGTAGAGATAGACCGGATCGGCGTCGGGCGTCGGGACATAGTCGCGGGTCAACCATCGCAGTATCATCCATGGTCCCGGGCCGACGAAGTCCTCGCGGGGAACGGCGGCGAAGGCCGCGGTCACGCGCGCATCGCTGATGTCTGCGGCAGCCATGATCTGCTTGGCATAGGCGGCTCGTACGATGGGGAGTTCGGCTTGCGGGTCCATTACTGCTCCCTGCCCTGTGTTGTGTGATTTGACACACTGACGTGTGTGAAATAGCATACTTCAACGACGGAGGCCAGAATGAAGAGACGGCTCTATCCGGCCGTGCTGGAGCGCGGTCCGCGCGGCGCGTTCGGGGCGTGGTTTCCCGACTTTCCCGGCTGCGTCGCCGGCGGCAAGTCGCAGGAAGAGGCGATCGAACGTGCCGAGCATGCGCTGGCGCAGGCGGTGGACGGCTGGGTCGAGCAGGGCCACGCGCTGCCGGAGCCGACGCCGATCGAGCGGATCGTGCCGCCCAAAGGCTCCGACGTCGCCGCCTTCTTCATGGTCGGTGTCGATCCGCCCGATCCGTCCGAGCGTGTCAACGTCTATCTGCCGAAAAGCCTGATCGCGCGCATCGACAAGCGCGCCGCTGAGCTAGGCATGAGCCGTTCGAGCTTCTTCGGCTTTGCGAGCTCGCTCGCGCTCGAATGGCCGGGCGGTTATCCGCGCGGCGCCCCGATCGCGCCGCGCTCCAAGGTGCACAAGACCGGCGCGCTGCGCGCCGAGAAGCGCCCGGGCAAGAAGCCTGCGCGGTAGGCGACGCGCGATGCAACACGCGTGACGTCGTCCTGGCGAAAGCCAGGACCCATTACCCCAAATGCTGGTTGTTGCGCGTAACTGGGGCCGCGATCCCTCTCGCAACAAGACTCGGTGATTATGGGTCCTGGCCTTCGCCAGGACGACGCCGGAGTGTGGGTGTTCGACCTGGCCAACAACCGTGCGCCTCCCGCATGGCCTACGTCCGTTTGCGCCGGTTGATCGGCCTGCACGCGCTCTCCATAGTGCGCGCGATTGGAGGCTCCCGCCGGGGCTTCAAGGCGGGACTTCAGATGATCGACGTGACGGCTGCGGATGAGACGACCGATGACGCGCGGGCGCGCAGCAATGTGTGGCGGCTTGCGGCGGCGCAGGCGCTGACCGGCGCCAATTCGGCCGTGATCTTCGCCACCGGCTCGATCGTCGGCGCGACGCTGGCGCCCGACATCTCGCTCGCGACCGTGCCGCTCTCGATGTATGTGCTGGGGCTCGCCGCCGGCACGCTGCCGACCGGTGCGATCTCGCGCGCTTACGGCCGGCGCATCGCCTTCATCGTTGGTACCTTCTGCGGCACGCTGACGGGTGCGCTCGGCGCCTGGGCGATCCTGCACTCGTCGTTCTGGCTGTTCTGCGGCGCGACCTTTCTCGGCGGGCTCTATGGCGCCGTCGCGCAATCCTATCGCTTTGCCGCCGCCGATGGTGCCAGCGTTGCGTTCCGGCCCAAGGCGGTGTCGTGGGTGATGGCGGGCGGCGTGTTCGCCGGTGTGCTCGGGCCGCAGCTCGTGCAATGGACCATGGATATCTGGCCGCCTTATCTGTTCGCGTTCTCCTTCGTGATGCAGGCGCTGGTCGCGCTGGTGGCGATGGCGGTGCTGTCGGGTGTCGCCGCGCCGAAGCCGGCGGCGGCGGATCTGCATGGCGGCCGTCCGCTGCGCGAGATCGCAAAACAGCCGCGCTTCATTGCCGCCGCGCTGTGCGGCGTGATCGCCTATCCGATGATGAACCTGGTGATGACCTCGGCGCCGCTCGCCATGAAGATGTGCGGATTGTCGGTCAGCGATTCCAACTTCGGCATCCAGTGGCACATTGTGGCGATGTACGGCCCGAGCTTCTTCACGGGCTCGCTGATCGCCCGCTTCGGCGCTCCCGTCATCGTCGCGCTCGGGCTGGTGCTCGAGGCGGTTGCTGCGATGATCGGGTTGTCCGGCATCACGGCGCCGCACTTCTGGGCCACGCTGTTCGTGCTCGGGATCGGCTGGAATTTTGCGTTCGTCGGCGCCTCTGCGCTGGTGCTGGAGACGCACCGGCCGCAGGAACGCAACAAAGTGCAGGCGTTCAACGATTTCCTGGTGTTCGGCATGATGGCGATCGGCTCGTTCTCGTCGGGCCAGCTGCTCGCGCATTACGGCTGGAACGCCGTCAACATGGTGGTGTTTCCGCCGGTGCTGCTCGGGCTTGCCGTGCTGTCGCTGGCGTCATTCGCCAAGCGGCGGGCGAAATTGCGTACAGTGGAAGAAATCCCGGACGCCGGCATCTAATCTCCTGCTGCCAATTGCTGACACTTCGACCGGTTTCGAAATGACCGGCTTGCAAGGCTGCCCACATCGTGAGAACGGATTAATCCGGTCCTGACGATGTGAGAAGCAAGAGCAAGAAATGGACGCATCATCACCTACGCTCCATGACGAATCCGCGCTTGGCTATGAGGGCTGGCGCATCGTCGTCGTCTGCTTCCTGCTTGCGACCTTCGGCTGGGGACTAGGTTTCTATGGACAGAGCGTCTATGTCGCCGAGTTGCAGCGGCTGCACGGCTGGCCGGCGTCGCTGATCTCGTCGGGCACGACCTTCTTCTATCTGTTCGGCGCCGCACTGGTTGCCTTCGTCAGCGAGGCGATCAAGGCGTTCGGTGCGCGCAGCTGCCTGATCGCGGGCACCCTCGCGATGGCGGTCGCCGCGGTTGCGATCGGCGAGGTGCGCGAGCCGTGGCAGCTCTATCTCGCCGATGCGCTGCTGGCGTTCGGCTGGGCCGGCACCAGCCTCGGCATCATCACCAATACGCTCGGCCTGTGGTTCGACAAGAAGCGCGGCATGGCGATCAGCCTGGCGCTGAACGGCGCCAGCTTCGGCGGCATCGTCGGCGTGCCGCTGCTGGTTGCCGGCATCGGTTATTTCGGCTTCTCCGGCGCGATGATCGCAGCCGCGGTGGCGCTCGTCGTGGTGATGGTGCCTGTGATCCTGATCTTCGTCGGGCGGCCGCCGGAGCATCTGCACGCGGTGACTCCAGCGGCGACTGACGCGCCGTCGGCGACCCAGGTGCGCGCCCGGGCCCTGCGCGACATCCGTTTCCTCTCGGTGTCGATTGCCTTCGCACTGGTGCTGTTCGCCCAGGTCGGATTCATCGTTCATCTGATCGCGTATCTCGATCAGGTGATCGGCCGCGAGCGCGCCACGGTTGCGATGGCGCTGTTGACCGCGATGGCCGTGGTCGGCCGTGTCTCGTTCTCGTTCGTGATCGACCGGCTCAACCAGCGGCTGGCGTCGGCGCTGTCCTTTATCAGCCAGGCGATCGCGCTCGTCATCATCATCAACGTGCACAACGACGTCGCGCAGATCGCCGCCTGCGCGCTGTTCGGCTTCTCGGTCGGCAATCTGATCACGCTGCCGGCGCTGATCGTGCAACGCGAGTTCGACCCGCGCGCGTTCGGCGTGCTGGTCAGCCTGATCACCGCGATCAACCAGATCACCTACGCCTTCGGCCCCGGCGTGATCGGGCTGCTGCACGATCTCTCGGGCAGCTACACGCTGCCGTTCTATGGCTGCATCGGCCTGGAGCTGATCGCGGCGGCGGCGATCATGACGATGGGGAAGTAGCCCCGTTGGCTCACCCGGGGCTACGATTTCTTTCGTGATTTCTTCTTCTTCTCACCGATCTTCCCGGCCGCGGCGACCCGCAGCAGGCGTCGGAAGGTCGGACATTCCATGTGGCTCGGCGCGGGACACACGGCGGCGTGGCGCAGGCCGTCGCGCATCGCGTTGAGCCGGCGGATGGTGCGGTCGAGGTCGTCGGCCTTGGCCGCGAGCAATTTGCGGTCGATGCGCGGCCTGCCGTCGGGCGCGAACATTCTCGCGATCTCGTCGAGCGAGAAGCCGGAGGCGCGCCCGAGTGCGATCAGCGCCAGCCGGTCCAGCACGGCCGGATCGAACAGTCGGCGCAGCCCGCGCCGGCCGTGCGAGGCGATCAGCCCCTTTTCCTCGTAGAAGCGCAGGGTCGAGGCGCGAACGCCGGATAATTGCGCCACCTCCGCGATGTCGACGTCCCGCATGGCCTTGACCTCAAGTTCACTTGAACTAGCAGTGTGCCGCCAGGCGCTTGCTTAAGGCAAGCATCAGGACAGGCAAATAGCAAAAGGACGAGATCATGAGTGCCGCACCGCAGGCCGAGGACGAGCAGGTCAAACTTTGGAACGGCGCTGCCGGACGCGCCTGGGTCGAGACGCGCGACGTGCTCGAACGGATGTTCAAGCCGCTTGAGGAGCTGCTCGTTCGGGCGGTGGCCGATGCCGCGGCCGGCCATGTGCTGGATGTCGGCTGCGGTACGGGCGCCACGACGTTCGCCGTCGCTCGCGTGCTCGGCCCGCAAGGGCATTGCACCGGCATCGACATCTCCGAGCCGATGATCGCGGCGGGCCGGGCCCGAGCGGCGCGGGAAGGGCTGCCTGCCGGCTTCATCTGCGCCGACGCGCAGACCCATAGCTTTGCGCCGGCGAGCTTCGACATCATCATCTCGCGTCTCGGCGTGATGTTCTTTGCCGATCCGGTGCAGGCCTTCGCCAATCTGCGGCGGGCGGCCCGGCCGGATGCCGCGCTTCGCTTCATCGCGTGGCGCGGCGCGGTCGAGAACCCGTTCATGACGACGGCGGAGCGGGCGGCGAAGCCGCTGCTGCCGGATCTTCCGGCGCGGCGTCCCGATGCGCCGGGGCAGTTCGGCTTCGCGGATCGGGAGCGGGTCGAGCGCATCCTGGAGGACAGCGGCTGGGACGCGATCGCGATCGAGCCGGTCGATATCGCCTTGCGCTTTCCGGCATCGGAGCTGACCCGTTATGTGAGCTGGCTCGGCCCGGTCGGGACGATACTGCAGGGGATGAAAGAGCCGCGTCGCACGCAGGTGATCGAGACCGTGCGCGGTGCCTTCGACCGCTACATTCACGGCAGCGAGATTCGCTTCAACGCGGCCTGCTGGATGGTCGCGGCGCGCGCACCGGCGGAGGCTGCGCATGGCTGACGCCGTGGAATTTGCGACAAGCGCGGCGCTGATCGGCGCCGGCGCGACGGTCGTGATGGACGTCTGGGGCATCGCCCGCAAACGGCTGCTCGGCATCCCGTCGCTGGACTATGCCCTGGTCGGCCGCTGGCTCGGCCATCTCGCATCCGGCAGCCTGCGCCACGACCGCATCGCTGCGTCGCCGCAGGTCGCGGGCGAAAGGCTGATCGGATGGGCTGCGCATTATCTGATCGGGATCGGCTTTGCCGGCGTGCTGCTTGCGATCTTCGGGCTTGGTTGGGCGCGGCAGCCCAGCATCGCTCCGGCGCTGATCGTCGGGATCGGCAGCGTGGCCGCGCCGTTCCTGGTGATGCAGCCGGCGATGGGCGCCGGCATCGCTGCGAGCCGAACGCCGCAGCCATGGGCGGCGCGGCTGCAGAGCCTCCTGACGCATGCGGTGTTCGGCGTTGGCCTCTATGCGGCCGGCTGGCTCGTCAGTCTGGCAAGTTTGTAGCCCGGATGGAGCGAAGCGTAATCCGGGGGCAGTATCGCCTCGTGGAGTGAGCCCCGGATTTCGCTCCGCTTCATCCGGGCTACAATCCGCGTTGCGGAATTACGCCACGCGCTGCCTCAACAGGTCCTCAAGGTCCAGCCGGCGCGTGAACATCGAAAGCTTGCCGTCGGCGCTGCGCGGCCATTCGGCTTCGGGGCGGTCCCAATAGAGCTCGACGCCGTTCTCGTCGGGATCGCACAGGTAGAGCGCCTGGCTGACGCCGTGGTCGCTGGCGCCGTCGAGCTGGATGCCGGCCGACAGCACCCGATGCAGCGCATCGGCCAGCGCCGGGCGGGTCGGATAAAGGATGGCGGTGTGGAACAGGCCCGTCGTGCCTGGCGGTGGCGGATGGCCGCCCTTGCTCTCCCAGGTGTTGAGGCCGATGTGGTGGTGATAGCCGCCGGCCGAGATGAAGGCGGCGTCCGTGCCCAAGCGCTGCTGCAATTCGAAGCCGAGCACGCCGCAATAGAAGCCGAGCGCCCGCTCGAGATCGGCGACCTTGAGGTGGACATGCCCGATCCGCGTGCCCGCGATGATGGGGGAATTTTCCGGCATGACCTGGCTCCGTTGGCATCAACGCCTTGCCGTCAGGGGCAGGGCTTCGCCGCCTGATATAGTCCGGATTTGCCGGGCCGGAGCAATCCATCCGGAAACGCAGCGTTTCCGAAAAGCGCCGCGGCCGGCCTGATCTAGCAGAGCTCCGACAACTCGCCGCCGGGCAGCTGGAACTCGAACGTGTTCAGCGTCATCGACACCATGGTGTAGTAGCCGCAGAGGCCGATCACCTCGACCAGCCCGCGCATGCTCAGCACCTCGACCGCCTCGTCATAAAGTCCCTTCGGCAGGCCGTGACCTTCGTGCAGCGCCTTGGCGACGTCGTAGATCATTTTTGCCTTGGGGTCGTCGAAAGTCGGCGTCCGGCGCACGCGAATGTCCTCGATGATCTTCTGATCGAGGCCGCCCTTCAGCGCGAGGCGCTTGTGGGCATACCATTCGTAATGCGCGGTCCAGTGCCGCGCGGTGACGAGGATCGCGATCTCCGCCAGCTTCGGCGGGAAGACCGTGTCGAAGCGCAGCACCTCGCCGAGCCGCGTGGCATGCCGCGCCATCTCCGGGCTGTTGAGCCAGGCCATCATCGGCGCCGGTGGCGCGCCGCGCTTGCCGGCGATCGACTCGTCGTAGGTTTCTTTCTGGGCGGGGTTCATTTCGCTAGGCGAAAGCAGCTTCAGCCGCATGTCCGTTTCCTCTTGTTTTTCAATCGTTACCCCACTTCGGCGATACACCCGATCGCGCGAGGTGAGTAGCGACGCCAGAGCATGGCGCGGCTGCGAGGCATATTGAACTCGGCGGCTGCGTAGGTCTAAGGTCGAATCCAATTCGTCGAATTTGACTGGAAACGCACCATGGCTGACCTCGAGAAATTCCGCGCGGAGACCCGCGCCTGGCTGGAGCAGAATTGCCCAGCCGAGATGCGTAAACCGATGACGTCGGATGGCGACACCTTCTGGGGTGGCCGCAACGCGAAATTCTCCTCGGACGCGCAGCGGGTCTGGTTCGAGCGGATGCGCGACAAGGGTTGGACCGTGCCGCATTGGCCGAAGCAATATGGCGGCGGCGGCCTCGACGGCGAGGAAGCCAAGATCGTGCGCCAGGAGATGGCGGCGATCGGCGCGCGCCAGCCGCTGACCTCGTTCGGCATCTCGATGCTCGGACCGGCGTTGCTGCAATACGGCACCGAGGAGCAGAAGAAGGAGCATCTGCCCAAGATCACCGCGGGCCTGATCCGCTGGTGCCAGGGCTATTCCGAGCCGAACGCCGGCTCCGACCTCGCCTCGCTGCAGACCCGCGCGGTCGGCGACGGCGACGACTACATCATCAACGGCCAGAAGATCTGGACCTCCTATGCCAACTATGCCGACTGGATCTTCTGCCTGGTGCGCACCGATCCCACCGCCAAGAAGCACGACGGCATCAGTTTCATTCTCTTCGACATGACGTCGAAGGGCGTGTCCACGAAACCGATCCTGCTGATCTCCGGCTATTCGCCGTTCTGCGAAACCTTCTTCGACAATGTCCGGGTGCCGAAATCGCATGTCGTGGGCACCGTCAATCGCGGCTGGGATGTCGCGAAATATCTGTTGCAGCACGAGCGCGCGATGATCTCGGGCATGGGCGAGCGCGGCGTCGGCCGTCCGCTCGGCCAGATCGCCGCCGACTCGGTCGGCGCCGACGCGCAGGGCCGGCTCGACGACGCCCAGCTGCGCAGCCAGATCGCGAGCTTCGAGGTCGACGAGGCCGCGCTCGCCGCGGCGGCGGAGCGCGCGGTCGATCTCGCCAAGGCCGGGCAATCGCATCCGGCGTTCTCCTCGGCGATGAAATATTACGGCACCGAGCTCAACAAGCGGCGCTACGAGATCCTGATGTCGGCGGGCGGCATCGACGCGCTGGAATGGGAGAGCGACCGCTCCCGGGGCGGCGCCCGTCCGCGCGCTTGGCTGCGCACCAAGGCCAACTCGATCGAGGGCGGCACCTCGGAGGTGATGCTCGGCATCGTCGCCAAGCGAATCCTCGATCTGCCGGGGGCGTGAGGCACGGTCTCTCCACCCCGTCATTCCGGGGCGCGACGTAGTCGCGAGCCCGGAATCCATAACCCCCGATCGTGGTTATGGATTCCGGGCCTGGCCCTTCGGGCCATCCCGGAATGACGAACTTAGACATATTAGCTTCGAACGTTAGATCGGATTCTCCATGGCCCTCGTCCTCACCGAAGAACAATCCATGCTGCGCGACAGTGCGCGCGGTCTCATCAGCGACAAGGCGCCGGTGGCGCATCTGCGCTCCTTGCGCGACGGCAAGGACGGCACCGGCTTCTCGCGCGAGCTCTGGAAGACCTTTGCCGAGATGGGTTTCTCCGGCCTGCTGGTGCCGGACCAGTTCGGCGGCAGCGGGCTCGGCTGCGTTGAAGCCGGCATCGTCATGGAGGAGATCGGCCGCACCTTGATGCCCTCGCCTTTCCTCGCGACCTCGGTGCTTGCGGCCTCGGCGCTGTCGCGCGGCGGCAGCGAGGCGCAGAAGGCGCAGCATCTGCCGAAGATTGCCGACGGCTCGCTGCTCGCGGCGCTGGCGATCGACGAGGGCGCCAAGCATCGCCCGCTGCAGACCAAGTTGCAGGCCGCGCGGTCCGGCAACGGCTTCAAGCTGTCCGGTGACAAGGCCTTCGTGGTCGATGGCCACACCGCCGATCTCTTGATCGTCGCGGCGCGCACGGCCGGCAGTGGCGGCGACAGGAACGGGTTGACCCTGTTCCTGGTCGATCCGAAGGCCAAGGGGCTCGCGGTCGAGCGTACCGCGATGGTCGATTCGCACAACGCGGCGCGCATCGTGTTCGACAATGTCGAGGTCAATGCCGACAGCGTGCTCGGCGAGGTCGATCAGGGCTTTGGGCTGCTCGAAGGCGTGCTCAATATCGGCCGCGGCGCGGTCGCGTCCGAAATGGTCGGTCTCTCCGAAGAGGTGTTCGGCCGCACCGTGACCTACCTGAAGGAGCGCAAGCAGTTCGGCAAGGCGATCGGCGAATTCCAGGCGCTGCAGCACCGCGCCGCCGAGCTCTACATTGATATCGAGATCACCCGCGCCGCCGTTCTGAAGGCGCTGCAGGCGCTCGATGCCGATCTCGGCAAGGCCGGCAATGCGGTCGCGGTGGCAAAAGCGCGCGCCGGCACCACCGCGACGCGCGCCGTCCAGGAAGGCGTGCAGATGCATGGTGGCATGGGCATGACCGACCAGTTCGACATCGGCTTCTTCATGAAGCGCGCCCGCGTCTGCCAGGAGCTGTTCGGCGACAGCAATTTCCACACCGACCAGCTGGCGCAGGGCAAGGGGTACTGATCGGGGGCGCCACGCCGCCACGCCGCCCGCCGCACAACACACTGTCATCGCCCGGCTCGACCGGGCGATCCAGTATTCCAGAGACGGTTGTGCTTGAGCCGAGAAGCCGCGGCGTACTGGATCACCCGGTCAAGCCGGGTGATGACAGGTGAGGATGTGGCGACGGCTGTGGACTGGTACGCTGCCGATCACCTGATCGGCGGGGCGTACTGGACGCCGCCGGCGTTCCAGAGCTGGTTCATGCCGCGCGGAATCTTCAGCTTGGAATCGGCGCCGACGTTGCGGTCGTAGACTTCGCCGTAATTGCCGACATGGCGGATGATGCGCACGGCCCAGTCCTTGGTGAGGCCGAGATCCTCGCCATAGGAGCCCTCGGTGCCGACCAGCCGCATGACTTCCGGCTTCTTCGACTTCAGCGCCTCGTCGATGTTCTTCGAGGTGATGCCGAGCTCTTCGGCGTTGATCATGGCGTAGAGCGTCCACTTCACGATCATCATCCAGTCGTCGTCGCGTAAGCGCACCACCGGCGCCAGCGGCTCCTTGGAGATGATGTCGGCCAGGATGGTGTGGTCGTTCGGCTTCGAAAGGTTGAGCCGCAGCGCGTAGAGCTGCGAGGCGTCCGACGTCAGCGTATCGCACTGGCCGGTGTCATAGGCCTTCACGACATCCTCCAGCTTGTCGAACTTCATCTCCGTGTACTTCATGTTGTTGGCACGGAAATAGTCGGCGAGGTTGAGCTGCGTCGTGGTGTTGGCCTGCACGCAGACCTTGCTGCCGTTCAGATCGAGCGCGGAATCGATGTTGCGCGCGCGCGGGATCATGAAGCCCTGGCCGTCATAATAGGCGACCGCCGGGAAATAGAGGTCGTAATTGGTCTCGCGCGACATGCTCCAGGTGGAGTTGCGCGAGAGGATGTCGACCTTGCGGTTCTGCAGCTCCTTGAAGCGTTCGCTGGCGTCGAGCGGAACGAACTTCGCCTTCGTCGGATCGTCGAAGATCGCCGATGCCACCGCGCGGCAGAAGTCGACGTCGAAGCCGGTCCAGTTGCCCTTGTCGTCCGGGATCGAGAAGCCCGGCAGGCCCTTGTTGACGCCGCACAGCACGTCGCCACGGCGGACGGTGCGCTTCAGCGTGCGGGTGTCGTAACGCTCATAGGTGATGGCGGCGGCCGCAACCAGTGCGGCGATCGCGAGCCCGATCGTCAGGCCGCCTCGAAATGTACGCATGGGTTCTCTCTCGCGAATGATCGGGGGAAAAACAGGTCGGATATCGAAGGCGGGTGGGTCGAAATTATAGTTCGGGCTTCTGCCGGATGATCACCTTGGTGCCGACGGGAACGCGGTTGTAGAGATCGGCGACGTCGGCGTTGACCAGGCGGAAGCAGCCGGACGAGATCGCGGTGCCGATGGTGTCGGGCCGGTTGGTGCCGTGGATGCGGTACACCGTGGTGCCGAGATACATCGCGCGCGCGCCGAGCGGATTGCCCGGGCCGCCCGCCATGAAGCGCGGCAGATAGGGCTGGCGGGCGATCATTTCCGGCGGCGGGGTCCAATCCGGCCACTCGGCCTTGCGGGTGATGGTCACCAGGCCCTGCCACGTGAAGCCGTCGCGGCCGACGCCGATGCCGTAGCGCAGTGCACGGCCGTTGCCCTGCACGAGATAGAGATGGCGTTCGGCGGTGGAGACGATGATGGTGCCCGGCGCCTCATTGGTCCGGTAGTAGACGACCTGCTTCTGCCATTCCGGATCGAGCTCGTAGCTGTCGTCGGCGACCAGGCCCGGCTCGTCGGCGTCCGGGCGGTTCTGGGCAAAGCCTTGCGACGTCGACAGCACGAGCGCGCCCGTGGCGATCAACATCCAGACCAGGTGACGAAGTTTCGTCATGCAAAGCTCTCCTTGTTGGCGCGCGGCCAATGGTTGCTCCACCCAAATCGCGCGAGGCATCAAATCTCAGCGGCAGCTTGATGGCAAGTTTAGGGCGGGCATCACACTATATCACTGTAATGCTTCTGTTTTTTGTCACTGGACCCGTGGCACGCCGCGTGGGCGGCCTTATTTCGGCGCAATCCAGAGTCGCAACGCGAAAGAGACCAGGGTCACCGTGCCGACGCCGCCGAGCCAGAGCGCTGCAAACCACAACAGGCGCTGGCCGAGCGGCCGCTGATTCGGGCCCGATGGTGACATCAGTGGTATCCGTGGCCGGGGCGCACCTTGCCGCGGAACACCCAATAGGCCCAGGCGGTGTAGCCGAGGATCAGCGGCACCAGGATCGAGACCCCGAACAGCATGAAGATCTGGCTGTTGGCGGGCGACGCCGCCTGCCAGATCGTGATGCTCTGCGGCACGATGTACGGATACATGCTGATGCCGAGCCCGGCATAGGACAGTCCGAACAACGCCAGCGTCAGGAAGAACGGCTGGTGGTCATTCTTGTTGCCGAGGGCACGCAGCAAGAGCGCGGTGACGGCGGCGACCGCGATCGGTACCGGCGCGGTGAGGATGATGTTGGGCCAGGCGAACCAGCGCTGGGTGTACTGCACGGCCAGGAACGGCGTTGCGATGCTGACGGCGCCGATCGCACACAGCATCGCGACCAGCAACACCCACGTCAGATGATAGGCGCGCTCGCGCAGCTCGCCTTCGGTCTTCATCACCAGCCAGGTCGCGCCCAGCAGCGCATAGCCGATCACCAGCGCAATGCCGGTCAGCACGCTGAACGCCGTCAGCCAATCCCACCAACCACCGGCATAGTGGCGTCCCTCGACATGGATGCCTTGCAGGATGGCGCCGAGCGCGATGCCCTGCGCCAGCGTCGCGACCAGCGAGCCGCCGGCGAAGGCGAGGTCCCATTTGTTGCGCGCCTTCTGGGTGCGCCAGCGGAATTCGAAGGCGACGCCGCGGAACACGAGGCCGAGCAGCATCGCGATCATTGGCGTGTAGAGCGCCGGCATCAGCACCGCATAGGCCAGCGGAAACGCCGCCATCATGCCGCCGCCGCCGAGCACCAGCCAAGTCTCGTTGCCGTCCCACACCGGCGCCACCGTGTTCATGATGACGTCGCGATCGGCCTTCTGCGGAAACAGCGGAAACAGGATGCCGAGGCCGAGGTCGAAGCCGTCCATCACGACATAGACGAACACCGCGAAGGCGATGATGAAGGCCCAGATCGTGGGGAGGTCGATGGGAATGCTCATCGCGCGCCCTCCACGGCAGCACCTGCCGCCGGCGTGATGCCGGCCGCGCGGGCGGGGAGGTCTTTCGTCGGGCCCTGCTCGCCGGGATGCGGCGGCTGCGCCATCAGCCGCAGGATGTAGATCACCCCCGCGGTGAACACGGCGAAATAGACGATGATGAAGGCGATCAGCGACGAGCCCACCGCCGGCGCCGCCAGCGGCGATGCCGAATCGGAGGTGCGCAGCAGCCCGTAGACGGTGAACGGTTGCCGCCCGGTCTCGGTGGTGATCCAGCCGGCGAGCACCGCGATGAAACCCGCCGGCCCCATCAGGACCGCGAAGCGGTGCAACAGCGGTGACTGGTACATCATGCCGCGCCAGCGCATCAGCAGGCTGAGCAGGCCGAGCCCCAGGATCAGGAAGCCGAGCCCGACCATGATGCGGAATGCCCAGAAGGTGATCGGCACCGGCGGCCAGTTTTCACGCGGCACGGTGTCGAGGCCAGCGAGCGGTGCGTCGAGCGAATGCTTCAGGATCAGCGACGACAGTTTCGGCACCTCGATCGCGTATTTCACCTTGGCATCACGCTGGTCGGGCCAGCCGAACAGGATCAGCGGCGCGCCGTCCTTGTGGCTCTGGAAGTGACCTTCCATCGCCATCACCTTGGCCGGCTGGTGCTCCAGCGTGTTGAGGCCGTGCTGGTCGCCGGCGAGGATCTGGATCGGCGCCACCAGGGTCGCCATCCACATCGCCATCGAGAACATCACGCGCGGGCCTGCGAGGTGCTGGTCGCGCAACAGATGCCAGGCGCCGACCCCGCCGACCACCAGCGAGGTGGTGAGATACGCCGCCAGCACCATGTGCACGAGTCGATAGGGGAATGAGGGATTGAAGATCACCTTGAGCCAGTCGGCGGCGACGAACTGGCCGTCGGCATTGACGGCATAGCCAGTCGGCGTCTGCATCCAGGAATTGGCCGACAGAATCCAGAACGCCGAGATCAGCGTGCCGATCGCGACCATCAACGTCGCCACGAAATGCAGCCTTGGGCCGACACGTTCGAGCCCGAACAGCATCACGCCGAGGAAGCCGGCCTCGAGGAAGAATGCGGTCAGGACCTCATAAGCCATCATCGGGCCGATCACCGGCCCAGTCTTGTCGGCAAAGGACGACCAGTTGGTGCCGAACTGGTAGGACATCACGATGCCCGAGACCACGCCCATGCCGAACGCGACCGCGAAGATCTTCAGCCAGTAATTGAACAGGTTGATGTAGACCTCGCGCTTGGTGGCCAGCCACAGCGCTTCGAGCACCGCGAGATAGCTCGCAAGCCCGATCGAGAATGCGGGAAACACGATGTGGAACGACATCGTGAAAGCGAATTGCGCGCGGGCGAGTACGACCGCATCCCAGCCTTCGAACATGATCCACCACCTGCCGTCGACCTGGCGTGGACCCTACCACGCCAGATGCGACGACGACACAGGGCGGATTGTCCGATCAACTGTTGGCGTTGAGCAGCCGGGCGACGGTGCGGTCGATCTCGTCGTACTGCCCTTCGCCGGCATGCTGGAACACGATCTTGCCGTTCTGGTCGATGATGTATTGCGCCGGCCAATACTGGTTGCCGTAGGCGTTCCAGGTCTGCGAATTGTTGTCCTGCGCCACCGGATACAGGATGCCGTGCCGCTTCAGCGCCGCCTGCACGTTGGAGGCCGAATGCTCGAACGGGAATTCCGGCGTGTGGACCCCGATCACGACGAGGCCGCGATCCCGGTACTTTGAATAAAGCTGGGTGACGTGCGGCAGCGTGTTGACGCAGTTGACGCAGCCATAGGTCCAGAAATCCACCAGCACGACCTTGCCTCGCAGATCGGCGAGCTTCAGCGGCTGCGAATTGAACCAGTTGCTGATCCCTGAGAATTCGGGCGCGGCCTGGCTCTGCGCGGTGGTCATCGCGGTCGCCATCGGAACGGGCACGGCCGGCGCGTTGGACTCGGTGCAGAGGCCGGGGATTACGGCGCCGCCGAGGCCAAGGCCCGCCACCAGCGTGGATACAGCAATCAAGCGCAGGGACATCGATCTCTCCTTAGTGAGCTCACAGGCCAATCTGGCCGTTGGGATAGAACTGGGTCAGCCACGCCACGATCAGCGTGTCGTATTGCAGGTAGGACAGCGCGGCGAAGCCGATGATCACGACGCCAAATCCCTGTTGGAGCCGCGGCGCGATCCGCGCCATGCTGCGCACGCGGGTGGTCACGGCCTGCCCGCCATAGGCGATGGCAAGCATCGGGATCGCGGCGCCGATCGCATAGGTGACGAGCTGCAGGCTCGCCCACGCCGTATCCTTCGAGGTCGCGACGATGGTCAGGATCGAGCCGAGCACGGGACCGGCGCAGGGCGTCCACACCAGGCCGAGCGTCGAACCGAGCACGAAGCCGCCGAACAGGCTCTGTGACGGCGCGCCCTGGCTGAGGTTGCCAGCGGTGCCGGTCAACCGGATCGCCAGCCACTCGAATGGTGCCGGCCAGATCATCAGCAGGCCGAAGCCCGCGAGCAGGATCGCAGCGCCGGTCCGCAACAGGTTGGGATCGAAGTCGAAGGCGCGGGTGATCGCGCTCAGCAGCAATGCCACCGCAGAGAATGACATCACGAAGCCGAGCGCGATCATCGCGGGCCGCGCCTTGCCGGTCTGGCCTATCGATACCCCAAGCAGGATCGGCAGCATCGGCAGGGTGCAAGGAGCGGCGACGGTGGCGATACCGGCAAGCAGGGCAAGGGCAAGGTTGAGCATCGTCGTCCGTCCATCAGAAGTCCCGGCGCGCCAGAGGGCCGAGCCGGGTACGCCTGATGTTCTTCGCGACGACCGCGTGGCCGTTACGGCCAGGCAATCGCAGGCGCCGTCACGTCCGTGTGAGACGAGCCGTGCTCAGCCTCACGGCGGCGCGGGTGCTGTTCTGATTCGGACACTCGCTGCGACAAATTAGGACAATCCGGGAAAGACCGGACAGACTGGCAAATCCTAATCTGCAATCCTCGCTGGCATTTCAACGATGGAACAATTTTGGGGAGTTCCAGTGTGCCAGCGTGGTCCCGAGAGGATGAGGAGCGACTATTGCAGATGCTTCGCGATACCAGCCTAACGCAACGCGAAATCGCCCAAAAGCTGCAGCGTACTGAGGCTGCGGTGAGCGCGCGACTGACGGTTATCAGGAGGCGAGCTACGGACGGGGATTAGACCACTCAGCGGCGCGGCGAGGCGGCCTCAGCGTTCGTTCCAACGCGCTGGGGCCGTTTCTTTACATGCGCGCAGAGGGCCGGGCACCCGTCACAGGAATTAAAGCATAGCCCTATGCGCGGACATGGAGTTGTCGCGGCAACTATGCCCGGTACCATGCAGATGCGGTCCATTCGCGTGGTTGCCGCTAGGGGGTGTGTCACGCATGCGCCCGACAATCAAAGTGCAAACTAGGCCCCGGCGGCTTGCCCGCTCGGGGCCTTTTTTCTTCTCTCTGGCCCATCCACCCGCGCCGGCCGTCTCTGTGGCGGAGACGACCGGCGACGAGCTTTGGGCCGTTGTCCCGTGCTGAGTGAGATAGGCGGCCCAGGTTGCGAGCTACACGATGCAAATCGGGAAAGCATGTCCGGGTGACTACGCGCTCATGCACAACAGCGTGCATTAGGAACAGCTGTGCAGCCGCGTGGTTGATCAGCGATCCGGTGCCTGGAACGGACAGCACTTGGACACGGCCTCAGCGTTCTCCGGCGCTGGGGCCGTTTCTTTGGATACTCGCTGAGGAAAAGAACGCTCCAGGATCGTCAGTTTCTGGCGGCTGCTAAACGAGGCGGCCGCTTATTGAGCGGCCCCAGCAACCTTGGGGGGCCATGGGGGCCGGTGCTGGGGCCATCTACCGGCCCGTTTGGTGCGTGCGGGCCAGGTGGGCTTTCGTCAAATCAATAGGGCAACTGCAGCTATTGCGACCGGGCACAATCCCAATACGATGATGCCCGCGCGGAAAAGAACTTCGGACATAGGACGCACCCTCAATGAGGGTCTAAGCTATGTTAGTGGTGCAACCACGCCCAGTGCAGTCCGTGCCACTTTCGTCCGCCCCGTAATCTTACGGGAAAAGCCCTCATCACGGTGGCACCCCGCTAGACGATTTCGATAGCCGGCTCGCTGCCGGCAATCGCGTGATCATCACTCACGCGCGCGATCCGCCGGGGGACAGCACCTGATACAATCAACCAGGTTTCGGGGTGCGCTCCATCTCCGATGACAACAGTCGTGTCCTGATCCTGGATCGCTTGGAGCACCTGTATTAGTTCACGGACTGTCACCTGAATGTCCTCCCGAGAACGAGGGGCGACAATCCTATGGCACAAACTGCATATGGCCCATAAAAATCTGTGATGGGTATAGAACGCCAAATTATAGTTCATTGACATCCCGGCGTGCGAGTTCCGTTCACCCACGGAGAACCCCGGTAACTCCTCTGTTCTGTGGATCAGGAACAGATGGCGTCCAATCGAAATCTATGTGCCTAGAACGATGAATAGGCCTTCTCGGCAATCCTGCGGAGAACATCGGTCGGGCCATCGTTTCCGTTCGTTTAATCCGAACCAGGACACTCAAAAATCGACCCGGGACAACGGGGGCTTGCAGCACCGCGGCGCGCCAAAAACAGAGCGACCCGGCTGGGGGGCATCCCGGCCGGGTCGTTGGAGGTTACTTGGGAGGTTAGAACTTAAGGAGGTATCGAAACCTGGGTCAGTGAATTGGGGTTGGGGTTGCGTCGTTGGATATCGGTATAGAGATCGCGTTTTTCCGGGTGATGTCGTCGATTGTTTCAATTGTTTCGTCGCCGAACTTTTTTGGCTTCGTGGACAACTATCCGGATGCTTGATCTCCTTCTAAATAATTGAATTTGCTTTGCTTTAGGCCGCAACGCTGTCCACGCCGGCGCCCCTCAGGAGGTCGGCGAGCTGCTTGCGGGCATAGAACATGCGGGTCTTCACCGTGCTCTGCGGGATACCGATGATCTGGCCGGCCTCCTCGACCGACTTCTCATGGTAGTAGACCAGATTGATGATCTCGCGGTGGGCCGGCGACAGCTTGGCGACGCAGGCCCGCAGGATCTCGCTGGTGGTGGCGCGATCGAGCGAGGTTTCCGGCGTGTCGGCACCGTCGGCGATCTCGAGCACGTCGTCCTGGTCGATGTCCTCATGCCGGCGCTGGCGCAGCGCGGTCAGCGCCTTGAAGCGGGCGATCGACAGCAGCCAGGTCGAGACCTGCGAGCGGCCCTCGAACTGGGCCGCGGTGCGCCAGACGTCGAGGAACACCTGGCTCACCAGGTCCTCGGCCATCGTGGTGTCGCGCACCATGCGGAGCACGAAGCGGTAAACCCGCACGTTGTGACGGGCATAGAGCGTGTGCATCGAGGTGCGGTTATTCTTGGCGATATGCGCGAGCAGCGTTTCATCCGAGGTCGCGCGTGCAGCGTCGATGTGCTTCTTGGCTGCAGAGTTGATGGCGATGACGTTCGGCATGACAGGCTCCCAGTTCGCCGTTGGGCGGCGGTTCGTTGGGAGAAACGTTAGTTAGCGCCCGTTTCCGGATGTCTGCGCGAAAAGCGGAAAATGGTTTCGTGACCGGGAGAATTGTTTCGTCGCGGCCTCGGCGATGAAACATTCGGGACCAAAAAGCCAGTCATTTCAATGTACGGAAAATTGGAACGGGCCGATTCGCCTGCGGTGGAACGAATCCGGGCCATGACTTTCGGCACTATTCGGCCGCCTGCAGCGCGGGTGCTGCCTTTTTCGGGGCAATCCAGAACGCATCGGGCCGCTCGAACAGGAAATTGGCCCGGACCGCCAGCGCCAGCCGCCAGATCAGGAGGGAGCCTGCGACGCCGACCGCAGTGACGATCAGCGAGACCCAGCCGATGTCGGGGATGACGCCGGACCCGAGCAGAAGGGTGCGTGTTGCAGCCATCGGCAGGAAGAAGGCCAGATAGATCACGATCGAGTGCTCGCCGCAGAAGCGCAGGAAGCCGAGCCAGCGCGCGCGCGCCAAGAGCGTGCCGGTCACGATGATCGCGCAGGCACCGGCGAGGCCGAGCGCCAGCGAGACCACGGGCCATTCGCTGACGTCGAGCGCGACCAGGCCGCCATTGACGAGCGCCCAAAGCCCGAGCCCGAGCAGTGCAAATGCCGGCCGCGCCCGCGCGCGGTCCGACAGCGCGAACACGTAAGCAGCGAGCACATAGCCGGTGAAGAAGTAGACGAAGCGGGCGCAGAACTCGTCGATCACGGTCCAGCCGGTCACGACATGCGCGCTCTCCAGCGCCGCCGCGACCAGCCAGATCGCGAGCGGGTGGATGTTGCGCGTGAGCTTGGTGACGACGAAGAAGATCGGCAGCAGATAGATGAACCACAGCGTGCCGAACGGCTCGATAAAGGCCTCGAGATATTGCAGCCCGACCGCGGCCCAGCCTGCCTCGGCGGCCAGCGACGGCGCCTTGAAGCCGAACTGGATCGTCACCCACAGCACATAGAAATAGGCGAAGTGCATCACCTTGCGGTCGAGATAGGTGCGCCAATCGCGATCGATCACGACAGACAGGAACAGGCCCGAGATCAGGAAGAAGTCCGGCATCCGGAACGGCTTTGCGAACATCACGACATAATGCATGAAGCCGGTCTGCTCGGCGGCCTTCTCGACCCCCAGCACCGAATGCATCATCACGACCATGATGATGCAGATGCCCTTGGCATAGTCGACCCAATCGACGCGCGCGGCCGCGTTCCCAAGTGATCGATCAAGGGATCGATCAAGGGAACGATCTGCCGCAGCCTGTGTGCCGTTTGTGGTCATCCTTGTCCTGTTCCGGCGTGATCGGGCTCATCATCGGCCCGATCTGTTGCTTTCTCCTTTACCCATACAAATGATGTGCCGCCGAAGGCGGCCCTTTCTCCGGTTCCCTGTCATCGGCGAATGGTCTAAGAGGCCCGGAAATCCCAATAGAATCCCGAGAGAATCCGGGGTTCGTTAACCACAGGGAGGCAGGTCGGCCGAGCGCCGCTGCCGCGATGAGACCGCTTGCCGCACCAATTCGATAGCCCGCTGCCGATCGACGCCGTGCTCGATGAGCTCGACCGCACGCTCGATCGCCACAATGCCGCCGTGCTGGTCGCGCCGCCGGGCGCCGGCAAGACCACGCGCGTGCCGCTGGCGCTGCTCGATGCGCCCTGGGCCAAGGGCAAGAAGATCATCGTGCTGGAGCCGCGCCGCATCGCCGCGCGCGCCAGCGCCGAGCGGATGGCGAAGACGCTCGGCGAGCGGCCCGGGGAGACCGTCGGCTATCGGGTGCGCTTCGGCTCGAAAGTGTCGCGCGCGACGCGGGTCGAGGTCGTGACCGAGGGCATCTTCTCGCGCCAGATCCTCGACGATCCCGAGCTCACCGGCGTCGCCGCGGTGCTGTTCGACGAATTCCACGAGCGCTCGCTCGATGCCGATCTCGGGCTGGCGCTGGCGCGCGACGCACAAACCGGCCTGCGCGAGGACCTGCGCATCCTCGTGATGTCGGCCACGCTCGACGGCGCGCGCGTCGCAAAACTGCTCGGTGATGCGCCTGTTGTCCAAAGCGAGGGGCGCGCCTTCCCGGTCGAGACGCGTTACGTCGGCCGCAAGGTCGACGCGCCGGTCGAGCGGCAGATGGCCGAGACGATCGCGACCGCGCTGCGCGCCGATGCCGGCTCGGTGCTCGCCTTCCTGCCGGGCGCGGCCGAGATCCGTCGCACCCAGACGTTCCTCGCCGAGCGCGTGCACGACGCCTCGGTCGAGATCGTGCCGCTGTTCGGCGCGCTCGATGCCGCCGTGCAGGATCGCGCCATCGCGCCGGCGCCGAAGGGAATCCGCAAGGTGGTGCTGGCGACCTCGATCGCCGAGACCTCGCTGACCATCGAGGGCGTGCGCATCGTGGTCGATTGCGGCCTGGCGCGGGTGCCGCGCTACGAGCCTGATATTGCGCTGACCCGGCTCGAGACCGTGCGGGCCTCGCGCGCCGCGGTCGATCAGCGGCGCGGCCGCGCCGGTCGTACCGAGCCCGGCGTCTGCTACCGACTCTGGGACGAGCCGCAGACCGCGTCGCTCCCGGCCTATACCGCGCCCGAGATCCTCTCGGCTGATTTGTCCTCGCTGGTGCTCGACCTCGCGCAATGGGGGGTCACCGATCCCGCGAGCCTGGCCTTCCTTGATCCGCCGCCCGGACCGGCGCTGAAGGAAGCGAGATCGCTGCTCGGCGAGCTCGGTGCGCTCGACGACGACGGCCGCATCACCGAGGAGGGCAAGAACCTGCGCGCGCTGGCGCTGCCGCCGCGGCTGGCGCGCATGATCGTGGATTCCGCGCGCTTCGGCGCGGGCGAGGAGGCGGCCGAGATCGCCGCGGTGTTGACCGAGCGCGGGCTCGGCGGCGACAGCGTCGATCTCGACGTCAGGCTCGACCAGTTCCGCCGCGACCGCTCGCAGCGCGCATCGAGCGCGCGCAGCATGGCCGCGCGCTGGGCTTCGCAGGTGAAGGTTGCGGTCAGCGAGCAGAAGGATCTCTCCACCGGCGTCATGCTGGCATTCGCGTTTCCGGACCGTGTCGCGAAAAGCCGCGGCAATGGCAGTTTCGTGCTGGCCAACGGCCGCGGCGCTGCCGTGGAGCAGACCGCGGCGCTGGCGCGGGTGCCCATGATCGCGGTTGCCGAACTGACGGGGACGGCCGCGAACGGCCGCATCCTGCTGGCGGCGCCGATTACCCAGGAGGAGATCGAGCAGCGCTTCGCCGATCAGATCGAAAACGCGGAAGAGGTGACGTTCGACCGCGGCGCGATGGCGCTGCGCGCGCGCCGCAGGCGTTCGCTGCATGCGATCACGCTGTCGGAAGCGCCGATGTCGCTCAAGCCATCGGCCGAGACCGCGCGCGTGTTCGCCGACGGCCTGATCGCTGCGGGTCTCGACCGGCTGCCGTGGTCGAAGCATTCGAAACAGTGGCGCGATCGAATCATGTTCCTGCGCAAGGCCGAGGACGAAAGCTGGCCCGATCTGTCGGACGCGGCACTCGCCGCGCGCGCCGACGACTGGCTGGTGGGAGCGCTGTACGACAAGACCGCGCTGAAGGATCTCTCCGCCGGTGACCTGTCGGACGCGCTGATGACGCTGTTGCCGTGGGAGTTGCGGGCGCGGCTTGATCGCGAGGCGCCGACGCATTTCGAGGCGCCGACCGGAACGCAGCTTGCAATCGATTACGAGGCCGAGCAGGGCCCGACCATCGCGGTGCGGCTGCAGGAGCTGTTCGGGCTCAACACCCATCCCTCGATCGCCAGGGGCGCGGTGCCGCTGGTGCTGGAACTGCTGTCGCCGGCGCAGCGTCCGGTGCAGGTGACGCGCGACCTGCCGGGTTTTTGGCGCGGCAGTTACGCCGCGGTGCGTTCCGACCTGCGCGGCCGCTATCCGCGCCATCCCTGGCCGGAAGATCCCGCCAGCGCGATGCCGACCCGGCGCGTGAAACCGCGCGGCACTTGATGCCGGCGCAAACGTTTCGCGTGTTGCGCTAGCTAGACTGGACCACCACTATTGCAGCACTCTCGACTGTCATCACCCGGCTTGCCGCCTTCGCTGAAGCTTCGGCGCGCCGATGATCGTAGCCTCGTCGAAGCCTTGGCGTAGACGGGACCGGGTGATCCAGTACGCCGCGGCCTCTCGGCTCGAGCACAAGCGCCTCTGGAATACTGGATCGCCCGGTCGAGCCGGGCGATGACGGCGTGTTGTGCGGCGACAAGGGCGCCGGTCTCCATTTCCCCGATCATGCTTCATCGGTTGCGCTGGCGGGCGTCGGCAAACGGTGGTTAGATTTGCGTGCCGGGATCACGGGCTCGCGCGTGGGGGACACCGCTATGGAGATCAAGAACGCATCGCCTTCGCTGTACAACGAAGATTTGGCGCCGGCCAAGGAACGCAATTGGGGCGCCTTCAGCATCTTCAACGTCTGGACCTCGGACGTGCATAGCCTGTGGGGCTATTATCTCGCCGCCAGCCTGTTCCTGCTTTGCGGCAGCTTCGTCAACTTCATCATCGCGATCGGCGCCGGCTCGCTGGTGATCTTCGTGCTGATGAGCCTGATCGGCAATGCCGGCGTCAGGACCGGCGTGCCCTATCCGGTGCTGGCGCGGGCCTCGTTCGGGATCTGGGGCGCCAACATTCCGGCGCTGGTGCGTGCCATCGTCGCCTGCTTCTGGTACGGCGCGCAGACCGCGGCGGCCTCGGGCGCGATCGTCGCGCTGCTGACGCGCATCGACGGCTTCAAGGCGTTCCACCAGTCCAGCCACATGCTCGGCCATTCCACGCTCGAGGTGATCTGCTTCGTCGTGATCTGGGCGCTGCAACTCCTGATCATCCAGCGCGGCATGGAGACGGTGCGGCGCTTCCAGGACTGGGCGGGCCCCGCCGTGTGGCTGATGATGCTGATCCTTGCGATCTATCTCTGCATCGCGGCCGGTGGTATCTCGCTCACCGCGCCGATCCCGCAGGACGTGCTGCTGGAGAAGACCAGGGAGGCCGGCGTGCCCGGAGTGCCCGGCTCGTTCCCGGCACTGTGCGCTGTCGCCGCGACCTGGATCACCTATTTCGCCGCGCTCTATCTCAACTTCTGCGACTTCTCGCGCTACGCGCCCGACGTGCACGCGCTGCGCAAGGGCAATATCTGGGGCCTGCCGGTCAACCTGATCCTGTTCTCACTGGTCGCCGGCGTCACCACGATCGCGGCGTTCAACGTCTATCACGAGGTGCTGCTGCATCCCGACCAGATCTCGGCCAAGTTCGACTCTTGGTTCCTGGCGCTGCTCGCAGCGGTCACCTTCGCGGTGGCGACGCTCGGCATCAACGTCGTCGCCAACTTCGTCTCGCCGGCGTTCGATTTCTCGAACGTGTTTCCGCGGCATATCGACTTCAAGAAGGGCGGCTACATCGCGGCGCTGATTGCGCTCGCGCTGTATCCGTTCGCGCCCTGGGAGGGCAGCGCTGCCTCGTTCGTCGGGCTGATCGGCGCGACCATGGGGCCGATCTACGGGATCATGATGGTCGATTATTATCTGATCGCCAAAGGTCGCGTGAACGTGCCGGCGCTGTATCAGGAGAACGGCGAATATCGCTTCCAGAACGGCTGGAACGTCAGCGCCCTGATCGCAGCCGCTATCGGCGCGCTGTTCTCGTCGGTGCTGCCGAACTTCACCTCGATCCTGCCGTCGTGGTGGGCGGTCTATGGCTGGTTCTTCGGCGTCGGGATCGCGGGCGCGGTGTATTACGCGCTGCGCGTGGCGATGCCGAGCCCGGTCGCCAAGACGGCCTGAAAGACCGCCTGAGGGGCGGCAAATCCCGTCCGGGCGAGGCGGCCGATGATATTCGGCCGCCTGAGCGGGCCCGCATTAACTCTTCGCTCATCCTTTTCGCCAAAATGGCAGGCGCGCCCGCCCGCCCTCGCTCGCGGCGGGGCGGCGGGCGTGGTGAAATTGCGTGTTCGGTTTTCCGAGTATGGTGTCATGCGTAACCTGATGATTTTCGCGGCCATCCTGATCGGGCTGGGCACCTTCATGGCCCAGATGGCCAGCAAGATGGCGCCCGCCGCCGCGACCACCGCAAGGCAGACCGTTGCCCCCGCCTTCACGGTGGCGCAGGCCAGCGCCCGCACGCTCAGCATCGCGCCCGATCCGCGCGGTCACTTCGCGACCGACGGCCGGATCGATGGCCAGCGCATCAACTTCATGATCGACACCGGCGCCTCCGTGGTGGCCCTGAACGAGACCTCGGCCGCGCGCTTCGGCCTGCGCCCGGTGCCGGGCGATTACACCTCGCGCGTCACCACCGCGAACGGCACCATCAAGGCGGCGCGGGCCCACCTCGCCATGATCGAGATCGGCGGCCTCACCGTGCGCGACGTCGATGCGCTGGTGCTGCCGGACGAGGCGCTGTCGGAAAACCTGCTCGGCCTGTCCTTCCTGTCCAAGCTGAAGCGCTTCGAATACGCCAACGGCAAATTGTTGCTGGAGCAATAGGCAGCACTTTCGCACTGCGAGGGAATTCAGGGCGCTGCTTGTTCACATTTTGGGAATGAGAGGGTAGTCGAGTCGATCTTCGCGACGGCGCGGCATTGGCGCCAGACGTTCGCGGGCAACATCGGACCTGAAGCGCTTGCGCGGAGTGTCGAGCCGGTCTCCCGGCGGACTCACCGTAAATCTCTATTGCGGAGTTACCTCCACGCACTGAGCGGGGTCTGAAATACAGAACTCAGTTTTCCCGGTAGTCTGATCGATCTTCCAAGAGCCTAACACTGGCAATCCGCCAAAAATGTTTGAAATCCCTCCCTGTACGTTAGGTCCTTTGTCGGTTGGTTTCTCTGGAAAGCCGGGCCTCTCGGTGCATTGACCGGTCAGTTGCTTGGTCTCGGCGTCGAGGACTGCGGTGCAATGATGACGCTTCTGGTTCTTGTGGTCGAGGCGTTCGATAGCATAATGGTTTACCCCAGTCTCCACAGTCGCAAACTCAGCGGAAAACTCGTAATCCGCAGCGAACCCAACGGCCGATATCACGGTTAGCGAAAGTGCGAGTATCCCGGTCTTCAGAAGCTTCATGAGGCCTCTCAATGTCTTCGCCTGTGATGCGGACCATATCCCCAGATCGGAAGAATTCGGTCCACGTCCACTGCTGCGGCGGTGCATTCGCTAAATGCCGGCGGCATTGCGAAGCCGCACCATCCTGATCTGTTGGCCGTGCATGCGGATCGTGCCGTGCAGTAGCGAAACCCGTTTACGCCGTCGCCATTGCCCAGATCTTTTCGAACTCGGCCTTTGATATCACTTCCGGCTCGAACTCGGGATCGGCAGCGATCTCCTCAACGGACGGCAATGGCATCTGACCCAGGCCCGTGTCCCCGACCTCAACTTCGGCATCGGCATACCCGATCCTTCCGTCGGGAAAGATTTCAACCTTACGGAGCTCCCAATGTTCGTGATCCAACTCACTGTAGATAAGGACTGGTCGGTGGGGTAACGCGTGAATCCGCTTCACCTTGAGATAGGTCATTGGTCGGATACCTTTCCGCCAGACGTTCGCGGGCAACATCGGACCTGAAGCGCTTGCGCAGAGTGTCGAGCCGGCCTCCCGGCGATCTCACCGTAAGTCCCTAGCGCACTCTCTAATATAGTCGGGCGGATCGTCGACATTTGGGCAGCGCACTACCTCAGAACATAAAATCTCATCATGCAGCTTAAATATCGAGACTTTTAAACGCTCGCCTTTCTCCGTCGGTCTCCCAATAATAGCTATGCCCAGGCCGGCATCGTCGCCCGATAGCGACACCTCATCTTCCCCAAAAGGAAAAACGGATAGGCACTCTTTCGGCACATCGGTCCATTGCCCATTGTGTTCAATGCGCATCGACCGTTCCAAGCCTGCCCCAAACCCCTTCTTTTCCGGGTCTCGGTCGCAAACTGCCTTGAGGGTGCGAAGTTCGATCTTCGCAAGATCCCCGCCTTGTTGATTTTTGAAGGTCAAAGTCACGACATCCGGCTTACACCAGGGGCCGGAGTTTGCTTTGCATACCGTTGAACTGGAGAGGAGAAGGCATAAGGCTCCCGCGAGCGCGAACATTTTCATCGTCATCACTCAATATTTGTATCGATTCCAATCAGGCATTCTCGACCCCGTTGGCTTGCCGTCATGCCAATACAAATAGCTCCCATCCCAAGATCCAACCCACGCTCGATAATCTGGAGTTTTCTGGGAATAAGCCTTCGCATTGTCTCGATCTCCATCGCTCTCGAGCTGATTATCCCAGTGCATGTGCCCATGCCACCGCACCGCTATCGCCAAACCCCACACCACCGCCTAGCGCTCCGTCTTGGAATCCGCGCGCGATCTGATCGAAGTAATATAGTCCGCCGCGCTTATGAATTTCCACGCCCAGTTCGGGGACAAAACCCCTGCTCTTGGTCTCTTCCGGGTAATGTTGGGCACCAAGATCTAGCATTTCCTTACGGGCAGCATCCCATGCGCGCTCCGCGCTTTCGAACCCGATCCCCGCATTGCGGCTAGGCTAGTCGCCACCTTCGGCGCCGCCAAAGCGCTTGATGCCGGCGATGCCACCCGATCCGCTAGAGCTGTTGCCAGTCGCCGGCCCGTTGACGCCGGGCTGACCGGCTCCGGTCGAAGGCTGTTGCTGTTGGGGTTGCGGCTGTGGCTGCTGCGCTAGTTGAGTTGGTGTCGGTGGCTGTTGAATCTGTGCCTGTTGAATTACGCTATCCGCGGCGAACGGATCGTGGTCAACGGGAACGAGCGAGTAGTCATCGAAATCCGGCTGATGGTCCACCGGCACCAGAGAGTAATTGGGCATTGATCATCACCTGTAGATATTGCGCACGCCTTCGGGCGCGTGCGTGCGTGACCGCACCTCGCGGAGAAGGCTGGGTTGGCTTTATGTGTTGAAGGCAAGTGCTTGAGTGATGGCTTGCGCGAGGGTGCGGAAGTGTCGCTTCCGGCTCGGCTTGCCATCGTGCTCGCCGGGCGCCCGCCTGTCGGCGGGGCGGCCCTGGCTGTTAGCCAGTTCGGTTCGCTGCGGTGGCCAATTGCGGCGCGCTCGGCAGTGGATTGGCCGACAGCGGCCTGTCCGATTCAAAAAGCCCGCTGCGGATTTTCCGGTGCGGGCTCAATTGTTGCGACGATGAAAATGTACCGGTGAGTTGCCCGACGTGTCAACTATTCGACGCGCAGATTGCAAAGCGCCGGGCGCGGCTGAAATCACAACCGCACGGCAATGCCTGTCCTTGCCTGGCGCCAACCCTGCAGAAACCATGCTGGGTCGGAGCGATGAGCGGTCAAGCAACTCGTCGGGCGCAACAGCGCGGCGTGTTGCGCCGCCGCGCAAGGATGGGTGGATGACGACGGTATTTCGCCGACGCCAAATCTGCCTTAATTATTGGCCACAAGCTGTCAATCCTGCCTTCCGCTGCGGCGATGCATTCGCTAAAGCCAGCGGCATAGTCCCTCCGCATTTCCACGAGGCCATTCCTGATGTTTCCCAAGCCGAAACCCGCACTGATTCCGAATACCTACGCGTTCGAATCCGAGCCGATGGTGAAGCCGACCGGGTTTCGCGAATACGACGCGCGCTGGCTGTTCAACAAGGAGATCAATTTGATGGGCGTGCAGGCGCTGGGCATGGGGCTCGGCGCGCTGATCGCCGAGCTCGGCGTCAAACAGGAGATCGTCACCGGTCACGATTTCCGCGGTTATTCCGCCTCGATCAAATACGCGCTGATCTCGGGCCTGATGGCGGCCGGCTGCAAGGTGCATGACATCGGGCTCGCGGTGACGCCGATGGCCTATTTCGCGCAGTTCGATCTCGACGTGCCCTGTGTCGCGATGGTCACCGCCTCGCATAACGACAATGGCTGGACCGGCGTCAAGATGGGCGCCAACCGTCCGCTCACTTTCGGCCCCGACGAGATGACGCGGCTGAAGGAGATCGTGCTCAACGCCGCGTTCAACAACAAGGTCGGCGGCTCCTATCAATTCCATGAAAACTATCCGGCGCGCTACATCGCGGACCTCACCGGCCGGCCGAAGCTGACGCGCAAGCTGAAGGTGGTGGCGGCCTGCGGCAACGGCACCGCGGGCGCGTTCGCGCCGCAGGTGCTGGAAGCGATCGGCTGCGAAGTGATCCCGCTCGACACCGAGCTCGATCACACCTTCCCGAAATACAATCCGAATCCGGAAGACATGGAGATGCTGCACGCGATCCGCGATGCCGTGCTGGCGCACAAGGCCGATGTCGGCCTCGGCTTCGACGGTGACGGCGACCGCTGCGGCGTGGTCGACAACACCGGCGAGGAGATCTTTGCCGACAAGGTCGGCGTCATGCTGGCGCGCGACATGTCGGCGATCAACGCCAACGCGCAGTTCGTCGTCGATGTGAAGTCGACCGGGCTGTTCGTGACCGATCCCGTCTTGCAGAAGCAGGGTGCCAACACCGTCTACTGGAAGACCGGGCATTCCTACATGAAGCGCCGCACCAACGAGCTCGGCGCGCTCGCCGGCTTCGAGAAGTCCGGCCACTTCTTCTTCAACAAGCCGTTCGGCCGCGGCTATGACGACGGCCTGGTGTCGGCGATCGCGATCTGCGAGATGCTCGATCGCGCGCCCGGCAAGTCGATGGCCGACCTGAAGGACGCGCTGCCGAAGACCTGGTCGTCGCCGACCATGTCGCCGCATTGCGCCGACGAGGCGAAATACGGCGTGGCCGACGCCGTGGTGAAGCACTTCGAGACGCTGCAGCAGCAGGGCGCGCACGTCGCCGGCCAGACCATCCGCGATCTCGTCACCGTCAACGGCGTGCGCGTCACGGTCGCGGACGGCAGCTGGGGCCTGGTGCGCGCATCCTCGAACAAGCCGGAGCTCGTGGTCGTGGTCGAAAGCCCGGTCAGCGAGCAGCGCATGCGCGACATGTTCGAGGCGATGGATTCGGTGCTGCGCACGCATCCCGAGGTCGGCGAATACAATCAGAAGATCTGAGCGCACTGCTCGCGGCAATCACACTGTCATCACCCGGCTCGACCGGGTGATCCAGTATTCCAGAGACGGTCGTGATTGAGCCGAGAGGCCGCGGCGTACTGGATCGCCCGGTCCTTGTGCGCAATTGCGCACAGGCCGGGCGATGACGGTTGGGAGATGGCGCTGATGACAGTTGCGGAGGCGGCGCTTACGCCGCGGGCACCGGCAGCGCCGTCACCGACTTGATCTTCTCCATCGCGAAGCGCGAGGTGACGTTCTTCAGCGGCACGGCCGAGATCAGCTTCTTGTAGAACACGTCGTAGGCCTGCATGTCGGCGACCACGACGCGCAGCATGTAGTCGACGTCGCCGGCCATCCGGTAGAACTCCATCACTTCAGGCATGGCGCTGACCGCGTCGGCGAATTTGCGCAGCCAGGCTTCCGAATGGTCGGCGCTCTCGACCGAGACGAACACCGAGATTCCGAGCCCGATCTTGTTCTGATCGACCAGCGCGACGCGGCGCAGGATCACGCCGTCGGCCTCGAGCCGCTGGATGCGCTTCCAGCACGGCGTCGACGACAGCCCCACCCGGTCGCCGATTTCGGCGACGGAGAGCGAGGCATCCTCCTGCAACACGGTCAGGATCTTGCGATCGATGGCGTCGAGGCGGCGGTTGTTGTCATGAAGCTGAATGGCGACATCGGTCATAGAAGAAAGTTCCACATGAAGGTTCAAACTCCCTCATATAGAGAAAAATCTTCCAAATCAAGCGGATCGTGGTCGGTCAGGCCGGCCGGGCGTCGGCGTGTTCACCCAAAAACGCTTCAACTTCAGTACGTTGCGGTGCGGCATAAGCGCCCCCGAACCGGGTGCATTTCAGCGCTGCGGCAGCCGAGGCAAAGCGGAGCGCCTGCCGCAGCTCCTGCTTCTCGGTGATGGCGAGGGCAAACGCCCCGTGGAAGACGTCGCCGGCACCAAGCGTGTCGACGGTATGGACCGGGAAGGCCGCCGTCTCCTCCAGCCCGCCCTTCTCATTGAGCCAGATCGTGCCCTGCGGGCCGCGGGTGCCGGCCAGGAAGGAGGGGGTGAGCTTGGCGAGCTTTTGCAGCGCCTGGCCGTCGTCGGTGACGTCGGCGGTCTGCTGCAGCGGCTCGCTGGAAAACACCAGATGGGACGAGGCTATCAGCAGTCCCTCCCGCATCGACATCGCGCGGTCGACGTCGACGACCACGGGAATGCCGCGCTTGACGGCCTCGGCGCACAGCTCGGTGCAGAACGGCGCGCAGCGGCTCTCGGTCAGGATCGCCGCGCAATCCTCCAGCAGCAGCTCGGTCGGCGGCAGCTTGACCTTCCAGAGCTCGGGATCGCGGAAAGTGACGATGGTGCGCTCGCCGGTGTCGTCGATCATGATCGCCGAGATCGGGGTGACCAGGTCCGGCATATGGATCAGATGGTTGGTCTCGATGCCCTCCTCGGCCATCTTGTCGAAGATGTAGCGGCTCGAGGTCTCCCGCGAATCACCCATCGGCCCGCAGATCGCGGCGCGGCCGCCCAGCCGGGCGATGCCGATGGCGGCGTTCAGCGCGTTGCCGCCGCAGATCTCGTCGAAATGGGTCGCGTTTTCCTTGGAGCCGCGCGCCGGAACATTGACGCGGAAAGTCAGGTCGCGCACCGGCAAGCCGATGCAGAGGATGCGGGGCGGGACTTTCGAGGCGCCGTCTTGAAAATTCATGCAAAGGTCCGTCGCAATGGTTCCGTCATCTGGCACAGCCTGTGCCAGATGTAATCGGCAGAACGATGTCCGGTTCCCGCTATTGGTCCAACGGATTTCGGTGGTGCACCCAGCGGCCGAGCAAATGATGAGCAATCGCGAACGGATGCGGGCCGGCAAGGCCGTCGGGATGCTGGCGCTTGAGCATCAGCGTCGCCTCCGCATGGTCGAACCAGCGTGCATCCTCGAGCTCGGTGCGGTCGACCACGATGTCCTCGTTGGTCGCACGCGCGGTGCAGCCGATCATCAGCGATGACGGGTAGGGCCAGGGCTGCGTCATGTAATAATTGACGTCGGTGCAGCGGATGCCGGACTCCTCGAAAATCTCGCGCCTGACCGCGTCCTCGATGGTCTCTGCGGCCTCGACGAAGCCGGCGAGGCAGGAATACATCCCGGGCATGAACTGCTTCTGGCGGCCGAGCAGCACCTTGTCGCCCGAGGTCACCAGCATGATCACGACCGGATCGGTGCGCGGAAAGTGCTCTGCCTTGCAGCTCGGGCATTCGCGCTTCCAGCCACCCTCCTTCATCGCCGTGCGGGTGCCGCAGTTCGCGCAGAAGCCGTGGCGCTGATGCCAGGTCACCATCGATTTCGCCATCGCGATCGCGGACAACTGCTCGGGCGGCACCACGCCCTGCATCGCCATGCCGCGCAATTCGGTGATCGCGACGTCGCCGCGCCCGACCAGCTTCTCGGCCGCCTGCGGCGCGATCCCCATGCCGAAGATCGGCGCGGCATCGCGCAGTCCTAAGAAAATCGTGCCGGGATTGGCGCCGAAGCTGCGGGCCTCCTCCAGCGAGAGCAGGGCGCGCGCCCCGCCATCCTCCTGCTTCACGACCAGCGAGTCGCGATAGATCACGTAGGCTCGGGCCTCGCGATGGCCCTCCAGTGCGAACAGTTTCTCGTCATTGCCGCGCAGATGCGCGGCGCGGTCGAGCACATGGGTGACGAAGGCCGGCTGGCCGAGCGGAAATGAATCGGATGCGGACATTGAATTTTCAACCCAACCAGATCTTGCGGCGAAGCGCGCTGATGAAATTCTGCACTTCCTCGGCGTCATGCGCCAGCGGCGGCATCACGCCCCAAACGGGACGCGGCCATGCAGCGTCGCTGGTTCGGCGCGCGATGATGTGGACGTGAAGCTGCGGGACGAGGTTGCCCAGCGCTGCGACATTCAGCTTGTCGCACTTGGTGACCTCTTTCAGGGCCCGCGAGACGCGGGTGATCTCGGTCATCAGCTGCGCCTGCTCGACCTCGTCGAGGTCGATGATCTCGACCGCGCCGTCGCGCCGCGGCACCAGCAGCAGCCAGGGATAATGCGCATCCTTGATGACGAGCACCTTGCACAGCGGCAGGTCGCCGATGTCGATGGTGTCTTTGTTGAGCTGCGAATGCAGCGACCAATTGGAGGCGGGCATGAGGGGCAAGTAATGCCTTTCCGTGTTCCCAGACAAGCCCCACAAAGCCAGCCTTACAAAGCGGGGTCAGGCCGCTTGCTTTCCGGCGGTTTTGGCCCCAAATAGGGACCGGGAGATTGGCGGTGGACGAGCCACTCGCCAACCGGGTCAGGTCCGGAAGGAAGCAGCCCTAACGAGGTCCGGATCGGGTCGCTCGTCAGTCTCCTACCTGTTTTTCCGAGCGAATCGTGCTGGAATGGCGGTCTCCGCGCCCGGCGCTCGATTTCGGCTCCTATCCGCACGCCGGCCGAAGAGACAATTCCCAAGTTGCGGATCGATGCATGAATGACGCTGGCGACCCCTCCCAACCGTCCGACGGCGCAGGCAAAGCAAGCCTTGACGGCGGTTTTGATTTGGGTGGCGCGCCGGATACGGCCAAGCCGTATCGCGTTCTCGCCCGCAAATACCGCCCCTCCAGCTTCGAGGATCTGATCGGCCAGGAGGCCATGGTCCGCACCGTCTCGAACGCGTTCGAGACCGGGCGGATTCCGCAGGCCTGGATCCTCACCGGCGTCCGCGGGGTCGGCAAGACCACCACCGCGCGCATCCTCGCCCGCGCGCTGAATTACGAAAAGCCCGATGGCTCGGTGAAGGGGCCGACCATCCACATGCCCGACCTCGGCGTGCACTGCCAGGCGATCATGGAAAGCCGGCACATGGACGTGCTGGAGATGGACGCCGCGTCGCACACCGGCGTCGACGATGTCCGCCAGATCAATGACAGCGTGCGCTATGCACCGGCCAGCGCGCGCTACAAGGTCTACATCATCGACGAAGTCCACATGCTGTCGACGGCGGCCTTCAACGCCTTCCTGAAGACGCTGGAGGAGCCGCCGGAGCACGCCAAGTTCGTGTTCGCCACCACCGAAATCCGCAAGGTTCCGATCACGGTGCTGTCGCGCTGCCAGCGCTTCGACCTGCGCCGCGTCGAGGCCGACGTGCTGATGAAGCATCTCGGCAATATCGCGGCCAAGGAAGGCGTCGAGGTCGAGCCCGAGGCGCTCGGCATCATCGCGCGCGCGGCCGAGGGCTCGGTGCGCGATTCGCTGTCGCTGTTCGATCAGGCGATCGCGCATGCCGCGGGCAATGTGAAGGCCGACGCGGTCAGGCAGATGCTCGGCCTCGCCGACCGCACCCGCGTCATCGACCTCTTCGATTCGCTGGCGCGGGGTGATATCGCCTCAGCCTTTGCCGAATTCCGCGCGCAATATGACGTCGGCGCCGATCCGGTCGTGGTGCTGTCCGACCTTGCCGAGTTCGTCAATTTCGTCACCCGCGTGAAGTTCGTGCCGGGAACGGCCGACAATGTCGCGTTCGGCGAGACCGAGCGTGTCCGTGCGCGTGAATTCGCCGCAAAACTGTCGACGCGGGTGCTGTCGCGGATGTGGCAGATGCTGCTCAAAGGCATCGCCGAGGTGCAGACCGCGACGCGGCCGGCCGCTGCCGCCGAAATGGTGCTGGTGCGGATCGCCTATGTCGCCGACCTGCCGACGCCGGATGAGGCGATCCGGATGATGATCGAGCAGAATGGCGGCGGCGCGGCTGCCGCGACGTCGGGCTCCACCGCATCGTCCGCGCCGCGCGGCGCGCCGGCCTCGACGATGTCTGCGATGTCCTCAGTGCCGGTGCGTGCGCCGCAGGCCTCGCCGCGCGCCGATCTCGCCGCGCGTCCGCAGATGGCGGCGCCGGTCGCCGATGCCGCGCCGGCGCTGCGCATCACCAGCTTTCCGCAATTGATCGCGCTCGCCGGCGAGAAGCGCGACATCATGACCAAGAGCGCGCTGGAGGCCGATGTACGGCTGGTGCGCATCGAGGACGGCCAGCTCGAGATCGCGCTCGAGCCGAAGGCGCAGCGCGCGCTGGTCACCGATCTGTCGCGCAAGCTCGAACTGTGGACCGGGCGGCGCTGGACCGTGATCATCTCCAACGCGGCCGGCCAGCCCACGGTGCGCTCGCAGAATGAACTGGCACGCAGCGAGCATCAGCGCGCTGCCGAGGCCGACCCGCGCGTGCAGGAGGTGCTGTCGCGCTTCCCCGGCACCAAGGTGGTCGAGGTCCGCCGCCTTGCCGCCGAGGTTCCGGTGGCGGACGCAACCGGCGAAGACCCGATTGAAACTTCCGACAGCGACGACGATTGATCAGGCGATAGGAACGCACGCATGGCTGATTTTCTCGGCATGATGAAGCAGGCAGCGCAGCTGCAATCCAAGATGCAGGAGATGCAGGAGCAACTCGGCAATGTCGAGGTCGAGGGCATTTCCGGCGGCGGCCTGGTCGCGGTGCGCATGACCGCGAAGATGGAAGTGAAGGGCATCAAGATCGATCCGTCGCTGATGAAGCCGGAGGAGCGCGAGGTGCTCGAGGATCTGCTCGTCACCGCGCATGGCGATGCCCGTCGCAAGGCCGAGACGGCGATGCAGGAGAAGATGATGGCGCTCACCGGCGGGCTCGGCCTGCCGCCGGGATTTGGTCCGACTTGAAGCGCGGCGAGATCAAGATGAAGCATCGTGCCTTGGCTCCTTGTTGGAGCATGATCTCCGCGCAAACGCGTTCCGCGTTTGTCGCGACGGAAAGCCGCTCCACACTTTTCCGGATTATGCTCTAATGGCTGCAAGCGTTGCCGGCCCCGAGATCGAACGCCTGATCCAGCTGCTGGCGCGGCTGCCTGGGCTCGGGCCGCGCTCGGCGCGGCGCGCGGCGCTGCATCTGATCAAGAAGCGCGAAGCCCTGATGACGCCGCTGACCGCGGCGCTGCAGGTTGCGATCGACAAGATCCAAGTCTGCAAGACCTGCGGAAACATCGATACACAGAACCCCTGCACGGTGTGCACCGATCCGCGCCGCGATCCCTCGATCATTGTCGTGGTCGCCGATGTCGCCGATCTCTGGGCGCTGGAACGCGCCAATGCGACCAATGGCCGCTATCACGTGCTGGGCGCAACGCTGTCGCCGCTCGACGGCGTCGGCCCGCAGGATCTCACCATCGATCAGCTGGTGGCGCGCGCGCATGCGCCCGAGGTCAGCGAGATCATTCTGGCCTTGAATGCGACCGTCGACGGCCAGACCACCGCGCATTACATCACCGACCTGTTGTCGGAGGCCAATGTGCGAGTGACGCGGCTGGCGCATGGCGTGCCGGTCGGCGGAGAGCTTGATTACCTTGATGAAGGTACGCTATCCGCAGCCATGCGGCAGCGGACGCTGTTCTAGCAGGCGATCCAGCAATGGCACGCCACGGCGTTCGCCAGGCGATCCGTCACAAGTCGAAAAGTTCGCGCTGAAACAAAATGATAGGGTGGATGACGATTTGGGGACGATCATCCACGCTCTGACGAATCAACTACGGAATCACTGCAAATGACGACACACCGATTCGGCGTACGCTTGGGCGTTGCGTTTCTGGCGTCCATATTCGCCGCGACCGGCGCGCTCGCGCAGCAGAGCGATGCGCCGCAGAAGCCCGGCAAGATGATCCGGGCCGGCGACGTGCTGTCGGGGGAACTCGGCGTCATGAAGGTGCGCGACACCAAGAACCGCGGCAAGCGCGTCGCGACCTACCAGATCACCAGCGAACCGCGCCGCCTGCCGCCGCCGAACGGTCTCTGCAATCTCGAAACCGGGCCGGAAACCTTCCAGCTCGTTCCGACCAACGACGCCCAGGCCGCGCAGCTCAAGAGCCTTTCCGGCAAGGCCATCTCGGTGAAGGTCGACGAGATCGCCTGCGCGCAGGACGCCGGCGAGATGAGCGAAGCCATCGTCACCAAATGGAGCGTGGTGGCGAAGTAGCTCCCAATTCCGGTGTCATCGCCCGGCTCGACCGGGCGATCCAGTACGCCGCGGCCTCTCCACTGAATCACGAACGCCTCTGGGATACTGGATCACCCGGTCCCGTCTACGCCAAGGCTTCGACGTGGCTTTCGCTCCAAAGCGCGCCGAAGCTTTAGCGGAGGCGGCAAGCCGGGTGATGACAGGGAGAGCTAAACCCTCACCGGCCCCAGCTCGTCAAAATGTCCACGCCGCTGCAGCCAGGCGAGCAGGATCAGGCTCGGGATTGCGACCAGCACGCAGATCACGAAGAACGTTTGCCAGCCGACGGCCTTGGCCACATAGCCTGCGCCCGATGACAGATAGGTGCGGCCGACTGCCGCGAGCGCCGTGAGCAGTGCATACTGGGTCGCGGTGTGCAGCGGATTGCGGCATAGTGCCGACAGGTAGGCGACGAAGATCACGGTGCCGATCGCGCTGGTGAAATTTTCCGCGGTGATCGCCAGCGCCAGCGCCCATTGATCGACGCCGACATGCGCGAGCCAGGAGAATGAGAGGTTGGCGACCGCCTGCAGCACGCCGCCGATCCACAGGCTGGTCGCCAGCGAATAGCGCCGCGCCACGAAGCCGCCGGCAAATCCGCCGATCAGGGTCGCGGCAAGGCCGACACCCTTCACGATCGCCGCGTAATCGACCTTGGAAAAGCCGATGTCGATCACGAACGGCGCGGTCATGGTGCCCGAGAACGCGTCGGTGAACTTGAACAGCACGACAAAGGCGAGCGCGGCGAAGGCATCCTTGCGGCTGAGGAACTCGGAGAACGCGCCGAGCGCCGCATGCAAGACACGTTCGGCCGCAGTCTGCGCATGCGTGGCGGCCTCCGCGCCTTTCGATTGCGCCGGTTCGGTCGCAGCCAGCGCCGTGACGATACCGATCACGACCAGCGCGGCCATCACCACATAGCCCCACATCCACGCCGACGGACGCGCCACTCCGGCGGACTCGAAACCGCTGACGATGAACAGCGCGCCGGCGGTCGAGACCAGCATGCCGATGCGATAGGCCGCGACGTAGGACGCCATGCCGGCGGCCTGCTCGCTCTCCGGCAGGCTTTCGACACGGAAGGCGTCGACCACGATGTCCTGCGTCGACGAGGCGGTTGCGACCAGCAGCGCGGCGAACGCCGCAAACCATGGCGATCGCGCCGGATCGGCCAGCGCCAGCAGCAGGATCGTCGCGATCAGCAACAGCTGCGAGAGCAATAGCCAGCCGCGGCGGCGGCCGAAGATCTGCGTGAACAGCGGCACGTGCAGCGCGTCGACCAGCGGCGCCCAGAGGAATTTCAGCGTGTAGGGCGTGCCGATCAGCGCCAGCAGCCCGATGGTGCCGAGATCGACCCCGGCCTCCTTCATCCACACCTGCAGCGTCGAGCCCGACAGCGCCAGCGGCAGGCCCGAGGAGAAGCCGAGCAGCAGCACGATCAGCACCCGCGGCTGCAAGTACACGGCGAAGCTGTCGCGCCAGGAGGTGGCGGCGGGCTTCGGCTCCGGCTTTACAGACGCGTCAGACGTCGCTTCGGGGGCTGTCATAGAAGAGTTGGTAGCAGATTCGGCTCCAAAAAGACTGTCATCGCCCGGCTCGACCGGGCGATCCAGTATCCCAGAGGCCTATCCGCCGCCACCGGCGATCTCCGGGTAAAGATCGTTCCAGTCCGGATTGTCGTTCTCGATTAAGGAGATTTTCCATGCGCGCGGCCATTTCTTGAGCCGCTTCTCGCGCTTTATCGCGTTCTCGGGATCGTCGAACTGCTCGAAATAAACGAGCTTCACCACATCATATTTCTCAGTGAAACTCTGGATGAGTTTCAGCTTGTGCTCGCCGACGCGACGAATGAGATCATTTGTCACACCGATGTAGAGCGTGCCGCCGATGTGGCTGGCGAGAATGTAGACGTAGTAGCTGCGTGCTCCCAAATTTCCGCCTCTGGGATACTGGATCGCCCGGTCGAGCCGGGCGATGACACCGACTATGAGGTGAGATCAGGGTCCATACTACTCCCCCGCCTGCAGCTTGGGCGGGGCGGGGAACAGCTCGGATGTGCTGGCCTTGACGAAGCGCGGCACCTCGATCGGGGTCTCGGACTTGCTGAAGTCGAGTTCCTCGATACGGCCGGCGCGCTTTTCGATCTTGTCGGCGGAGATCAGGATCTGCCGCACATCCTCATTCACCTGGCCGAAATGATTCTGCAGCTTGAGCACGCGCTCGCGCAGCCGGCCGAGGTCGTCACCAAGGTGCATCACCTCGTTGCGGATCTGGTCGGCGGCGTCGCGGATGCGGGCGTCCTTCAGGATCTGCTGCATCACCTGGATCGCCAGCATCAAGAGCGAGGGCGACACCAGCACGACGCGGGCGCGATAGGCTTTCTGGATCACGTCGTCGAAGCCGTCATGGATTTCGGCATAGACCGATTCCGACGGCACGAACATCAGCGCGGTGTCCTGGGTCTCGCCCGGGATCAGGTACTTCTCGGCGATGTCGCTGACATGCTTCAGCACGTCGGCGCGCAGCCGTTGGCTGGCGAATTTGCGTTCCTCGTCGCTGCGCGCGTCGTGCAGCGCGGTCATGGCCTCCAGCGGAAATTTCGCGTCGATGCAGAGCGGGCGCTGGTCGGGCAGGAACACCACGCAGTCCGGCCGTTTGCCTGACGTCAGCGTGTACTGGAACTCGAACGAGCCCTTCGGCATGCCGTCCTGGACGATCGCCTCCATCCGCGCCTGGCCGAACGCGCCGCGCGATTGCTTGTTGGCGAGCACGTCGCGCAACGTCGTCACCTGGGTGGTGAGCTCGTTGAGGTTCTTGTGGGCGTGATCGATGATGCCGAGCCGCTCGTGCAGCGCGCGCAGCGAATCCATCGTGTTGCGCGTGGTCTGTTCCATCGATTGGCCGACCCGGTGGGTCACCGAATCCAGCCGCTCGTTGACGGCACGGGCCATCTCGGCCTGGCGGCCGGCCAGTGCCTGCCCCATCGCGTCGACCCGTCCTGAGGCCTCGCTCTGGGCCCGCAGCATGTCGGCGAGCCGCTCCTCCAGCTCGTCGGCGCGAATGGCCTGGGCCATCGCGAGTTCCGCGCCGCGCCGGCTGGCGCGCGCGATCACCACGGCGATGGCGAACAGCAGGACCAATGCCAGCGCGCCAAGGCCGATCAACGCGTCGGAGACACGGAGGGGAAGGTCGCCAATCGTGAGCAGAATCTCGTTCATGCCGGCAGTTGTAGCCGATTCGGCGCCACCATCGAACGAAAAGGGAACATTTATGGTAAACACTCCCTTAAATTCCTTGGTTAATCTTGCGTAAAGAAACGTGGTTAAGGCCGCCTTAACCGGTTCCTGAGCGCATTGACCCCATGAAGTCAGCAGCTTAAATCGCCGCCATGGCATTACGAGAAATCATCATCCTGCCGGACAAGCAGTTGCGTCTGGTGTCGAAACCGATCGAGAAGGTGACGCCGGAGATCCGCAAGCTCGCCGACGACATGCTCGAGACCATGTATGACGCGCCCGGCATTGGGCTGGCGGCGATCCAGGTCGCGCAGCCGCTGCGGCTGATCACCATGGACCTCGCCAAGCGCGACGAGAACGGCGAGACCACGCCGCAGCCGCGGGTGTTCATCAACCCGGAGATCATTTCGCATTCGGAGGAGCTGTCGGTCTACGAAGAGGGCTGCCTTTCGATCCCCGAATATTACGAGGAGGTCGAGCGCCCGGCGCGGGTGCGCCTGCGCTTCACCGACCTCGACGGCAAGCTGCACGAGGAGGATGCCGAGGGGCTCTACGCCACCTGCATCCAGCACGAGATCGACCATCTCAACGGCGTGCTGTTCGTGGACTATCTGTCGAAGCTGAAGCGCGACCGCGTCTTCAAGAAATTCGAGAAGGCCGCCAAGCGCGCGGCGGAGTAGATGCTGCCGACTGCTCAGACGCGTCATGGCCGGGCTTGACCCGGCCATCCACGTCTTGCTTCGCTGGTACGAAAGACGTGGATGCCCGAGTCAAGCCCGGGCATGACGGAGCACTCCAACTCCTGCTGAGCCTGATCGCATGCCTCTTCGCCTGATCTTCATGGGCACGCCCGACTTCGCGGTCCCGACGTTGCTGGAGCTGGTGGCCCATGGCCACGAGGTCGTGGCTGTCTATACCCGCGCGCCGAAGCCGGGCGGGCGGCGTGGCCTGCAATTGCAGCCGACGCCGGTCGAACAGGAGGCGCGCCGCCTCGGTATCTCAGTGCTGACGCCGAAGACCCTCAAGACTCCAGAAGCGCTCGAGGAGTTTCGCGCGCATGACGCCGATGCCGCCGTCGTCGTCGCCTATGGCATGATCCTGCCGCAGGCGATTCTCGACGCGCCGAAGCTCGGCTGCTTCAACCTGCATGCTTCGCTATTGCCGCGCTGGCGCGGCGCCGCGCCGATCAACCGCGCCATCATGGCGGGTGATGCCGAGAGCGGCGTGATGGTGATGAAGATGGATGTCGGTCTCGATACCGGCGACGTCGCGATGGCCGAGCGGCTGCCGATCTCGGACAGCATGACGGCATCCGATCTGCACGACGCGCTGGCGCCGCTCGGCGCCGATCTGATGGTGCGCGCAATGGGTGGGCTGCAGCGTGGCGGCTTGCAACTGACGAAGCAGAGCGAGGACGGCGTCACCTACGCCGCCAAGATCGACAAGGCCGAAGCGCGGATCGACTGGAAGCAGCCGGCGCATGCGGTGCTGCGCCACATCCACGGGCTTTCGCCGTTCCCCGGCGCCTGGTGCGAACTCGCCGGCGAAAGCGAGCCGGTGCGGCTGAAAATCCTGCGCTGCGAACTTGCCAACGGCGCGCGCGAACCGGGCGACGTACTCGACGATCATTTTGCGATCGCCTGTGGCGACGGCGCGATCCGCATCCTCGAATTGCAGCGCGCCGGCAAGGGGCCGATGAAGGCGGCGGATTTTCTACATGGCACGCCGTTGAAGCCGCCCGCGCGGCTCGCCTGATGCCCCGCTACAAGCTCACCATCGAATATGACGGCACGCCGTTCTCCGGCTGGCAGATCCAGGACACCGCACCGACCGTGCAGGGCGCGCTGGAGACGGCGGTCAAGGCGATTTGCGGCGAGGACGTCCGCGTCCATGGCGCAGGGCGTACCGACGCCGGCGTGCATGCGCGCGGCCAAGTCGCGCATTGCGACATCGCCAAGCATTTTCCGCCCGGCCGCTTTCGCGACGGGTTGAACGCGCATTTGCGGCCGAATCCGATCGGCGTGCTGGCGGCCGATATCGTACCCGACGAATTCGAGGCGCGGTTCTCGGCGATCAAGCGGCACTATCTCTATCGCATCACCAACACGCGGGCGAACCTCGCGCTCGACATCGGCCGTGTCTGGCGCGTGCCGCGCGCGCTCGATGCAGCCGCGATGCACGAGGCCGCGCAGCGGCTGCTCGGCAAGCACGATTTCACCACCTTCCGCGACACCGAGTGCCAGGCCAAATCGCCGGAGAAGACGCTCGATCAGCTCGACGTCACGCGCGAGGGCGACGCCATCAACATCGTGACGTCGGCGCGCTCGTTCCTGCACAGCCAGGTGCGCTCGATGGTGGGCTCGCTGGTCTGGGTCGGTGAGGGCCGCTGGAGCCCGGACGATCTCTTTGGCGCACTCGCCGCCCGCAACCGCGCCGCCTGCGGCCCCGTCGCGCCGCCAGACGGGCTCTATCTGATGCGGGTGGATTATTAGCGGCCCCAATCCCTACTGTGCATGGGGTTGTTTTCGATGTTTTTGTCTAGCTAGGCGGCGCTCTCTCCTAGCCTCACCCCGCTTGCGGGGAGAGGCCGGATTGCATTCAGCGCATCGGAATGCGATCCGGGTGAGGGGGGCTGTCCGCGAGTCCGTCTCTCACCATCTTTGCGGTTAGACCCCTCACCCTGACCCTCTAAGAGCGAGCTTCGCTCGTCTCGACCCCGCAAGAGCGGGGCGAGGGAGAAGAGGACTACGCAAAATACCGGTCCAGCACGCCGCGATAGACCTTCGTCAGCTTCTCGAGATCGGCCACCGGCGTGCGCTCGTCGATCTGGTGCATGGTCTGGCCGACCAGGCCGAACTCGATCACCGGGCAATAGCTCGAGATGAAGCGCGCATCCGAGGTCCCGCCCGAGGTGGAGAGTTCAGGCTTGCGGCCGGTGACCTCCTCGATCGCGGCGACCGCGAGGTCGGTGAACGGTCCGGGCTGGGTCACGAACACGTTCGAGTTCGACGTTTGCCAATCGATGTGGGCGCGGATGCGGTTGCCGCAGGCCTTCGCCAGCCGCTCGTCGACCAGCTGCCGCAGGCTCTCCTGGGTGTGGTTGTCGTTGTAGCGGATGTTGAACTTCGCCCGCGCCTGGCCGGGGATCACATTGCTCGCGGTGTTGCCGACATCGACCGTGGTGAATTCGAGGTTGCTGGCCTGGAATTGCGCGCTGCCGTGATCGAGCGGCTCGTCGCTCAGCGCCACGATCAGCCGCGAGATATCAGGCACCGGGTTCGAGGCGCGGTGCGGATAGGCGACATGGCCCTGCACGCCGTCGACGACGAGCGTGCCGGATTGCGAGCCGCGCCGGCCGATCTTGATCATGTCGCCGAGTACCTCGACGTTGGAGGGCTCGCCGAGCACGCAATGGTCGAATTCTTCGCCGCGCTCGGCGCACCATTTCAAGAGCTTGACGGTGCCGTTGATCGAGACGTCTTCCTCGTCGCCGGTGATCAGGAAGGAGATCGAGCCATTGCCATCTTCTCGTGGCTTGCCGCCATGGTCCTTGAGATATTGCAGCACCGCGGCGACGCTGCAGGCGATGCCGCCCTTCATGTCGACGGCGCCGCGGCCGTAGAGATAGCCGTCCTTGACCTCGCCGGAGAACGCACCGAGCGTCCACGCCGCTTCATCGCCAGGCGGCACCACGTCGGTGTGGCCGGCAAAGGTGATGTGCGGCGCCGAGCTTCCGATGCGCGCATAGAGATTGTCGACATCGGCGGTGCCGGGCTCGGAGAACGTCACGCGGTGGACGTCGAAGCCTGCGCTTTTCAGCAAATTTTCAAGAACGCCAAGCGCGCCGGCGTCGGCCGGGGTGACGGAGGGGCAGCGAACCAGATCGCGGGTGATCGAGACGGCATCATTCATGCGCCTCGCTTAACACGTCACACCGCGGGTGGACCAGCTTTGTATGGCATCATTCGAGCTCGCTCTGCTGATCCCAGCCCTGCCTGGAGCGCGACCCGCTGTCGCGGCCGCCGCCTCGGCTTACATGGGTTTTTCCAAGCGGATTGCGGCCGTAGCGATTGGGGTACGAGGTGCCGGGCAGAAAGCCGAGTTCGATGAAGCCCCAGATATAGAGCACGAAGACGATCGCGCCCGCGGCCATCACCCAATAGGACTCATCGGGAAGCCGGTCCGAGAATTGGCTCATGAGCCCGGGGATCGCGAAGAACGGGACCATCCACCAGCCGCTCTTGTCGCGGTCGTGCAGGCGCTTGATCGAGACCGCGATATAGACCCAGACGAACAGCACCGTCCCGCTGGCCTTGACTAACAGTGCGGGCAATCCGGCAAGGGTCAGCGATCTGTAGCTGTCCGGGTCGAACGCCCCGAAGATGTCGTCGATATTGAAGCCGAACGACGCATGCTTGCCGCCGAGGCCGGCCGAGATCACCAGGGCGGCCAGGAATATCATCCAGCAGACGATGATCAGTGCCGCGAGCCAGAATTTGACCCGGCTGACGCGGCCCTTGAAGCCGAACAGGTAATTGGCCCAGTCCATGAAAGAACTCCGGGCAGCGGCAATTTTCGCGGCCCGGAGTTTTGTCGGTGAAAGATGGATGTTGGTTCGATCTTCCCGTCACCCTGAGGAGCGCGTAGCGCGTCTCGAAGGGTGAACGGCCACAGTCGGGCCGTCGACCCTTCGAGGGCCGCTGAAGAAGCGGCCACCTCAGGGTGACGGTGAGGGATGGGGAACGCCGCGGCGCTTCTCAGTCCCGCAGCAGCTCGTTGATGCTGGTCTTGGCGCGGGTGCGCTCGTCGACGCGCTTGACGATCACGGCGCAGGCGGTGGCAGGTCCCGGCTGGCCGTTCTTCAGCGGCTTGGCCGGCAGCGTGCCGGGAACGACGACGGCGTATTCCGGGACCTCGCCGACGAAGATCTCGCCGGTCTCGCGGTCGACGATCTTGGTCGAGGCGCCGAGGAACACGCCCATCGACAGCACCGCGCCCTTGCGCACGATGACGCCCTCAGCGACCTCGCTGCGCGCGCCGATGAAGCAGTCGTCCTCGACGATCACGGGTTCGGCCTGCAGCGGCTCGAGCACGCCGCCGATGCCGACGCCGCCGGAGATGTGCACGCGCTTGCCGATCTGGGCGCAGGAGCCGACCGTCGACCAGGTGTCGATCATGGTGGCTTCATCGACATAGGCGCCGAGATTGACGAAGGACGGCATCAGCACGACGTTGCGGGCGATGAAGGCGGAGCGGCGCACGATCGCGCCGGGGACCGCGCGGAAGCCCGCGTCGCGGAAGCGGTTCTCGCCCCAGCCCTCGAACTTCGAGGGCACCTTGTCCCACCACGACGCCTTGCCCGGACCGCCGGGAATGGCGCTCATGTCGTTGAGGCGGAACGAGAGCAGCACGGCCTTCTTCAGCCACTGATTGACCTTCCACTTGCCATTGGCCTCGCGTTCGGCGACGCGGGCCTCGCCCTTGTCGAGCAGCTCCAGCGCGTGGTCGACGGCCTCACGGACCTCACCCTTGGTCGACGTCGAAATGCCATCGCGGGCGTCGAACGCGGTGTTGACGGTGGTTTCGAGGGCGGACAGCGACATCGGGACAATCCTTGGGCATATCGGGGATATGACGGGAATTTTGCAGGGCCTTTTCGGAATTTGGGGCTGTGGAGTCAAGGCTGACTCCATCGTCGTCCCGGCGAAGGGGAGAGATCAGGGCTTCAGTCGCTGCAAGAATCCCGTGAGATCGTCCGTGACATGGTCGACATAAGCGGCATCGCGGCCTTCGAGCTCCCAGGTTTCGCGCACCACCTCCTGGCTGCCGTCGGGCACCACCAGCACGGTGGTCATGCCGAGCTCATGCGGCACCACCAGATTGCGCGCGAGGTCCTCGAACATCGCAGCCTTTGCCGGATCGACGTCGTGAAGCCTGAGGAACTTCTGGTAGGTCTGCGGCGCCGGTTTCGGCTCGAGATCGGCGGCGATGATGTCGAACACGCCGTCAAAATGGTCGGAGATGCCGAGCCGGCCCAGCACCGCATCGACATGGTCGACCGAGCCGTTGGTCAGGATCAGCTTGCGCCCCGGCAGTTTTGCGATCGCAGCGCCCATTGCCGGATTCGGCTGCAGCGGCGAGTGGTCGATCTTGTGCACATAGGCGAGATAATCGTCCGCCTGCACGCCGTGCTCGGTCATCATGCCGCGCATTGTGGTGCCGTAGCGCAGGTAATAGTCTTTCTGCAGCCGCCGTGCTTCCTCGGGCGAGATCTTCAGCCAGTTGCCGACGAACTCGCCGATCCGCGCATCGACCTGCTGCCACAGGTTGACGTGATGCGGGTACAGCGTGTTGTCGAGGTCGAACACCCAGGTCTCGACATGGCCGAAGCTGCGGGGAGTTTTCATGTTATCTTTCCGTCGTAGTCCTGGCGAAGGCCAGGAGCCATACCGCGTTCCATCAAATGAAGCGCGGTGCCAATACCGCGCAACGGCCGGTCACGACCCGTCTTCGCCAAATGATTGCCTGTGGTAATGGGTCCTGGCTTTCGCCAGGACGACGGTGATCCATGTGGCGCCATTGTCTTCATCACGGCATCGCAAAGCGCAGCGTCTTGCCGCCGCTGGTCATGTCGACGGTGGTGAAGCCGAGCGCGGTGAGGCCGCGGGTGGCGCAGTCGCCCTGCTCGTTGACCTCGAACTTGCTTTCGCGGGTGCAGAGCTGCACCCCGCCGCCCCAGTTCAGCGGCTTGTCCTTGATGCGGATGGCGCGGTTATCGCCGTCGACGGCTTCGGCGAAGGAATAGATCTGCTTCGGCGTGCCCGACACGTCGGGATGCAGGCACTTGCCGGGGTCGATCCGGTACCAGCCGCGGCTGGTCACCATCTTGCCGTCATCGGTTGCAACCGCGGCCATCACCTTGTGCGGCGTGTCGTTGCACCAGGTCAGTCCCGACGGTGAGGGCTTCTGCACGGCATCGACCATGGTGGTGAAGAAGTTCGGCGACTGCACGATGTCGCTGGCGAGCCCGCGGCTCTTGAGGAATGCCGACAGCGCGCTCTGGGTCTTCGGCCCGTCGACGCCGTCGATCGGCGCCGCGTCGTAGCCTGCGATCACCAAGAGACGCTGGATGCCGGCGAGCCGCGCCTGCTCGTCGTCATATTCGCTGTCCTCGGCGAGATAGGCGACGAGATTGCCGTCATCGCTCTGCGTCGGCGTGATCTGGGTGAACTGCGCGGGGGTCTGGCTGGAGCGGCATTGCCGCGCGGCGGCGATCACGAAATTGTCCTGCGCGACGCACAGCGTGTCGGTGCCGTTCTGCGGGATCGGTGAGGCGCCGTAGACGCCGAGCGCGCGCGCATTGAGCAGCACGCGGTCAGCGGTGAGCGCGCCCTGCACCACGACACGGCAGGTCGCCGGATCGATGCGGAACCAGCCGCGTGTTGCGGTTGCGGCCTTGTCGTCGATGCCGATCGCGGCCTCGATCACATAGCTCATGCGGTTGCAGAGCTTGAGGTCGGCATGCGCCGGCGCCGCCGAGAACAGGAACGACACCAGCGCGGCCGGCAGCGACATCGCGAGCCGCGCCGGCGGCGACCGGCGAGGGTTCCTCGCCGCGCGTCCCGCGATAACGACCTCGTCTGCCATTACTTGTGGATCAGCGTGCCGGTGCCCTGGTTGGTGAAGAGCTCGAGCAGCACGGCGTGCTGCGTCTTGCCGTCGATGATCACGACGCCCTGCACGCCCTGTTCGAGCGCGTAGATGCAGGTCTCGACCTTCGGGATCATGCCGCCGGAGATCGTGCCGTCGGCAATCAGCTTGCGGGCTTCCTTGATCGACAGGTCCGGAATCAGCTTCTTGGACTTGTCGAGCACGCCGGGCACGTCGGTCAGCAGCAGCAGGCGTTTGGCTTTCAACGCACCCGCGATCGCGCCGGCAAAGGTGTCGGCGTTGACGTTCAGCGTCTGGCCGTCCTGCGAGGTCGCGAGCGGCGCCAGCACCGGGATCAGCTCATAGCCGATCAGCTGATTGAGCAGCGTGAGGTCGACCTTTTCGGGATCGCCGACGAAGCCGAGATCGACCGCCTTCTCGATGTTGGAATCGGGATCGACCATGGTGCGCGTCGTCTTTGACGCCTTCACCATGTTGCCATCCTTGCCGGAGAGGCCAACGGCCTTGCCGCCGGCCTCGTTGATGTAGCCGACGATCTGCTTGTTGACCGAGCCCGCCAGCACCATCTCGACGATCTCGATGGTTGCAGCGTCGGTGATGCGCAGGCCCGCGGCGAATTCCGACTGGATGCCGAGGCGCTTCAGCATGGTCGCGATCTGCGGCCCGCCGCCATGCACGACCACCGGATTGATCGCGGTCTGCTCGAGCAGCACGATGTCGCGCGCGAACGCCTTGGCGGTATCCTCGGCGCCCATGGCATGGCCGCCATATTTAATGACGATGGTTTCCTCGTCATATTCCTGCATGTGCGGCAGCGCCTCGGACAGGATACGGGCCTGATCGAGCGGGCTGATGTGCTGGTCGGTCATGGGGCTGGTCTCACGTCAGCGGAGGGACGGGCGCGTTTCTATCTGATTGCCGGGCAGGGCGCAAAGCTGTCTTCAAACCTCTCCCACAAGGGAGAAGGAAGGCAGTGATCAACGCCTCGGCCACATCGCCGAAACCGCCAGCACCAGCCAGCTCAGGATCAGCAGCGTTCCGCCTGATGGAGCCGCCATCGGAAATAGGCCATGGCCGCCATAGTGGCGCAGCGTGAGATCGCCCGCGAACAGTGACGCCGCGATGACGAAGCCTGCCGCCGCCACGACACCGAGCTTGGCATGAACGATCGCGCGCTCTGCGACCGCAATGGTCGCGATGGCGGCGGTGGCGTGGAACAGCAGCATCGAGGACGCTGCCGCCAGCCGCGTGGCGTCCGGCAGATGGGCCGCGGCCGCCGCCAATATCACGCCGCAGGCGCCCATGAAGGCGGCAAGGCCGATCAGGAGACGGGGCGCGCCGTTCATCGGCGCCGCTCCTCGATCAGGCGTACCATGGCGGCACGCAGCTCCGGCATGCCGTCGCCGGTGCGCGACGAGGTCACCAGCACTTCGGGGAACGCGGCGGGATGTTTTGCGAGCGTCGCGATCGTGTCGGCGGTCACGGTCTTGAGTTCGCCGGCCTTGACCTGGTCGGCCTTGGTCAGCACGACCTGGTAGCTGACCGCGGACTTGTCCAGCGTCTTCAGCACGTCGAGATCGACGTCCTTGATGCCGTGGCGGGCGTCGATCAACACATAGACCCGCGCCAGCGTCGCGCGCCCGAGCAGGAATTTGTGGATCAGCGCGGTCCATGACGCCACCTTGGTCTTCGGCGCCGAGGCGTAGCCGTAACCGGGCATGTCGACGAGACGAAAGTCCGCGTTTACCGGGCCCTCGAAGAAGATCAGTTCCTGGGTGCGGCCCGGCGTATGCGAGGTGCGAGCCAGCGCAGTGCGGCCGGTCAGCGCGTTGATCAGGCTCGATTTGCCGACATTGGAGCGGCCGGCAAACGCGACCTCGAGGCCGGCCATCGGCGGCAGGGTCTCGATCGAGGGCGAGGCCCAGATGAAGCGCCAGTCGCCGGCGAACAGCTTTCGCCCCTGCTCGATCAGCTCCGCATCAGGTTCGACGGTCATGCGAAGGATCCTATCAAGGCGCAAGCGGCTTCGCCGTCATTGCGAACGGAGCGAAGCAACCCATTCTTCAGCACGGGAAGGATGGATTGCTTCGTCGCTTTGCTCCTCGCAATGACGGGATACGCAGTGGAGCTAAGTCGGCTTCTTGGCGAAGGCCGACTTCAGATTGTCGAATAACTCCACCTTCACGCCGTTCTTGCGCATAATGAAGCTCTGCTGCAGCACCGAGAGCGTGTTGTTCCAGGCCCAGTAGATCACGAGACCCGCCGGGAAGCCGGCCAGCATGAAGGTGAAGATCAACGGCATCCAGTCGAAGATCATCTTCTGGGTCGGGTCCGGCGGCGCCGGGTTGAGCTTCATCTGCACCCACATCGTGATGCCCATGATGATCGGCCAGATGCCCATCACCAGATAGGCGCCGAAATGCGGTCCGAGCAGCGCGATCGGATCGAACGGGATCAGCCCGAACAGCGTGAACAGATTGGTCGGATCGGGCGCGGAGAGATCCTTGATCCAGCCGAAGAACGGCGCGTGCCGCATTTCGATGGTGATGAACAGCACCTTGTAGAGCGAGAAGAACACCGGGATCTGCAAGGCGACGGGAAGACAGCCGGCGATCGGGTTGATCTTCTCCTTCTTGTAGATCTCCATCATCTCCTGCTGCTGCTTCACGCGGTCGTCAGGATAGCGCTCCTTCAGCGCGGCCAGCTGCGGCTGCACCGACTTCATCTTCGCCATCGAGGCGTAGGACTTGTTGGCGAGCGGGAAGAACAGCAGCTTCACGATCACGGTCACCAGGAGGATCGCGATGCCGAAATTGCCGACCAGGCGATAGAACCAGTCGAGCGCCAGGAACATCGGCTTGGTGATGAAGTAGAAATGGCCCCAGTCGATCAGGAGATCGAAATGGTTGAGGCCGAGCTGCTTGTTGTAGCCGCCGAAGCCGACCAGCGGGAAGTTGAGGCCGACCGTGGCGGCCTCCTTCGCGCCGGCGAACAGCCGCCCATTGGCAACGCCGGTGCCGCCGATCGGAATGGTCTGCGCGCCCAGCATGTAGTCGGCCTGGTAGCGCTTGTCGCCGGTGGTGAAGCGGGCGGTGTCGAGCGTCGCATTGGTATCCGGCAGCAGCGCGGTGGCCCAGTATTTGTCGGTGATGCCGAGCCAGCCGTCGGTGATCTTCGAGAACACGATGCCGCGCGAGTTTCCACCGGTCGGGGTCTTGGCCTCGTCGAGGTTCTTGTAGGTGAATTCCTGCAGGCCCTGTTCGCCGAGATAGCCGATCGGGCCTTCGTGCAGGATCGCGTAGCCCGAGACCGGCGGCTTGCCGCCGCGCGAGATCAGGCCGAACGGATACAGCGTCACCGGCGCGCTGCCTTGATTGATGACCTCGTCCTTGATGCTGAAGAGGTAGCGATCGTCGATCGAGATGGTGCGGCGGAAGGTCAGGCCCTGGCCGTTGTCGTATTTCAGCGTCACCGGGGTGCTCGGCGACAGGCTGTTCGAACCTTCCTGCTGCCAGACGGTGTCGGCGTTCGGCGTCTTCACCGACGAGCCGCTGGCGGTCAGCCACAGGAATTCGGCATAATAAGGCTCGGCGGTGCCCGACGGCGACAGCAGCACGACGGCCGGCGATGTGGGGTCAACCGTCTCGCGGAACTGGACCAGCGCCAGATCGTCGATCCGGGCGCCCTTCAGCGCGATGCTGCCGATGATGCGGGGGCTCTCGATCTTGATGCGCGGGCCGGCCGCGAGCACCGTCTCGCGGCTCGCCACCGGGGCGTCGGCAGCAGGCGCGGCCGCCGTCGGTGATGGCGTCGCGGTGCTTCCGGGAGCAGCAGCGCCAGGGGTCGCCTGCGGCGTCGGCTTCAGCAGTTCGGCCTGCTTCTGCGCCTCGCGCTGCTTCTCCATCTGCGGGACGTTATAGAAGTATTGCCAGGCGATCAGGACGAGGCCCGACAGAATGACGGCGATGATCGTGTTGCGGTTGTCGGACATCTCTTATGGTCTCGTCATTCCATTCGGATTGGGAGCGCTTTTGTTACCCGCCTTATTGGTACCAGTCTTGGGCGCAGGCCGGTCGAGGCGGCCCAGCGCCGACCGCAGGTCGTCAATCATGGTCGCAAAGTCGCGGGTCAGCGCGTCACGACGGCCGACTAGCACATAATCATGGTGTGGCCGCATGAATACGGCATCGACCCGTCTTATCACTTCGCGAAGTCGGCGGCGGATGCGGTTGCGCTCGGTCGCGGTGCCGTTCTTCTTGGTGACGGTATAGCCGACGCGGATCGGGCCCTGATCGTCGCGACGGCGGCCCTGCAGCACAAAAGCCGTGGTATTCGCCCGTGCGCCATTGGCAACGGCGAGGAAATCCGCCCGCTGCCTCAGCCGATCCATAATGGGTATCTCCGGAGAGGAGACGTCCGGGCTCAGGCGCTCAGGCGCTTGCGGCCACGCGCGCGACGCGCAGCGAGGACCTTGCGGCCGCCGGCCGTGGCGAGACGGGCGCGGAAGCCGTGACGGCGCTTGCGCACCAGTTTGCTGGGTTGATAAGTCCGCTTCACGGGTAATTCTCCGCTGACCGGGCAATTTGCCGTTGTATTGAGATGGAGTCCGATGATGCTGGCGGGCCCAAGCGAGCCGTCTACGGCCCCAAATGAGCCGCCCCCGGTCAAGAACCGGGCCATCGCGGACAGTTGGCGCGGCTTATAAGGGAGCGCCCTGTTCTCGTCAATGTCACAGGGCGTCGCAAAGAGGCTTCTTTGAAACGTCGCAATTGGGGCGAATATAACTGTTTTCGCGGGGTTTTTGACGGTGAGGAGCGCTTTGGGGCGTTCGGGGAACCGCCGACATTAGCGATCCGTAATTTGACCGGCTTGGGGGCCGGGCCGCATCTTCCGACCCCTAAGCCCAACAAGGCCTTATCTTGTGGCTCTAACTGACGATCAGGCGACCGCGCAGAAACAGCGGCCCAAGCCGTCCCACCGGCTCGGGCTGTCGGGCAAGCTTTTGCTGCTGACGATTCCGCTGGTGATGATCGCCGGGCTCCTGATCTACGTGCCGGCCATCGCCAACTTCCGGATGAACCGGCTCAATGACCGCCTGGCCGCCGCCAACACCGCGGCGCTGGTGCTCGATGCCGCCCCCTCCGGCCTGGTGCCGGATTCGCTGGCCCGGCAGATCCTGACCAGCATCGGCGCCCGCGCCGTCGCCATCAAGCTCGGGCAGCAGCGCCGCCTGCTCGCCAGCGCCGACCTGCCGGCCTCGATCGACCATGATGTCGACATGCGGGCCATGACGGTGTGGTCGGCGATCGTCGATGCCTTCGAGATCATGCTCGAGCACGGTGACCAGACCATCCGCGTGGTCGGACCCGCGCCGGGCCAGGCGCAATTCATCGAGGTCGTGATCGACGAGAAGCCGTTGCGGCAGGCGATGTACCGCTTCTCGCGCAACGTTCTGGTCGTCGCGCTCCTGATCGCCGGCCTGACCGCCGGCCTGGTCTATCTGGCGCTGCATTATCTGTTCGTCCGCCCGATGCGGCGACTGACCGCGAGCCTGGTCGGGTTCCACGAGAATCCGGAGAGTTCGGCGCGAATCATCGTGCCCAGCCAGCGCGGCGACGAGATCGGCGTTGCCGAGCGCGAGCTGTCGGACATGCAGCGCGACCTGGTCTCGATGCTGCATCAAAAGAGCCGGCTGGCCGCGCTCGGGCTCGCCGTCTCCAAGATCAATCACGACCTGCGCAATCTGCTGGCGTCCTCGCAACTGCTGTCGGACCAGCTCGCCAGCGTGCCGGACCCGCGGGTGCAGCGTTTCGCGCCGAAATTGCTGCGCTCGCTGGAGCGCGCCATCGCCTTCTGCCAGTCGACCTTGTCCTATGGCCGCGCGCAGGAGGCGGCGCCCGACCGCCGCGTCATCATGGTGGAGCCCGCGGTGGCCGAGGTGCGGGAATCAGCCGGGCTTGCAACCGATGTCTCGATCACCTGGATCAGCGCGATCGAGCGCGGCCTCACCATCGACGCCGATCCGGATCAGCTGTTCCGCGTGCTGCTCAATTTGGTGCGCAACGCGACCCAGGCGCTGGAAAGCCGGCAGGACAGCGACGGCGGTGCCCAGCAGATTCGCATCACCGGCCGCCGAGAGGGCACGGTTGCGATCCTGGAGGTCTCCGACACCGGCCCCGGTGTTCCGGCCAAGGCGCGCGAGCACCTGTTCGAGGCGTTCCAGACCTCCGGCCGCCCCGGCGGCAGCGGGTTGGGCCTCGCGATCGCCGCCGAGCTGATCCGCGCCCATGGCGGCCATATCCATCTGGTCGAGGGCACCATCGGCGCCACCTTCCAGATCTCGATCCCGGACCGCCCGGTGGAACTGCTGTCGGTCCGCAGCGAGCGGGCGAGGGCCTGAGGTCATTCTGGTAACCCAGGGCAGCCAAAACCGCGGCCGAAATTGGCGCTTGCAGACCTTGCCAACCGGACCGGGAGCCTGTAGCTAGAGCGCTCTTTCGCGACGTTCCGGGGCTCCCGGAGCCGTGCGGGCTTTAGGCCCACCTGCGAAAATGCGCCCGTAGCTCAGCTGGATAGAGCATCAGACTACGAATCTGAGGGTCGGACGTTCGAATCGTTCCGGGCGCGCCATTTGGCATTGTTTTCATTGAAGTTTCGTGTCGCTTGCCGCGCTCGCTCCTGGTCGGAGCGGGAGCGACGCCGTTGACCGCCGGCGCCGGGCTTGTCGCGACGATCAAATACTTGTGCGACGCACTATGATTTTATTGCATTGCAACAAAATGCGTCTACCTGTGCTGCTCGAGTCCTATCGAGGAGCCTCCAAGTGACCAAGATTTCTCTGTCCATCGTAGCCGCCACCCTCGCAATCGCGAGCGTGACGTTCGCATCCGCTGCGGAGCGTCCGACTTTCGAAGCCGCGGGCCTGCCGATCTCGCCGGTGCAGGCTGGTCTGCTTGGCGCCGCCAACGTCCACGAGCAGGCGCCGGTAGCTGCGACGTCGGCAACTCCGCATCAGCTCAGTGTTCTGACGCCGCGAAGCAAGATCACGACCGCGCGGGCTTCGGTCCGGACGGACCGCGCGTTGCACTGACTTGCATAACTGGTCCAACTCCAGAAAGCCCGCGACCACGTCGCGGGCTTTCTCATATGTGAGGTGTGCAACGGCTGCCTCCGCCCTCGCTTATCCGCGCAGCAGCATGCGGCCGTCGTCGAACTCGATCGCATGCTTGGACAGCCGCAAGGCCCCGACATTGCCGACTTGCGAACGCTATCGACGCCGGTGATGGCGAGCGGCCGCCCCGTAGAACCCTGCTTGCGCTCGTCCGACCGTTGAGAAAAAATAAGGCCTTTCAGCCTATAAGCGGCAGAACGTTTTTTATTCATTTTGTCTGTCCATTTGAACCGGCGGGTCATCTCTCATGTCGAGTGAGATCTCAAACGCCATTTTGTTAGCGGCGATTTTTCTGGGTGTCGTCTACGGCAGTCGCATCCTCCAGAAGAGGTGGCCGATTGCCGATGTTTCCCGCGCCGAGTTTCGCGATGATTGGCTGGCCGTTATCGTGAGCGTCGGGTTGGAGCACATGCTTGCCCCCATCGCGGCGATCAGCGCGGGTGCGATTGCGAGCTACGCCGGGGTCGGTTGGATCAAGCTGCCGACCGAAGGCTACTGGTGGTACGTCTCCCTCGCGATCGTGGTGGTGGCGCTCGATCTCTACAAGTACACATTCCATCGCCTCCAGCATGCGATCCCCTTTCTCTGGGCGATGCACTCGTTCCACCACAGCGCCAACGGCATTACGTTCATCACCGGCGCCCGGCATTTCTGGTTGGAGAGGGTGTTGTCCGACGCCTTTCTTCCCATCCTGGCGATCCTGTTTCGGATCCCGCCGGATATGGCAATCGCCGCGGGATTTATCTTCTTCGTCCCCGATGCGTGTGCGCATCTCAACGTCCGCATCCCGCTCGGCCGTTTCGTGACATGGGTCAACAACCCGCAATGGCACCGGATCCATCATTCGGTCCACCCCGAGCATCGGGACAAGAACTTTGCTGCCTTCTTTCCGCTCCTGGACATTGTGTTCGGCGCGGCGTGGGTGCCGAAGCCGGACGAGTATCCTGCGACAGGACTCGTGCCGGCCGAACGGGTGGACATCATCAACAGCGTGATCTGGCCGATCCGGCATCTTCGGCATGGGGAGTCAAAGAATGAACTGGGTTAAAGGCCTCTTGCTGTTCTTCGCCTTGCTGCTGGGCTACGCCGACCTCGTGTCGACCAATGTGATTTTGACTCTCGGGTTGGGCGAGTTGAACCCGTTCATGCATCTGGCTCAGACATGGTTCGGCGTATGGTGGCTGGTCCCAAAGCTCGGTCTCACGTTTGTCCTGACGTGGCTACTTTGGCGCAGCACCAACGTTTACAACATCGCTCTTGTCGTCGCTTTTTGTTGTACGCCCGTCCTGAACAATCTCGTCATCATCGCGGGTGCGAACTGAGCCGGTCACTTCGTCTCGTGGTCGGAATCCGCGAAGCGCTGGTGTTGTCCGGCGCGTCTTGCTGCAAGGACGATGAAACAGAACCGCGCGCGGCGCGGGACATGAGTTCGGCTATTTTAGAACGATACGAGCTTTTCCATGGGTGAAATTGACGGGGTGCAATCTTGTGCGCCCGGCCGGTTTCAGCACGGGCGGCGCGCGTGTTCCCTCACTCATATTCTGAAGCTCCAGAGGCCAGGAGCCTCTGGATCATCATCGCCGCGCTCACCGGAGTTGCCGCCGCCGGGCTCGTTCTGTCGGGACTTCGGGTCTCATTCAACCCTGTGATCGTCGTCGGCTTCCTGGCATTGGTCGGCCTCAATCTGGTCTACACCAGGATCAGGCCCAACAGACGCATCGCGTCATTTGCCCTCACCTGCGCGCAGCTGGTTGCGTTCAGCAATGTCGGGACCGTTCTCAGCTATCTTGCTGCGTCCGCCGGATTTCCTCTGGTCGACAACGCTCTCGCTGCGACCGATTCCGCTGTAGGCTTCGATTGGCTCGCATTCTTCAACTGGGTGAAGCTGGAGCATCCCAACATCGGTTGGGCGCTCGATATCATCTACGATACCCTCTTCATTCAGTTCGGCGTCCTGCTGGTCGTGCTGAACACGATCGGAAAGCTCGAGAGGGCAAGAGAGCTCGCCTGGCTCTTTGTGATCACGCTGCTGATGATCCTTCCGTTGCCGATGCTGCTGCCCGCGGAGGGCGCCTGGGCGCATTACGGTGTGTCACATTTGACAAATGCCTATTACCTTTCCGACTTCTACGCGATCCGCGATGGATCCATGAAAGTCATCGATCTGGCCCGGATCAACGGCATCATTCAATTTCCTTCGTTCCATGCAGCGCTTGCGCTGATCCTCATCCTGACGAGCCGGGGCACCTTCCTGTTCGCCCTCTTTCTCCCGCTCAACGTTCTCATCATCGTCTCGGCGCTGACCGCCGGCGGTCATCATCTGAGCGATATTGTCGTCGGGCTGGCGACCGTGCCTGCGGCCATGCTCGTGTTGCGGGGGTGCAAACTTTCGTCCTAGCTCGCAGAACCTGGCCACCCGGCGCGGCGACAAACACTCTGGAATGACGAATGATCGCGTCCAGCGGTCGGGAGATCGAGTGATGTCGGACAGAACCGTGCTCGCCTGCATCGTCTGCAGTGCCCTGATCCTGGGGGCCCTGGGCGCGACCGTGCACGCGCAGACGCCGGCGAGCTGCAAGGAGCCGCGGGCGGGCACCAGCCGCGTCCCGATGCTGTCGCCGCCGCTCGCCAATGTGGTGACGGGCAAGGGACGGCTGCAATTCTACTCGGCGCCGAATCTTCACTGCCCGATCAGCGGCGTGTTCGTCATTCCGAACGACGAGCTCGTCGCCTATGCGCAGACCAATGATGGCTGGTCGTCGGTGATGTACCTCAATCCACGGGGCGGCAACGACGTCTCGGGTTGGGTGAGGTCGGCAAGACTGAAGGCGACCGGGACCGTCGGTCCAAAGCAGTAGCGGGCGAACCGAGGGCGCAGCGGGTGCGGCTTCCATGGCGTGGCCAGCAGGTCACGACGCATCTCTCTTGCGTCCATCAATGGATCGCCGCGTACATGATCTTCTCCTCGGTGGCCTCGACCGCGGAGAATTCCTCGACCACCTTGCCCTGGCGCGAGACCAGGATGCGGTCGGAGAGGGCCATGATCTCGGGCAGATAGGATGAGATCACCACCACCGCCTTGCCCTCATCGGCAAGCTGGTTGATCAACTCGTGGATTTCGACAATGGCGCCGACGTCGACGCCGCGGGTCGGCTCGTCGAAGATGATCAGCTCGGGCTCCTGCACCAGCGATTTGGCGATCACCACTTTCTGCTGGTTGCCGCCCGAAAGCTCGACCACTTTGGCCTCGTCGCCGATGGCGCGAACCTTGAGCCGCTGGGTCCAGGTCTTGCCCACCGTGTTGGTCTCGCGCCGCGACAACATCATCCGGCCGGCGGGAAACTTCGAGAGCAGGCCGAGATAGATGTTGCGGGCGATCGAGGCGGTCTCGAAGAAGCCCTCGACCTTGCGATCCTCGGTCACATAGGCGATGCCGGCCTTCACCGCCGGCGCCGGAACCCGATAGCGCACCGGCTTGTCATGCAGCAGGATCTCGCCGCCATGGAAGAAGTCCCGCTTCAGCACACCGGATACGATCTTGAAGGTTTCGGTGCGGCCCGCGCCGACCAGGCCGAACACGCCGGTGATCTGCCCGGCAAACACCGACAGCGAATTGTTCTTCACCATCGGCGCCATCTTGAGGTTCTGCACCGTGAGCACGCGCGCGCCGGCGGGCCGCACGCTGGACTTCCTGGCGCCGTACAGCGTGTTGGAGAGGTCGCGCCCGACCATCGCCTGCACGATCGCGGCGCGATCGAATTTCGCCGCATCGTCGGTGACGACGTGCTTGCCGTCGCGCAGCACGGTGATCCGGTCGGCGAGCAGCAAGGCCTCTTCCAGCGCGTGCGAGATGAAGATGATGGAGACGCCGCGCTTCTTGAGGTCGCGGACGAGGTCGAAGAAATACTTCTTTTCTTCCGGCGTCAGTGACGCGGTCGGCTCGTCGAAGATGATGACCTTGGCCTTGTGCAGGACCGCGCGCGCGATCTCCACCATCTGCTTCTTGGCGGCGCCGAGCCCGCTCACGGTCGCGGTCGGCGTCACGTCGAAATTCAGCGACTGCAGGAATTGCTGGGCGGCGATGTAGATGCCGCGCAGCCGGTTGTAGAACTTTTCCTGCCCGAGAAACAGGTTCTGCGCCACGGTCATGGTCGGCACCAGGCTGTTCTCCTGGAACACCATGGCGATGCCAAGATTGCGGGCCTCGAGCGGCGTGCGCGGCGCGACGTCAGAGCCGTCGACCGTCATGCTGCCCGAGGTCAAGGTCACGACGCCGGCCATCACCTTGGTCAGGGTCGACTTGCCGGCGCCGTTCTCGCCGACCAGTGCGTGGATCTCGCCGCGGCGCAGCTCGAAGTCGACGCCCTCGATGGCGGGCACGCCGGCGTAGAGCTTGGTGGCCTTGCGCAGGGACAGCACGGTGTCGCTCATGAGCCTGTCTCCTCGGCAAGCCCGGCGAGGGGCAGTTTCAGCACGCGGCCGGGTCCCTTGGCGATCAGCACGAGGTCGCTGCCCAGCTCGAGTGCCGCGACGACGCCGTGATTGATGCCGTCGACCCGGCTGTGCAGCGAATAGAGCGGCTTGCCGTCTTCGCCCAGCCGGATCACGAGGCCGTAGGATCGCGGCGGCGCCCACGGCTTGATCACGCCCATGGTCTTGATGTGCGCGCCCTGCATCGGCTCCTTGAACGAGAAGCCCGAGCGCAGCCGCGGCGCCACCCAATAGGCCGGGTCGATCTCCGCCATCATGCGGCGGCGGTAGCCTGGCTCGCGCAGCACGAATTCGATCAGCTGGGTGCGTGCGGTGAACGCCGTGAGCCAATAGCCGCCGCCTGCGGCCTTCGACAATCGCGACGGATAGACCGGCAGGTGGCCGAGCACGATCTGCGGCGGCCTGCCATCCGCAACAAGCACGAGACGATGTCGCCAGCTCTCGCTGACCAGCACGCCATCGCCTCGCGCGCAGGCGCCGAAGGCGTAGCCGAGCTTCGAGACCAGCGGCTTCACCGATCGGGTCCTGGGATCGAGCCGGAACACGCGGCCGCTCCGGTTGAGCTCCATCAGGTCGCGCGCCCAATCGTCGACGCCGCAGCTTGTCGAGCCGTCGGTCGCGATCAAGGCTCCGTCGTCTGCCGGCGTCAGCGCGTTGATCGCATTGAAGTCGGCGTCGCTGAACGTCACACTTGGCTCGCCTGCCGAAGGATTGGCATAGAGGCGGACCTCGCGGCCGCCGAGCGCGACCGCGATACCGCCGTCGCCGAGCGCACACAGCGCCGAGATCGGCTGCTCGAAGCTGCGCAGCTCGGTCGCGATGCTGCCGTCGAGCCGCAGCAGGCGCCGGCTGTCGGCGACATAGAGGTTGCGGCCGTCGGTTGCGAGATCCTCGAGCGCCTCGCACTCCAGCAAGGTGGTCGCGGCCTCCAGTTTCTGGTTCGGCTTGAGCGCGCCGTCGAACGACGGCACGGTGATGGTGGCCTCGCCGCGGCCGAGGAAGCGGTTGGCGAATTCTCTGACGGCCGCGATCACGACGCTTTCCCCCAGCGCTTGTCATACTGCACGTAGTTCGGGTCGGCATTGTCGAGCTTGTAGCGGCCGATCCGGTTGTTCATGATGCCGCCGAGATAGAGGTAGCCGCGATGCTCGCGCATCGAGGTGATCATCGGGTGGTTCTCGCCGCGCAGGTCCCAGAACGATTCGAGGATCTTGCCCTGCTCGTTGAACTTGACGACGCAGCCGGTGTTGATGTTCGGGAACAGCCATTCGTCGACCGGGACGCGCTTGGCCATGCGGCGGCGGAAGCCGGGCATCTTCCAGGCGAGGTCGAGCGAGGGGCTGCGCATGCCGACCAGCGCCAGCCAGTAATTGCCGTCGGAGGCGAGGTTGATGTTGTCGGGATAGCCCGGCAGATTGTCCATCACCACCTCGACCTGGCCCTTCTTCGGTCCCGCGAACCACAGCCGCTTGATCGAGCAGCCGAAGGTTTCGGCGAACAGGATCGACTGGCCGTCGCTCGCGACACAGATGCCGTTGGGGAATTTGAGGCCGCGCAGCGCCGTATGGGTGGCGCCGGTCTTGGTGTCGTAGCAGATGATGCGGCCGTTGCCGCGCGCCTCGAGGCCGTCGATCGGCCATTCGTCCATCTCGTAGCGCACGGTGGCTTCGGAGAAGAAGATCAGTCCGTCGTCGGTGATGTCGAGGTCGTCGGCGAGCCGCAAACGGCTGTCGTCATTCACCGAATGCATGCTGCGGTTGGTCTCGTCGGTCACCTTCTCCACTGTGCCGTCGGGCGTGATCCGGTACAGGCCCATGCCGCCGATGCAGACATAGAGATTGTCCTGCCGGTCGAACGCCATGCCGAGCGGCTGACCGCCGATATGGGCGAACACCTCCATCCGCTGATAGTCGGGCGCGAAGAAACGCATGATGTCGCCATGGCGCGAGCCGGCGTAGAGATTGTTGTTGCGATCGAGGATCACGTCCTCCGGCGCCTCGATGCGGCCGAGGCCGATCAATTCGACGTCGCGCAGCTTGTCGTTCTGCTCGAACGGGCCGCCCTGGCCGATCTCGGTGGCCGGGGGCGGCGGCAACGCGTGATAGGTCGGCGCGACATAGACCTTGCTGATGATGCGGGTGCGGTTCTTCTGCCAGCGGATGTCGACCATCGCGGCGAGCAGCAGGATGCCTGCGAGCGCCATGCGGTTGATGCCGCCGCGCGCATTGAGCGTGGTGAGGCCGTTGGTGATCAGGAGCACGATCAGCACGCCGACGAGCGATTTGGCGACCGAGCCCTTGCCGCCGCCGAGCGTGATGCCGCCGAGCACGGTCGCGGTCAGCACGATCACCTCGAGGCCGACGCCGATGTCGCCGCCGACGGTGCCGAGCCTCGCCGCGAAGAACAGCGCGGCGATGCTGGTCAGCACGCCGCTCGCGACGTAACAGAGCGCGATGGTGCGGCGAACCGGAATGCCGGAATTGTAGGCCGAACGGCGCGACCCGCCGATCGCGGTAATGTGCCAGCCCGGGCGCAGCCGGGTCATGAAGATATGCCCGAAGATCGCGATCGCGATGTAGACCAGCGCGACGCTCGGAATGCCGAACACGTCGCCGCCGCCGATGAAATTCCAGGACGGGATGTCGGGAAAGGCCGCGGCGATCGAATTGGAGTAGCGCTGGATCAGCAGGTCGAATGCCGAACGGTAGATGATCAAGGTGATCAGCGTGGTGATGAAGGCGCGCAGCCTCAAATATCCGATCAGGACGCCGTTGACGGCGCCGAGCAGCGCGCCGCAGGCGAGGGTGGCGACCACCACCGCCGGCACCGGCCAGTTCAGCACGTCGAGCAGATAGAGCGCGCAGAAGTCCGTCAGCGCGAAGATCGAGCCGACCGACAGATCGATGCCGCCGACGATGACGACCAGCGCCATGCCGAGCCCGATGAAGCCGATCTCGCCGGCCTGCCGCGCGGTGTCGGCAAGGCTCGCCGGCGACAGGAAATGATCGATGGAGCGGCTGAGCGCGAAGCCGACGATCAAGAGCAGGATCACCGGAATGGCGGTCTCGGTCCAACGCTTGGACAGGATCTCGCCGAGGAGATGATCCGGCCAGTAGCGGTAACGCAGGCTCGTCAAGGTATCGCGCATCGGCATTCCAGCAAGGCGTTCGATTTGGGAGATGAACGTCCCGGGCGGGATGCGCCCGGGACGTCCGGCGGGAATGGCCGGGCTATTTCTTCAGGTCACTGAGATTCCAGCACGAAGTCTGGCTGTCCGCGTTCTCCTTGGTGATCGGAATCAGGGTGGTGTATTCCGAACCCTTGATCGAACCGGCCTTGGCGCCGGACGACAGCAGCCATTTGATGGTGCCAGCCATCTGCGCGGCCTGGGTCGGCACGTCGTAGCTCAGGTTGAGGTCGAAGGCGCCGGACTTGACGAGCTCGCAGGCGCCCTTGCGCTCGCCGCCGCCGGAGGTGGCGACGAACACCTTGCCGGTCAGACCGGCTTCCTTCACCGCGGCCGCGGTGCCGATGTCCATGCCGTCCCAGAAGCCGACGATGCCGCAGAGATCGGGATTCTGCTTCAGCACCGTCTGGGTGATCGCCTTGGCCTTTGCCGCATCCCAGTCGGCGGCCTGGCTCGAGACCACCTTGATCTCCGGGTGCTTGGCGAGCACGTTCTCGACACCCTTGAGCGTGTAGGCGCTGGCGGCGGCCGACAGCGCGCCCTGCACGATGGCGATCTTGTTCGACTTGCCCTGGCAGGCCTTGACCACGGCCTCAGTGTCCTTCTCGCCGATCTCGATCCAGTTGGCACCGACGAAGGCCGACGAGCGATAGGCCGATCCCATGTTGATCTGGATGACGTAGATGCCTTCGTTCTCGGCGCGCTGCAGCAGCTTGGCGTAGGTCTGCACGTCCGGATTGTGGATCACCATCACGGCCGGCTTCTCCGAGATCAGCGAGGTCACCGCCTGCGCGCCGGCATTGGTGTTCCAGTTGGGATCGCGGATCTCGAACTTGACGCCGAGGGGCTCGAGCTCCTTCTTCATTCCGGCGTACCAGCCTTCGGTGAGGTCGAAGTTCATGGCGACCGGAACGTAGGCCACCGTCTTGCCGGCAAGGGCCTCCTTGAACGGCTTCTGGAACGGCTCGTCGAGGCCCTGCTGGGCCAGAGCCGGGGCGGCGATGGCCGCGAGCCCGAGCGCTGCGGCGATCACCTTGGCAGTCCTGACAGCGTATTTCATTGCTTCCTCCTTGGTGGTGATTGATCGTTCTTTGACTTGGTTCAGATGTCGCCCTGCTGTGCGGTTTCTTCGTTGCGCGGATTCAGGAATGAATCCGTGATGACGGCGAGCAGCAGGACGACGCCCTTGACGAGGTTTTGTCCGGCATAGGAGATGTCCATGATGGTCATGCCGTTCAGCATGGTGCCGATCAGCAGCGTTCCGATGATGACGTTGAGCACGCCGCCGCGACCGCCCGACAGGCCGATGCCGCCGAGCACGACGACGAGAATGACGTCGTAGATCAGCGTCGAATTGAAGACCCGGGTCGGCATCGAGTTGACCGACGCCGCCATCACCAGGCCCGCAAAGCAGCCGATCAGGGCCGCGACGACATACTGCAGCACAATGATCGGCCGCGAGGGGATGCCGGTGACGCGGGCCGCATAGGGATTGTCGCCGATCGCGTAGATATAGGCGCCCCAGCGCGTCTGGCGCAGCAGGAAGGCGACCACCACGCAGGCGATCGCAAACATCACGATCGATGTCGGGACACCGAGGATGGTGCCTTGTCCGAGTCGCTCGAAGCCCTGCATGCCGTCGCTCCACTGCACGACGTCGAGTTGAAACAGCGCGGCCTGTCCGAGGCCGGCGAGCAACAGGCCGGTCGCCAGCGTCGCAAACAGCGAAGGGACCTCGGCGTAGGCGATCAGCCAGCCATTGACCAGGCCGAACGCGATCGTGAGCAGCACGGCCGTCAGCAGCGAGGCCGGCAGCGAGTGGCCGTTCTGCACCATCTGCAGCACGAGTCCCGGAGGCACCGCGAGCGCTGCGATCAGCGAGATGTCGATGCCGCGCCCGATCACGACCAGCGCCATGGCTAGCCCGAGGATGCCGAGCACCGCCACGTTCTGCAGCAGCGTCAGCATGTTCTCCGGCGTCAGAAAGCCGCGCAGGAAAATCGAGAATGCCAGGAACAGCACGGCGAATACGGCGAAGACGATCTCCTGTTGATTGAATCGAAATCGCTTCATTGCCTCGTCCTTCCTTTCGGCTATGGGTGCGCCGTCTGCCTGGATCTCGTGCGGGAGCCGGTCGCGACGCGGCCGGGCCGCGTCCTGCCGGCGACCGCGGCGTCGACAAAGGCGCCGACGGCGCTGATGTAGGCCTCAATCGAGGTGCCGCGTCGGCGGTACTTCGCGCGCTTGACGTACCAGTCCTGCAGCAGCGGCTTGATCAGCGAGGCCGCCAGCGTGACCTGGTCGATGGCGAACGCCCCGCTGGCGACGCCTTGTTTGAGGACGTCGGCGATGATCTTCTCGGTCATCACCTCCATCTCGATGGCGCGCTGGCGCTCTGCGGGCGGAAACGATTTCGCTTCCATGAAGGAGAACACGAACCAGGGCTGCATCGCCTCGCTCATGCGAACGTGGGTGGCGATGATCCAGTGCAGGTGCTTGCGCGCATCCTGCTTCACGCTGGCGGGCGGCGCGGTGAGGACTTCCGCCGCCGTTTCGGCGACTTCGCCGAGGATCATCGACAGCAGCGTCGGCTTGCTGTCGAAGTAAGTATAGAGGCCGCCCATGCTGAGACCAGAGGCCTCCGCGAGCTGGCGCAGCGTGGTGGCGTGAAAGCCGTGCTTGTTGGAAAGCGTGAGCGTGGCGCCGATGATGCGCGTGAGGTTTGGAACGGCGAGATGCGGCTTCTGGACCCGGATGGAATCCCGATGACGTTCGAGGATGCGTGCGCAAAGCACGTCCATCGCGAACGCATTCGTCCCCGGCCGCTGACGCGCGAGACCCACGTTGCCTCCCTGGCTATGTCCCCGGACCATTTCATTTGATTGCCGGTCCGGGCCGGGCTTTACGCCCTTGCTCAATTCCTAGCCCACGAACTGCCGTTCGGAAAAGGGGGATGATCAATTTTTCTGAGAGAGCGCTCGCTCGTTTTTTGGCGCGCACCGTGTCGCTTGCCTTGAGCCCCGCGCCGCTCCGGCGCGGTTCGGGAACTTTCGCGCTGAAAGGTCAGCACAAATTCGCGATGCTCTGGTCGACCGACATGCCAGTTGGACGGCCGTCACATTTCCGACGGCGGGTGTGTGAGAAACTGAGCATCGTAACGGTTTGCTGATTCCATGCGAAAATCTGACGTGACGTGCCCCCATTGCCAGGCCGGCTATCGCCGGATCGAATTGACGTCGAGGGGCGGCATCCCCGGCGAGTTTCGATGCCTGGTGTGTGACCAACTGATCGAGCTGATGGACGGTTCGACCGATGTCGCCTTTCGGCTGACCGTGCAGTCGGGCAAGACATCCTACGCTTACTAGCGCGCGCGTCCGCGCAACCGAGGCGGCGAGCGGTCATGGCATGCAATCATTCGCCGCGGATGTCGCTCGGGGCCCTGTTGGTCCAGCGGTGAAACGCGCGCCGGAAGTTTGCCGCATCGCTGAAGCCGAGCGCCAATGCGATATCGTCATTGGCCAGCGTCGTGTTGCGGAGATATTTCAGCGCAATCTGGGTCCGCAGCTCGTCGTGCAGCCCTCGGAAGGAAAAGCCCTGCTGACGAAGCTGGCGCCGCAGCGACCGGTCGTTCATGCCGAGCTGCTTGGCGATCGCTTCGAAGGTCGGGGGATTGGCGATATCGCGAAGCAGGATGGCGCGGATTTTTCCGGCGACGCCGGTCCGCAATCTCAAATCACCAAGTAAGTTGTCGCAGAGGGCGACGATGGTCGGATAGGTCGTCCTGTTGCCGAGATCCGCGCTCCGGTCCAGCAACTGCGCCTTGAAGACGATCTGGTTGGCCGGTTGATCAAAGCGCACCGGGCACCCGACATGATCGAGCGGAAGCTCGAAGTCCTTTGCCTGCGGATAGGCGAGCGTGACTTCGGAGGGAGCGAAGCTTGGTCCCATGATATCGCGCATCAACGAAATGTGGATGCCGATCTGCATCTCGGCGACGAACCGGTAAAGAGCGTAATCGGCATGTGCGTGCAGATTGGGCTCGATGGTCCATCGCGCATGGGCCTTGTCCTCGGTGAATTCGATCGTCGCCAGCGGCGCGGCGAGCGCGTGGTAGCGCATCGCGAATTCCATGGCCTTGCGAAAGTCCGGGCAGCACAGCAGCGCATAGCCGTACATTCCGTAAGTCGAGATGTGGATCGATGCGCCGATGCGATAGGGCAGGTGACGGTCGGTCGACAGGCGCAGCGCGTTTTGACAGACCGTCATCAGCTGCGTCAGCGAGATCCGCGCCTGCGGCGAGTGGACATCTGCCAGCGGAATGCGGGTGTCGCGCAGGATGGCGTCGGCCGGGACGCCGGCGCCCGCCAGCATGTCGAAGACAGCGCCAAGCTTGGTGGTCTCGTAGACCTTGTCGCCGGTGCCGACGCTCAGGATGTCGTTGCGGGAGCCCACAGGCCTCTTCAGTCGCGTGGTTGGTTGCAAAGTGAACCAGCCTTTCCTTCAGTCCGGAAGCCGTGCGCCGCAAACCTAGCCCGAGTAGATTTCCGTTCACGAGCCCTTGGAACATAGCCGGTTCGCGCCAAAACCCAAGACTCGTCAATGGGTCTCCCTTGTTGCGAAGCAACAAAGCGAGTGCGGAAACGCAGACTGCGACGAGGGCGGCAGAACACCGGTTGCCGTCGACGACGGCACTCTGTCCGGTTCAGACCCCGCTCCTGTCCGTTTCGGACCTTCACAAATCTCGGGCGCCACGCGACGCTTCGTCCTAATGTCACACGGTCAGACCGTCGTGATGCTGCACGGCAGACCACACGATCCGCTCGCTTAGAACTGCGGACGCAACGGTCGGAGGACATGCCAGGTCGAGGGAGGCTTCCATGGTCGGAAGGCTGATTCAGACTGCCCAATCCGCCTATCACTATCCGCTCATCTTCAAGCAGCTATGGCATACGCCGAGCGTGCAGGCGCCGGACCAGGAGATCGTCTATCGCGATCTCAAGCGTCAGAGCTATCGACAGACCAGGGAACGGATCGGCCGCCTCGCCTCGGCGCTCAGCAAGGCCGGCGTCGAGCCCGGCGACACCGTCGGCGTGCTCGAATGGGACAGCCATCGCTTCCTCGAAGCCTTCTTCGCGATCCCGATGATGGGGGCCGTGCTGCAGACGGTGAACGTCCGCCTGTCGCCGGAGCAGATCGCCTACACGATCGATCACGCCGGCGCGTCGACGCTGCTGGTCAATGAAGAGTTCATCGGATTGCTTGAAGGCATCAAGGCGCAGTTGCCGAAGGTCAAGCGGATGATCGTGATGTCGGACAAGCCGTCGCCGCAGACCGGCAATCTGTCCTTCATCGGCGAGTATGAGAGCCTGCTTGCCGCAGCCTCGCCGGACTACGACTTTCCCGATTTCGACGAGAACACCCAGGCCACCACCTTCTACACGACCGGCACCACCGGTCTGCCCAAGGGCGTCTATTACAGCCACCGCCAGCTGGTGCTGCACACGATCGCAGGGCTTGCGCTGTTCGGCATGGCCGGCTCGCAGGGCCGCTTCTCGCGCGACGACGTCTACATGCCGATCACGCCGATGTTCCACGTTCACGCCTGGGGCTTTCCGTGGTCGGCGACGCTGGCCGGTACCAAGCAGGTCTATCCCGGCCGCTACGAGCCGGCGATGCTGGTCAAGCTGATCAAGAGCGAAGGCGTCACCTTCACGCACGGCGTGCCCACCATCCTGCAGATGCTGCTCAACGCCACCGCTGCGGCCAAGGTCGATCTCCACGGCCTCAAGATGGTGATCGGCGGCTCCGCGCTGCCGAAGGCGCTGGCCAAGCAGGCGATGGAGGCCGGCATCGACATCTTCGCGGGGTACGGCATGTCGGAAACCGGCCCGCTTGCCGCGGTGTCCCATGTCCAATCCAGGGATCTCAGCGGCGATCCTGACGGCGAGGTCGAATTCCGCACCCGTGCCGGCATGGCCGGCCCGCTGGTCGATCTGCGCATCGTCGATCCCGACATGAAGGACGTGCCGCTTGACGGCAAGTCCGCCGGCGAGATCGTGCTGCGGGCGCCGTGGCTCACTCAGGGCTACTTCAACAATCCCGAAGGTTCGGAGCAGCTCTGGGAGGGCGGCTATCTGCACACCAGCGATATCGCCGTGGTCAGCCCGGGCGGCTACGTCCAGATCACCGACCGGATCAAGGATGTGATCAAGACCGGCGGCGAATGGGTCTCCTCGCTGCAGATCGAGGATCTGATCTCGCAATGTGCCGGTGTGGCCGAGGCCGCGGTGATCGGCGTCAAGGACGAGAAATGGGGCGAGCGGCCGCTCGCGCTGGTGGTCAAGAAGCCGTCCGGTGCCGACGGCCTCAGCGACGACGCCATCAAGGACCATCTCAAGGTGTTCGCCGACAAGGGCGTCATCTCGAAATACGGCATCCCCGGCAAGATCCTGTTCATCGACAGCATCCCCAAGACCAGCGTCGGCAAGATCAACAAGAAGGAGCTGCGCGAGCTGTACGGCGACATGTGACGGCTCAATACAGCCGGGAACGGATCGAGGAGGACGACATCATGAGCAACCTCACTTTGGCTGGCCTCGGCGAGCACGTCGGCAAAGAGCTCGGACTTTCCGATTGGGTCGCGATCGATCAGCAGCGTATCGACAATTTTGCGTCCTGCACCGGCGACCATCAATGGATCCACGTCGATGTCGAACGCGCGAGACGGGAGAGTCCGTTCCGCGGTCCGATCGCACATGGCTATCTGACGCTCGCGATGGTGGCGCCGCTGGCGATGCAGGTCGGCATCATCCCGCGCGACGCCGCCGCCGGGTTGAACTACGGGGTCGACAAGGTGCGCTTCCTGGCGCCGGTGCCATCAGGCGCGCGGGTGCGGCTGCGGGTGGTGCTGTCCGGCATCGAGCCGAGGGACGGTGGCCAGGTGATCATGAAAACCCTGAACACGCTGGAGGTTGAAGGATCGGAGAAGCCCGCGCTGATCGCCGAAACGCTGGCGCTTCTGATTCCCGCAGCGGGAGCCAAGCAATGAGCACGGAAAATCGCAGCTCGGATTCCCTGGCGTCCGACATGTCCGAGGCGGCGTCCAGGAACACGTTGGCGCTCAATCCACTGGTCGGCATCCAGGGGCAGGACCTCGTCGAGGGCGCCGGCATCCTGTTCAAGGCCGTCATCAACGAGCCGAAAGTCGCGACCGAGCAGTGGTTGTCGTTCGTCGGCGAGCTCGGCTCGATCGCAGCCGGCAAGTCCGAGCGCGCGCCGAAGGCCGCCGACAAGCGGTTTGCCGATCCGACCTGGAAGGAGAGCTCGCTGCACTCCGGCCTGCTCAAGGCCTATCTGGCGTGGGGCGAGGCGGTCAACGGCCTGGTCGACAAGACCAGCCTCAGCGACATCGACAAGCAGCGCGCGCATCTGATCACGGATATCCTGATCGATGCGGTCGCGCCGACCAACACCATGCTCACCAACCCGGCAGCAGTCCGCAAGTTCATCGACACAGGCGGGCAAAGCCTGTGGAGCGGCCTGAAGAACTACATCGGCGATCTGACGCAGAACCGCGGCATGCCGTCGATGGTGGACATGAACGCGTTCAAGGTCGGCGAGAATCTTGCGACCACGCCGGGCGCGGTGATCTTCCGCAACGAGCTGATCGAGTTGATCCAGTACACCCCGACGACGCCGAAAGTCAGGAAGCGGCCGCTTCTGATCACGCCGCCGCAGATCAACAAGTACTACGCGCTCGATCTGTCGCCGGACAAGAGCATGGTGCGCTTCCTGCTCGAAAGCGGCTTCCAGGTCTTTGCCGTGAGCTGGCGCAACCCGACCGCGGCGCATCGCGAATGGGGACTGGATACCTATGTCGCGGCGCTCGACGAGGCGGTCGACGCGGCGCGCGAGATTTCCGGCAGCGCAGATATCTCGATGATGGGATCCTGCTCCGGCGGCATTACCTCGATCGCCTATTTCGCGACGCTCGGCAGCGCAATCGAGAAGAAGATTAAGAACCTGGTGCTGGCGGTCTGCCTGCTCGATCCCAACTCGGCCGAGGAGAGCACATTCGGCTGCCTGATGACGCCGGAGACCATGCGCGCGGCCAAGGCGTCCTCGCAGCTGCGCGGCATCGTCGATGGCCACGATTTGGCGCGGATGTTCGCCTGGATGCGACCCAACGACCTGATCTGGAACTACTGGGTCAACAACTATCTGCTCGGCAACCAGCCGCCGGCGTTCGACATTCTGTACTGGAACGCCGATACGACGCGCCTGCCGGCGGCGCTGCACGGCGATTATCTCGATCTCTATTTCTCCAACCCGTTCGTCAACGCCGGCAAGCTGACGCTCAACGACAAGACCATCGACATGAGCAAGGTCAAGGCCGACAGCTACGTCGTCGCCGGGGTGACCGACCACATCACGCCGTGGAAGGGCGTCTACAAGACCGCGCAGATCATGGGCGAGGGCACCACCTTCGTGCTGTCGAACAGCGGGCACCTGCAGAGCCTGCTCAATCCGCCGAGCAATCCGAAGGCGTCGTTCATGATCGGGCCGATCTCCAAGGACAAGCCCGACGCGTTCATGGCCTCGGCCGAGAAGCGCAAGGGCAGCTGGTGGCTCGACTGGCGCGACTGGCTGCAGGCGCGCTCAGGCGACGAGGTGGCGGCGCCTGCCTCGCTCGGCAGCGCACGCTATCCATCCCTTGGCGCGGCACCCGGGACCTACGTCTTTGACTGACGATCTCACCAGCGCTGACGAGGCTCGGCCGGCGGCGGTTGCGCAGCGCGGCGCGATCGAGACGCGGCAGATCACGGTCGACGGCCAGTCGCTTCAGGTCGCGATCCGGCACGGCGACGGCAGCGGGCCGCCGCTCTTGCTGTTCAACGGGATCGGAGCCAATTGGGAGCTGGCGAGGCCGTTCCTCGATGCGCTCACCGGCACGTCCGCCATTATCTTCGACGTGCCCGGCGTCGGCGGATCGCCGAGGCCGGCGTGGCCCTATCGTCCGTCGACCTTGGCGCGGCTTGCCGCTGGGCTCGTTGCGGAGCTGGGCTATGCCGAGGTCGATGTCGCCGGCGTGTCCTGGGGCGGTGGCATCGCGCAGCAATTCGCGCATCAGTTTCCGAAGCGCTGCCGCCGCCTGGTGCTTGCCGCGACCGCGCCCGGTTTCACCATGGTGCCGGCGAGTCCGTCGGTGCTGTGGAAGATGGCGACGCCGCGCCGCTATACTGACAAGGGCTACATGAAGACGATTGCCGCCGACATCTACGGCGGGGCGTTTCGCGACGATCCGTCATTGATCGGCCGGCACGCGGCCGCGATGCACGGCGCGCGCAGCATGGGTTACTTCTATCAGCTGCTCGCAATGACCGGCTGGACCAGCCTGCCCTGGCTGTGGTCGCTGCCGCAGCCGACGTTGATCCTGATGGGCAGCGACGATCCGCTGGTCCCTCCGGTCAACGGTCAGATCATGGCGAGCCTGATCCCGAACGCCGAGCTGCGCCTGATCGACGACGGACACCTGTTCATGGTGACGCGGCCAAAGGAAACCGCCGGCCTGATCGAGGCGTTTCTGGCTGACGAGAGCCGTCAGGCCGCGTCGTCATCGGTGCTCGCGCGAACGACGAGTTACTTCAGGGATCTCGTTCCAACGTCCGGAGGCGGACGGCAGAAGCCTTAAACACAGCAACCAGGGAGGATATCGTGACCGACAATACCTCTTACATCGACATGCTGCGCAAGTTCGGCAGTGATCTCGGTCTGCCGAAGCTGAACGTGGACGAATTGCTGCAGGCGCAGAAGAAGAACCTCGAGGCGCTCGGCCAGAGCGCGAAGGTTGCGGCCCAGGGCGCGCAATCGGTGGCGCAGAAGCAGCGCGAGGTGATCGAGGCGGGCTTGCGCGAGGCCTCGACCTTGGCGCGCGAGTACAAGCCGCTCGGCAAGATTCATGAGAACCTCGCTCTGCAAACCGAATTTGCGCGCAAGGTGTTCGATATCGCGGTCAAGGGCGCGCAGGACAGCGCGTCGACGGCGCGGCAGTCGACCACGGACGCGGTGAAGATCATCCAGGACCGGATGAAGGAGAATTTTGAGGAGTTCCGCGCGAGCGTCCGCCCGAACAAGTCAACCTGACGTCACGGCGAGACGAATCCCGGCAGGGCGTCGGTTCTGCCGGGAGCGCGGGATAAAGGTGAGGCATCGCCGTGCATCAGGGAGGACATCATGGCTAACGCACACGCGACACGGCCGGCCAAGCCGGATTACGCGCCGCCGCCGATCAACGGCGACTTCTACGGCATTGCCAGCGTCCTCGACGACAAGGAGCGCGCGCTGGTGCAGCGCGTGCGCGCATTCACCGAGCGCGTCGTCGCGCCCGTGATCGAGGAGTTCTGGAGCCGCGACGAATTTCCGTTCGCGATCATTCCTGACATGGCCGAAATCGGCATCGGCGGTGTCGGCTACCAGGGTTACGGCGCAGCCGGCGGCAGCTGGCTGCTGAACGGCTTTGTCGCGATGGAGCTGGCGCGGGTCGATTCCTCGGTCGCGACCTTCTGGGGCGTGCACACCGGGCTCTCGGCGGGCTCTATCTATCTGTGCGGCGATGAAGACCAGAAGCAGCGCTGGCTGCCGGCGATGATGCGCTTCGAGAAGATCGGCTCGTTTGGCCTGACGGAGCCATTGGTCGGCTCGGCGACGTCGGGCGGGATGCTGACCATCTGCCGGCGCGAGGGTGACGTCTGGATCCTCAACGGCCAGAAGAAGTGGATCGGCAACGCCACCTTCGCCGATATCAACGTGATCTGGGCGCGCGAGGAGGGCTCCAACCAGGTCAAGGGCTTTGTCGTAGGTAAGGACAATCCCGGTTTCTCGGTCGAGAAGATCAAGACCAAGATGGCGCTGCGCGTGGTGCAGAACGGCCTGATCACCTTGAAGGACTGCCGCGTCCCCGAGGCGGACCGGCTGCAGAACGCCAACTCCTTCAAGGACACCGCCAAGGTGCTGCGCATGACCCGCACCGGGGTGGCGTGGTTCGCCGTCGGCTGCGCGATGGGCGCCTATGAGCACGCGCTGCGTTATGCGACCGAGCGGCAGCAGTTCGGCAGGCCGATCGGCGGCTTCCAGCTGGTGCAGGATCTGCTAGTCCGGATGCTCGGCAACGTCACCGCGACCCAGGCGATGATGCTGCGGCTCGGACAGATGCAGGACGAGGGCGTGATGCTGGACGAGCACGCCTCGCTGGCGAAAGCGTTCTGCACCGTCAAATGCCGCGAGACGGTCGGCTATGCGCGCGAGCTGCTTGGCGGCAACGGCATCCTGCTCGAGAACCATATCGGCCGCTTCGTCGCTGATGCCGAGGCAATCTATTCCTACGAGGGCACCCGTGAGATGAACACCCTGATCGTCGGCAAGTCGATCACGGGATTGAGCGCCTTCGTCTGAGCCGCGGCGCAGTTGCGCTGCCGCTGTCATTCCGCCGGCGGCAGGCTACCATGGCCGGCTCCGGCGGTTGTCCGCGGCAGCATGCCGAGGGCGACGATCGCGGCGGCACAGCCGGCGGCAGCGCCGACGCCGAGTGCCCAGCGCGGGCCGAGGTGATCGGCGACCCAGCCGACGATCGGGGCGCCGATCGGCGTGCCGCCCAGCGCCACGCCGAGCCGCAGCGCCATCACGCGCCCGCGCATCGCAGGCTCGGTCGCGAGCTGCATCAGCGCGTTCGAGGTGTTGGCGACGGTCAGCGCGGCGACGCCGATCACGACCAGCGCGGCAGCAAACAGCCAATAGTTCGGCGCCAACGCGGCGAGCGTGCAGCCGAGGCCGAAGATCGCTGATCCCAGCATCAGGGAAGAGGACCGCGGCTGCTCGCGGCTCGCGGCGAGCAGCGCGCCCGACATCGTGCCGAGCGCCATCACCGACGACAGCAGGCCGAAGCCACGCGCATCGGTGTGGAACACGCCGACCGCCATGGTGGAAATGAAGATCGGAAAGTTCAGTCCGAAGGTCCCGATCAGGAACAGCATGATCAAGGTCGCCCGAAGGTCTGGGCGGGACCACACATAATGGAACCCCTGCATGACGCTGCCCTTGGTGGGATGCGCCCGCGCGTTCGGGCGCAGCTCGGAGCTGCGCAGCAGGGTCAGCGAGGTCAGCACCGCGAGGAACGAGGCGCCGTTGAACAGGAACGCCCAGCCGGTGCCGACGGAGGCGATGATCAGGCCGGCGACGGCGGGGCCGATCATGCGCGCGGCATTGAACGAGGTCGAATTCAGCGCGATCGCATTCGACAGGTTGGTGTCGCTGACCAGCTCGGCGACGAAGGTCTGGCGCACCGGCGCGTCGAGCGCTGCCGCGCAGCCGAACAGGAAGGCGAATACATAGACGTGCCACAGTTGCACCAGTCCGGTGACGGTGAGAATTCCAAGTGCCAGCGCGAGTGCGCCCATCGTCGCCTGGGTCGCAATCAGCAGCTTGCGCTGGTTGAAATGATCGGCCGCAAAGCCGCTCCACGGCATCAACAGCAACTGCGGGCCGAATTGCAGCGCCATCACGATGCCGACGGCGGATGCGCTATGTTGTGTGAGCTGGGTGAGAACGAGCCAGTCCTGGGCGGCGCGCTGCATCCAGGTGCCGATGTTGGACACCAGCGCGCCGGCCGCCCAGACCCGGTAGTTGAAGCTCGCGAGTGATCGAAAGACGCGTCTCATGTTCGCTGAGGATCATTCCCGCCGTGAAACCGTCCGAACCGCCGCGCCAGCATCAGGCCGATCAAGAGGCCGCCGAGGCCAAGCGCTGCAACGTCGCTTGTCGTTCTCAAGCCGAAGTCGCCGACGCGGCAAACCAGTAGATATCCGACCGCGAGGTTGAAGAAGCCCCACACGATGTTGACGGTCGATGACGACAGGCCTTCGCCCGGCGGCTTTGCGAACGGGCTCTGGAACGGTTCGCCCATCATGCCGGCGACGACGTGCGGAATCGCGTTGGTGAGGAAGGCGCCGCCGAAGAAATAGGCGACGAGGTCAAGCCAATTCATGCGCGTTGGTCCTTTCAAGCAGATCGATGATCGCCTGCGTCGAGCCGGTTTCGCCGAGCCGCGGGAACACCTGTTCGATGCTGTAGTCATGCGCGTTCGGCCGTGCATCGGTCATGGCGTCGACCGCGAGCGTGACGTTGAAGCCGGCCTCATAGGCCTGCCGCGCCGTCGATTCGACGCCGGTGCCGGTCGCAACGCCGGCGACCACGACATGTGTGACGCCGCGGGCGCGCAGCTGCTTCTCGAGATCGGTGCTGGCGAACGCGCCCCATGTTCGCTTGGTCACGACGATGTCGCCCGGCTGCCGGTCGAGCTCCGGAATCAGGTCGGTCCAGCCGTCGGGAAATTGTCCATTGTGGCGCGGCCGCTCGGTTCGTCCCGGCGCCGTGCCGTCGACATTGACCAGCACGATCGGCAGTCCACGCCGCCGAAACGCATCGATGAGGGTGCAGGCGCGGGCCACGACGTCTGCGAACGGATGCACGAACGGCGCGCCGACGAGCCCCGATTGCAGATCGACGACAATGAGGGCGGTGATCGGATCGAGCGTCGTCAGAGCCATCATCGTCTCCTGTTCTCGCAATTGGCGCGGCGCGGCCGGCATCAATCCGCGACCAACCGCTTCAGCAAGCCGACGGCGGCGGCGAGTTCATCCTGTTCCCGCGCCGACAGCCGCGCGGCGATGGTGCGCGACAGCCAGTCCTGCCGCGCGGCGCGGCCGGTGCGCAGCCGCTCGCGGCAGCTGTCGGTGAGCGACATGATGGTCTGGCGGCCGTCGTCCGGATCGGGCGCGCCGCGGACCAGGCCCGCGACTTCGAGCGCCGATATTGCCGAGCTCATCGACTGCGGACGCATGCCTTCCGACCGCGCCAGGCTGGACACGGTCGCGGGGCCGTCCTTTTCGAGGCGCAGCAGCACCGCGACCTGGGACGGCGGAAGATCCTCACGCTGGCCCTGCTCGCGCAGCCGGCGCTTCAGCGTTCCGATCAACAGGCGAAGGTCTTCGGCGAGCGCGGATGTGCGCGCCGAGCCGGTACGGGCCGCTGCATTGTTCATGTCGGTCATAGTGGCATATATGAAGGTAAACTGTAAAGATTAGCTTCGCAGATTACCTTCATATTCCCGTGATCGTCAGTGCTGTGGTCTGACGATGCTGCAAAATCTGAACCGCGCCTGAACCCGGCTCCGGAGTGAATCACATTAGATTTTGTTGTCTTCGTGCGCGCGGTTGTCGATGACTGCGCTTGCGCTCACAACGTGGCGTATCGTCCCCGCGGTGGCTCGCGGAGTTGTTTGGAATGAAGTTTGATGTTCGTTTCACGGCGATCGGCGTGTCGATCGTCCTCGCTTGCCTGGCGCAGCCGGCAGCGGCCCGGACCTGTGAGGCGCCACCGGCGCTGACATCGGTCGATCCTCCCGGCTTCTACCAGAACGCAAGCGGTTACGCGGACGCCATCAAGCCGCTGCATGCGTTCATTGCGCAGGTCAACAAGGCCGCCGATGAACGCGACCTCGATTGCGTGATGGACTTGCTCGCAGACTGGGCGAGCGGAAGTGCGCTGCTGACGATCGGGGCGAACTATCAGGGCGATTTCGAGCGCTCCTGGGCCGGGACCGATTTCGCGCTGGCGTTGCTGCGTTTCCCCAACGCGTCCATCAAAGCCGACCATCGATTCCCGCAAATCAAGCCGTGGCTGATCCGCATCGCCGAGGAAACGCGCGATGCCGATCGCATCAACCACCTCGGCAACAATCTGGTCTATTGGGCCGGGCTCGATCTGATGTCGATCGGCACCCTGACGGATCGGGGCGATCTGGTCGACGCCGGCATATCCCGGGCGCGCCAGGGCATCAGGGACATCGGGGCGCACGGCGAATTGGAGCGCGAGTTGAAGCGCGGCGAGCGCGCGCTGCACTACCACAACTTTGCGCTGACCCCGCTGGTGTTCTGCGCCGAACTCGCAAGCCGCCGGAAGATCGACCTTTATGCGGAGAACAAGGGAGCGATCCGTCGGCTCGCCGACCTGATCGTTCGCGCGGTGCAGGACGAGCGCAGCTTCGCCGCTCTCACCAACGTTCCGCAGCAGCTCTTCCCCTGGACGTTCCAGGGAGACCTTGCCTGGATGGAGCCGTATTACGCCCGGTTTCACGATCCGCGCTTGCCGCCAATTCTCAGCTCGAGAAGGCCTTTGAATAATCCGAGGCTCGGCGGCAACGTGACGGCAAGCTGGGGCGCGCCCCTGCCGGACTAGGCGTCGGCCGGAGATGCGCAGTATCCCGATGACGCGCGCTATTCGCTCTCGCTGGTCGCCTGCGCCGCGTACATGTCCCGTGCGCGCCGGGTCACGGCCGCGTAGCGCGCGGTCGCGCTGAGGCTCATCAGGCCGGCGCGCACCAGTCCGAGAATGGCGCGGCGCGAGTGGAACGGCCCGGTCTTGCTCGCGGCATATCCGCGCGGGTAGAGCTGCAGGCGGCCCGCGAGCGCTTCCTGCAACGCCAGCTTCTGAGTCGCGCTCAGGCGCCGGCGCCGCGCAGGCTTTTCCGCTTCCGCCAACATGAGCTCGATACCCAACGATTTCCGTGGCGCGGCCTTCATTGTCAGCTCACATTTCGGCCGACAGGCGCGACCTTCCGCGAGGCCCGGCGACCGGCCGGCATCGCCATGGACGCCGGCATGTGGCACATCATGGCTTGCGCTGTTACTCATGCGTAAGACAGAACCGCATTTCGAGCGGCAGCGGCATCTGACGAAAGTCAGGACCAGTTGTGACGAAAGTCATATTCGTTTGCGGCCGCTGCGGGCTTACGCCAGAGTGGGCTGCTCGCTGAGTTGATGGGCAACGCATGATCGATCTGAGCGCGGATTTGCTTGCGGCCGCAGGAGCCGACGTCATCGGTCTCGCCGTCATCGGTGCCGACCGAAGCATGCAGCGGAAGATCGGGCGGCTGGTCGAATGGCTTCCCGCAATCGGCGTCGATTGTTGCGAGTGCATGCTGCTGGTCGGCATGGAAGCCGAGCTGGCGGCGCTGGCTCGCGGCCAGCGGGACATGATCGCACTGGCCGGTGTCCGCGGTGCCTCGCCCGGCATCGCGCAGCCGATGACGGCGGTGGTGCTGTGGAATGGTGCGCAGTCGCATTACTTCGTCATCGCCATGCCGGACTTCGCGGGACGTCAGGTCGAAACGCTGCTCGGCAGCGAGCGCCGGGCCCGCCGGCTGATGGAGCAGCAGCTCGAGGCGGCGAGCGCCGAAGTGCGTTTTGCCTCGCTGGCGCGGACGCGGCTGCGGCTGGCGCGCGACCTGCACGATACGCTGGTGCATTCGATCGTGGCGCTACTGACCCAGATCCGGCTGATCAGGCATTACCTTTCGGCCGACCCCGCGCGCGTAGCGGACAGCCTTGCAACAGCCGAAGACGCCGCAGCGAGCGGCCTCTCGCGCGCCCGCGAGGCCATCGATCGCCTGCGCACGCCCGACGATTTGAAGCTCGATCCCGATGTCGAGGGACTGCTCAGCGACTTCGCCGCGCGCAGCGGCGTCAGGGTGTCGATCCAGATCGACGAGGAGGCGCGTCCCGGCTTGCGCGATTGCGGCTTGACGGTTCAGCGCATCCTCAGCGAGGCATTGCGCAATGTTCAGGCCCATGCGAAGGCACGCCGTGTCTCGTTTCACGCCTTCGAAGCGCCGGCCGCAGTCGGCCGAAAGCTCGTCGTCGAGATCCGCGACGACGGCCGCGGCTTCGATCTCGCGGTGCCTACTCCCGGACATTTCGGATTGATCGGGATGGCCGAATTTGCTGAACTCGTCGGCGGAAGCTGCGCGGTGGAGAGCGCGCCCGGACAGGGTACGCTGGTCCGGATATCGCTCCCCGTGGCGGTGCCGCCGGCAGCGTCTGCCGGCCTGCTGGCCGATTGATGTCGTTGCCGCCTATTCAGCGCGTTTTCGAGCGAAGTGGATGCCGGTTCGCGTTAAGAAAACGCGACCAACAGAGGACAAGAGCATGATCCGGTTCAAGCGGATCATGCTCGGGACCTTCGAGAGGATGACTGAAGCCCGTGAGCATAATTGAGAAGGTGCGGGTGCTGATCGCCGAGGATCAGACCCTGATCAGGGAAGGTATCGCCACACTGCTTGCCCAGCAGAACGACGATTTCGAGATCCTTCCCGGTGCGTCCGACGGCGAGCAGGCCATCGAATTCGCACGGCGCTATCGGCCGGACGTCATCCTGATGGACCTGCAGATGCCGCGTGTCGACGGCATCGCGGCAACCCAACGGATTCTGCGCGAGTTGCCGCAGACCCATATCGTGGTGCTGACGACGTTCGAGACCAACGATCTGATCTTCGAGGCGGTCAGCGCCGGCGCCAAGGCGTATCTCCTGAAGGACGCCAGGATGGAGGAGATCGCATCGACCATCCGCGCGGTGATCAACGGCCAGTCCGGGCTGTCGCCCAGCGTCGCCGCGCGTATCCTCGACGAGTTCAAGCGGCTGCGCGGCCCGCGCGTCTCGGCGAAACTGCCGGTTCGCGACGGGCTGACGGCGCGGGAGAATGAAATTCTCACACTGATCGTCGAGGGCAAGAGCAATACCGAGATCGGTGAACGGCTGCATTTGGCCGAGGGCACGGTGAAGAACTATGTCAGCACCATCCTGGAGAAATGCCAGGTCAAGAACCGTACGGAACTGGCAATAAAGGCAATAACTTACTAGAAATAACTGCCCCCAACCGCACACCACGCGGTTGATCTGGCTGAGATTGCTCGCCTTTCTCTGTGCCGCGCCGACAAAATTGGCTATAGGTTTGTTTCGGATTTGCTTTTTGACATGGCAGGTCCGGATTGCGCGGCTTTGACTAAACAGGGAATGACCATGAAGGGTATCGAGCGCCAGACCAAGGATAGCGATGGACTGGCAAACGCGGCGGCCGGCAACGGCGCGGATTCGGCGGCGCCCAGCATGGCGGCGATCGATCAGGTCCGCGATCTCCTGTTCGGCGGCGCGCAACGCTCGATTGAGACCAATCTGTCGGGTCTGCGCGAGGAGATGCAGGCATCGCTGAAGCAGATGCAGGCGGACTTCAACAACGAGCTCACCGCGCTGCAGGCGCGGCTCTCCGACCTCGAACGCGATACCGAGCAGAAGCGCCTCGACTCGCTGAAGGATGTCGGTGCGGCGATCACCCAGCTCGGCGCTGCCATCAGCGGATTGGGATCCGGCCGCACGGGCAAATAGCATGGCAGCTGCTGCCGGCCAGAACCGCGAGATCGAGCAGCTCAGGACATTGCTGTTTCAGCCCGAGGCGACGCGTCTGACGTCGCTGGAGGCTGACCTCGACTCGTTGCAGCGCTATGTCGGCAACGCCGATCGCCTGGAGACGGCCACCGCTGGCATTCTGGTTGAGGCGCTGGAGCGCGCCGAGGTCAACCGGCCGCGCGAGCTCGCCACCGCGATCGCGCCGGTCGTGGTCTCCGCGATCCGCAGCGAGATCAAGAATTCGCGCGAGCAGATGATCGAGGCGCTCTATCCGATCGTCGGCCGGCTGGTCAGTGCCGCGGTCGCGAATGCGTTCCGGGAACTGGTTGCCTCACTCGAGCAGCGCATCAATGCGCTGACCTCGGCGCAATTGTGGGTCGGGCGGGTCAAGTCGCTGGTGACGGGACGCCCGATCAGCGAGTTCGTGCTCGCCGACAGTCCGCCGCAGATCAACCGGCTCCTGATCATCGAACGCGGAAATGGCCGCCTTGTCGCCGACTGGAAGCGCGAGGCGACCGTCGATGAGCGCGCCGACCTGCTCAGCGCCATGGTTGCGGCAATCCTCGAATTCTCCGTGCAGGCGCTGGCCGGCGAAGGCAATCTGCAGACGCTCGATTTCGGCGGACGGCAGCTCGCGCTGCGCGCCTCGCCGCGCTTCATCCTGGCGGCGGAGTGCCTGGGGCCGCTGCGCCCCGCCGACAACGCCAGGATCAACTCACTGTTCTTCGATGCGATCGAGCGCATCGACCGCGGCGCGGATTGCGACGGGCCGATGCTCGCCTCACTCGCAACGGCGATCGAGACCGACGACACACCGCGGCGGATCGCGAGCCGGCGCGGCAAGGTGATCCTGTTCGCCGTGCTCGCCGCTGTGGCCGCGCTGTTGCTTTATTTTGCCGTGACCTCGGTGACGCGCGCGCTGCTGGAGCGGCGGACCCATGCCGCGCTGGAGCAGTTCGCCGCGAAGCAGCCCTTGCTGGCGACCTTCCCGCTGCGGCTCGACTTCGATCACGGCAGCCGAAGCGTGGCCGTCTCGGGCCTCGAGCCGAGCCAGTTGGAAACCGCGCCGGTGATCGACGCGCTCGCTGTAGCCGCGGCGCCGTACAAGGTAGTCGACCGCATCGGACTGGTGTCCACACCGGAGCAGGCGGCGGCATCGCAGGCCGGCATTGCGGGCCTGCAGCAGAGCCTGACGCGGCTCCAGGCGAGCCTCGACCAGATGCGCGAGGCGATGGGTGCGCAGGCGAAGTCGGGCGACGAGAAATATGCCGCTCTCGCCGCGCAAGATGACAAGCTCGGCGAGCAGTCTGCGAAATTGGGCGAGCAAGTCACGAAGCTGCAGTCCGTCGCCGACGGTCCGGCGGCGCGGCTCGATCGCTTCATCGCCTCGACCGCGATCTTCTTCATCAATAATTCGGACGAGATCCTCGACAACGACCAGGCCGATCAGCAGCTACGTGAACTCGCCGGGCTGCTGACGAACAATGATCTCAGGCTGCGCATCGTCGGCTATGCCGATCAGAGCGGCACCGAAGGCACCAACAAGACGCTGGGGCGCAAGCGGGCGGAGCAGGTGCAGCGCAAGCTGACCGCGCTCGGGGTCGACCCGTCGCGACTGATTTTGGTTTCGCGCGCGGCGACGATGCCGATCACCGACCGGCTCGACGCCACCGTCGGCGGCAACCGCCGCGTGGCGTTCGAGACGGTCTACCGAGGCGAAGTGGCCCGCTGATGCTTACCGCAAAAGTCATGCTGCTCGGCGACATGGGTGTCGGCAAGACGTCGATCCTCTATCGGCTGATCTACAATCGGTTCGAGGGCCAGTACAAATCCACGCTGGGCGTCGAGATCCTGAGCCATGACGTAGCGCCGGCGGATGGCAGCGACCCGATGCGCCTCGTGCTGTGGGACACCGACGGCGATTTCGGCACGCAGATCTTCGACACGGTTTATGTCACCGGCGCATCCGCCGCCATCATCGTGTCCGATGTCACGCGGCCGCAGACCGTGACCCGCATGGTCGAGCTGGTCCGCGGTTTCGAGGAGCGATTCCCGGGCCGGCCCTACCGGGCGCTGCTCAACAAGATCGACCTGCCGGAGGCTGCCGGCAGCGCCGGCGCGATTGCCGAACTCGCCAAGTCGAGCGTCAAGCCGGTCAGCGCCAAGACCGGCGTCGGCATTGCCGAATGCTTTGTCGAACTCGCCCAGACCATTCGCCGCCGTCAGCTCTAGCTCACATAACTCCGCGCAGGTTTGTGTCAGCCGTCCCGACTTCTCGGGGCTGGCGAATCGGGCCGGGACGGCTGACTTCATCGCACGTGGGGCGTACGATGAAACGCGCGCGACGTGCGGTGCAGGACCGCACGATTCTCTCTCCAACTGCACCACGCCGTCCCACACTCCGATAGTGACGATGGTCATCTTCCACTCGGCCAATGGCCTGCCTATCGTCCACTCGTCACTGGAACCAGTCACGGGACCAACGGTGTCCCGGGCGCACGGAGTGAGAGAACATGAGCATTTTTGGAAGCATCATGGGTGCAATCTTCGGGCACGGTGCCCAGGCCAAAACACCTGAGACCACGACGGCTGCGCCGGGAGCATCGCCGGCAACGACGTCAACTGCCGCATCCACCGCGCCTGGCACGCCCGCCGCGCAAACGGTCGACGTCGCGGCGATCGTCGACAAGGCGGCGGCTGCCACCGGCGAGAAGCTCGACTGGCGCACCTCGATCGTCGACCTGATGAAGGCGCTCGGGCTCGACAGCAGCCTTGCTGCGCGCAAGGAGCTCGCCAAGGAGCTGCACTACACCGGCGATACCAACAACACCGCCACCATGAACGTCTGGCTGCATCAGCAGGTGATGGCCAAGCTCGCCGCCAATGGCGGCAAGCTGCCGGCCGACATCAAGACCTGATCACCGCCTCGAGCCGTGCGCTGCTTTAGCGTCGCGCACGGCTCCGAACCACGTGTATTGCGTGAGGAGCAGTTGTGATGACCCCATCTCATCTTGCCATCCTGAACAGGCCGCGGGCCGGCGTCGTTGCCGCTTCGATCGGCGCGGGACTCGGCCTCGCGGTAGTGGCGATGGGCATCACCATTGCCGTCGCCCGCGCCGATAGCGCCAGCGAGGAGTCGCGGCCGGCGAACGCGGATGCCGGTGTGCAGCGCGCAGCGCAGAACCTGCCGCCGGCGCGGGTCATCCTGCCGGCGCCGTGGGAGCAGGCCGCTCCCATGCAGCCGGTCGCAGCACCGGCGAATCCGGCAGATCACAAATAGTCTTCGCGGCTCCGTTGCGTAACGCTCGCTGCGAACGGCCCGCACACCGCCCAGCTCTGGAGCCTCGCCATGCCAGAACAGGTCAAGCTGCCCCGAAAGTTGTCTCAGGAGCCCGGTGGTCCGCCGTCGCTGCGGCCGAGTCACCGGCGGGTCATCGAGGATCTCGATAGCTGGGCCAACAGCCCCGGCCTGCAACCGCCGAGTGACGGAGAGAAGCCGGGCGACGACCAGCGCCAGTAAGCGTGCCGCCGATGGATCCGCATCGCCGAGGATGCGGGCTCAGGGGCGCCGTCTTCAATCAGTTGAACGGCACGCGCGCCCTGGCCGAGAACGTCCAGAGCCGTGCCGTGCCGCCGAGCCCGCCATACTCCGCGCCGAGGCCGAGCATCATGCCGCCCGCGAGCCTGGCGTTCAGCCCGCCGGTGACGCGGGCCGACCAACCCTCCAGCACCAGCGTCGGGTTGATCGGGATGCCGCTCACGGAAAGTGCCGCGGCATCGTCCTTGCTGAAATAGTAGTCGCCATAGACGCCGAGATAGGGCGAGACCACGGCGGCGTCGATCGTTGCCAGCGGATAGCTCAGCTTGACACCGCCGGATGCGCGGCCGGTGACGAAGTCACGCGCGGTCTGCAGCGTGCCGAGCGTGTCGACATAGGCGTTCTCATGTTCCCACAGCGTGTAGAGGCGGGCGGAGGGCTCGATCAGCAGGTTGCTCATCTTGTAACTGCCGGTCAGCCCGGTCGCGAACATCCAGCGGTCGCCGTTGAAATTGCCCTGCGCCGTTCCGGCGACGCCGTTGTAGCCGATCTGCGAGAAGGTCACGGCGGCGTCGTAGCGCAGCGCCGGCGTGATCATCCAGCCGAGATAGGTTCCCGTGGTCCAGCCGTCGCCGGTGAGCTTTCCGTTGATGTCTTGTGCCGTGTAGTTGAACGTCTCATAGCCGGCGACGGCACCGACCAGGAGGTTCGGCATCGCCCGGTAGGTCAATCCCATCAGGGCATTGAGCTGGCTGCCGTAGATCGATGAACCCGTTGTGCCGACACTAGGCGCGGTCGGCGACGACCAGCGGTCGATGCCGCTGCCCCTGACGTCGATCCAGAACAGCCAATCGCGCGGTTCACGATTGATCGTCGTCTGGGTTTTGGGCGCCGCCTTGATCGGCATCTGCTGGTCGATCGCCGCAAACGCATTGTCGATTCGCGAACTGTTGCCGCTACGTCCGGGCGCGCTGGAAGTGCGATCCGAGGCGTAGGCACCACGATTCCCGGTGTCCGTCTGCGTCACGCCGTTCTCCGGATCGGCCGCGAAGTTGAAGCGCATGCCGGCGCCGCCTGGCGTCATGAAGCTGCCGCCTTCGCTGAACCCTTCCGAGATCGCGTTGTCGATCGCGCCCGAGATTGCCTGACCGGAGTTCTGCGCCACCAGCTTGGTGATATCGATCTGCAATGCCCGCAGCTTTACGCTGTCGGTCGGGACATTCACGCTCTGCGCCAGCGCCGGCGAGGTGCTGGCATTGAATGCGCTGCTGCCGGCATAGCTCGCCGTGATGGTGTGGCTGCCGATCTTGAGCGTCGCGATCGAGAAGCTCGCCGCGCCTGCCGCGAGCGTCGCGGTGCCGATCGGCGATCCATTGTCGCTGAAGGTCACTGTGCCGGTCGGCGTTCCTGCTAAGGCGGTGACGTTCGCCGTGAAGGTCACCGATTGGCCAAGACTGCTCGGATTCTGCGACGAGGTCAGCGCGGTCTGGGTCGTCGTCGTGGTTGCGAAGGTGAAGCGGTCCGCCGCTGATGTCGCTGATGTCCCGACTGCCGTCGTCACCGTGATATCCACCGTTCCCGTTCCCGCCGGCGAGGTCGCTGCGATCTGGGTGCTGGAATTGACGGTGAAGCCGGTTGCAGGGGTTGCGCCGAACGTCACGGCCGTCGCAGCGGTCAAGCCTGTGCCTGTTATGATGACCGTCGTTCCACCGCTGGTCGGGCCCGTGGTCGGCGAAATCGACGTCACCGTCGGCGCGGACCCCACGTAGGTGTACCGATCCACGGGAGACGCGAATGACGTCCCGGACGGGTTGGTCACCGTGATATCGACTGTGCCGGTCCCGGCCGGTGCGACCGCGGTGATCCGCTCGCTCGAATTGATGACGAAGCTCGTTGCGTTGACGGCGCCGAAGCGCACCGCGGTGGCCGTGCTGAAGCTGCCGCCCGCGATGGTGACGCTGGTGCCGCCCGCGGCGGGACCTGATGTCGGGGAGATCGAGGCTATCACCGGTGCCTGCGCGCTGGCCGCGGCGACCGAGCCGAACAGCGCGGCGGCGATCAGGACGAGACGCCATCCGGCGCGTCGCGCGATCGCCATCGACGGCAGTCTGTTGTGAAGCTCGGACGCAAGACGCGGGGCGGCCAAGCGGAAGCGAGTCCGCGCAAGGTTTGCAATCGGTAACAAAGGTAACCCCCGTCGCGCCGGTCCGCAGCAGGCGGCGCACATCTAAAAAATACGGGATTGTTGTAGTACGCGGCTCGGCAGGCGCGTCGCGGAATCTCCGCGTGCATCTGCTTTTGTGATGCGCCGTTGCCGGGCCGCTACGTCATTGTACAATCTGAGAAGGCGTTGGCGCGCGCCATGGTTGCGATCTGGGCGATCGCGCGGCGGGCTCTTCTCATTCAGCGCGCGCAAAGCAGATGATGGTCAGGGCCGCGGGGCCGTAGCGATCAGTGCGGTCGAGGGAATCGCGAAGACATCGCCGACCCGCCCGCGCTCGATCTCGGCGCGGAAGGCGCGTGCGACTGCTGCGCTCTGGTCCGCATCGAGCCCGCTCCAATGCGGCATGAACGCGAACAGTTTGTCGACATCAGCAGGATTGGCGACATTGAGCTGGAAGTCGTGGGTGATCTCGGCGACGACAGGATCGGAGAAGCCAGCCGCGATGACCGCAGCGCTGAGGCGGCCGGGATCGGCGAGCTCCGCGAGGCCGGTGCACGGCATCGGCCTGACGTTGTCGGGATAGAGCCGCCGGATGATCTGTGAGAGCAAGAGATACACGGCGGCGCCGTCGGCGCTTTTCCAGACTGCAATCGCCGCCGATCCGCCTGACCGCGTCACCCGCGCCATCTCGCGCAGTCCGGCGCGCCAGTCGGGAAACAGCATCACGCCGAATACAGACACCGCCGCATCGAAGGCGGCATCCGGCAGATCGAGCGCCTGGCCGTCCATCTGCTGCGCCTCGATATTCGCCACATCATGCGCGCGGACCCGTGCCACCATGCCGGCCGAGAAGTCGATCGCGGTGACGTCGGCGCCCCTGCGCGCGGCGGCAAGCGCCGCGGCACCCGTACCGGTGGCGACGTCGAGCACCTTCGACGACGGGCCGATCGGGAGCATCGCGACCGCGGCCTCGGCGAAGTGTGTCGTGAACGGCTGCGACTGCGCCTCGTAGGTCGCGACCATCTTGTCCCAATGCGCGGGATCGTTGAACGGAAGCGGCTTCGCCTGGTCACTTGGCTGCATGAATCTGGTCCTCGAGACTTTGCTTGTGTTTGGCGAGGCGGCGCTTGAAATCCTTCGCGAGCGCGTCGAGCGTCACCGCGCCGAGGCGCTTCAGGAAGATCGCCTCGACCTCGCGAAACGTACCTGACAGCGCATCGTTGACGGCCTGTTCGACCAGGCAGCCGGGATTTTCCGAGCGATGGCCCATCGCGACGATCGTGGGCGCGCCGACCGCGCGATAGATATCGGCGAGCGTGATGTCGGCGGGATCGCGCGCAAGCGTCCAGCCGCCGCCATGGCCCTTCTCGGAGCGGACCAGGCCCTGCTCGCGCAGGCCCGCCATCACGCGGCGGACGACCACCGGGTTGGTGGCCATCGCCTGTGCAAGTTGCTCCGACGTGACCGGTTCGCCCGCTCCGATCATGTGGAGCAGGCCGTGCAGGACACCAGATAGACGGCTATCGCGTATCATGTAACTTCATATGTTACATGATGAGCCGAGCGTCAAGAGGAGATAGCGGACGCTGAACTTCGCGTGCCGGATTTGGCGGCGCCGCCCGTTTAATCCCCATTGGGGTCTTGAGAGGCGGGGGCGGTATCGTGGGCAGTGTGGCTGTTGATCGGATGTTGCTGGATGCGGTGGCGCATTATGGCGCGGGCCGCGCGATGGAGGCCGGCACGTTGTGTGGCGACATCCTGACCGCCGATCCCGATCATATTCCGGCGCTGCATCTTTCCGCCGTCATCGCCTTTGTGACCGACCGCGCCGCCGAGGGCGCGGTGCTGCTGAACCGGGTGTTCAGCCTCGATCCGCATCACGGACCGGCGTTCGCCACGCTCGGCGATGCGCTCGCCGTGAAGGGCGAGCACGAGGGTGCGGTGGCGGCGTTCCAGCGCGGCGTCACACTGCGGCCGAAGGATGCCGGCCTGCACATCAAGCTCGGCGTCGCGCTGTGTGAGCTGTCGCGCTTCGACGAGGCCGAGGCGGCGTTTCGCCGCGCGATCGCCCTCGATGGCGGCCTGACGCGGGCGCGGTTCAACCTCGCCGTTGCGCTGGCCGGACAGCAGCGGCCGGTCGAGGCCGAGCAGGCCTATCGCGAGGTGATCGCGCGCGATCCGGCCTATCGCGGGGTCTGGCTCAACCTCGGCAATGCGTTGACTGATCAGAAGAAGCACGACGCCGCCGCCACCGCCTATCGCCGCGGGCTCGGCGCGGATCCCGATCATCCCGGCCTGCATAGCGGCCTCGGAGCGGCCCTCTACCGCCTGGGCCGGCTGGAGGACTCAGTCCTGCACTATCGCCGCGCGATCGCGCTCGAGCCCGACAATTTCGCGCCGCGGCGCCTGCTGGCCATGGTGCTGCACGAGCTGGGCGAGCGCGAGGAGGCGGTCCGCATCTATCGGCAGGTCTCGGCCCGCGATCCGTCCGATCACGTCATCCTCAACAATCTCGGCGCCTGCCTGTTCGAGCTCGGACAGGTCGACGACGCCATCGCCTGCGCCGAACTGGCGCTGGCGCTCAAGCCGGACTATGCCGCCGCGCACACCAATCTTGGAATCATCTTCGAGGCACAGAATCTGGTCGAGGCGGCGGTCGCCGCGCATCGGCGGGCCATCGAGCTCGAACCCAATTACGCCAAGGGCCACGCCAATCTTGCGGTCGCGCTGCGCAATGCCGGCGAGATCGATGCGGCGCTGGTGGCCTCGCGCCGCGCCATCGCGCTCGATCCCGAACAGCCGCTGGCGCATTACAACCACGCGCATTTCCTCTTGATGAACGGCGAGTTCGAGGAAGGTTTTGAGGAGTATCAGTGGCGCCGCAAGACCAAGATGCTCAGCGAAGGCGATCCCGTGTTCGACGAGCCGGAATGGCAGGGTGAGCCGCTGGCGGGACGCACGCTGCTGCTGTTTGCCGAATACGGGCTCGGCGACGCCATCAATTTCGTCCGCTACGTACCGATGCTGGCGGGCAGCGGCGGCCGGATCATTCTGCAGGTGCAGCCGGCGCTGGTCTCGCTGCTGCGGCCGATGCTGCCCGATGTCGCGGTGTTCGCGCGCGGCGAGCCGTTGCCGCCGTTCGACCTGCAACTGCCGCTGCTGAGCCTGCCGCGGATTTTCCGCACCACCGTCGACACCATCCCTGCCGCCGTGTCCTATCTGCAGGCCGACGTCATCAAGCTCGCGCGCTGGCGCGAGGTGCTCGCCGACGTGTCCGCGCTGAAGGTCGGCGTGGTCTGGGCCGGCAATGCCAGGCACAAGGGCGACCGCCAGCGTTCGCTGCCGGCGGACGCCGTGCTGCCGCGGCTGGTCACACCTGGCGTCCAGCTCTACAGCCTACAGAAGGAGCCGCGGCCGGACGATGCCCCGGTGCTGCGGCGTCTCGGTGCCGACGTCGTCGATCTCGCACCGACGCTCGGCGATTTCGCCGACACCGCCGCGGCCGTCTGCGCGCTCGATCTCGTCATCGCCGTCGACACCTCGGTGGCGCATCTCGCCGGCGCGCTGGGCCGCCCGGTCTGGATGCTGTGCCCCTATGCGCTCGACTGGCGGTGGCTGCGCGATCGCGCCGACACGCCCTGGTATCCGACCATGCGGCTGTTCCGCCAGGACAGACCGCAGGCCTGGGAGGGCGTGCTGACCCGGATGTCCGACGCGCTGGCGCGCGTCGCGCGAGGGGAGCGGGACCTGCTGCTGCCACAGGCGTCCCGCGGCTGACGACCAGCCGAGGCTTCCGGTCAGTCACGTTGCGCTCATTCCCTGCGCGCCGCCGAGCAGCTTGGCGTTGAGCCGGCCGCCGTCGAACAGCATTTCACCGACCGCGCCGTCGAGGTCGGAGGTTGTGACCTCTCCGCCGCCGTCGCGGATGATGCTGGCCTGGGCGAGACGGCGCATCAGCTCCTTGATGAAGGCGGCGCTGACGCCATCGGTACGTCGGACGGCCTCGTCGATGACGGGCTGTTCGAGCGGTAGGCCCTTGCCATAGAGCCGGATCAGTTTGCCGCGTCCGGTCTCGTCGGGCAGCGGCACCTCGATCGCCTGGTCGATGCGGCCCGGCCGGCCGGCCAGCGCGCCCTCGAGCTCTTCGGGGCGGTTGGTGGTCAGCAGGAACAGGATGTCGCAATCCTCCTTCAGGCCGTCCATCTCGTTGAGCAGCTTGTTGAGCAGGGATTCCTCGCACGGTCCGCCCATATCCTCGCGGTCGCGCGCGATCAGGTCGACATCCTCGATCACGACCATGGCCGGCTGCAGCAGGCGGGCGAGGTTCATGTAGGCGCCGAGCAGGCCGACTTGCTCTGCAGTGATAATCAGCGTGGTGTGATCCGGCAGGTTGGTGGCGAGATAGCGAATGGTGTGGGTCTTGCCGGTGCCGGGCGGGCCATAGAGCAGGATGCCCTTGCGGGTCGACTGGCCGAGCTTGCGCAGCAGATCGCGGCTTTGGACAAAGCCGAGCACGTTGCGGTCGAGCAGCCCCAGTGTCCGCTCCGGCAGGATCACGTCATCGCGAGCAACCGTCGGCAGCCGATGCACGGTCACGCCGCGCGAACGGCCGCGATAGTCCGAACCACCCTCGAGCGAGAGTATCTTGCCGCGGTAGGATCGCGCGGCGTGGACAGCGGCTTCCAGCGCGGCAAAGGTCGGCTGTACGAAGGCATCGCCGGCCGTGCCTGCCGGCAATGCGATCTCGATCCGAACAGCGGGTTCGCGGTCATATTCACGATGATAGCTCAGCAGCACGGCGTAGCGTAACGTGCCGGACCGGCACAGCCACAAACCGTTGACGAGACATTTCACCGGCTCGGGCTCGCCGATATCGACGTCCTGGTATTGGGGAGGTGCGATCGCCGGCGCATTGCGGCTGTCTTTCATTAGGGACGCAAATCCAATCGTCTCGTAGCGATATTCCTCATGGATTCCGAAGAAGTGGATCGGGTCCGTGAGCAGCTTGTCGATCGCGACCTGAACGTCGGCACGCATGTGGCCTGGAAACTGGCGTGCCCGCGTCACGATCAGGTTGCGCGGCACGCCGGCGAAATGCCAGTCGAGCGCAACAAAGGCGTATCGAAACTCGTGGCTCGGCAATTCTTCCGAGCTGCGACGCGCGGCGAGCAGGCAGTCCCTGCACAGTGAGGCCGTCGTACCGGAGAGAATAATCTCCGTCACGGCTTTCGGGGCTTCGCAAAGATCGCAGGGGCGGCTGGCGTCGGCGGACTCGCTCGTGATCATCAACGGGTGGCCGTTGGAGCGGATTAGCCACTTGGCGCTGTTGAACATTGCCCGCGCGACGGCGCCCGGATAGGGGCCGCATGGAACAGCGCCCCTTGCCTCGATCAAGGCAGCGGTCGCGACGGCTTCCTGCTGGGATTTCCCGAATACCGTGCGCAGCAGGTCCTGCACCAACTCCAGCGGCGTCTCACCGTCGTCGTGAATGAAGAGCTGGACCGGACCGTCATCGGCAAAGACGTCGTGCATGGTCACCTCGAAACGCAACTGGAAACAGAAAGAACAAAATAAGAACATCATGGCGACGGCTGTGCGTCAAGCGAAAGATTGTCCGGCTTCAGCCCTGGCGTGTGGCGCGCGGCTCGGCCGGCTCAGCCTACCGCGCCCGCCATGCGTAAACGCCGCTCAACACCTGTGACGATTGTGTTGCGGCAAATGCCAAGAGATGGTCGTCGCAGCAGCAAACTTCCGACACATCATCAAGGCGAAAAGGGGCGATCCGACATGGCGCGAGCGCGAGAGCAGTTTCCTCCCGGGGATCTGCGGTCGCGCAATTATTTTAATAAGAGGCCCTCGTGTCGCACAAACTTCGCTTTGCGATCCTTCTCGTCCTCACCCTGTTCGTCTCGCCCGCGCTGGCGCAGCCCGCTGCCAAGCCGGCGCCGCCGCAACCCGCTACCGGCGACGCGCTGACGCCCGAGCAGGCGAAGCGCGCGCTCGAGACGCTGCAGGACGACAAGAAGCGCGGCGAGATCATCAACACGCTGCGCGCCATCGCCAACGCCTCGCCGCAGGCCGCGCAACCTGCGCCAGCGGCCGAGCCGCCTGCACCCGCGTCGCAGTCACCGATCCCGCTCAACGCGGATAGCCTCGGTGCGCAGCTTCTGCTGATGGTCTCGGAGCAGGTCGGCGAGATGTCGCGCGAGGTCGCCGACGTCGCGCGCACGCTGACGCACTTTCCGGCGTTCTATTACTGGTTCGTGCGCACTGCCAACGATCCTGCCGCCTATGGCCTGCTGATCGACATCGCCTGGAAGCTGGCGCTGGTGTTCGGCTGCGCGTTGGCGGCCGAATGGGTGGTGTTCCGCCTGATCAAGCGGCCGGTCGCGTTCCTCGAAGCGCGGCTGCCGCAGACCGCGCGCGTGCCGGTGCAGGCGCTCGCCAGCGCCGATCCGCCGTCGTCGGTTGCCGACGTCACGCCGGAGGGCGATCTGCATCGCCGTCGGCTCAGTCTGGCGCGGGCCTGGCAGTCGCTGGTCCGGCTGCCTTTCGTGCTCGGCCGCCTGCTGCTCGAATTGCTGCCGGTGGTGGTGTTCGGCGGCATCGCCACTGCGCTGCTCGGCACCGAGATCGGTGATCAGTCGACCACGCGGCTCGTGATCCTCGCCGTCGTCAACGCCTATGTGTTCTCGCGCGTGCTGATCTGCGCGGTGCGCGCGCTGGCAGGGCCGTTCGGCCTGTTCCGCGTCCGGGCCGAGACCGCGGCCTATATCGAGATCTGGGCGCGGCGCATCGTCGCGGTCGGCGTCTCCGGTATCGCCTTTGCCAATGTCGCGCTGCTGCTCGGGCTGCATCGCGCCGGTTATGCCGCGCTGCTCCGGCTCGTGATGCTGGTGGTGCACCTCTTCGTCGTCGTCATCATCCTGCAGTGCCGCCGCCAGGTCGCCGACGTCATCCGCGCGCCGGCCGATCGCACCGGGCTTGCGGCGCGGACGCGCAACCGTCTCGCGTCGCTGTGGCATGTGCTGGCGATCGCGCTCGATCTCGCGCTGTGGGCGGTGTGGGCGCTCAACATCCGCAACGGCTATTCGCTGCTGCTGCAATATTTCGTCGGCACCGTCGCGGTGCTGCTGGTCACCCGGCTTGTCACCATGGTGGTGCTGAGCCTGATCGATCGCGGCTTCCGTATCAGCCCGGACCTGATGCAGCGCTTCCCGGGGCTCGAGACCCGCGCCAATCGCTATCTGCCACTGCTGCGCAAGGTGGTCACGGCGGTGATCGCCGTGATCGGCTTCGTCGCGTTGCTCGAGATGTGGGGCGTCGATGCCATCGTCTGGTTCTATGGTGGCCAGATCGGCTCTCGCCTGATCTCGGCGCTGGTGACGATCGGCATTGCCGCGCTCGCTGCGGCGGTGATCTGGGAGGTCGCCAATGCGCTGATGGACCGGCAGATCGACACGCTGTCGCGCGATGGACATTTCGCCCGCGCCGCGCGCCTGCGCACCTTCCAGCCGATGCTGCGCACCGCTTTGTTATGCATGATCGTCGCGGTGGTCGGGCTCACCGCGCTCAGCGAGATCGGCGTCAATGTCGCGCCGCTGCTCGCAGGTGCCGGCATCGTCGGCATCGCGATCGGCTTCGGTTCGCAGAAGCTGGTGCAGGACCTGATCACCGGGCTGTTCCTGCTGCTCGAGAACACCGTGCAGGTCGGCGACGCCGTCACGGTGTCGGGCCTGTCGGGCGTGGTCGAGAACGTCTCGATCCGCACCATGCGGCTGCGCGCCGGCGACGGCTCGGTGCATATCGTGCCGTTCAGCGCAGTGACGACGATCACCAACGCCAGCCGCGGCGCCGGCAACGCCGCGGTCAGCGTCAATGTGTCCTACAAGGAGGACACCGACCGCGCCGGCGAGGTGCTGAAGGACATCGTCGCCGGGATGCGTCAGGAGACGGCGTATCGCGCGCTGATCCGCGGCGATCTCGAATTGTGGGGCGTCGACAAGGTCGACGGCTCGGTCGTGACCATCGTCGGCCAGATCCGCTGCACCGACGGCGGCCGCTGGTCGGTGCAGCGCGAGTTCAATCGCCGCATGAAGCGGCGCTTCCAGGAGGAGGGCATCGAGATCGCCTCGATGGGCCAGACCATTCTGATGCAGCTTCCCCCGCCGTCGGAGCCGGATGCCAACAAGCTGCCGCGCCGCGCTGCGGGCTGATCTCTCTGTCTTGCTCCACCTCTCCCGCTTGCGGGGGAGGTCGGATCGCATCGCAGATGCGATCCGGGTGGGGGCTCTTTCCACGATGTGACTCGCTGAGATACTCCCACCCCAACCCTCCCCCGCAAGCGGGAGAGGGAGCGCAGCCCCTTGGCGGCGGCCGCTCCAGCTTGATCTCAGCTTGCCGTAACTGCTGGGCATGTTGCGCGTCTCATCGTTGCGACAGCGTCTCGCGACGATGAGACGGCAAGGGCCTTGCTGGGCCCGAGGCATGGCTTGCACTTGGCCGAAAACGCCGCCTTTCTCCTCTTCTCCTGCGATTTCCTCAGCTGGCACAGCGCTTGCTCAACGTATCTTCGAATGCGCGGCAAGACGCATTGCATGACTGAACCCAAAGCGAAGGAAGGAAACGCACATGGAGCTTGGCTACTTCACCATGCCCTCGCACCCGCCGGAGTGCGGATTGAAAGAGGGGCACGACTGGGACCTGCAGACGCTGCGCTGGCTCGACGAGCTCGGCTATCAGGAAGCCTGGATCGGCGAGCATCACACCGCACCGTGGGAGCCGCACCCGTCACCCGATCTGCTGGTCGCGCAGGCGCTGTTGCAGACCAAGAACATCCGCATCGGGCCCGGCGGCTTCCTGCTGCCGTATCATCACCCGGCGGAGCTCGCCAACCGCGTCGCGATGCTCGACCATCTCTCGAACGGGCGCTTGAATTTCGGCGTCGCGGCCTCCGGCCTGCCGAGCGACTGGGCGATGTTCAACGTCGACGGCATGTCGGGCCAGAACCGCGACATGACCCGCGAGGCGCTCGAGATCATCCTGAAGATGTGGTCCGAGCCCGGACCCTGGACCCACAAAGGCAAGTACTGGACGGTGTCGAAGCCGGACACGATGTTCGACTTCCTCAAGCCGCACATCAAGCCGTTGCAGGGTCCGCATCCGCCGATCGGCGTCGCCGGCCTGTCGAAGAATTCCGACACGCTCAAGCTCGCCGGCGAGCGCGGCTTCATCCCGATGAGCCTGAACCTCAACCCGGCCTATGTCGGCAGCCACTGGGACTCGGTCGAAGCCGGCGCCGCCAAGACCGGCCGCAAGCCGAGCCGCAAGGATTGGCGGCTGGTGCGCGAGGTGTTCGTGGCTGATACCGATGAGGAGGCGTGGAGGCTGTCGACCGGCGACATGATGGGCCGGATGATGGGCGAGTACTTCCTGCCGCTGCTCGGCCATTTCGGCTTCAAGGACTATCTGAAGCACGCCCCCGACGTGCCCGATAGCGACGTCACCGTCGAATATTGCGCGCGCCGGAATTGGATCGTCGGTTCGCCCGCGACCGTCACCGAGAAGATCGAGAAGATCTACCGGGAGGTCGGCGGCTTCGGCGTGCTCTGCGTGTTCGGCTTCGACTACAAGCACAAGCCGGAAGCCTGGCGGCACTCGCTGGACCTGCTCAAGAACGAGGTGATGCCGCGGCTCAAGCACCTCGGCGCCGAGTTCGAGAAGGCTGCATGACAGATAGGCAGGGTGCGGGGCTTGCCTCGCACCCTGCCTCGCATATGTTTGAGGGAACTATTCCGGTTCAGGGTCAGGGCATGACGGTCGACGCACAGAGTTTCAAGCAGGCAATGCGGCATTGCGCAGGCGCGGTGGCGCTGGTGACGGTCGGCCGCGAGCCGGGACAGCGCACCGGCCTGACGGTGACCTCCGCCTGCTCGCTCTCCGACAATCCGCCCTCGGTGCTGGTCTGCGTCAACCGTAATGCCAGCGCGCATGAGCGCATCCGTGCCGAGCGCCATTTCGTCATCAACTTCCTGAACGAGGACCATGCGCTGCTGGCGCTGACCTTCTCTGGCCAGAAGGGCGTCAACGGCGACGACCGCTTTGGCTTCGGCCGCTGGACCACCGGCGCGACCGGCGCCCCGGTGCTGGAGGATGCCGTCGCGGCGTTCGACTGCGTGCTGAGCCAGGAGCTCGAGACCAAGACCCATTCGGTCTTCATCGGCGAAGTCCAGCATGTCCGCGCCGTGACCACGGTCGATCCCTTGATCTATTTGCGCAGCGGCTTCCAGAGCGTGCGCAACATCCATGATCCGGTCGTGCTCGGCGACATCGACGCGCGGCGCGTCAGCTGGAACGAGTTTTCCTGAAGCCGCGAGGGGCGGCACGGCTCCCCGAGTCAATCAGCACTGCTGACCAATCCTGATCAATTTTGACGAGCGCGCCGTCATCGCGAGCCGCATGATATAAGTGCCGTCGCGCATGCAGGAGCGATCGATACGGCGGTGCGAGTTCTTCGACTCGCCGCGTCGGCAAGACGTCCGCGTGATCTCGCGTTGCGAGTACGCAACGTTCGTCGATATGTCGATCAATCGCTGCGCCCATCGCGCTTGCCGACAGCAAGCTTGAAGCACAAGCGCGTCCCGAGATCGCCAAATCTCTAGTCATCGACAAGGGAGACCAAATCATGAAGATCGTTGTGATCGGCGGCACCGGACTGATCGGCTCCAGGACCGCTGCCATTCTGCGTCAACGCGGCCACGACGTTGTCGCCGCCTCGCCGAAGAGCGGCGTCAACACCATCACCGGCGAGGGACTCAAGGAGGCACTGTCCGGTGCGGCTGTCGTGGTCGACCTGGCCAATTCGCCGTCATTCGAGGACAAGGCGGTGATGGCGTTCTTCGAGACTTCCGGACGCAACCTTCTGGCGGCAGAGAAGCCGGCCGGCGTCAAGCACCATGTCGCGCTCTCGATCGTCGGAACGGACCGCACGCCCGCGAACGGGTACTTCCGCGCCAAGGTCGCTCAGGAGAAACTCATCGAGGCGTCCGGCATCCCCTACACCATTGTCCGCGCGACGCAGTTCATGGAATTCGTCGGAGCCATCGCCGATGCGGGTGCAGCTGGAAACACCATCAGGCTCTCGCCCGGCCTGTTCCAGCCGATCGCGGCAGAGGACGTGTCTGCGCTCGTTGCCGATGTGGCGCTGGAGCCGCCGCGCAACGGCATCGTCGAGATCGCCGGTCCCGACCGTGCGCCGTTCAACGAATTCGTGGCCCGCTACCTGAAGGCAAAAGGCGACCTGCGCGAAGTGGTGAAGGACCCTGACGCGCTCTACTGGGGCGGCCGGGTCGAGGAGCGCTCGTTGGTACCGTTGGGTGAGGCGCGCCTCGGTCGCATCGACCTGAACGAATGGCTGCGCCGCTCGCGGTCCGCAGCCTGACTGGAAGGCCTGCCGGCAGCCTCTATTTGAGCCACACCAGCAGCGGAACGGACGCGCGGCCCTCGCAGGACAGCGTGCCCTCGTAATTGTGCGTCTTGCGGGCGCTGTAGGTGCAGGGCGCGCCGTCCAGCACCAGTTCGGCCGTCACCTGCGAATCCGGACCCGTGAGTTGCAGCCGGATCTCGCCGACGCGTTCCTCCGGTCCGTCCTGCGTGCAGATTCCGACGTGCTTCATCTTCAGCGGTCCGGAGAATTGCCTGGGAGTGTCCGGCGCGCTTTCGGTGAGATGCCCGGTCAGTTCCCATTCGCCGAGCACGCCGGCCTGACCGAGGATCTCCATCGCGCCAAGCGGCGGCACGTGGCAAAGAGACAGCGCAACGGCGCCGAGCAGCGCCGCACCGTTGCGCCATGTCGTCAGCGGCATCACAGCTTGCTTCCGGTTGTCTGGCGCAATTCGATCAACTCCGGCCTCGACAGATCCGCATCCGCGGTGAGCCGGGCGATCTGATCAGCGCATTCCCGGATCTTGGCCTGATCGCCGGACGCCTTGGCGCTCTTGATCATCCCGAGATAGGCCGCCAGCCGGTTGGGCTCCTTCTTGAGCACGGCCTCGTAGGCGGCGAGCGCGTCGGCGGCCTTGCCGCGATCGAGCAGCATTGCCGCGTAGAGCTCGCGCGCCGGCGCGAGCGGGCCCGGGGTGACGGGATGCTTCTCGGTCTTGTCTTCCGCCTCCGCGGCGGCATTCATCGCGCTGAGCGCCTCGTCATGTTTGCCTTCGGCGTACAGCACCCAGGCGCTCGCGATCTGCTGCTGGATGTCGACGATGTTGGACCAGTAGGCATCCTTGGCGTCTTTCAGTCTGTCGCGCAGCTCGACGAGCTTGGCGATATCGGCCTTGGCGGCCGCCGGATCACCGGAGCGCGCGGCGCCGACCGCCTGCGCGAAATAGGTGATGGCGTCCGCAGCGGCGTATTTGGTCGGATGCACGTCAAGCGCGGCGGCGCCTTTCCAGTCGCCGCGCTCGAAGACATAGCGGGCCTGGCTTGCCGCCACCGCGTAAGGGCCGGTGAACCGATCCTGTTTGAACGCGAGCTTGCCGAGCTCGTCGACCACCGCGCGCGCCTCCTTGTCCTGGCCCAGTTGGAGATAGGCATAGACCAGGTAGTCCATCGCGTGCGCCTGATCCTGCTGTTCGCCATCTTCCTTGGCGATGCGCGCGGATTCCTTGTTCGAGGCGATCGATTCCTTCCAGTAGCCGACGCGCGTGAAGATGTGCGACGGCATGTGCTGGGCGTGCGGCGCGCGTTCGGCGATCTTGGCATAGCGCATCGCGGCGGGGAGGCCCTTCTCCGCGAGCGCCGGGTAATCGTAGAGATGGATCAGATAGTGGGCGATGCCCGGATGCTCGGGCTGCCGCTTGAAGATCGGCTCGAGCAGCGCCGCGCCTTTCAGCTGGTTGGCGTAGGTCTTGTCGCTCGGGGACGCTGCGACGTTCAGCGTGATCGCATAGGCGATCTGCGCCTCGTCATCGTCGGCATAGTGCGTCGCGACCTGCTCTTCGGCCGCGAGGAATCTCTGCACGCGGGTGCGGTGATCGACCTTGTCATAGTCGACATACATCGCGGCGATGGCATCGATGTACTCGCGCTCGCGCGGGGTCTGCGCACCTAGCGCCTGGCCTTTCCTGGCGGCTTCGAGGCCGAGCGGAAGGTTCTCGGGCGGTGGCGGCCCGTGCGGATTGTAGAGATAGCTGAGCGCGATCCCCCAATAGGCGATGGCGCATTGCGGGTCGGCCTCCAGCACTTCCTCGAAGGTGCGCCGCGATGCGCTGTACCAGAACGAATGCTGATACAGCATGGCGCGATCGAATAGTTCCTGCGCCTCCGGTTTGCAGGACGTCGCAAAATGCACTTTACCCAATCGTTGTTCAGTAGAATCCGAGGCGGCAGGTTGCGAAATGGTCGCGGCAATGAGGCCAACGACCACAGCGAGGGGAAACCGTGTCATGGGACCCGCTCCGTGGCGTTGAACGAAGGACGTAGGATAGCACCGTTCCCGCGCGGCCGGAACAACAGGTGCGCTTCCGGTCTAGCTGTCCAGCTCGATCCCTAACGCCTTGATCTTCCGGTACAACGTCGCGCGGCTGAGCCCGAGCGCCTTGGCGGCGTCCGTCACTCTTCCGTCATTGACTCGTAAGGCTTCGACGATCGCTGCGCGCTCGGCCGCCGCATGATCGGCCTCCACATGGCGCGCGCCGAACGGCGGCAAATCGAGATCGGCCTCGGTGATGATGCCGCCCTCTGCGGTGGCGCCCGCGAGCCGCAGCACGTGGCGAAGCTGGCGCATGTTGCCGGGGAAGGGATAGGCCATCAGTTGCGCCCAGGCGTCTGCCGAGATGCGGCAGTGCGGCGCTTCCTCGTCGGCGATCTGCGTGATGATGTCCCTGCGGTCGGCGCGTTCGCGCAACGCGGGCAACCGGATCTCCATGCCGCGCAGCCGGTAATACAGATCGGAGCGGAAGCTGCCGTCCTCGGCCATCGCTGCGAGGTCGCGATGGGTGGCGCTGATCAGGCGGATGTCGACGGGTACCGGCTTCAGTGCGCCGAGCGGCCACACTTCGCGATTTTCCAGCACACGCAACAGCCGCGTCTGCAGCGACAGCGGCATGTCGCCGATCTCGTCGAGGAACAGGGTGCCGCCAGAGGCCTGCACGATAAGCCCCTTCGATCCCTCGCGCCGGGCGCCGGTGAAGGCGCCGGCCTCGTAGCCGAACAGCTCGGCGTCGATCAGGCTCTCCGGCATCGCGGCGCAGTTCAGCGCGACGTAGTTGCGGCCGGCGCGATTGCTGGCCGCGTGAATGGCGCGCGCGAACACGTCCTTGCCGGCGCCGGTCTCGCCACGCAGCAGGATCGGCAGATCGAGATTGCCGACCGTCATCAGCCGCTTCACGCCCTTGATCAGCACGGGATCGCGGCCCGCGAGCCGGTGCAGGCCGGAAAACTGTCCGGCGGGCGCCTCGCGCGACGGTGCCGGCAGCGGACGGGAGACACGCGCGCGCACCGGCGGCGCCACGCGGCCACGGCCCCATGGCGTGCCGTCGGCCCGGCGCAGCGCGACCGGCTCGTCCGCGGAACGCGCCGCGCGATCGTCCAGTTGAATCAGGCGCGACAGGTCGATGCCGTCGTCGATCATCGCATCCGTCAGGCCGAATACGCCGCGCGCGGTGCGGCAGGCGCCGACCAAGCGGCGGTCGTCGTCATAGGCGAGCATGCCGTGGCCGTCGCCGGGCAATGTCGCGATCCATGAGGCACGGTAGCGCCGGCGGAAGAACGACTGCTCGATCCGCCGCGTCGCCTCCGCGGTGACGGCCAGCGCCAGTTCGTGCGCACTGCGGCCGAGATCGCTGCGGCAGGAGGAGATGTTGACGGCGCCGGCGAGCCGCCCGGCATGATCGAACAGCGGCGACACCGCGCAGGTGAACATGTGCCACTGCTCGCGGAAATGCTCGTCGCCATGCACGATGATCGGCCGCTGCTCGGCGAGCGCGGTGCCGAGCCCGTTGGTGCCCTCAAAAGTCTCGGCGAAGTTCGAGCCGGTGTAGATCTTCCACTCCAGGAACATCCGCGCGTAATCGCCCCCAGGCAGCCGGCTCACCAGCATCGTCGCGTTGGGATCGGCGAGGTTGACGCAGTAGCCGGAGTCGTGGAGCACGCGGGCAAGATCCTCGAGTTCCGGGACCGCGACCTGGATCAAATCCTCCATCGGTTCGGCGATGTGCCGGACCTCGGCTTCGGTCAGGGTCTGCGGCGGCCCGCGCCGGGCCGGATCGAGGTTGTGATTGACCACGCAGCGCCGCCAGGAGGCGGCAATCCGCGCCTCGGTGTCGACGCCAGCCACCTGATTGGCCGCCGATAAAACACGGGCGACGTGATTTGAGGCCGAAAGATTGGCCATCCAGAGGTCTCCACCCCGAATTTTCCGCGAAGTCTGGCAGCCAATGGCCGAATGTCAATTGGCCGCCGGGGTCGCGGGGAGGGGACCTTGGAGGGATCATTACCTCGGACATAGCTCAATCTGCAGGCCGCGCCTCGGGAAATGTCCAGCTGCCATCGACAACGTCGGGCCGCGGTTGAAACAGCCGCACGGTGTAATTCCACCCCTGCGTGATCGGCAGGCAGTTGGCCACCTTGCCGTCGCAGCCGCCGAACTGGACGGTGATAGCCCCATCGGCGGACTTCCTGGCGGTCACGCTGTTCACCGCGTAGCTGCCGGTCGGGTTCGGCTGCAAATAGCCCTCACTGTTGTAAACGGTGAGCGACCAGAAGCCGTCGACGGGAACATTCTTCACCGTCAGCGTGTGGACGGTGCTGCCGTCGTTGCGCGCCGGGGTGGTCGGGAGATACAGCGCGTCCTTCTCGGGATTGCCGCCCCACAGCATGGCGCTGCCGATCAAATGCTTCACCGGATCGACCTGGTGCGCGTCGGCGCCGAACATGCGCCGCGTATCGGAGACCGTGGTGCCGAGCTGCAACAGGGCTGCCTTCACCTTGTTGAGGCTGGCTTTATCCCAGTTCGGAATATCGAACGTGCCGGGGCGCTGCTGGTTCGATGTGATCGCGTCCTGCAGCGCGTGAACCTGCCGGATCTCTTCGCTGTCGGAGAAATCGACCAGGAAGCGGACCACCGCAATGGCGTAGCGCGTGCCGATCGTCTCGCGCGTCAGGGTGTGGCTGCCGGCGCCGTAATAGACACCTCTGGTGTATTGATCCTCATTGACGATTTGCATCGCCATGAAGCGCTTGGCGCCGTCCGGCAGCGTGATCGTCACCGGTCCGGCATCGAGATCGAAGATCGCAAACGAGTACAGCGTATCGCGGTTGGGGCGGACGATGCCTTGCTGTACCGGTGGTGCAAGCTCGCGGCCATGACGGAATTTTCCAAAGCCGCCGCCTTTGACCACGCCGGCGAAATAAACGTCGGTTTGCGCCCGCGCGTAGTTCGCGACGGTGACGGGTTGCGGCGGTGACGCCGCCGTTTGTGCCGATGCGGCGGAACTTGCGAGCGCGAATGTGATGGCTGTCAGGATGCTCGTTTTCATAGGCTCTCCGGAGGTGAGGTCCCTCATGACCGGAGAGGTAGGCCAGCCAAATATGAAAATGAATGCCTGGGATTGGCAACAAGCCTTCCAGATATGATAGGCTGTCCGCATGGATCTCAACGCGGTCAGGATGTTCGTCGCGGTCGTTCAGGCCGGTAGCCTCTCGGCGGGAGCTGTCCGGCTCGACATTCCGCTGCCGACACTGAGCCGCCGGATCCGGGACCTCGAACGGCAGCTCAAGGTGCAGCTGCTGGAGCGATCGGCGCGCGGCGCGAAGCTGACGGATGCCGGCGCGCGGCTGCACGAGCGCGCCGTCCAGGGCATCGAGCAGCTGCTGGAAGCCGAGCAGGTGGTCGTCGACGACCAGATGCGGTTGAAGGGACGTTTGCGCCTGTCGCTGCCGCAGACATTCGAGCCGTGGTGGGAGCTGCTGGCCGCTTTCCAGCAACGCTATCCAGACATCCAGGTTCACCTTTACTCGACCGAGCGTCGCGTCGACCTGGTCGAGGACGGCATCGATGTTGCCCTTCGGGTCGGCGCGATCGTTCACGAGGCAATGGTGGCGCGCCGGGTGCTGTCGTTCCGCAATGTTCTCGTCGCCAGCCCGCGGTTGATCAAGCGCTTCGGGCCGCCGAAAGATCCGGACGCGCTACGTCACCTGCCGTGCGGGGTATGGGCATCGCGGATCGATACCCAGGTGCGCTGGGAGCTGGGCGGGCATGTCGTCGAGCCCAATGCCGTGCTGTCGACCAATGACTATCATCATCTGTGCGCCTGCGCGCTGCGCGGCGACGTGGTCACGGAGCTGCCGCCCTTCCTGGCAGCGGCGGCGATCCGTGAGAAACGGTTGATCCGGTTGCTGCCGCAGCATCCGTTGCCCGAATGGTCGCTCAACCTGCTCTATCCGCCGCACCGTCACCAATCGACCATCGTGCGAACCTATCTGGATTTCTGCCAGGGCTATCTGCCGAAGATCGTTCAGGCCTGCACGGTGTGAGTGGGTCGATGCACCGTGTCTCTCTCCTCGTCATTCCGGGGCGACGCGATAGCGTCGAGCCCGGAATCCATTCATCCGCAGGATGTGCGGCCCAATGGATTCCGGGCTCGTGCTTCGCACGCCCCGGAATGACGACGGAGGGAACTACATCCCGTCGATATGCTTCGCTAGTCCGCCCTATCGAGACTACTTCACGTCACCGGCCGTGAGCAGCACGAACGAACGCCCGGCCGTCTTGTACGTGCTGTCGAACGCAAACTGCGCACCTGCCGGCTCCTCCGGCGCATTGGTATCCAGGAGCAGCGACCACTGTGGCCCGGCGGACGTTGCCGGCAGCTTGAAGTCGACCTCGCCCTCGTAGCTGTTGAGGATCACGATCACGGTGTCGTCCTCACCCGCGCGGGCGATGGCGGTCTTGCGCGCGCGGCCGTCGAGCACGACGCCGAAGCATTTGATCCAGCCGGTGGTCCAGTCGGCCGCCGTCATCTGCACGCCCGAGGTACTGATCCAGACCACGTCGCGGATCTCGAGTTGCGGATCGCGATCGCCGGAGAGGAAGCGGCTGCGGCGCAGGATCGGATAGTCGCGCCGCAGCTTGATCATCCGTTTGGTGAAGGCGAGCAGCTTCTCGGCGTCATCTGAGAAATTCCAGTCGAACCAGGAGATGTCGTTGTCCTGGCAATAGGCGTTGTTGTTGCCGCGCTGGGTGCGGCCGAACTCGTCGCCGCCGAGCAGCATCGGCGTGCCCTGAGAGGCCAAAAGCGTCGCCAGCATGTTGCGCTTCTGGCGTTCGCGCAAAGTGCGGATCTCGGGATTGTCGGTCGGGCCCTCGGTGCCGCTATTCCAGGAGTGGTTGTCGGACGAGCCGTCGTTGTTGTTCTCGCCGTTGGCCTCGTTGTGCTTGGCGTTGTAGCTCGCCCAGTCGTTCAGCGTGAAACCGTCATGCGCGGTGACGAAGTTGACGCTGGCCCAGGTGCGGCGTCCCTCGCGGTTGAACACGTCGTGCGAGCCGAGCAGCCGCGGCGCCAGGCTGCCTGGCGCCGCCTCACCGCGCCAGAAATCCCGCACCGTGTTGCGGTACTTGTCGTTCCATTCCGCCCAGCCCGGCGGGAAGCCGCCGACCTGGTAGCCGCCGGGGCCGCAGTCCCAGGGCTCGGCGATCAGCTTGACGGTCGCGAGCAACGGGTCCTGGTTCATCGCCTTCAGGAAGCCGGACTGCTCGTCGAAGCCATAGACCTCACGCGCCAGGATGGTGCCGAGATCGAAGCGGAAGCCGTCGACATGCATATGGCCGGCCCAGTAGCGCAGGCTGTCCATCACCAGCTGGATCACCCGCGGGTGCGACAGGTTCACCGTGTTTCCGGTGCCGGTATCGTTGATGTAGTAGCGCCTCTTGTCGGGCAGCAGCCGGTAATAGCTCGCATTGTCGATGCCCTTGAACGACAGCGTCGGGCCGCGTTCATTGCCCTCGGCGGTGTGGTTGTAGACGACGTCCAGAATGACTTCGAGCCCGGCGCCATGCAGCCGCGACACCATCTCCTTGAATTCGCGCAGGCTATTCGGCACATCGGCGGCGTAGCGCGGGTCCGGCGCGAAGAAGCCGATCGTGTTGTAGCCCCAGTAATTGGTGAGGTGCTTCTCCAGCAGATTGCTGTCGTTGATGAAGGAATGCACCGGCAGCAGCTCGACCGAGGTGATACCGAGCGCCTTGAGATGATCGATCGCCGCGTTCGCGCCGAAGCCGGCATAGGTGCCGCGCAGGTTCTCAGGGATGCCCGGATGCTGCTTGGTGAAGCCTTTGACGTGGGTCTCATAGACGACGGTCTCATCCCAGTGCACGTCCTGCCGCTGCGCCTCCTGGACCCAGTCGAAATTGGGATCGACCACCACGCATTTCGGCATGAACGGCGCGCTGTCGCGCTCGTCGAAGGTCAGGTCGTCGCCGGTCTCCATCTTGTAGCCGAACACCGCCGGATTCCAGGTGAGGCTGCCGGCATGGGCGCAGGCATAGGGATCAAGCAGCAGCTTGTTCGGATTGAAGCGGTGGCCGCCGTCGGGCTGGTAGGGGCCGTAGACGCGATAGCCGTAGAACGTGCCGGGCTGCACGCCGTTGATGAAGCCGTGAAACACCTGGTCGGTATATTCGGGCAGCTCGAAGCGGTGCGTCTCGCGCTCGCCGTCGAACAGGCAGACCTCGACCTTGGTCGCGTTGGCGGAAAACACCGCGAAGTTGGTGCCGTGGCCGCTCCAATGGGCACCGAGCGGATAGGGCAGCCCTTCCTCGATCACAAAATCGGACATCGTGTCCCCCAAGCCTGGAACTGGCAAATCAACCAGCAACAAACGCCGCCGCGCGGAAAACGTTGCATTGGCTAGTTTAGCGGCAGTTGCCGGTGGTTCGTATGACGTCCGGGCAGGCCGAGCGCGTCATGTCGCGAGAATGCCGATGTTTGGTCCACAGGCCATTCGACACACTCGGTGTCGTCCTGGCGAAGGCCAGGACCCATTACCCCAAATCTCATTTGTTGCACGACGCCGGGGCCACGATCTGCTCCGTCACCGAATGCGGTGGCAATGGGTCCCGGCTTTCGCCAGGACGACGGCGCGGCTTACAGCAACCGCATCCCCGTCAAACCCGCATGCCCATTCTTGCCAAGACCATCGCACTAATTGCCCGTCAGCATTGCAAACCGCCGGCGGTCGATCCGCTCGCGCGCCGATTGTCCCGCTGCGGCGCAAAGGTCGGGTGCATAAAGCTGGCAGCTTCCGCGTTCTGCGATCGCCTTGTCGATCATGTCCAGAAGCTGCGCAGGCGCGATGTCGGGAGACGCGGCAATGCGGCCGGCGACGACGTGCTTTTCCATTGTCTCGTGCTCAGCGTGATCGAGATCGGGGTTGCGCCAGCAATTCGCGCACATGATCTTGAGGCTGTCCGAGTGCGAATAGATCACGGCGTCCCCGTCCAGCTCTTCGCTGATGCCGGCCAATTGCCGCGCCGTCTCCTGCGTGCCCGCGAAAGCGAAGAACTGGTAATTCCGGCGCAGCAGCGTTGCCAGATGCGGGAAGACCGGTATCTGCTGCTCGCCATAGGTGTGATGCGTAATCGGGGCGCCGTCCATGAGGATGACATCGCCATAGTCGACGCCGAGATCGCCGTACAGCACGCTGCGGATAATGCCATGGCACGGAGACAACCGTTCGATCCAGACCGTTTCCTCCTCGCCTGGGTCATCACGATCTGCCGTCCGCTCAGCGAGCGGACGCGCGGCAAGCCTCACCTTGCAACCCGGATATCCACCCTCCGGCAACCCAAAGCGTCCATGCTCGATTTTCTGCTCCATGCGCTTCCACACGCCCAACGCGGTCTCGGCATCCCGAGCGCCCGTAGCGCAGATGCCGAGATTCCATTCGGTGCTGTCGACAGCCTCTTCTGACAGGCTTGCAGCGGCCCGGTTCGCCGCCACGCCTTCCGCGAACCTGCCGCGCGTCTTGTAGAAGAGGCCCAGATTGTAATGATGTGTGCTCCTTTGCGGATCGATGTCGATCAGTCTCCGAAGACTGGCCTCGGCGATCGCATCGTGCTGGCGCGCCGTCATTCGCGCCGCGGTAGCGAGCCCGCGAATGATCTGCTCCTGCTCAGGCCGCCCTTCATTGACTTTGGACAAGCGGTCCAGCTTAGCGACCATCGTCTGAAATATCGGGTGCTCCGGCGGCGGCGCATTCAGATCATCGATGTCGCGGACGGCTTCGAGGCACAGGCCGAGCCCCGAGAGGATAGCTACGTCGTCATCGTGGGCGTCGGCGATCTCTACAAGGATGTCGGCCGCCTCCTCCCTCGTGAGGCTTCGTTCGTCGACAATCCATAACAACGCCATCGCCGCCTCAGGCTGGTGGCGCTGGGCCTTTCGTAAGGGTTGGATCTTCTGCGATGCAGCCTGCGTGCGGCCCGCCTGTCCTTCTGCAACGGCGTCACGTGCAATCGTGTCGATCTCGCTGAAAGAGAGAACCGCGCTGGGACCATTCGACATGATCATCTCCGTGGAGGCGCCTCGGCATGGGCAAGCATCGGCGAAGGTGGTGTGACGCATCTCAACGCTGCGAGACTACATCAATTTCATGCCTTTCAGGCTGGTATGCCCGTTCTTGCCGACGATGATGTGATCATGCACGGCGATCCCGAGCGGCTTTGCGATGTCGACGATGGCTTTCGTCATCTGGATGTCGGCCTGCGACGGGGTCGGGTCGCCGGACGGATGATTGTGCACGAGGATCAGCGCGGTGGCGGACAATTCCAGCGCGCGCTTGATCACCTCGCGGGGATAGACCGGGGTGTGATCGACGGTGCCGGTCTGCTGCACCTCGTCGGCGATCAGCTGGTTGCGCTTGTCGAGGAACAGCAGGCGGAATTGCTCCTTGTCGGCGAACGCCATGCCGCTGCGGCAATAGTCGATGACGTCGTTCCAGGACGACAGCGCGATGCTACGCTTGATCTCGCCCTTGGCGATCCGGTCCGCGGCCGCGGCGAGCAGCTTGAGCTGGTTGATCGAGGCGTCCTTGACGCCTTCGACCTCGCGCAGCCGCGCCGGCGACGCGTGCACGACCTCGGCCAACGAACCGAACTTCTTCAACAGCGCCTTCGCCAACGGCTTGGTGTCGCGGCGCGGGATCGCGGCGAACAGCGCCATCTCGAGGAGCTCATAGTCGGTCAGCGCGTCCGGCCCGGCGGCGTAGAAGCGCTCGCGTAGCCGTTCGCGATGGCCGTGATAATGCGGCGTCTCGTCGGTGTCGTCGTTGCTGGCGTCGGGTCTGGCGGGCATCGGCCACAACCATGCCGTGCCTGCCGCGTTTTGCAAGGGGCGATGCAACGTCCCGGTTTGCCACGACGCGACGGGCGAATTACCGTTGCCTGCAACGAGATCGAAAAGGGGAGGGCGGCGTGACGTCATTCAAGGTGATCCGCTCGCGCGCCGAGAAACGCAAGGGCGGGCCGAAGGCGCTCGAGAAACTGCTGCCGTCGCCGGCAGGCGCCAAGGCGCTGGCAAAGCTCGGCGACGACCGCGTACTGGCCGAGATGACCAGGCGCGTGTTCTGCGCGGGCTTTGCCTGGAGCGTGATCGACGCGAAATGGGAGGGCTTCGAGGACGCCTTCCTCGGCTTTCAGCCCGCCAAGCTCGCCTTCAAGCCCGACGAATATTGGGAGAAGCTGACCAGCGACACCAGGATCGTGCGCAACGGCGCCAAGATCATGTCGGTGCGCGACAATGGCCGCTTCGTCCAGGAGATCGCGCGCGAGCACGGCAGCTTCGGCAAATTCCTCGCAGCCTGGCCGTCAGTGGACGAGATCGGTCTCCTGGACCTCCTGGTCAAACGCGGCAGCCGGCTCGGCGGCAACACCGGGCAGATGCTGCTGCGCTTTCTCGGCTGGGACGGTTTCGTCACCTCGCGCGACGTCGTCGCCTGCCTGCGTGATGCCGGGCTCGACATAGCCGAGGAGGTCAAGTCGAAGCGCGATCTCGCCAAGGTGCAGGCGCAGTTCAACGCCTGGGCAGAGGAGACCGGGCTGTCCTATCTGCATCTGTCGCGGATCTGCGCGATGTCGATCGGCGAGAACCACACGCCCGAGGAGATCGTCGAGCGCACGCGGAGCGACTATTGACCTTGTCGAGGGCGCTTACACCTGAACCCACGGCTTCTCGCCGTGGCGCTCGGACAGCGTGAAGATCTCGACGCCGTCGGCGGTGACGCCGACCGAGTGCTCGAACTGTGCCGACAGCGAGCGGTCGCGGGTCACCGCGGTCCAGCCATCGGACAGGATCTTCACATGCGGCTTGCCGAGATTGATCATCGGCTCGATGGTGAAGAACATGCCGGGCTTCAGCGGCGCGCCTTCGCCGGGGCGGCCGATATGGATGATGTTCGGCTCGTCGTGAAACAGGCGGCCGAGGCCGTGGCCGCAGAAGTCGCGCACCACGCTCATGCCCTGCGGTTCGACGAAGCTCTGGATGGCGTGGCCGATATCGCCGGTGGTGGCGCCGGGCTTGACGGCGGCAATGCCGCGCATCATCGCCTCATACGTCACCTCGATCAGCCGCTCGGCCTTTCGCGCGATGGCGCCGATCGCATACATGCGGCTGGAATCGCCGTACCAGCCGTCGACGATGAAGGTGACGTCGACATTGACGATGTCGCCCTCCTTCAGCGGGCGGTCGCCCGGCATGCCGTGGCAGACCACGTGATTGATCGAGGTGCAGGTCGAGTAGCGGTAGCCGCGATACATCAGCGTCGCCGGATAGGCGCCGTGGTCGAAGGCGAACTTGCGGACGAAGTCGTCGATGACCGAGGTCGGGACGCCCGGCTTGACGATGTCGGTGAGCGCATCGAGGCATTTCGACACCAGGGCGCCTGCCTTGCGCATGCCGGCAAAGCCGCTCGGTCCGTGCAGCTTGATCTGGCCGGTCTTGCGAAGGGAGGTGTCGGTAGCGTCGATATAGCTCATGGGCGGGATGTTTCTGCGGGCAAGGGGCTGATTTCAGGCCCTAATTTAATGATCGGCGCGCCCGGCGCAAGCCAAGCTTGGGCATGGGGACAATGCTCAAACGGCTTGATTTTCCGGCCAAATCCGGAACAGCGGCGGCCGCTCGCCCGAAAAAGCCGTGCGGAGGCGCTAGCTGGATACCTCGACCACGCTCTCGACCGGCAGCACGCCGCCGCGGATGCGGAGTTCCCGCACCGGGTAAGGCACCTTGATGCCGTCCTGCTTGAAGGCGTCCCACAGCGACAGCATGACGTCGCTCTTCACGCCGTCCATGCCGTCGGGATCGGCGATCCAGAAGGTCAGCGAGAACTTCATGCCGAGCTCGGCGAATTCGGTCAGGATGCAGTTCGGCGGCTTGCCCTTAAGTGCGCGAGCGTGGGCCGTCGCGGTATTGATCGCGAGCTTGCAGACCAGCCTCGGATCGGCGTCGTAATTGGCGGCGAAGGCGATCTTCACCAGCGTATTCTTGTCGGTGTAGGTCCAATTGGTGACCTTCTGCGTCACCAGGTCCTCGTTCGGGATCAGGAACTCGCGGCCGTCGCCGGCGGCGACCGAGATGTAGCGGGTCTTCATCGCGCTGATGCGGCCCTGGCTGTCGCCGATGGTGACGAGGTCGCCCGGCTTCACCGACTTGTCGACCAGCAGGATGATGCCCGAGATGAAGTTGGCGACGATCTTCTGCAGGCCGAAACCGATGCCGACGCCGACTGCGCCGGACAGCACCGCAAGCGCCGACAGGTTGATCCCGACGGCGCTCAAGGCAATGGCGACCGCGATCACCATCAGGCCGATCCGAATGATCTTGACCAGCAACACCTGGATCGACGGGGTCAGGTCGGTCGAGCGGGTGATCTGGCCGTCGATGAAATTGCTGGCGATATTGCTCAGCCACAGCGCCAGGATCAGCACCGCGCCGGCCTTGATCAGCAGCAGCGGGCTCAGCCGCAGACCGCCCACGATGACCGCGAACGAATCCAGCGTATCGGCCGCCCAGTCGAGCTGGCCGATGATGCTCAGCGCCGCGACCACCCAGGCCGCGATCGAGACCAGTTTGACGATGAAGGCGTTGTCGATCACCGAGGTCACGAGGCGGATCACGAGCCAGGCCAGCGCCAGCTTGGCGGAGACCGCGATCAAATAGCTGCGGCTCGGCCAGGTCGCGTGCCACATCACGATGCGCGAGATCACCATCAACACCGCGAACACCGCGGTCGAGGCGCTCGATACCATCACGCGGGCAAAGTGCCGGAGCGGCAGCGGCCAACGGCTCGCCAGCGACGACATGTTGACCCGCGCATGAATGGCGGTATCGGCGGCGTAGGCGAGGCCCGCGGCGGCGAGGATGATGCCGAACTGCAGATAGAACCAGGGCGAGGCGATCTCGGCGCCGACCGAGCGCGCTGCCATCTGGATCGATTCCAGGACGTCCTTCCAGCTCATGTCCATCGGCAAAATCTCAACTCGAAGCGCGGGTCAGGCGAATGTGATTCGAAGGTGCAGCCAGAATCCCACAAAGGCGCGCACGCGACCATCGATACACCACAGTGTGGAGGCGACCTAGGGGTGAGTAGACCGGGCACATTGCCGCTCAGGACAGAAATTGGTTGGCGTCCCAGTGTCGCGACGATAAGGATGCAATTGCAAGTATTTGAGACCTCCCAAGTCCTTGAGACCTCCAAAGGCGCATGGCATCCCTCGACTCCGTCAGTATAGCGATCCTGCTCGGTGCGGTGCTGGTGATGGCCGGCATCCTGTCCAGCCTGCTGGCGCTGCGGTTCGGCGCCCCCTTGCTGCTGGTGTTCTTGCTGGTCGGCATGCTGGCGGGCGATTCCGGCCCCGGCCGGCTGCAGTTCGACGACGTCCGCACCACCTATCTGGTCGGCTCGGTGGCGCTGGCGCTGATCCTGTTCGACGGTGGATTGAAGACGCGCTTTGCCAGCATCCGCACGGTGCTGGCACCCTCGATGATGCTGGCGACCGCGGGCGTGCTGCTGACCGCGCTGATCACGGCGCCGGTCGCCCGCTATGTGCTCGACCTCAATTGGACCGAGTCGCTTTTAGTGGGCGCCGTCGTGGCCTCGACCGACGCCGCGGCGGTGTTCCTGCTGGTGCACACCCAGGGCCTGCGCCTGCGCCCGCGCGTCGGCGCGACGCTGGAGGCGGAGTCCGGCACCAACGACCCGTTCGCGATCTTCCTCACCTTGATGCTGGTCGAGTTCATCTCGATCGGCCAGAGCTCGGCCGCGCACATCGCGATGGAGTTCATCCAGGAAGCCGTGCTCGGCGCCATCATCGGGGTGATCGGCGGCCGGCTGGTGGTGATCGCGCTGAATCGCGTCGCGCTGCCACAGGGCCTGCATGCGCCGTTCGTCACGACCGCAGCGCTGGTGATCTTCGGCGGCTCGCAGATCGTGCATGCCTCGGGATTCCTTGCGGTCTATCTCGCCGGTATCATCATCGGCAACCGGCCGACCCGCGCGCATAATTCGGTAGTGACCTTCCTCGACGCTGCGACTTGGCTGGCCCAGATCGTGATGTTCGTGCTGCTCGGCCTGCTGGTGTCGCCGCATCGCCTGCTCTCCAGCGCCGGCGGCGCGGTGCTGGTGGCGTTCGCGCTGATGCTGGTGGCGCGGCCGCTGGCGGTATTGATCTGTCTTGCGCCGTTCAAGTTCAACTGGCGCGAGAAGGTCTTCATCGCCTGGACCGGCTTGCGCGGCGCGGTGGCGATTTTCCTCGCCTCGATCCCGATGCTGGTCGGCCTGTCGAAGGCCTATCTCTATTTCGACGTCGCCTTCGTCGTCGTCATCATCTCGCTGCTGTTGCAGGGCTGGACGCTGGGGCCGGCGGCGCGGCGGCTGCACGTCGCACTGCCGCGCGCCGAACGCGGCCCGCGCCGCGTCGAACTGGATCTACCCGGCCAGCTCGAGCAGCAGCTGGTCGGGTATCCGGTGCGGCCGAAGAGCCTGTATTTCCGCCGTGGCCTGATCCCGTCGTGGTCGAAGCCGACGCTGGTGATCCGTGACGAGCGGATCCTGACGCCGGTCGAGGCCGATCCGGTCGCGCCCGGCGACTACATCTATCTGCTTGCGCCGCCGGAGCGCGCCGAGGCGCTCGACCGCTTCTTCGTCGACATGGCGCCGTCGTCAGCGCCCGATCCGCATCTGCTCGGCGACTTCATGGTGTCGGGCGAGCATACGCTCGGCGAGCTCGCCGAGATCTACGGCGTCAAGGTCGACGAGCACCAGGCCAAGCTGACGCTGGCGGATTTTTTCGACGTCAATCTCGACCGCGCGCCGAAGGAAGGTGCCGAGCTCGCGCTCGACGAGATCGTGCTGGTGGCGCGCAGCATCAGCGGCGGCCGCGTCAATGTCGTCGGACTGCGCCTGCCGGAGGAAGAGGAGGAGGTCGCACCGCAGACGCGGATGCAGACCGTCCGGCGCAAGCTCGCCGATATCTGGGCGTCGGTCGCCGGCGTCTGAGAGGCAGTGAAGCTTTCAGCGCCGTCATTGCGAGGAGCGATAGCGACGAAGCAATCCATCCTTCCGTTTTGCGGAGCTATGGATTGCTTCGCTTCGCTCGCAATGACGAGGATAGGACCATGCGCTCCGTCATTCTGAGCCGCGCCGTCACTGCTTGCGCAGGAAGCTCGAATCCGGGGCGAACTTCTTGATCATGTCCGACAGGCCGTCATCGGCCGGCGGGCCCTTGGACGCAGCGTCCGGCGTGGGCTCGTCCTTGAACTTCTGGCCGGATATCTCGGCCAGCGCCGCAAGCAGCGTCTCGTCGAGATTATCGGCCGGTGTCTTTGCAGGCGGTGTCTTTGCTGGCGGCGCGTCGGGTGGGGTGACGGCGCGGATATCCGGCTCGCGCTTTGGCGGCGGCTCTGGCACTGGCATGGATGCGTCCGCCCGTCTGGCGGCGGCCTCGCTGATGGCGGTAATCAACGATGCTTCGAGGTCAGCGGGCGTCTCTGCCGGCAACGGCGGCGGCGCGGCGGGCTTCGCGTCCCGGGGGGCGCGGCCGAACAGCGGCTCCCGCTGGCTCGCTGTCGACGGCCGGCTGTCGGTGGCCTTGCCAGGCTCCTTGCCCGGCCCCTTGGCAGGCTTGAAGAGACCCGCGCGTTCGGCGGCGACCCTGGCGGAAGCCTCCTCGACCGTGGCGAGCAGGGACGCTCCCAGCGCATCGGCGGGATTGCTCGGCGCAGTCGCCGGCCTGCCGGCAGGGCCGGCCACCTGCCTTGGCTCCGGCCGGAACGGCAGCGGCGGTGGCTGCGATGCTTCGACCGTCGCGAGTGGCGGGGCCGGCTGGCCGTCGCGGGCGCGCGCGATGATGCCGTCGACGATCGCGCCCAAGCGGCTCTTGTCGGGGGCGGCGAGATAGCTAGCCGCGAGCTCATCGACATATTGCGGACCGTAATCGGCCAGCACCTTGGCAAGCTGGGCGAGGTCGGGATCGCTCTCGACCAGCCGGCGCCAAGCCTGCCGGTCATACTGCCGGTCATAGGGCGCGTCACCGTTCTTGTCGGGCCACGCCACCCGGCGCGGCTGGCGCTGCGGTCCGGTGTCCTGGCCAGTGACGGGGTCGAGGGTCGGCGGCTGTAGCCCGGCACTGAGACGCGGCGGGGTAAATCCTCCAGCCCCGGCCGGCACGGCGTCATCACCGGGGCGTCGGCGGCGCTCGGCGACCTGCAGCGAGATCAGGCCGACGCCCATCAGCAGGAAGCCTAGGGCGGCCCACGAAATCGTGGCGCACAGCAGCCCGCCGATCAGCAGCAATACCCAGCCAGTCAGTCGCAAAGTGCACCTTTCCCCATGCCCCATCGGATGTCCCGATCCGGGCTAGCAGACAAGATGGGCTATCTTATGCCGACTTTCGGAAAAACGGCCAGCTACGCACCGCCCGTCAACACCTTAACACCGCCGAATGCGGTGACCTGGCCGCGGCGCAGCATCACGATCTGGGTGGCAAGCTGGCGAAGCTCGGCCGCGTCGTGGCTGACATAGACCATCGGGACGCCGGCCTCGTCGCGCAGCCGCACCAGATAGGGCAGGATCTCGAGCTTGCGGCTCTCGTCGAGCGCGCCCAGCGGCTCATCCAGCAGCAACAGCCGCGGCTTGGACAGCAGCGCCCGGCCGAGCGCGACGCGCTGCCGCTCGCCGCCGGAGAGCTTTCCGGGGCGGCGGTCGAGTAGGGCGCCGATGTCGAGCAGATCGACGACGCGTTTGTCTTGCGCAGGATCTTCCGTGAGGCCGTTCATGCGGCGGCCGTAATCGAGGTTCTGCCTGATATCGAGATGCGGAAACAGCCGCGCATCCTGGAACACGTAGCCGATGCGGCGGCGATATGTCGGGATGTGAATGCCGGCCGCGGTGTCGTCGACCGTCTCGCCGTCGATCACGATGGTGCCGCGATCGGGACGCACCAGCCCGGCGATGGTGTTGATCAGCGACGTCTTGCCGGAGCCGGACGCGCCGAACAAGCCGGTGACGCGGCCCTCGCTGGTGAACGCGGCCGTGAGTGAGAACTCTCCGAGCTGCTTGGTGATGTCGACGCGCAGCATCGCTATTGTCCGTGCAGGCGCGCGGTGGCGCGGCGCGCGAACACTTCGGCGGCGATCAGCGCACCGACCGCGAGCACGACCGAGATGATCACGAGCCGCGCCGCGGCAGTGTCGCCGTCGGGCGTCTGGATAAGCGAGTAGATCGCCGATGAAATGGTCTGGGTCTCGCCGGGGATATTGGAGACGAAGGTGATGGTCGCGCCGAACTCGCCGATCGCCTTGGCAAAGCCGAGTACCATGCCGGCCAACACGCCCGGCAGCGCGAGCGGCAGCGTCACGGTTGCGAACACCCGCCAGGGCGCGGCGCCGAGCGTCTCGGCGGCCTGTTCGAGGCGGCGGTCGACCGCCTCGATCGAAAGCCGGATCGGGCGCACGAGCAGCGGAAACGACATCACGCCGCAGGCGAGTGCCGCGCCGGTCCAGCGGAATGCGAACACGATGCCGAGGTGATCGGCCAGCCAGCCGCCGACCAGGCCGCGCTTGCCGAAGGTCAGCAGCAGCAGATAGCCGGTGACGACCGGCGGCAGCACCAGCGGCAGATGCACGGCGGCATCGAGCAGCGACTTGCCCCAGAAATCGCGTCGCGCCAGCAGCCAGGCGAGCGCGATCCCGAACGGGGTCGCCACCAGCGTTGCAATGACGGCGACCCGCAGCGACAGCAGGATCGCCGTCCATTCGGTCGGCGAGATATCAAACACGCTCAGGTCGTCGGGCTGATCAGGAACTTGAAGCCGTATTTCTCGAGGATCGTCTTCGCCGCCGACGAGCGCAGGAAGGCGAGATAGTCAGCGGTCTCGGGCTTGGCGGTCGTGGTCGCCGCAACCGGATAGATGATCGCGGGGTGGGTGTCGGCCGGGAAGGTGCCGACGATCTTGACACCCGGCTCGACTTTGGCGTCGGTCGAATAGACGATGCCGAGCACGGCTTCGCCGCGCGCCACCAGCGTCAATGCCGCGCGCACGCTCTCGGCCATCGCGAATTTCGGCTCCGCCGCCTGCCAGGCGCCGAGCTTCTCGAGCGCGGCCTTGGCGTATTTGCCGACCGGCACTGCCTTGACGTCGCCGGTGGCGATCTTGCCGTCACCGGCGAGCTTGGCGAGATCGAAGCCGGGACCGATGTTGACATTGCTGATCATGGAATCCTTCGGCGCGATCAGCACGATCGAATTGCCGAGCAGGTTCACCCGCGTCGGCTCATTGATGTTCTTCTGCTTGATCGCGTAGTCCATCCAGTCGGTGTCGGCCGAGACGAACACGTCGGCCGGCGCGCCCTGCTCGATCTGTTTTGCCAATGCCGAGCTCGCGGCGTAGCTGGCGCTGATCTTGACGCCGGTCTTGGCGGTATAGGCCGCATCGATCTCGTCGAGCGCGTTCTTCATCGAGGCGGCGGCAAAGACGGTGAGCGTCTTGTCTTCGGCGCGCGCGGGCGAATGGATCGCGCCGAGCAGGATGACGAAGGCAGTGAAAAGTCCGGCAAGCCTTGAAATCGAAAGTCGTGACATGGAAAGCGCTCCGTGCGAGCTCGCGCACGAACAGGCGCGCGCAAACCAGGCGTTGGGTGGGTTCTGGGCGCGACGGACGGAAGCGCTGTTCCGCTGGTCCCCGAAGGACTTACGGTCCTCGGGGATATCGCACTGCAAACATAGCAGGCTGGGACTTACGGTAAAGGCGACCGTTTGTCTAACGGCGCGTGCTATTCATCCGACGGCTGGATCGCGACCGACAGCGAGTTCTCTTTGGAGCCGCTGACCTGCAGCACGAAGGGGCTGGCAGCGAGGTCATATTTCATGGTCTTGCGGATACCGTCGCAATCGGTGGCGCCGCTGAAGGCCTTCGGCTTCAGGAAGTGCCCGTCCTGCACCAGGTCGACCCAGGCGCCGGCCGACAGGCTGACGGTATAGAGCCCGGCCTTCGGTGTGGCCTTGAAGCTGGTGAAGCCGGCAAAGGTGCCGTCTTTCGGTGCGCGCTCCGGCGGGCTCGGCAGTTTGGCGTCGGCGGGGGCCACCAGCGCCAGTGTGATGGCGGTCGACGGTACTGCCGTCTGCTCACTGCCCGAGGCCAGCTTGGCGCGATCGGGCGCGGTGAGCGCGGCGCGTGCGCGGTCGATCGACCATTTGAACTTGTCGCAGCCACTCGGCTCTTCCGCCGCGAAGGCGGGAACTGAGACAAGCAGGAGCGATGCGGCGAGGAGGGATTTGCGCATGACTGGTCCAATGCAATTGTGACGGATAAAAGAGATCAGCGGCCCCGATCCATCGCTCGAACGCGCTTACGGCGCGACGACGCGGGATCATAACGCAGTTCGAGCCGGCTGGAAAAGCCGCCTGACAAAGATGTTATTGCCTTGGCCTCTTGCTTTCGCATGATCTTTTCGGAAAGCCGCTTCGCACTTTTCCGGATCATGCTTATTGCTTGGCGTCGGCTGCGTTCAGCACCGTTTTGCACTCTGCCGGCATCTGCGCCAGCGTCATCGGCGGGCGCGGTTTCGGCGGCTTCGGCGGAGGCTTCGGATGCAGCACCGAGTCCTTGAACCAATAGGCAAGATCGGACGGCTTGCAGCCTTCGCCCTCCGATTGCGGCTTCTGCCCCTCGCATGCGGGGCTGCCGGACGGACACCGCATGCGGATGTGGAAGTGGTAGTCGTGGCCCCACCACGGCCGGATCTTCGACAGCCAGCTGCGGTCGCCCTTGGCCTGGCGGCATAGCGCTTTCTTGATCGCAGGATTGACGAAGATGCGCTGCACGGCAGGCTCGCGCGCGGCGTCGCGGATGACCAGCACATGACTGGGCGTGAACACGCGCGGATCGATATCGAGCCGGTCGTCCCGCACCATCATCACCGCCGACATCTCCTCGCGATCCTCCCGCGACAATTTGCGATCCGGCATCGGCGTCAGCCAGACGTCGGCGTCGAGCCCGATCTGGTGGCTGGCGTGACCGGAGAGCGCGGGGCCGCCGCGCGGCTGGCCGATGTCGCCGACCAGGATGCCGGGCCAGCCGGCGTCCTCGTGCGCGCCGGCCGCAAGCCGCTTCAGCAGCGCGATCATGTCGGGGTGGCCCCAATAGCGGTTGCGCGACAGGCGCATCACCTGCCAGGTGTCGCCGTTCAGCGGCATCTGCGCGGCGCCGGCGAGACAACCCTTGGTATAGCCGCCGATCGATTGGGTCGGCAGCGCCGCCGGCAGCACCTTGCGCGCGAACAGCTGCTTCGCCCCGATCGTTGGATCGTTAGGGTTGGCGAGCGGCGGCAATGGCTGCGGATTGAGCGAACCCTTGTCCTGCGCACGCGCGGAGATGGTGCAGGCGAGGAGGGTGGAGATCAGGAGCGGGATCAGACGCAGGCGGGGTGTCATTCGGATCACTCTGTCTGCGCAAGGCTAACATGGATTCGACGCAGGCGAACCGCGCTTTCATCCCATTTGCTTGATCGCCCACAAGGCGGATCGACCTTGCAAGACGCGCGCCTTGCAGCAATGCGTATCGGTGGCCAGACGGACCGATCTGTTGTAACTCCTCTGGCTTTCGCTAGCGCCATAGTGGGAGAATGTAATGCCGATTGGCACAGGTTCGGTTCGAGTGCGAGAGGCAACCCAATCGGACCGCGACTTTCTTCTCGCATTGTCTCCTCGTCTCTCAGGCGTCCCCGGTCCCGCGTGGCATGGCTTGGAAGCGATGGAACAGTTTCAAGACCGGTACATGGCCGCCACCGTGAATCAGGCCGTCGAACACTCTCGGACACTCATCGCCGTGTCGGACGATGATGTGCGGTTGGGCTACATCCATATGCGGCCCGGAAAGGATGGCGTAACCGACGAGGTATGTGGCTATGTCGCGATCCTGGCCCTTACCGAACAGGCCGAGGGGCAGGGCATCGCCAAATTGCTGATGAGCCATGGCGAGGATTGGGCACGCGAAATGCAGTATCCGTTTCTCAGTCTCGATGTGTTCGCCGACAATCGACGCGCGGTTGATTTTTATGAGCGCGGTGGTTTTCGTTCGGAGACGATCCGCATGGTCAAGCCGCTATAACCCGCAATCGGAAGTCCTCCCGTCATTGCACGTGCTGCCTTAACCCTGCGATAACCCTGTCACGCGCTGACAAACATTCGCGCGCTTGAGCCGCATCCGGCGCGTTCATTGTGCAGTGGTGCGCCGATTTACGCTTTCTTCACCACGCTCCGGCGGGTCCACGCCGCAAATCTGCGCTGTTCGCCGCGTGCGCACCGCAAGCTAATCGCATCCGGCGTGAGCTCGCCTGCAAAGCGGGCAGCTACGGCTTTCTCAGGCAGCGCAGCTATTCGCCGAGAGATACCAATTTTTCAGACACTTATCGCAGAAATGTCACCGAACTGGAATGCGCGTGGGGCGTGCAATAGCGATGATGCGGCCGAAGAAGATCAAGAAGCCGAAGCAGGCCAAACTGTCAGGTCCAGGGGGCCGCCGGGTGAGGCCGATGCCGAAGGTGTCCGGCAGTTCGCGCCGCACCGCCGTCGAGATCGGCGAACTGGTGCGCCAGCGCGCGCAGGCCGATGCCGCGATCGTCGAGGCCCGCAGGTCCAATGCGCGGCTGCGCGAGGCGATCGACATCCTGCCGCAAGGCATCGTGTTCCTGGACCCCGAGGGCCGCTACACCCTCTGGAACAAGAAATACTCGGAAATCTACAAGCGCAGTTCCGACCTATTCGAGCACGGCGCGCGCCTGGAAGACACCATCCGCATCGGCGTCGCGCGCGGCGATTATCCCGAGGCCGCCGGGCGCGAGGAAGAGTGGATCGCCGAGCGGCTCGAGAGGATGTATCAGCCGGGCGAGCGGCACGAGCAGGTGCTGGCCGATGGCCGCGTGGTGCTGATCGAGGAGCGGCTGACCTCGGATGGCGGCATCGTCGGCCTGCGTGTCGACATCACCGAACTGAAGCAGCGCGAGGCGTCGTTCCGCCTGCTGTTCGACGGCAACCCGGTGCCGATGATCCTGTGCGCGCTCGACGGCGAGAAAATTCTCGCGGTCAACGACGCGGCGATCGCGCATTACGGCTATGTCCGCGCCGAATTCGAGAGGATGACGATCAAGAGCCTGCAGGCGTTCGATGCCGAGCTGCCCTGGGCCGCCGGCCGCAGCAGCGACGAGCAGGCGGCGCGGACCTGGAAACATGTGCGCGCTGACGGCACGCTGATCGACCTTGCGATCTATTCGCGCCAGCTGATGCATGGCGACCAGCCGGCGATGCTGCTCGCGCTGATGGACATCACCGAGCGCAAGCGCGCCGAGGCGCGGCTGGCCTTCATGGCCCAGCACGACAGCCTGACCGGCCTGCCGAACCGCAATCTGCTGCGCCAGCAGATGGAAGACATGCTGCAGCACACCCGCCGCTCGACCGACAAGGTCGCAGTGCTGATGCTCGGGCTCGACAATTTCAAGGCGGTCAATGACACGCTCGGCCACGGCATCGGCGACAAGCTGTTGCGCGGGGTCGCCAAGCGCCTGCGCTCGACGCTGCGCGAGGAAGACGCGCTGGCCCGGCTCAACTCCGACGAATTCACCATCGTGCAGGGCGGCGTGATGCGGCCCGAGGATGCGGTGCTGCTGGCGCGGCGGATCCTGGATGCGATCGGCGAGCCCTATCTGCTCGATGGCCATTCGGTGGTGGTCGGCGCCAGCATCGGGATCGCGATGTCGCCCGGCGACGGCGAGGATTCCGAAAAGCTCTTGAAGAGCGCCGACATGGCATTGTCGCGCGCCAAGAGCGAATTCCGCGGCACCTTTTCCTTCTTCGAAGCCGAGATGGATGCGCGGGCGCAGAGCCGCCGCAAGATCGAGATCGATCTGCGCGATGCAATCCAGAATGAGGGCCTGCGGCCCTACTACCAGCCGCTGGTCGATCTCACCAGCGGACGCATCACGGGCTTCGAGGCCTTGGTGCGCTGGCCGCATCCGGAGCGCGGCATGATCTCGCCCGGCGAGTTCATCCCGGTGGCCGAGGAGACCGGCCTGATCAATCCGCTCGGCTCCCTGATGCTGCATCGCGCCTGCATGGACGCGGCGCAATGGCCCGACGACGTCCGCGTCGCGGTCAATCTGTCGCCGCTGCAATTCCGCACCGGCAACCTGCTGGCGTTGATCACCGACGCCTTGCGGCAATCCGGCCTGCCGGCGCGACGGCTCGAGCTCGAGATCACCGAGACGCTGCTGCTCGAGAAGAGCAGCCAGGTGCTCGCGACGCTGCATGCGCTGCGCGCGCTCGGGGTGCGGATGTCGATGGACGATTTCGGCACCGGCTATTCGAGCCTGAGCTATCTGCGCAGCTTTCCGTTCGACAAGATCAAGATCGACCAGTCGTTCGTGCGCGACCTCGGCGCGAACCCGGACGCGCAGGCGATCGTGCGTTCGATCGTCAGTCTCGGCGTGGGGCTCGGCGTCACCATCACCGCGGAGGGTGTCGAGACCGAGGCGGAGCTGAGCTGCCTGCGCGCCGAGGGCTGCCACGAAGGCCAGGGCTTTCTGTTCAGCCGCGCGCGGCCGAACGCCGAAGTCGTCAGCCTGCTGAAGGCGCAGCGCGTCGCCACGGCGGCGTAGCGAAGCCGCCTTCACCGCGTCATTGCGAGCCACCCGGTCGGCGCGAAGCGCTGCCGGATGACAGGCTCCGCGACGCAATCCGTCCAGGGCGTCTACTCATAAAAGCCGGTACGCGCGTGCGCGGGAATGGCGAGGTCCTGGTTGCCTCAAAAGCAGACATCGACGATGCGCGAGTGAATGTCGCAAAGGGCCAAAAGGAGACTTACTGAACCGACGCACGGTTATGCGCGCAACGATAAGGAGGCGGTTGCGCAGTTTCCGGTGGTCCGTTCAACTCTCGGTCGAGGCGTGGCAATGTTGCCAGCTAAGGCTCCGGCGGCGGCATCCGTCGGGGTCCAAAATCTAGCTGGCGCTTTTTTGAATGGCGGTCGGCAGCGTGTCGGATTTGTGCTTTTTGCAATAGGCGGCAACTTTTTCCGAATTGTTTTGCAAGCGGTCGTAGTCCAAGACATTATTCTTTGCGGCCGCGCTATAGTAGCCGCTCATGAAATACCTTACGAAATCCCGGTCTGCTGAACCGTATCCTAGCCAATTTCCACAAGTGATCTTGTTCATGTCCAGCTTGATCTGAGCCGAGGTCGGCGCTGAGGCCGCGCCTATCAGAATCGCAGAAGCGACAAGAGTCCTGCATCTCATAACGATCCTCCAAACTCCCGGGCCGTCAATTTTTGCCTACCGATTGTTGCAAGCCATACATGACGCTTTCCGCCGGATGGTATTGGCACCATGCCTTTACGTTGGCGATATTTTGTTGATGCAAAGCAAGATCCACAAAAGTCCTGCTGTTCTGATAACTAAACCAGCCGCTCATCCAGGCAGAAAATTTATCCGACTGTGACTGCGGCATAGCGAGATATTGGCTACATATGATCTTGCCCATATCAATGGTTACCTGCGCATTCGCAACGATTGGAACTATCGAGACAGCAAACGTCAGACTGGTCAATCTACATCTCATCGGGGTCGTCCTTGATGCTGATATACCCGGGATCGTGGAGAGGGCTGCGGCCACATGGACGCAAGGAAGTGGAGTCTCGTGCCCGCTCATGTTGATCTAGGTCAACAGAAGTCCGCTTGGGGTCAAAGGCGGCCCATGGCGATCAAGCCGGGCGGCATCCGCTCTGCCCAAATTAGCTGACGTGCTGACGGACGGGTAAAACTTCGGCCTTGGGCCAACACCGGAAGAAGCTTCGCAAGATGTGATCGTCGGACAGTGACTGCAACATCAATCCGCATCTACGCGCTAGTCGCGTGCGGGCACCGGCTTCGGCGTGATGGTCGCTGCCGGAAGCGGCGTGCGAGTCAACTCGGAAGACGCTAACGGCGTGAAATCCGGGTTCTGGTCGTTGCCGACCCGTATGCCGGAATAGGCAACGAGCCCGTCAGCGGTAGCGACCGCGTCGCCCGAGCGTAACGACCCGTCCATCGCGAGATCGATTGACGCAAGACCGGCGGGATTGTGGCCGTTGCAGGTGCAATCGGCGCGCAGCGCCTTCCGATAGGCAAAGGCGTTTTCGCTATCGGCGTATCGTTCGCCGGTTGCGGCATAGGCTCTGTCGATGCTGGAGCCAAAGAAAACTTTGGTCGGGCTTGCCGGGCAGAAGGCTTGGCACATCTGCGCCGGCGAGGCCGCGCCGCGCATCAGCGGAAAATATTTGCCGTCGCAACTGCGCACGCAGAAGGCAGGTCCCGCGCTTACGACGACCGGCCGCGGCGGTGGTGATTGCGGATTGTTGTTGAAAGACGAGGTCTGCTGCTGTTGCTTCTGGCCGCCACCGAAAAAGAAATCAAGCAAGCCTTCAGCGGCACTCATTTCCGGCGCCAGCGCCACGGGGCCAACGATGGCGCCAGCAACAAACATGCGGCGCAGCTTGCGCTGAAAGGACAGTTCGGTACGCATCGCTTGCTCCACCGGACGCAACGAACTCTCTGCACTAAGTGTGCTCGTGGCAATCGTGGATACGAAACGCGCTCTAAGCTGGGCGAAGGAGGGGAAAGAAATAGGCGAGTGAGCATGGCAAGCGCCACATTTCGGCCGTTATGGGACGCCGTCGGAGCCGTGGTCCCCCGGAGCTTGCGGCGCATTGAAATCGACCGAATTCCGGTTCGGGTCAAAGCACGACATCAAAGCGCTTCACAGACCTATCCGCCTCACCCCGGAAAGCGGATTGAGTTGATCAGGTCACGCAACGGCCGGGCTGCAGGAGCCTTGCGACTTCCGTGAGCGCGCTGACCATGGGCTCGCAGGCGACTGTTGGCTTACGGCTCTGATTCCACAGCGGCGTCTTGGTGATGCGGACTTGCGCAAATGGAATACGGATTAGGACCGAGGTATCGGCTTGATCGTCCAAGCGCAGAGAAACCGTTTTCGTCTGGACTGCGAACGGCTTGGGGGCAGCAAGATGATCTGCCTTGCCGACGCGATTGACGATGTGCCTTGGCTGTTCAGAGGCCGCCTGCCAGCGGTCTCCGAGGTCGTGACCTGAAGCGAATTGCACGGCGCCGATCGTCAATGCGGTCGCGAGAGCGCCTAAAAAAGCTTTGCGAATCTGTGACATGGCCCCGCTCCCCGCCCCACGGCGATCGTTGTTCTTTATGCAGTTCCACTTTGCTCATCGCTTCCAACGCTATTTTTAAACGTCCGACTGTTTCAGCATGCCTTCGTGAAGGCCGGAAAATGGTTTCATCCCGGAAGATTTTGTTTCGTCCCCCCGAACACTGCTCGGTGGCGGCTACTTCAGAGCGGCGATCGTTGGCTGAGGTCCGCAACGGGTCACAAGGCGACACCCCGCGGTCTGGACCGCATGTCCGCTTACCCCTCGAAAGCGGACATCCCGGAATGATGAATACGCGCCCTAGCCTCACGCGCGGTGAGATGGATTGCTTCGTCGCTCGCTGCCCGCAATGACGTGGAGCTAGGCCCTGCTATCTGTCGTCTGTTTCTTCAAATGATAGGTCAGCGCCAGCGCCACGCAGTGGCGCAGCGCGGGCTCCGGAAGCTTGGCCGCGACATCGAGCAGGATCGCGCGGTTGCCGCTGTAGCTGAGCTCGGGATAGAGCTCGCGGAAGGTCTCGACCAGATTGGTCTGGCAGTGGAAGTAGACCGCGACCTGGTCGGTGGCGGGCTTCACCTGATCGATCCGGACCGTGCTGCCGCTGCCGGTCTCCGGCGTGAGATAGCTCGGCTGCCCCCATTTCAGCGTCTCTTCCAGCGAGCCGACGCCCCTGGTTGCCTTCGCGGTCTCAAAGATCAGGCGCCGCAGCGCCAGCAGCTTGGCCTTGACGGGAGCAGGATATGCGTCGAACAGCGCGTCGGTCGATTTTGCAGACGGTCGTGTCGCCTTGCTGGTCGCTCTTGCCGGCTTGCGCATGGTGGGCTCCGCGAGGAGAACGTGTCGCTTCTGTCTACCATAGCGCCTTGAACGTCACATAGCCCGCCGCTCAGGCCGCGTTGCGCAGGCCGGAGAGGAAGGTGTCGACGCTGTGCGACAGCGCGGAGGCGTGATCGCCGAGCTGGCCGGACGTATCCAGCACATTGCCGGTGAGGGCCCGGGACTGGCCGGCGGCCTCGCTCGCGCCCGCGATATTGGCGGAGACCTCGACCGTCCCGGAGGACGCCTGCTGCACGCTGCGGGCGATCTCGCGCGTCGCCGAGTCCTGCTGCTCGACGGCGGCCGCGATCGCGGTCGCGATACCCGAGATCTCGCGGATGGTGCCGCTGATGTCGCCGATCGCGCTGACGCAATTGCCGGTGGCGGACTGGATCGCGCCGACCTGGCCGGCGATCTCCTCGGTCGCCTTCGCGGTCTGGCTTGCCAGCCCCTTCACCTCGGCGGCGACCACGGCAAAGCCGCGGCCGGCCTCGCCGGCGCGCGCCGCCTCGATGGTGGCGTTGAGCGCCAGCAGATTGGTCTGGCTGGCGATCGCGCTGATCAGGCGCAGCACGTCGCCGATCTTCTCGGCGGATGCGGCGAGGCTCGTCACCATCTCGGTGGTCTCCATCGCCTTGGCCACGGCATTGTCGGCGACGCGGCTGGAATGGGTGACCTGGCGGCCGATCTCGGTGATCGAGGACGCCAGCTCTTCGGTGGCGGCTGCGACCGCATTGACGCTGGCCGACGCCTCCTCGGACGCGGCGGCGGCCGCCGCGGTCCGTTCGGAGGTGCCGTTGACGCTGGTGGTGATCTCGCCCGCGACGCGCTGCATGGCGCTCGACGATTGCGCGACGGCGGCGACCATGCCCTTGACGTCGGATTCGAAGCGGTCGGCCATCTGCCGCTGCAGCGCCTGCTTGTCGGCCGCAGCCTTCACCTTGTCGGCCTCCTGCGCATCGCGCAGCGAAGAGGTTTCGAGCATGCCGCGGCGGAACACGTCGACGGCCTTGGCCATCGTGCCGAGTTCGTCGCGTCGCTCGCTGCCGGGGATGGTGACGCTGGTGTCGCCGCTGGACAGGCGGTTCATGACCGCGGTGATCGCGGTGAGCGGCCGTGACAGGCCGCGGCCGAGCAGGAACGCGAGCAACACGGCCGCGGCCAGGATCGCGACCGTGCCGAGGATCAGATTGCGCTGCGCGCTCGCCGCGGCGGCCTCATAATCGCTGGTGTCCTTGATGATCTCGAGCACGGCGACCGGCTCGCCGGCATAGTTCTTGATCTGCCCGAGATAGAGCTCCACCGCATGGCCATCGAGCTTGGCGTCGCGCAGCAGGGCTGCGCCGTTCATCACGCCCTTGAGCTCGTCCTGGGTCGCGACCACATTGTCGCCGAAGGTCGAGGACAGCCGCTTGAAGCTCTGGCCGTCGAACGAATGCACGGCGAGGTCGATGCCGAAGCGCTTCTTGGCGCGGTCGACGAATTCCTTGCCGAAGGCGGCGCCGACATCGACATTGGCCAACGCCTTGCCGTCATGCATGACCGGGGTCATGCCGAAGATCGAAAGCGCTTCGCGGCCGGGCTCGACGCCGACGATCGGCTTGCCGGCCCTGATCGATTCCACCACCGTCGTCCGCCGCGTGGAGGCGTCGTCGCCGAACAGTTTTGGCGCGTGGACCCGGTAGAAGCTCGTCGCCGGCGCCTGCCAGAACGAGATCAGCGGGATGCCTTGCGCCTTCATCGCGGCCCAAGGGGCATTGAGCAGCTTGCCGAGGCCGTCGCGGTCGCCTTTGGCGATCGCGTCTTCGACCGGCGGCAGGGCGGCGATCACGGCCGAGACCGCCAGCGCGGCGCGGCCTTCGTATTCGATCGCTGCAATCACGCTGTCATATTGCAGCTTGAGCTGCTGATCGAGCGCGAGCCGCGTCAGCGTGCGCTGCTGGCTGATGCAGAAGCTGCCGAGGATGGCGCAGGCGATTGCAACGGTCAGCGAAATCGCCAGGATCAGGCGGGCGGCAATCGATCGAAGCTTGAACATGGTACCAGCGGAACTCCAGGCATTAGCGCCAGCCGGAAAGTCTCAGAAAAAGCTTAACAACCGGGTGTTGCACCGCCGAAAATTCGTACCGTGACTATTGTCGCCGGTGCCTACTTTCGTACCATGCGGCCAAATCGAGATGAGGTGAGCTGAATCAGTCGGGCCGCAGACTCGCTTCCCCTCTCCCGATGCGGCGGGTGGGGGCTCTCCACGATGGGAATCGCGGCGATACCCCCAAACCCGGCTCTCCCCGCTTGAGACCCCGCGCCAATCGCCGTAAAGTTGAAGACCTGCAGATCAGCGACAAGTTGCGAGCTCAGCGTCGGGAAACTACTCGCGTCTGAAACTGAGAATGGCTCTTCCGATCGGCCCGTTGAACAGGTGACATCGTCATGAGCATGGGTTTAGACCACAAGCCGCAGGTACGCCGGACGACGCCGCCGTCGGAAAGTGTCGTTGCGAGCTGGTACGAGAGCGCCAGTTTGCTCGACAGCTACAGCATCGACTTGGGTGCATCGGAGCAGTCGAGCATGCGCGAGCTGGCGACGCGGACGCTCGTCAATCCACCCGCGTGGCAAAAGGCGTTGATCGCGCTGCGCGACGCCATGGTGACGCCCTTCGGCATCAAAACCTCCGATACGGTCAGGACGGCCCCGGACAGCCATGAACGGGTGGACTTCTTCCCGGTGCACTGGGAGGGCAAGGACGAAATTGTGCTCGGTACGGATGACCGACACCTGGACTTTCGGCTATCTCTGCTCCGACGCCATTCTCCAACAGGCACGTTGCTCATCGCGACAACCGTTGTGCATACCCACAATGCCCTGGGCTTCACCTATCTCAACGCGATCAGGCCTTTTCATCACCTCGTGGTCAGGGCCAACCTGGCGCGCTGTGCACAAACACAACTGCAGTAGAGCTGCAGAAACCTCGAATTTCGAACGAGCACGGCGGCGCGCGAACCGCCCGGTGCTTCTTCTCACACAGTCCGGAAGCCTCTGGGTTCGGTCGTGATCGACGGCTTTTGACCCGAAGCGGACCGCGTATCGTTTGCGCGAAATGATGGCTCTTAAGGCAAATCGCTGAACCAGCTTGGGAGAGTACGATGTCCGGCGAACTCGACATGCACGGAGACCTGATTGATCCCGCCGAGCGATATCAAGATTTCATGCTTCAGATCTACGACCTTTGGGCTCTGGCCGAAAAGTACGGTTACTCAAAAGATGCGCGCGGCATCCTCGACCAAGCCCGCTTGTCCTTTATGGAGGAATATGAAGCGCGCCATCCTGGCTTCGGCAAAGGCCGAGCGATCTGGAGATAGACCCTCATAGAGCCGACATGGCGGATTGATGAGTACGCGCCCGAGTTCAATCTGACTTCATCGCGATTAGCGCGTCGTCGGCGGAGCGCCGAGATTGCCCGACAGGATCGCCTTGCCGGCGTCCTCATACTGGGTGTCGCGCGCCTGGATCTGCTGCGCGATCGCATGCATGTCGCGAAACCGTCGCTCGAACGGATTCTTCGCGAACACCGCCGTTGCCCCCGACATGTGATAGGCGATGTCGACCACGGCGGCCGACTGGTGGATGGTCCAGGTCGAGGCGATGCGGATCGCGATGCGATGCGCCTCGCTGATCGGGGCGCCGCGGGCGAGATCGCTCCAGACCTCGTTCGCCGTCGCATACAGATAGGCGCGCGCGGCGCGCAGGCTGGCCTCGGTGCGGCCGATCTGGCCCTGCACGGCGTTGTTGTCGCGCATCGCCTTGATGCCCTGCGGGGTCTTGCCGCGGGCAAGCTCGGTCGCCGCATCCAGCATGGCGCGCGCGACGCCGAGCGCGGTGGCGGCAAAGCCCATGCTGAACACCATGTTGGTAGAGAGTTTGTACAGCGGCCCCGGTTCGCGGCACGCGCTGGGGTCGTCGCGCAGCGCGGCGAATTTGTCCGGGATGAAGAGATTGTCGACCGAATAGGAATCGGTACCGGTGCCCTTCAGGCCGATCACGTCCCAGACGTCGTACATCACAGCCTGCGACACCGGAAACAGGATGGTGCGGATCTCCGGCGGGCCGTCGGCCTTCTTGCGTGGCGAGCCGTCGGCCTCGACGACACGGACATGGGCGCCGAGCCAGCTCGCCTGCCGCGAGCCCGAGGCGAAGTCCCAGCGCGCAGTGGCGCGGTAGCCGCCGGGCTCGGCGCGCACCTCATGGGCGATCGCGCCCCAGGCCAGAATGCCGGGCGCGGTGTTGAAGATTTCGTTTGCTGCGTCGGGCTCGAGATAGGCCGCGGTCATGGCGCAGACGCTGCATTGGCCGAGGCACCAGGCGGTCGATGCGTCGGCCTTGGCGATCTCCTCCTGCATCTGCATGAAGGCGTCCAGCGTTGCCTCGGCGCCGCCGAAACGCTTCGGCAGCAGCGCGCGATAGAGCCCGTTCTCGACGAGGGCCGCGGTGACGGCAGGCGTCAGCCGCCGCGTCCGTTCAATTTCGTCGGCTTCGCTCATGATCAGCGGCGCCAGCGCGCGCGCCCGCTCGACAAGGTCTACTCCCTGCGGCTTGTTCATGCGTGTCCTCGGCGCCCCTTCTGACGTTGTTGTTGGGCGGGGCAGGCGATGGTGGCCCATCCGGCAAACGAGGGCAAGGCGGGGCGGCGCCGGCGCAGATCAGCCATCCATCGCGGCCGCGCGATCGATGCATGCATCCGCGCTCAGGCGGCGGCGCGGCCGAGATCGAGCGAGGGCTGGCGCTTGGTGGAGAAACTCAGCGCCACGGCGACCGCGGCAAGGCCGATCGCGAAGGAACCGGCGTGCAGCCACGTGTAGCCGTGGAACGTGTCGAACACGTAACCGCCGGCCCACGGCCCGAGCGCCATGCCGAGGCTCGCGAAGGCCGACACCGCGCCGAACACCGTGCCCATGATGCGCGCGCCGAAGAACTCGCGCACCAGCACGGCATAGAGCGGCATCACGCCGCCATAGGCGAGGCCGAACACGACAGACAGCGCGTAGAACTCGCCGAGCTGCGCCACTGCAAGATAAGTCGCGATCGACAGCGCCTGCACCAGCAGGCCGCCGACCAAAACCGGCTTGGCGCCGAGCCGGTCGGCCAGCACGCCGAGCAGCAGCCGTCCGCCGAGCCCGGAGAAGCCGGCGAGACTGTAGACCGTGACCGCGGTGAGTGGCGCGATGCCGCATACCATGGCGTAGGACACCATGTGGAAGATCGGGCCGGAATGCGCGGCGCAGCAGGCGAAATGCGCCAGTGCCAGCGTGATGAATTGCGGCGTGCGCAGCGCCTGCGCCACGGTCCATTCCGCTTGCGGCGCAGTGCCCGCCGTTGGGATCGCGACGTTCGTTCCCTGCGGCGCCGGGCGCACCAGGAACGATGCGGGGATCAGCAGCGCCCATGCGGCGATGCCGATCACGAGCATCGCGAAGCGCCAGTCATAGGCCGTGATCAGCCAGCTCGCGGATGGTGCGACCGTCACCGGTGATACGCCCATGCCGGCCGACACCAGTGCGACGGCGAGGCTGCGATGCTTGTCGATCCAGGCGCTCGCAAGCGCCATCATCGGTGCATAGAAGCTGCCGGCGGCGATCCCGATCAGCACGCCGAAGCAGAGCTGGAACTGCCATAGGGTCTGCGCCTGGCTTGCCGTCACGAGGCCAAGCCCGAGCAGCAGGCTGCCCGCCAGCACCACGATGCGGGTGCCGAAGCGGTCGGACAGCGCGCCCCAGGCGAACGCCGCAAAACCCATGCAGAGGAAATCCAGCGTCGCGGCCGCCGAGACGCCGGCGCGCGACCAGCCCATCGCATCCGAGATCGGCTGCAGGAACACCGCGAGCGACAGCATGGTGCCGAAGCCGACGCAGGTCATCAGCGCGCCCGCGCCGACGACGACCCACCCATAGTCGAACCGAGCGGCCTTGCTCATGCGTTTCCCCGGCGCTGTTGTTTGTTGTCGTGCGCGCAGGGAGGATGGTGGCCTATCCGAGGTCCGGGGGCAATATGACGGGTAACATGCCTCTCATTCCGGGATCAGCGGATTGTGCGTTGCATGCGCAGGATGTCGCAGCGACGCGGCTAGCCGCAGTTCCAGGCCCGCCCGATCGGCGTCCAGCTCCAGCACGGGCCGTAGCTGCCGCCATTATAGCGTCCGCCGCCATGGAAGCCGGGTCGGCCGAAATAGTGCCAATCGCCGCCATAGTAATATTCCGGCGAAAAATCCGGATAGCCGCGGGCGGCGCCGCGCGGGCCGAGCACCGGAATGGTCTCGTTGGGCGGCTGGCGGTAGCCGGGCAGGAAGCCGTAGCCATGCCAGCGGGTCGTGCCGTGCCGCTTCTTCGAGGAGGCGGCTGCGCTCAGGTCAGGCTGCAGCAATGCGAGGATGACGATCGAGAGAGACAGGATGCGCAACATGGCCGGAGCTTAGTCGGGCCGCCGCGCCGTGGCGATTCAAATCATGGTGCGTTTTGTTGCTAGGACAAGAATCGGCAACAGGCGTGCGGCTGGCAGCGCGTCAGCTATCTGCCTCCGGCTACTTTGCATGGGGTTGTTTTCGAGATTTTCACCCAGAGCGGGAGCGGTGCGCCAGTCGTCAAGCCGGCGACAATCCGTGTCGGCGCCTCAGCTGTCCACCTTGAGCGCGGCGATGAAGGCTTCCTGCGGGATGTCGACCTTGCCGAACTGCCGCATCTTCTTCTTGCCTTCCTTCTGCTTCTCCAGGAGCTTGCGCTTGCGCGTGATGTCGCCGCCGTAGCACTTCGCGGTGACGTCCTTGCGCAGCGCGCGCACGGTTTCGCGCGCGATCACCTTGCCGCCGATCGCCGCCTGGATCGGGATCTGGAACATGTGCGGCGGGATCAGCTCCTTCATCTTCTCGACCATGGCGCGGCCGCGGCCCTCGGCGCGGGTCCGATGCACCAGCATCGACAGTGCGTCGACTGGCTCGGCATTGACCAGGATCTGCATCTTGACCAGGTCGGCCGGCTTGTAGTCGGTCAGATGATAGTCGAACGAGGCATAGCCCTTGGAGACCGACTTCAGGCGATCGTAGAAATCGAACACCACCTCGTTGAGCGGCAGATCGTATTTCACCATCGCGCGGGAGCCGACGTAAGTGAGCTCCTTCTGCGCGCCGCGGCGATCCTGGCACAGCTTCAGCACGCTGCCGAGATATTCGTCCGGGGTGAGGATGGTGGCCTCGATCCACGGCTCCTCGATCTCGGCGATCTTGACCACGTCGGGCATGTCGACCGGGTTGTGGATCTCGAGCTCGGTGCCGTCGGTCAGCTTCATCTTGTAGATGACGCTCGGCGCGGTCGCGATCAGATTGAGATCGAACTCGCGCGACAGCCGCTCCTGGATGATCTCCAGGTGCAACAGCCCGAGGAAGCCGCAGCGGAAGCCGAAGCCGAGCGCGGCGGAGGTTTCCATTTCGAAGGAGAAGCTGGCGTCGTTCAAGCGCAGCTTGCCCATCGCCGCGCGCAGCGTCTCGAAATCGTCGGCGTCGACCGGGAAAAGGCCGCAGAACACGACCGGGATCGCCGGCTTGAAGCCCGGCAGCATCTCCGTGACCGGCTTCTTGTCGTCGGTGATGGTGTCGCCGACGCGCGTGTCGGCGACTTCCTTGATCGCCGCGGTGATGAAGCCGATCTCGCCGGGGCCGAGCTCCTCGACCTGCTGCATCTTCGGCGTGAAGAAGCCGACGCGCTCGATGTCGTAGGCCGCGCCGGTGCCCATCATGCGAATGCGGCTGCCCTTCTTCATCACGCCGTCGACGACGCGGATCAGCACGACCACCCCGAGATAGACGTCGTACCAGCTGTCGACGAGCAGCGCCTTCAAGGTCGCGTCGCGGTCGCCCTTCGGCGGCGGCAGGCGGGTGACGACGGCCTCCAGCACATCGGGCACGCCGAGGCCAGTCTTGGCCGAGATCATCACGGCGTCGGAGGCGTCGATGCCGATCACGTCCTCGATCTGCTGCTTGACCTTCTCGGGCTCGGCCGCGGGCAGGTCGACCTTGTTCAGGACCGGCACGATCTCGTGACCGGCGTCGAGCGCATGGTAGACGTTGGCGAGCGTCTGCGCCTCGACGCCCTGGCTGGCGTCGACCACGAGCAGGGAACCCTCGCAGGCCGCCAGCGACCGCGAGACCTCGTAGGCGAAGTCGACGTGGCCGGGCGTGTCCATCAAATTGAAGATGTAATCCTTGCCGTCCTTGGCGCGGTAGTTCAGCCGGACGGTCTGCGCCTTGATGGTGATGCCGCGCTCGCGCTCGATATCCATCGAATCGAGCACCTGCTCCTTGCCCGCCATTTCGCGATCCGTCAGGCCGCCCGTCATCTGGATCAGGCGGTCGGCAAGGGTCGATTTGCCATGGTCGATATGGGCGACGATGGAGAAGTTACGGATGTTCGAAATCGGGGCAGTTGTCATGGGGCGCGGGATAGCATCCGCACCCCCGCACGGGCAACCATATTGCGGTATTTTGCAGGGATGTGACGGCGAATCACGGCCGTGTTTCAGTCAGATCTGCCGTGATCGATTTTCGGGCATGTTTCTGCTAGGTGTTTCGGCCCAAAACCCTCGCTTCTCCTGGCATGCGCCGAACAGCTGGAATCCGAGGATGAACGCGATCGAAGAGGCCAATGTTGCGCGGTTCGATCAGGCCGGGAAACGCCGAACGGCTGTGCGCTGGGTGGCGTGCGCCGATGTCTTGCTCGCACTGACGCTCTTGCTCGCACTGATGCCGCCACCTGCGCATGCCCAAGACAGACGCGAACTGCTCGACCGCCTGGTGCGCGCCTATCCCGACGCGCTGTCCGCCCATGACGACACCACGATCACTTGGCGCGACGGCACGGTGATGCCGGTCGACGACGGCGTCTCCGGCAAGCCGTTCGATCAGTTGCTGCGCAATGCCTCGATCCTCGACCAGATGCGGCAGCCCTATCCGTCCGGGCCGGCGGCGCCACCGGCCGCGAATGTCGATCCCGGCCGCTTCCGCAACGAGGCCTTCTTCAAGAAGATGTATGGCGACTGCAACACGGCCGAGGTCAGGCGGAACCTGGTGACGATCACCTGGCTGCCGCGGTCCTGGGGCAAGCCGGTTCAGGTCACGCGGGTCAACGGCGTCGCCGAGCGCCTGAAGCAGGTCTCCGCCGAGATCGACGCGCTCGATCCGGCGCTGCGCGCCGCGGCCTTCCCGATCGCGGGTGTGCTATCTTGTCGCGCCGTCGCCGATACCGGGCGGATGAGCATGCATGGCTATGCGGCCGCGATCGACCTCAACCTGAAGGTCTCGGATTACTGGCTGTGGGCGGGCAAGGGCAGCGGGACCATCCCCTATAAAAACCGGATGCCGCGCGAGATCGTCGACATCTTCGAGCGCCACGGCTTCATCTGGGGCGGCAAGTGGTACCACTACGACACCATGCATTTCGAGTACCGGCCGGAGCTTCTCGCAAAGTGAACAGGCCGGCTTGAGGCATTCTCACGCCAAGCTGATTACACTGGCCACAAAAACGCGCTAAAGCGCCATGAAATGCTGGTGAGCAATCACTCATCGCTCCTTCCGCTTCCATTCGGCATGATCCTTCCGGGAAACCGCTTTCCACGTTTCCGGGTCATGCCTCAGGCACAGGCCATGTCGACCGCCACCGCTCTCCCTGCCGCAAGGCGCACCACCCGCAGACTGACGATCCGGCGGATTGCCGCCTGGATTGCCTCGCGCGCCGTCGATCCCAGGACCAGCCTGTGGTTCGTGATCGGCTTCGCATTGGTTCACGCGGTGCTGTGGACGATGATCCTGGTCAAGCTCAAGGCTGCGCAGGACGTCCATATGGATGTCGCAGAGGCCTATGCCTGGGGCCAGCGCTTCCTGCTCGGCTATGGCAAGCATCCGCCGCTGTCGGGCTGGATCGCGGGGGTCTGGTTCAGGATTTTCCCCGTCACCAACTGGTCGACCTATGCGCTCGCGATGGCAACGGTCAGCGTCGCGCTGGTGGTGTGCTGGCTGATCGCGCTGCGCGTCGTCGATCGCCGCCGCGCGTTCTTCATGGTGGTGATGCTCGCGCTCTACCCGATCTTCAATTTCAAGGGCTTCAAATACAACGCCGACCTCGCGCAGCTGCTGCCGTTGCCGCTGCTGGTGCTGGCCTATCTGAACGCGTTCGAGAAGCGCAGCTTCAAATCGGGGCTCTGGCTCGGCTTTGCCGGCATGCTGGCGCTGATGACCAAGTACTGGGTGGTGACGATGATCGGCGCCGTCGGGCTTGCCGCGCTGATCCATCCGCAGCGCATGCAATTCCTGCGCTCGCCGGCGCCATGGGTTGCGATCGGCACGATGATCGTGACGATGATCCCGCATCTGGTGTGGCTGGAGGAGGTGAACTTCGTGCCGTTCACCTATGCCGGCGACGTCTACGCGCTGTCGAGCCGCGAGCTCAACGTCCAGCTCGTGATCGGCTACATCGTGCACAATCTCGGGCTGCTTGCGATTCCGACCGTGCTGGGCCTGGTGGCGCTGCTGCTGGGGTCGGTGCCGTGGCGGCCGTCGGATGTGCTGGCGCGGATCTGGTCGCGCGGACCCAATCCGGGCGTCAACCTTCCGCAGGCGCTCAACGTCTGGATCATCCAGTCGATCGTCGCGATCGGGCCGCCGCTCGGCGCGCTGGCGTTCACCGTCTACATCAAGACCGATTGGGGCATCCCGCTGTTCTTCCTGGTGCCGCTTGCACTGGTTGCGATCCCCTCGCTGCGTTTCCCCCGCATGGCGCTGTTCTCGATCACGGCGGTGTGGTTGGTGGCCACCATCGCGACGCTGATCGCCGCGCCCAGCATCGCGACGCAGGAGATCGCGTCCAACCGTATCGGCGGCTCGACCTACGCCGCGCGCTCTGAATTGGCGCGCGAGCTGACCCAGACCTGGCAGGACAGATTCCATTCACGCTGGGCGGTGGTCGTCGCACGCTCCGACATCGGCGAGCCGATGACGTTCTACAGTCCGGATCATCCGGCCTCGCTGGTGCCGGGCGAAGCGTGGTCGTCGGGGCTGACGTCGCTCGACGAAGCCAAGCGTCTCGGCTTCATCGGCGTCTGCGACACCACCGATCCGGTGTTCCTGCAGCCATGTGAGGCGTGGATGGCGGAGCATGCCAAGAATGCCGAGCCGATGGTGATGAACACCATGCGCTTCTTCAACGGCCATCCCGGTCCGTCGACGATGTGGAAGGTCTATCTGGTGCCGCCGGCGAAGTAGTTATTTCCCGGCGTCAGTGACGTTTTCCGTCATCCTGAGGTGCGAGCCTCGAAGGATGCACGGCCACAGTCGGGCCGTCGACCCTTCGAGACGCGCGCGATGCGCGCTCCTCAGGGTGACGGTGATGACTTGGCGTAGCGGACGAGCCGCCCTACGTGCCTTCTTCGTTGAACTTGCTGGCGACGAGCTCGGCGATGGCGTCGAGCGCCTGCTGCGCCTCGTCGCCCTTGGCGGAGACAACGACCGTGGTGCCGGGCCCCGCGGCCAGCATCATCAGGCCCATGATCGAGGTGCCGCCGACGGTCTCGCCGCCGCGCGTCACCCAGATCTCGGCGTTGAAGCGCTCGACCAGCTGGACGAATTTGGCCGATGCCCGTGCATGCAGGCCGCGCTTGTTGACGATCAGGAGTTCGCGCGAAATCGCGCCCGCCGGCACGCCCGGGCCGACATGATTTTCGCCCGGGGCCGCGCCGCTCATTTGCCTGCGAGAACGCGGCTGGCGATGGTGACGTATTTGCGGCCGGCTTCCTGCGCCATCGCGATCGCGTCGGGCAGCGAGCGCTCTTCGCGAACCTTGGCGAGCTTGACCAGCATTGGAAGATTGATGCCCGCGAGCACTTCCACCTTCGGGCGGCTCATGCAGGAGATCGCAAGGTTCGACGGCGTGCCGCCGAACATGTCGGTGAGGATCGCAACGCCGTCGCCGCTATCGACGCGGTTCACCGCTTCGATGATGTCGCTTCGACAGAGATCGGAATCGTCCTCGGCCCCGATCGTAATTGCTTCAATTTGTTTCTGCGGACCCATGACGTGTTCGAGCGCGGCTCGGAACTCGTCGGCAAGGCGCCCATGGGTCACCAGCACTAGACCAATCATCGGAAACTCCTCGCGGGCGCCCTTTGGTGCACCGCACGAACGCGCCACTTTGACCATCCAGAGGCCCTGCGCAAGAGGGCATCTTGGCTAGTCTCCCGGTTCCTGGCGGTAGAGAGGGGAGGCTGCGCCGGCAAAATCCGACGCGATAGTGGATGTGATATGGTTACCAATTCCCTTCTCACAATTGGCCGCAAGATTACGGGAGGATGAACTTTCAGGTTGTCGTCAGCGCAGCGACAACCAGCGGCAGGGGTTGGAAGCCGGCCGGTACCGGAATTCGCGGTATTGAAACACCATTAAGGCTGATCTTGAGCGCCTCGGGCGGCGGCAGCCGCTCAGCATCGTCGGCGGCGAGGTCGACGATCAAGCCGACCACGGCCTCGCCTGCGAACGGACAATGGCGGATTCCGAGGCCTCGGATCTCGATCAGACCGGCCAATTTCTGTGCCGGGCGAACCCACAATTGTTCGCCGGCTGTGTCGAGATGGACACGGTCATCCCCCACCAAAATGGCCGGCGGAAGCGCTCCGGTGCGTCCGGCGAGAATCATATCGAAGGCCAGGCGCGACTTGCCGGCACCCGACGGACCGCGGATCAGCACAGCGCGCTCGCCGACCAGAACGGCGGATGCGTGCACGCTTGAATTGTCGCTCATAGTGTCGGCAGCCTGACCACGAAACGAGCGCCGGCCACGGTGGGCTTGCCGTCTTCGTCCACAGGGCCCGTGCGGTTCTCGGCCCAGATGCGTCCGCCATGCGCTTCGATGATCTGCTTGGAGATCGACAGCCCAAGGCCGGAGTTCTGGCCAAAACCCTGGTGCGGCCGGTCAGTGTAGAAGCGCTCGAAGATTCGCTCCAGCGCGTCCTCGCCGATGCCGGGCCCGTCATCGTCGACCACGATCTCGATCTCGCCGCGGGTGCGGCGGCAGACGATGCGCACCTTGTCGCCCGGCTTGGAGAACGATTGCGCGTTCGAGAGCAGGTTCGAGATCACCTGGCCGAGCCGGGAATCATGGCCGGGCACCGAGAGCGTGTCGGTCGGTCCACGGCCCTCGAAGCGGGCTTCGACGGCGACGTCGTGGCCGAGCCGGGTCTCGTTGGCGACGCTGGTCAGCGTGGTCAGCAGCCGGCGTAGATCGACGGGCGCCATATCCTGGCGCTGCAATTCGGCGTCGAGCCGGCTGGCGTCTGAAATGTCGGAGATCAGGCGGTCGAGCCGCCTGACGTCATGCTCGATCACGGCGAGCAGCCGCGCGCGGCTGTTCTCGTTGCGCGCCAAAGGCAGCGTCTCGACCGCCGAGCGCAGCGAGGTCAGCGGGTTCTTCAGCTCATGGGCGACATCGGCGGCGAACATCTCGATCGCCTCGATGCGGCTATAGAGCGCGTTGGTCATGTCGCGCAGCGCGCCCGAGAGATGCCCGATCTCGTCGCGGCGTCCGGTGAAGTCGGGAATCTCGACGCGGGTCTGGATGCGGTTGCGGACGCGCTCGGCGCTTTCGGCGAGCCGCCGCACCGGGCCCGCGATCGTGCTCGCCAGCAGCAGCGACAGCATGATCATGACGGTGGATGCGACCCCGCCGATCTTGAGGATGGCGAGGCGCTCCGACATCACCAGCTGGTCGATGTCGTCGCCCTGGGTGGTCAGCATCAATGCGCCGCGCACGGCGCGGAAATGCTGCACCGGAACGGCAACCGAGACGATGATCGCGCCGCGATCGGTGACGCGCACCGCGCTGCCCTTCATGCCCTCGAGCGATTGCGCGACTTCGGAATAGCCCTTGCCGCCTTCGGGGCCGAGCTCGCGGTAGATCGGCAGGTCGCCGCGGTTGAGCCAGGTCTTGATCGTGGCCTTGGTCTTCTCATACAGCGACGGCTTCTCCGACGGCGGCGGCAGCTCCATGCGCAGCACGTCGCCGCGCGCGAACAGGTTGCGGCTGTCGAGGATCAGGCCGCCGTCGCGGTCGAAGATGCGGGCCCGCGTCTTGGTCGGCGCGATCAGGCGGCGCAGGGTTGGCGCGACGCGTTCGGGATTGATCGGAAAATCCGCCGATTCATCCGGCTGGCCAAAGCTCTCGCCGGGCTTGAGGTCGAGCAGCCGGTCGGGATCGATGGTGACGGTATTGCCTTCGACGGTCGCAGACGCCGCGATCGCCTCCGAAATGATCTCGGCATAGACCAGGAGGCTCTGCGTACGCGCTTCGATCAGGCCGGCGCGGAATTGCGAGAGATAGAGGATGCTGGCGACCAGCGCGACGAGGCCGGCGAGGTTGAGCGAGACGATGCGGCGCGTCAGGCTCGAGAATGACAGCGCGAAGAAGAATTGACCGGCGCGGCGCACCCAGCCGAGCGGCCGGCGCCAGCCTTTGTCCCGCGCCAGATCGTCGGCCACGGCCTCTTGATCGAGGAGCTGTGACGCGTCCTCGGGGTTCAGTCCCTGCTCGAGCTGCGTTCGATCAAGCACAGGCAAAGCTGCCGGTTGGTATGGATGTCGTCCCGCGAAGCAGGTCCTCGCCCGAGCTTACCCCAGCCGTGCGGAGCCTGTCAGTTAACAAGCCGCTCCTGAAGCGCAGATCAGGCTTCCTTGAAGCGATAGCCGACGCCGTACAGCGTCTCGATCATCTCGAAATCGTCGTCGACCACCTTGAACTTCTTGCGCAGCCGCTTGATGTGGCTGTCGATGGTGCGGTCGTCGACATAGACCTGGTCGTCATAGGCCGCGTCCATCAGCGCGTTGCGGCTCTTCACGACGCCGGGGCGGGTGGCGAGCGCCTGCAGGATCAGGAATTCGGTCACGGTGAGCGTCACCGGCTCGTTCTTCCAGGTGCAGGTGTGGCGCTCCGGATCCATCCGCAGCAGGCCGCGGTCGAGCGCGCGGGCGTCCGGCTCCTTCGGCGCCGCGGTCGGATCCTTCGGCTGGCCGCGGCGCAGCACCGCCTTGACGCGTTCGACCAAGAGGCGCTGGGAGAACGGCTTGCGGATAAAATCGTCGGCGCCCATCTTCAGGCCGAACAATTCGTCGATCTCTTCATCCTTCGAGGTGAGGAAGATCACCGGCAGGTCGGATTTCTGGCGCAGCCGGCGCAGCGTTTCCATGCCGTCCATGCGCGGCATCTTGATATCCAGGATCGCGAGATCGGGCGGCGACGTGCGAAACCCATCCAGCGCCGACGCACCGTCCGTGTAGGTCATGATGCGATAGCCTTCGGCTTCGAGCGCGATCGAGACCGACGTGAGAATGTTGCGGTCGTCGTCGACCAAGGCGATTGTGGGCATGAGCTGCTTTCACAATGAGAGTGGTTTAGACGGCGGGCACTCTGGCGACTCGCCGTAGAAAATGGGCTTCGAACGCGGTCAACGAGCAATGCAAGCTGGGCTGAAGTGTGACCGAGTTCCGCAAAACGCTCTGCGACCCACGCGTTGGACCCCCATATAGCACCCTGAGACCGTGAGAAAAGGCTATTTTTTCAACGGGAACCGGCTCGATTCGCCCTCAAAATGACCCGATAGGCCCATGCAACCGACCGCCGACTTCGACCCCGCCCACCTTGCCCGCTCGCTGCTCCGCCGCAGCCGCCAGGGCGCGCTCGCCACGCTGATGGCCGGTACCGGCGATCCCTATTGCTCGCTGGTCAATCTGGCCAGCCACCCCGACGGCTCGCCGATCCTGCTGATTTCCCGGCTGGCGCTGCATACGAAGAACATCCTGGCCGACAGCAGGGTGTCGCTGATGCTGGACGAGCGTGCCGAGGGCGATCCGCTGGAGGGCGCCCGGATCATGCTGGCCGGCCGGGCGGAGGAGGTCGCGGAGGCCGAGCAGGAGCTCGTTCGCCGGCGCTACCTTGGTGCTCATCCATCGGCGGAAGCCTTTGTAGAATTTAAGGATTTCTCGTTTTTCGTGATCCGGCCGAGCGCCGCCCATCTGGTCGCCGGGTTCGGCCGGATCGTCGACCTCAAGCCTGCGCAGCTTCTGACCGACCTCGGTGGCGCCGAAGCGCTGCTGGAGGCCGAGGCGGGCGCGGTGGCGCATATGAACGAGGATCACCGCGAGGCCATGAACCTTTACGCCACGCGGCTGCAGGCTGCGGAGAGTGCCGAGTGGCTGTGCACCGGCTGCGACCCCGAGGGCATGGACATGCAGGCCGGCCGCAACACGCTGCGGCTTGATTTCCCCGAGCGGGTCAGCAACGGCACCGAGCTGCGCAAGATGCTGGTGCGGCTCGCCGGCGAAGCGCGCGTCAAGGGATAGGCAAGGGATGGCGGGGCACGACCGGCTCGCTCCGAGCGGCGGCGCTGGCGCGACGAGGCATGGTGTCGCACGGTGCGGCTCCGCGCGCGGTTGCCGAAGCCGGGTGCAGCGTTTCTGACAGCGCGATCATTTTCGTAGCGGCGCTGACATGATCGCCGGAGGGCGCGATCCGGGTTACGAGAATTTCCGGTGCTGCTGCGCTGGAAAATCGTTCGGATTGCGAAGTTCAACCGCGCTGAATGCACGTCCAACGCGGTGATTGCGTTACCATCGATCGTTGCGGTCAGTGATCTTGTTGCCGCCGAACGCAGTGCGCGTTGCGGAACATTCGTCGTCGCCGGGGATTGAAATGATCCAGCTTGGACGACGGAGCGTTGAGCTCAATCGCATGCAGCTCAATGCCGACCCAGTGGTGCCATCCGCGTGCAACACGATGGTGGACGACATGCCTGGCACGGCAGCGCAGCGTCAACTCGCGGCGGTTGATCTCAACGACACATCCTCAGCGCGAAACGCATACCGGGCATTCGCCGTGCCTGCTGCGTTGCGCGGCGCGGACATACGCCAATCGCTGGCACTCTTTGTGCATCGCAACGCCTTGCTGGCGGCGGGAAAGGCGACGAAACCTCGTCCGATCGCCGCGAAAACAATGGGAAAGCGAAAGCAAAGCGAAAGGGTTTCGCGCTGCGGTATTTGCACCCAATGATGTGCAGGCCTTGGAATAAACCAAAAGCCATTCGACTGGCTTGGCAAGCCCGGCGATCCCCACTATTAGGTCGCCGGACCGGGGCCGAGAGGCTATATTCTGTTGACGGTCATCACCGCGACGGGGCGCGACTAGCGACATTCGCGCGAACAAGGATACGCGGGTTCGAGGAGGTTCTTCGTGCAAGAGACGGGCGTGCATAACGGTGCCTTCGGTGCCGACAAATTCGGCTTAAAAAGTCTCAAAGGCGTGCATTGGAACTATGGTGCGCCGCAGCTCTACGAGCACTCGTTGCGCAATGGCGAAGCGGTGCTCTCGGCCGATGGCGCGCTTTGCGCGGATACCGGTGAGTTCACCGGCCGCAGCCCGAAGGACAAGTTCACGGTCCGCGACGGGCTGACCGACAAGAGCATGTGGTGGGCTGGCAACCAGTCGATCACCTCGGAGCAGTTCGCGACGCTGCATGCCGACTTCCTCAAGCATGCCGAAGGCATGACGCTGTTCGCGCAGGATCTCTACGGCGGCGCCGACCCGACGCATCGGATCAAGACGCGCGTCTTCACCGAGCTCGCCTGGCACTCGCTGTTCATCCGCACGCTACTCATCCGCCCGGAGACGTCGGAGCTCGCGAGCTTCGTGCCCGAACTCACGATCATCGATCTGCCGAGCTTCCGCGCCGATCCGAAACGTCACGGCTGCAAATCGGAGAACGTCGTCGCGATCGATTTCGCCCGCAAGATCGTCCTGATCGGCGGGTCTTATTATGCCGGCGAAATGAAGAAGAGCGTGTTCACCACGCTGAACTTCTATCTGCCTGAGAAGGGCGTGATGCCGATGCATTGCTCGGCCAATGTCGGCCCCGACGGCGACACCGCGATCTTCTTCGGCCTGTCCGGCACCGGCAAGACCACGCTCTCGGCCGATCCCAAGCGCACGCTGATCGGCGACGACGAGCATGGCTGGAGCGATGACGGCGTCTTCAACTTCGAAGGCGGCTGCTACGCCAAGTGCATCAAGCTGTCAGGCGAAGCCGAGCCGGAAATCTATGCCGCCAGCAAGCGTTTCGGCGCGGTGCTGGAAAACGTCGTGCTCGGTGCGAACGATCGCGTGCCGGATTTCGACGACGGCTCGAAGACCGAGAACACCCGCTCGGCCTATCCGCTCGATTTCATTCCGAACGCCTCGCGCACCGGCCGCGCGCCGCATCCGAAGAATGTGGTGATGCTCGCCGCCGACGCTTTCGGCGTGATGCCGCCGATCGCCAAGCTGACGCCGGCGCAGGCGATGTATCACTTCCTGTCCGGCTACACCGCGAAGGTTGCCGGCACCGAGCGTGGTCTCGGCAACGAGCCGCAGCCGGAATTCTCGACCTGCTTCGGTTCGCCGTTCCTGCCGCGCGATCCGTCGGTCTACGGCAATCTGCTGCGCGAATTGATCGCCAAGCACAATGTCGATTGCTGGCTGGTCAACACCGGCTGGACCGGTGGCAAGTACGGCACCGGCCGTCGCATGCCGATCAAGGTGACCCGCGCACTGCTCACCGCGGCGCTGAACGGCTCGCTCCGCAATGCCGACTTCCGCACCGACAAGTATTTCGGCTTCGCGGTGCCGACCTCGCTGCCGGGCGTCGAGCCGCACATCCTCGACCCGATCAAGACCTGGGCCGACAAGGTCGACTTCGACAAGACCGCGCGTGCGCTGGTCGGCATGTTCCAGAAGAACTTCGCCAAGTTCGAAGCGCAGGTCGACGCCGAAGTCCGCGCCGCCGCGCCGGAAGTGAAGCTCGCGGCGGAGTAGACCGCTCGCGCTGATCTCGCGATTTGAAAAGGCGGCCCGCGTGGCCGCCTTTTTTGTTCCGATCGCTCTACCGCCGCGCGACACTTCCTCAATCCGTCACCCTGAGGAGCGCGAAGCGCGTCTCGAAGGGTCGACGGCCACCAGCCGGGGGTCGTGTATCCTTCGAGACGCGCCTGCGGCGCTCCTCAGCGACTGTGTTCTTCGTCAAGCGGGTTGCCATGGTTTTTGGTCCCTGAGCATGGCGTTGAGGGTGGTGAGAACTTTGCGCGCAACGGCGATGAGGGCGACCATCTTGGGCTTTCCAGCGGTCACCAGGCGCCGATAGAAGACCTTGAGCTGCGGATGGTACCGGCTGGCCGACAGAGCGGCCATGTAGAGCCCGGCGCGCAGCTTGGCTCTTCCGCCGCCGATCATGCTCTTGCCCTTCCAGCGGCCCGACTGGCGGGTGAACGGGGCAAGACCGGCGAGGCTCGCGATCTGGCGCCGATTGAGTGCGCCGAGCTCCGGCACCTCGGCAAGGAAGGTCCGCGCGAGGGTGTTGCTCACGCCAGGAAAGCTGACCAGCAGTTCCTCCTTGGCGCGCCAGACTGGCGAGCCGCGCACCAGCGTGTCGATGTCGTTGTCGATCTCCGGCAGCTCCTTCTCGAGGACCTTGATATGGCGGGCAAGGCTCTTGCGGACGCGGACGTTCTCGGCCCGCTTCTCGCGCTGACGCTCGGCAACGATCATCTCGATGATCTGCCGTCGGCGACTGACCAGTTCAGCCAGCAGCCGAGCTTCCTGATCCGGCATGGCACGTGGCTCCGGCTTTACGGCCTCGACAAACCGCGCGATGACTGCCGCATCGATCGGGTCCGTCTTGGCACGCTGACCAACCGCCTGCGCGAAGTGCCGGATCTGGGCCGGATTGACCACCACCAGCGGCAGCTGGGCGCCCGCCAGCGCAGCAGCGACGATGGTCTCGAAGCCGCCGGTTGCCTCCACCGCAATCAGCGCCGGCGAGATCACCTGCAAGCGCGCAACGAGCTCTTCCAAGCCTTTGCCGTCACGCGCCACGGCAAAGACTTCCCCGCTCGGACGCACATGCACGTCCAGCCGGTCCTTCGACACATCAATGCCAACGTAGATCGCGTCCATCTGCACCCCTCCTTGCGCAACCGGGCTCGCCAGGCGGCCCTCGCGACTGTTCGGGTTCAATGGAACAACGGACGGGGCGCCGCGCTGAGGCACGGGCTTCAAAGCCCTTGGATGAAGCGGTCTCCCGTCCGCTACCGCACCGGACATTCTATCCGATCCGGCGATTCGAGACTTACAAGGATGACGGGACCGAAAGGTGTCCGCTACTCCCCTATCTCCGGCAACACCGCATTGCTCGGCGTCTGCCTGTCCGTGATCTGCAGGCCGAACAGGCTGCCGATCAATTCGACGGCAACGCGCGCGGTGCGGCCGCGTTCGTCGAGGAACGGATTGAGCTCGACGATATCGAGCGAGCGCACCAGTCCGGAATCGTGCAGCAGCTCCATGATCAGATGGGCTTCCCGATACGTCGCGCCGCCCGGCACGGTGGTGCCGACGCCGGGCGCGACTTCCGGATCGAGGAAGTCGACATCGAACGAGACATGCAGCACGCCGTTCTTCGCCCTGACGCGCTCGATGATGCGGCGGATGAGCACGGCGACGCCGAACTCGTCGATCTGGCGCATGTCTGATATCGAGACGTTGCGTTGCCGCAGCAGCTTGCGCTCCAGCGGATCGACCGAGCGGGTGCCGATCAGGTCGAGCTGATCCGGCGGGATCGAGGCGCGCGGCAGCCCGCCGAGCAAATCGTCGAGGCCGGGCTCGCCGCACAGGAAGGCCGCCGACATGCCGTGCATGTTGCCGGTGATGGTGGTGGCCGGCGTGTTGTAGTCGGCATGGGCGTCGACCCACAGCGCGAACAGCGGCCGGCCCTTTTCCTGCCAGTAGCGCGCGACGCCGTTGATCGATCCCATCGACAGCGAGTGATCGCCGCCCATGAAGATCGGGATCGCGCCGGAATGCGCCAGCCAGTAGGCGCGCTCCGAGAGGGCGCGGGTCCAGGTCTTCACCTCGTCGTAGAATTTGGTGTTCGCCGGCACCGGACCGTCGGCGACCACAGCCGGGATCGCAAGGTTGCCGTGATCGTCGACGTGGAAGTCGAGCTGCTCGAGCAGCCGCGCGATGCCGGCGGTGCGCAGCGCGTCCGGGCCCATCAGCGGGCCGGGCTGCGACGCGCCGATCTCGATGGGAACGCCGAGCAGGGCGATGCGCGAGGGTTCGGAATCGTCGGCTTCGGACATGCGGCGGGGCTCCCAAAGGCGTGGAACAGAAGCGACGCGCCACTGTTCCCTCAACCCTTGAAATAGGCAACCCGGTCCAATCCGGCCATGTGGATAGTTGAGCTGTGCGTCCAGATTTGACGCGTTTCTTCACCGCGAACCGGTGCCCATCCCGGATCAAGTGCGAGACAGGCTTCGCTCGAAAACGCGCTAGGCCTTGAAATAAGCGATCTGCGTCGTGGTGGCGAGCAGGCGGCCGGAGGGCGACCACAATTCGCCGTGCTGGTCGCCATAGCTCTTGTGGAAGGTCTTGGCGTCGGCGGTGGCGAGCACGCGGGTGGTATCCTCCGCATCCATGTCGGCAGCGTCGACGTGGAAATAGGTGGTCAGCGACACGGTGCCGAACGGCACCAGCTCGTGCCGCGCGTGGAACACGCGGCCGAAGAACGCGTCCGACATCGACATCAGCGACAGCGCATCGAGCTTGCGCGGCACGCGGTCGGCGATCCACAGCTTGGAGTAAGGGCTCGACGGCTGCTTCGCGGCGCCGCCGCCGAACTTCGGTTCGCCCTCGACGAAGCGGAAATCATACTGGTTGGCCCAGGTCATCGCGAGCTTCGGATAGGGCCGCAGCTCTTCGAACGGGGTCGCGCCGGGAAACTCGGCGGGCTGGTGCGACCAGGACGGGCGGCGCTCGGCAAACACGGCCGTCGCCAGCGTCGCGACCTCGCCGCCACCTTGCGTCATCTCGACCGACCAGTGCTGGCTCGAGCGGTTGCTTCTCACCAGGCGGACATCGAGATCGAACACGCCCTCGGCGACCGGCGCGCAGTAGTTGACCGTCAGCGCCAGCGGATCGCCGGCGCGCTGCGGGTGCTGCATCAGCGCGCGCAGGATCGTCGCGGCGGTGCAGCCGCCGAACGGGCCGACGAACGCCCAGTAATCCGGGCTGGTCCGTCCCTGCCAGCGGCTGTCGCCGGCAGTCACTGTGGTGGCTTCATCGAAAAGGTGCGGAGCCTTGGTGAGCATGCAGATCTTTCAATATTGGCTAGCACTTCCGTCATCGCTGGGAGCAATGACGCTCGACATGCAATAGCCCGGCAAGCATGACGAATTCAATGATGTCGGACGTAATCGATTTCCGCGTCCCGGGATTACCCCTTCGCCTCGCGCTGGTTGCCGAGTTGCGGCGAGGCGCTCGGATGTACCGGCACGTGCCAGATGTCCTCGGCATATTCGCGGATGGTGCGGTCGGAGGAGAACCATGCCATGCGCGCCACGTTGAGGATCGAGGCGCGGGTCCAGGCCGGCACCACCTGCCAGCGCGCGTCGATGCCGCGTTGCGCGTCGTAGTAGGAGTCGAAATCGGCCGAGACCATGTAATGGTCGAGATAGCGCAGCGCGTGCCCGATCGAGGCGAAGCGCGCGGCATCGCCCGGCGAGAACTCGCCGCTCTCGATGGCGCGGATCGCGCGCTCGAGCCGCGGCGATTTGCGGATGATGTCGCTGGCATCGAGCCCCTGCTTGCGGCGGACCATGACGTCGCCGGCTTCGAGGCCGAAGATCGCGATGTTCTCCTCGCCGACATTGTCGCGGATCTCGATATTGGCGCCGTCGAGCGTGCCGATGGTCAGCGCGCCGTTCAGCGCGAGCTTCATGTTGCCGGTGCCCGAGGCCTCCATGCCGGCAGTCGAGATCTGCTCGGAGAGATCGGCGGCGGGGATGATCACCTCGGCAAGGCTGACATTGTAGTCGGCGAGGAAGGCGACCTTCAGCCTGCCGCCGAGCGAAGCGTCATTGTTGACGACCTCGGCGACGTCGCTGATCAGCTTGATGATCAGCTTGGCGTAGCGGTAGCTCGCCGCCGCCTTGCCCGCGAAGATCTTTACGCGCGGCACCCAGTTCGCACCCGGATCGTCCTTCATCGCGTGGTACAGCGCGATCGTCTCCAGGATGTTGAGCAGCTGCCGCTTGTACTCGTGGATGCGCTTGATCTGCACGTCGAACAGCGCCGACGGATCGACCTTGATGTGATTGCGCTCGCCGATCAGCCGCGCCAGCGCCAGCTTGTTGTGATGCTTGACGTCGCGGAAGCGCTTCTGGAATTCCAGATCGCTGGAGTGGGTCTCGAGCCGTTCGAGCAGCGAGAAGTCGTCGAGCACGGCCTCGCCGCAGGTCTCGCGCAGCAGCGCGGTCAGCCGCGGGTTGGCCAGCATCAGCCAGCGGCGGAAGGTGATGCCGTTGGTCTTGTTGGTGATACGCGAGGGATAGAGATGATGCAGGTCGTGGAACACGGTCTCCTTCATCAGGTCGGAATGCATCGCGGAGACGCCGTTGATGCGGTGCGAGCCGACGAAGGCGAGCTGGCCCATCCGCACCCGGCGTCCGCTGCGCTCGTCGATCAGCGAGACGGATGCGCGGTATTCGATGTCGCCGGGGAAGCGCTCCTCGGCGAGCGCGAGATGGGCGACGTTGATGCGGTAGATGATCTCGAGATGCCGCGGCAGCAGCCGCTCGAACAATTCGACCGGCCAGGTCTCGAGCGCTTCCGGCAGCAGGGTGTGATTGGTGTAGGACAGCGTCGCGACGGTGATCTTCCAGGCCTCGTCCCAGCGGAAACTGTGCAGGTCGACCAGGATGCGCATCAGTTCGGTGACCGCAAGGCTCGGATGGGTGTCGTTGAGCTGCACGGCCGCCTTCTGCGCGAGGTTGCGCAGGCCGCCGTCGGAGGCGAGGTGCCGGTTCACGAGATCCTGCAACGAGGCCGAGACGAAGAAATATTCCTGGCGCAGCCGCAGCTCGCGGCCCGCCGCGCTCTCGTCGTTGGGATAGAGGAATTTGCAGATCGCTTCCGCGCGCGCCTGCTCGGCGCTGGCCGAGACGTAGTCGCCGGTGTTGAAGACGTCGAGCTTGAGCGGATCGGGCGCGTGCGCCGACCACAGCCGAAGCGCGTTGACGTGCTGGCCGCGCCAGCCGACGATCGGCGTGTCGTAGGCCATCGCTTCGACGGTTTCCGCGGGGTGCCAGGTCGCGCGGTCGCGGCCGCGCTCGTCGACATGCTCGACATGGCCGCCGAAGTGGACGTTGTAGACCACCTCCGGGCGCTGGAATTCCCAGGGGTTGCCGAAGGCGAGCCATTCATCGGGATATTCCTGCTGCCAGCCCTGGTTCATGATCTGGCGGAACAGGCCGAAATCGTAGCGGATGCCGTAGCCGGTGGCGGGGATCGCCAGCGTCGCCATGCTCTCCATGAAGCAGGCAGCGAGCCGGCCGAGACCGCCATTGCCGAGCGCGGCGTCCGGCTCGCATTTGCGCAGGTCCGAGAGATCGACGCCGAGGTCGCCGAGCGCCGCCTCGAACAGCGGCAGCAATCCCATATTGTTCAGCGCGTCGGTGAACAGGCGGCCGATCAGGAATTCGAGCGAGAGATAATAGACGCGCTTGGAGCCGGCATCGTAGGTCTGCTTCTCGGCCGTCAGCCAGTGGTGCACGATGCGGTCGCGCAGCGCCAGCGCCGCCGCCTTGTACCAGTCGCGCCTGGTCGCCATGCCGGCGTCCTTGCCGATCGCGAGCCGGAGCTTGGCGAGGATCGCGCCCTTGATCTCGGTCAGCGCCAGCTCGTCGATCGGCTGGTTCAATGCCGGGTAGTTTGTTTGTTCGTGCAAAGCGCCCAATCCTGCCGTTCAGATTTCCGGATCATGATGCGATCATAGTGTCCGGATCATGCCCCAAGTCGATGATACGCGCGTTGCATGGCGACCGAAACCGCGGGGAACGTTGCCGTGCATGGCGCTGCCGATATTTTATGCAAGGACCGGGCCGATTTGGGGGCCTTCGGAACCGTCATTGCCGGTGCTACGATCGGCCGTGAAAGCCGGGATCTTGCGGCAATCTGGCGGAGGATGCGTGATGAGACTCCTGATCGAGATCGCAGCCGCGGCGTTGCTCATGGTGTGTATCACGGCGACCAGCGCGGCCTACGCAGCGGGCAAACCGGGCCGCAGCGCCGACGGTCTGACTTGTAGCTTCAGCGTGACGCAGAACGCATCGCCGGCCGCGCGCTGCGCCGCCATCAAGGGGCAATGCGGCGGCAAGTTCTACGCGAATGCCTGCGGCGACAAATTGCTGTCCGCCGCGAATTAGGTGGCCGCACAACGCGCTTTCACGCGCGATCGCGAACACCGGAGTGATACGGATTTCCAAGGCTTAACGAGTTCTTTACAAACACACCTGTCGCGCATGGGGCGGGCACATTTTCAGCTCCGACGCATTTCATTCCGAAGCAATTTTTCAACGGGCCGCTGACATTTTCAGCGGCCCGAATTGCTTTGCGGGCAGGCATCTGCGAGCACGGCGACCGCATTTCTCATGGGGTAATGGCAGTCACCGCAACTCGTCGCCCCGGCGAAGGCCGGGGCCCATAACCACAGCCGTCAGAGAAGATGGGACAGGTCGCTCCACTCCGGATTGTCTTGCTCGATCAGGCGAACCTTCCAGTCGCGGCGCCATTCCTTCAGCGCTTTTTCCCGTGCGATCGCCTCTTGTGGTGAAGCGTAGACCTCCATGTAAACCAGTCGCGTGACGCCGTACTTTTTGACGAATTGTGAGCCGCGTCCAGAGCGATGAAGCGTAAGCCGATTGGAAAGATCGTTACTGACGCCAATGTAGAGCGTTCCGTGGCGGCGGCTGGCGAGAATGTAAACGTAATAGACTGCGGCATTCATTTCCGGGCACCGGTCACGTGAGATGTCCGATAGCGGTGGTTATGGGCCCCGGCCTTCGCCGGGGCGACGCCCATTAACCCATCAGAACGAATTAAGAACACTTTAGCAAGTCTTTGATATATCATTGTGATTCGGCGCCTGCGCCGACACAATATCTATGGTCTCCAAGTCTCCGCGAGGACTACATGTCCACCATCGCCTTTGATCAATTCGCTCTGACCCGGATTGCCGATTTCGCGCGGTCGCTGTCGCGGCTGCACCAGGCCTCGCGGCGCCAGCCGATCGACGATGACCAGCTCGACCGCGAGTTCAATGCGGTCTGCATGTCGATCTGGGGCTACACCACGGATGATTTCAGCGACGAGCTGTTCTCCAACGAGGATCACGCCTGGCTGGACTCGCTCGATGAGGCGCATGCGCGGATATTCGCCGGCGAGCAGGGTTACGACCTGGTCGACGATCACGGCATGCTGACCGACTGGTGGGGCTATTGCTGGATGATCCTCGCCGAGAAGCGCGGTCTCCTCAATCCGGAGAACCGCGCTGCGGCGCGGGCTGCGATCGAGGAGAAATACATGGCCGCGCCCAATGTGATCGGCGTGATCGTGGCGCGCTGAGTGTCGTCGTGACGTCGTTCCGGCCTCGCCCCTTGGAGGCGCCCCGGAATGACGGGCTTACGCCCGTCAGTTCGCCTCGGCCCGCTTGGCGGGCTTTGCGGCATGGCCCTTCGGCACAACAGACGTCGGTGTCGAGGGCGCGACATCGCTTCTGGTTTCCGGCAGCGGCGCGTCGCTGGCGATCTCGGCGCTGACGGGAGCGACCCTCATTTCGCCGAGCCGCGCACGGACCGCCGCGGTCAACCCGGGATAGGAGGCGATCGGCGTGAAGTCGAACGACTGCTCGTTGCCGACGCGGACGCCGGTGTAAGCGACGAGGCCGTCGGTGGTTGCGATCACGTCGCCGGCCTTCAGCGAGGCATCGAGCGCGAGGTCGACCGGCGCGAGCCCGGCCGGGTCGCGGCCGTTGCAGGTGCAGTCGGCGCGCAGCGCCTTGCGATAGGCGAAGGCGTTCTCGCTGTCGGCGTAGCGCTCACCCGTGGCCGAGGCGGAGCTGTCGATATGGCCGCCGTAATAGACCTTGGTCGCGCTCGCCGGGCAGAACGCCTGGCAGAGCTGCGACGGCGTCGCGTTGCCGCGCATCGTCAGCGGAAAATACTTGCCGTCGCAGCTGCGCACGCAATACGCCGGCCCGGAACCGGCCACGCGCGTCCCCGAGACTGGTGCGGACGTTTGCCGTTCCGGCTGCTGGTTGAGGCCGAACGGATCGGCGAAGAAATTGGCTTGCGGCGGGGCCTGCCGGCCCTGCTGCTTCTGGGAACCGCCGAAGAAGAAGTCGAACAGCCCTTCGGCCGAGACGGGAGCGGGCACGACCAGGACGGAACCCGCAAAGGCAGCGGCGGCAAGCATCACGCGGCGCCGCATGCGCCGATCACTCAACTCTGTACGCAACGCCAACTCCACCCGACGCGCCTCGCCGCGGCGACAAGGTGCCCCGGCGGATTCACCTTAAGGCGGGATGGTAAACGAGCGATTGATTGCGCGTGACTGCGTCACAAGAAGGAGAGAGACCGTCAGTCCTTCAGGAACTCGCCGGCCTTGTAGAGCGCGCGGAACGGCAAGCCGGCTTCGGCAAACGTCTCGGTGGCGCCTTCCTCGCGGTCGACCATGGTGAAGACCAGCGCGATCTCGCCGCCGGCCTCACGCACGGCTTCCACCGCCTTCAGCGCCGAGCCGCCTGTCGTGGTGACGTCCTCGACGATCACGATGCGCTTGCCCGCCAGGCTCTCGCCCTTGGCGAGCCCTTCGACGGCGAGCCGCGCGCCGTGCTCCTTCGGCTTCTTGCGCACGAAGAAGGCGGCGATCGGGTGACCCTTCAGCCATGACAGCTGCGCGATGGCACCGGCGAGCGGCACGGCGCCCATCTCGAGCCCGCCGACGAAATCGAGCCGGTCGTCCTTCAGCGCCTCATAGGTGAGCTCGGCGAGCAGCGCCGCGCCTTCGGGATCGAGCATCGTCGGCTTCAGGTTGAAATAGAAATCGCTCTTGCGGCCCGACGCCAAGGTGATCTCGCCGCGGCCGAACGAGCGCTTGCGGATGATCTCGGCGAGGCGGGCGCGGGAGGCTGATTTGGACAAAGGCTTTTTCCCTTGGGGGTTCTTTGGGGCTTTCAGGCGGCCGGCAATCTATCGGCGCTCTGGCGCACATTCCAGCGGGGAAATCCCGCCGTCAACAGTGCCCGCGCCGCCATTTCAGCGCAGCCGTGTGCGGAAAGCGCGGGTTGTGCGGCCCCCGGCTTCCCCCTAAAGCAAGCGCCAAACACTTGCGAGGGAAGCGGAAATGACCATCGAGCTGCACACCTGGAACACGCCGAATGGCCGCAAGATCTCGGTGGCGCTGGAGGAAATGGGGCTGCCCTACAAGGTGATCCCGGTGAATATCGGCAAGGGCGAGCAGATGGCGCCCGCCTTCCTCGCGATCAGCCCGAACAACAAGATCCCGGCGATCGTCGATCCGGATGGCCCCGGCGGCAAACCGGTCAGCATCTTCGAGTCCGGCGCGATCCTGCTCTACCTCGGCGAGAAGACCGGCAAGTTCCTGCCGAAACCGCTGGCGGAGCGGATCCCGGTCTATGAGTGGCTGATGTGGCAGATGGGCGGTTTCGGCCCGATGCCGGGCCAGGTGCACCATTTCATCGCGCTGGAGAACGAGCAGGACCGCGCCTATGGCCTTAAGCGCTACATGGCCGAGACGCGGCGGCTCTATGGCGTGCTGGACCGCCGGCTGGATGGCCGCGATTTCGTCGCCGGCGATCTCTCGGTGGCCGATTTCGCCATCCTCGGCTGGGCCTGGCGCCATCCGCGCCACAAGGTCGAGCTATCAGACTTCCCCAACGTCAAGCGCTGGTACGATGCGCTGATGGCCCGCCCCGCGACGAAGCGGGGCATGGACGCGAAGCTGGATTGATTGGGTGTGTCATTGCCGGGCTTGACCCGGCAATCCATCCTCTTCGCAAAAACCTTTAGTTGCCGCCCGCTTGAGCAGGCGATGGATGCGCGGGTCAAGCCCGCGCATGACGAGTTGGGCTCACGCCCGCCGCGCCTCGAGCGCCATCTTCATCGCGAGCCCCGCGAGCACCGTGCCCATCAGCCAGCGCTGCACCAGTAGCCAGGTCGGGCGGGTGCCGAGGAACACGGCGATCGAGCTGGCGGCGAGCGCGATCATCGCATTGACGCTGACGCTGATCACGATCTGGATCGAGCCGAGCGCGAGCGACTGCGTCAGCACGCTGCCGCCCGCGGGATCGATGAACTGCGGCAGCAGCGCGAGATACAGCATCGCGATCTTCGGGTTGAGCAGGTTGGTGATGAAGCCCATCGCGAACAATTTGCGCGGGCCGTCGACCTTCAGCGCCTTCACCTGGAACGGCGAGCGGCCGCCCGGCTTCAGCGCCTGCCACGCCAGCCAGAGCAGATAGGCGGCGCCGGCGAAACGCAGCGCGTCATAGGCGTAGGGAATTGCGAACAGCAGCGCGGTGATGCCGAACGCCGCGCACAGCATGTAGAACACGAAGCCGAGCGCCACGCCGCCGAGCGAGACGATGCCGGCCGCCGGACCCTGCGTGATCGAGCGCGAGATCAGATACATCATGTTCGGCCCTGGTGTCAGCACCATGCCGAGGCAGACGAGCGCAAAGCCGAGCAACGCGGATGTGTGGGGCATGATGGGTCTCGCAAGGGGATACACGCACTTCTAGCGTGCCATCCGCCGTCCGGCCATGTTGGAATTGCTCTCGGAGCAATCTAGCGGTTAGCCGGTCGCGACCGCGAACCAGATAGCGATGCCGACAAGCGCGAGCGCGAATCCGCCGCGGATGATCCGGCGGTTGCTGGCGACGTCGATCATCGACTGCATCGACCCGGCCAGGGTGACGATCACAGCATGGATCAGCGTTGCGATCGCGACATAGATGAGGCTCAGCAAAAGCGTTTGCGATGTGACGGATCCGGCCTCCGGACGAACGAACTCGGGCAATATGGCAACATAGAAAACTGCGGCCTTGGGATTGAGCAGATTGGTGATCAGGCCGCGACGGAAGGCTGGCCATGGCCGCTCGTTAAGGTCGGCCGCTTCCGAGCCGCCTTGGCCCGACCAGGCCTCCCACGCCAACCACAGCAGATAGAGCACACCACCCCAACGCAAGACGCCATAGAGCAGCGGCGAATTGTCTATCACGGCTGCGAGGCCGAAGGACGCGATCACGCCGTAAGTCATCAGGCCAAGTGCGATGCCGGCGACTGCGGCGAACCCGGTCCGCATGCCGTTCGAGAGCGACAGTGCGGCGAGGTAGGTCATGTTGGGGCCGGGCGTGATCTCGATGACGAGAGCGGTCAGCGCGAAGGCAAGCAAGGGATGGAGGTCGGCCAACGACCTCCCTCCAACCCAGCGGGCAGCTGAAGCTTTCGACTTCGCTCAATGCGCCTCGTCCCAGTTGTTCGCGGCACGGGCGTCGACCTGCAGCGGCAGTGACAGGATCACCGCAGGGAACGGCGCGTCCTGCATCACCTTCTGCACCACGGGCAGCGTCGCCGCGACCTCGTTGTCGGGCACCTCGAAGATCAGCTCGTCATGCACCTGCAGCAGCATCTGCGCCGAGAGCTTCTTCTCGGCGAGCGCGTCCTCGACGCGGATCATGGCGCGGCGGATGATGTCGGCCGCGGTGCCCTGCAAGCGCGCGTTGATCGAGGCGCGTTCGTTGAAGGCGCGCACCGAGGCGTTGGACGCCTTGATATCCGGGTAGTACATCTTGCGGCCGAACAGCGTCGTGACATAGCCATTGCGGCGGCAGAAGTCCTTGGTCTCGTCCATGTAGGCGCGGATGCCCGGGAAGCGCTCGAAATACTTCTTGATGTAGGCCGAGGCTTCCTCGCGCGCGATGCCGAGTTGGTTGGCGAGGCCGAACGCCGAGATGCCGTAGATGATGCCGAAATTGATCGCCTTGGCGCGGCGCCGCACCTCGCTCGGCATGTCCTTGATCGGCACGCCGAACATTTCGGAGGCGGTCATGGCGTGAATGTCGAGCCCGTCACGGAATGCCTGGCGCAGCACCGGCACGTCGGCGATCTCGGCGAGCAGCCGCAGCTCGATCTGGGAGTAGTCGGCCGACACCAGCTTGTGGCCGGGTGTCGCGATGAAGGCGCGACGAATCTTGCGGCCGTCCTCGGTTCGCACCGGGATGTTCTGCAGGTTCGGCTCGTTCGACGACAACCGGCCTGTTGTGGTCGCGGCCAGCGCGTAGGTCGTGTGCACGCGATGGGTCTGCGGATTGACATAGTTCGGCAGCGCGTCGGTGTAGGTCGATTTCAGCTTCGAGACCTGGCGCCATTCCAGGATCTTCTTCGGGAAGTCGTGGCCCTGCTCGGCGAGATCGTCGAGCACCTGCGCTGTGGTCGACCAGGCGCCGGTCTTGGTCTTGGTGCCGCCGGGCAATCCCATCTTGCCGAAGATGATGTCGCCGATCTGCTTCGGACTGCCGACATTGACCGGCTCGCCGGCGATCTCCTGGATCTCGGCCTCGACCCGCGCGGCGGTCTGGGCGAAATCGCCCGACAGCCGCGACAGCACCTGCCGATCGATCGAGATGCCGCGCCGCTCCATCCGCGCCAGCACCGAGACCAGCGGCCGCTCCAGCGTCTCATACACCGTCGTCATCCGCTCGGCGACGAGGCGGGGCTTCAGCACCCGCCATAGCCGCAAAATGACATCGGCGCTTTCGGCCGCATATTCGGTGGCCTTGTCGATCGTGACCTGATCGAAGGTCAGCTTGCCCTTGCCGCTGCCAACGAGGCCGCCGTAGCTGACGACGGCATGCCCGAACCAGCGCTCGGCGAGCGCCTCCAGCGCGTGCGAGCCGCGCCCCGCATCGAGCGCGTAGGACATCAGCTGGGCATCATCGATGTTGCGCAGCGTGACGCCGTGTTGCGCCAAGGTCACCGAGGTGAACTTGACGTTGAAGCCGACCTTCTGGATTCCGGCGGACTCCAGCAGCGGCCTCAAGGCCTTCAGTGCATCAGTGGTCTTGATCTGGCCGGGCGCGAGGCCGGCATCGAACAGCCCGGCGCCGCCGCCAGGCTCTCTGTGGCTGAGCGGGATGTAGCAGGCATCGTTGGGCGCCACGGCGAGCGCCAGTCCAGACAGCTCGGCCTGCATCGGATCGATCGATTCCGACATCGCCTCGATCGCGATGTAGCCGGTGTCGTGCGCGCGCGCGACAAAGGCGTTGAGCTGCTCGAGGCTGCCGATCGCCTGATAGGCCTTGCGATCGAAGCCGGTCTTGCGGATCGCCTCGCCGCGGGCCTCGGCCAGCGTTGCCGGCGTGCCCTTCAGGCTGGAGTTCTTGTCGTCGCGTGCACCGGTCGGCTTGGCCTTCAGAAGCGGTGCTGCAGCCGATGTCGGCGCGTCTCCCGGCGCGGGCGTCACATCCGACGGCGGCAGCGGCGAGAACACGCTGGCGCCGCTCTTGTTGCCGGGATCGGCATCGACATTGGCGGGATCGATCTGCGCATAGTCGGCGACGCGGCGGGTGAGGGTGGAGAACTCCATCGCCTTAAGGAAGGCGACCAGCCGGCGCGAGTCGGGCTCGTGCACGGCGAGGTCATCGAGCGGCACCTCGAGATCGACCTTGTCGTCGAGCAGCACGAGCTGGCGCGAGATGCGCGCCTTCTCGGCGTTCTCGAGCAGCGCCTCGCGCCGCTTCGGCTGCTTGATCTCGCCGGCGCGGAACAAGAGCTGATCGAGATCGCCATACTCGATGATCAGCTGGGCTGCGGTCTTGATGCCGATGCCGGGCACGCCGGGCACGTTGTCGGTGGAATCGCCGGCCAAGGCCTGCACCTCGACCACCTTCTCCGGCGGCACGCCGAATTTCTCGATCACCTCGTCGCGGCCGATGCGGCGATCCTTCATCGTGTCGTACATCACGACCTTGTCGTTGACGAGCTGCATCAGATCCTTGTCCGATGACACGATCGTCGTGGTCGCGCCGCGCTCAGTGGCAAGCCGCGCATAGGTCGCGATCAGATCGTCGGCCTCGAAGCCGGCCTGCTCGAGGCAGGGCAGCTCGAAGGCGCGCACCGCCTCGCGGATCAGCGCGAATTGCGGGATCAGATCGTCGGGCGCCGGCGGCCGGTGCGCCTTGTAATCGGGATAGAGCTTGTTGCGAAACGTGATCTCCGACTTGTCGAAGATGATCGCAAGATGGGTCGGCCGGTGGTCCTCCGGCATGTCGCGCAGCAGCTTCCACAGCATGTTGCAGAAGCCGAGCACGGCATTGACCTGCAGCCCGTCGGACTTGCGGTTCAGCGGCGGCAGCGCGTGATAGGCGCGGAAGATGTAGCCCGAACCATCGACCAGGAAGACGTGGTCGCCCTTCGCCGCAGGCTTGGCGGCGACGGGCTTGGCTGCGGTCTTCGGGGCTGATTTGGCGGGGTCTTGGGAGGCTGTTTTCGGCATGGCCGAAACTTAGGGATTTTTGCGCGGATTGACAGCCTTACATGTGTGGATTCCGGGTGTGCCGCACAGCCAAATCGATAAATTCGAGGATGATATGCAGAGCATAGTCCCGTCATCCTGAGGTGCGAGCGGAGCGAGCCTCGAAGGATCGACGGCCACCAGCCGGGCCGTGCATCCTTCGAGACGCCGCTTCGCGGCTCCTCAGGGTGACGGGGTAGCTGCGGAACGGACTACGCCTTATCGCCGGTCGGCGAGAACAGGTAGCCGCCGCCGCGGATGGTCCGGATCACCGATGGCTTGGTCGGGTCGAATTCGATCTTGCGGCGGATGCGCATGATGCGCAGGTCGACGGCGCGGTCGAAGGCTTCCGCGTCGCGCGCATTGGCGAGTTCCAGCAGCCGTTCGCGGGACAGCACGCGCTTCGGGTTGGCGGCGAACACCTTGAGCAGGCCGAATTCGGAGGCCGTCAGCGGGTGCTCATTGCCCTCGTCGTCGCGCAGCGCCTGGGCCTCGAGATCGAGCCATTTGGTGCCGAACCGCACCAACTGCTCCTTTTCGGCCTTGGCGCTCGCCGGTTCCGGCGCGGCTGATTTCGCGGGCCCGCTCCGCCGCAGCACCGAACGGATGCGCGCCATCAGCTCGCGCAGTTCGCAGGGCTTTGCCACGTAATCGTCGGCGCCGAGCTCCAGCCCGACGACACGGTCGATCGGGCTGGCAGTAGCTGTCAGCATGATGACGGGGACGTTGATCTTGCTCTTGAGGTCGCGAATGATCGACAGGCCGTCTTCCTCGGGCATGTTGAGGTCCAGCACCACGAGATCGGGCGTGCTGCTCTCGATCTCCTTGCGCAGGCTCTTGCCGCCATCGCACAGCGTCACGCCGAAACCGTGCATCTTGAGGTAATCGCCGACCATCTCGCGGGCCGGCGCCTCATCGTCGACGATGAAGATATGCGGGTTCTGGTTCATGATGTCTCTGTCGCCGGCAGTGTAACCGTAAAGGTCGACCCCTGTCCGGGGCCCGGGCTCTGTGCGGTCACATGGCCGCCATGCATGTCGATGATGCGCTTGACGATCGAAAGGCCGAGCCCGGTCGAGCTTTCGCCCGCGGTCGGCTTGGCCGACAGCCGCTGGAACCGGCCGAACAGCCGGCCGAGATCCTCGGGGCTGAGGCCGGGGCCCTGGTCGGAGATCCGGATCACGGTGTCTTCGCCCTCGTGGCTGACCGCGACCGTGATCTTGCCGCCGATCGGCGAGTACTTGATGGCGTTGCTGACCAAATTGTCGATCGCCTCGCGGATCCGGTCGGAGTCGCACATCGTGACGAAGTGCTGCGGTCCCGTGACCGAGATGCTCTGCTGCTTGTTGACGGCCGAGGGCAAATTGGCCTCGGTGACCTCGTTGACGAGGGCCGCGATGTCGACCGGCTCGCGGCGGATGGTGATGTCGAAGGCGTCGGCCATCGCATCCGAGATCAAATGGTCGACCATCGAGGTCAGCCGCTTGGTGGCGTCCCTGATGTGCTCGACCTGGGAGGTGACGCTTTCCTTCGGCGAGCCGGCGCCGATCAATTCGGTCAGCATCTCGGTGCGGCCGAGGATCACGCCGAGCGGGTTCTTCAAATCGTGGGCGACAGTGCCGAGGATTTCGTTCTTGAAGCCGTTGGCGCGCTGCAGCCGCAGCCATTGCGCCGACAGCCGCCGGTTGGCCTGCATCAGCGCGCGGGTGCGCTGCGCGACGCGGTCCTCGAGCTGGCTGTTGGCCTCGTGCAGCTGCTGGTAGAGGATCACGTTGTCGAACGCGATCGACAGCCGGCTCGAGAAGATCTCGACCAGCGCGCGGTCGGTGTCGGAGAGCTGGCGCTCGGCCTGCAGCAGCACCACGACCTCGCGGCCGCTGCCGGTGCGCGAATAGAGCACGCTGCGGTGGTCGGCGAACTCGTTCTTGCGGCGCTGGAAGGCTTCCTCCACCATGTGCCGCAGGTCGGGATCGAGCGCCTTCGACGACGTGGTGCCGATGAAGCGGCTATAGCAGCCCGAGCAGGCCAGCACCGAGAAATCGGCGGCCGCCGAATTGCCGTCGTCGCGCAGCACCAGGATCCCTGCGCAATCGACATTGAGCAGCGAGGCGAGTTGCGTCAGCACGCCCTCGGCCAGCCGCTGCATCGACTTGAAGTCGTACAGCGTCGAGGCCGCGTCGATGATGATCTCGAGGCCACGCCTGGTCTGCACCATGCGCTCGAGCTGCTGGTAGCTGCGCAGCGCCGCGGTCAGCGAGGTGAACAGCTTGTCGGCAGTGAGCTCGGTCTTCGCCTTGTAGTCGTTGATGTCGTATTGCACGATGACACGCCGCTCCGGGGCCTGGCCGGGCTGGCCGGTGCGCAGGATGATGCGGACAGTCTCGTTCTTGATCTCGTTGCGGATGTATTCGACGAGCTCGAGGCCGGCGACGTCGGTCTCCATGATGACGTCGAGCAGCACGGCTGCGATGTCGGGGTTGTCCCGCATCACCGTGCGGCCTTCAGCCGCAGAGTAGGCCGACAGGATCTCCAGCGTCGCGCCGTTCAGATTGTAGTCGCTGAGCGCAAAACGGGTGCCTTCGTGGACAGCGTGATCGTCGTCGATCACGGCGATCTTCCATTTCCGTACCGGCGAGTCCTCCGGGGGGCTCTCGGTGTCGTCGATCAGTTGGAGGACATCGTCCTGTTCGGCCATTGACTGGTTCCGTCGGCTGCTGCGTCAGTGATCGTGGGCTCACCCTTGGCGATCCTGGGCATGATAATGCGAAAAGTGGTGCCTTGTCCTACCCTTGACTCCAGCATCATGCGTCCGCCGAGTTGCTGGGTGACGAGGTTATAGACGATATGGAGGCCGAGGCCCGTACCACCTTCGTTGCGGCGCGTCGTAAAGAACGGGTCGAACGCCTGTCGCTGCACGTCCGGCGTCATGCCAGCCCCGTCGTCCGCGAAGATGATCTCGACGTCATCAGCGCCGCGACCGCGCGCCGAGATCGTGATGTTGCCGGAGCGGCCGTTGGCGAAGGCATGATTGACAGCGTTGAGGAAAAGATTGGTTAAGATCTGCCCATAGGCGCCGGGATAGCCGTCGATCAGGAGCCCGTCGGGCACATCGACGGACAGCGCGATCGCGGCCTTCTTAAGCACCGGCCGCAGGCTCGCCACGATCTGATCGGTCGCTTCGCTCAAGGCAAACTGGCGGCGTTCGGCATGCGAACGATCGACCGCGACCTGCTTGAACGACTGGATCAGTTCGCCGGCGCGCTGCAGATTCGAGACCAGTTGCTGCGATGCGTCACGCGAGGCGCGCACGAATTCGTCGAGCTTGGAGCGGCGCAGCGGCTCGGTCTTCAGATCGTTCTCGAACATCTCGCTGCGGCGGGCAAAGCTCGAGGCGACCGTCAGGCTGATGCCGATCGGGTTGTTGACCTCGTGGGCGACGCCCGCGACGAGGCCGCCGAGCGCGGCGAGGCGCTCGGCATCGATCAGGTTCTGCTGCGCGGCGTTGAGCTCGAGCAGCGCGCTCTCGGCCTTCTCCTTGGCGTTGCGCAGCTCGTCCTCGGTCTTGCGCTTGGCGATCGCGTTTTCGCGGAACACCTCGACCGCACGCGCCATGGCGCCGACCTCGTCCTTGGCCGAGGTGCCCTGCACCGGCCGGTCGAGATCGCCCGAGGTGATGGTGCGCATCGCAGCCATGATCTGCGCCAGCGGCAGCCGGATCGACAATGCGATCATGACGCCGGCCGACATGATGACGCCGAGGAAGATCACGGCGATCGACAGCACCCGGCGCGAGATCGACGTCAGCGTCCTGTCGAATGTCTCCTGCGCCTTCTGCTCGCGCTGGCGCATCTTCACCGAGAGATCGTCGATCGCGCCGATCGCATCGGCCTGGCTGGCGTCGATCGAGTTGCGCAACAGATCGGTGCGGTTGGTGAGCTGTTCGCTGAGCTTGCCGAGCCCGTCGCGCAGCTCGGCGGTCTTGACCTTGAGCCGCGCCAACGCCATGCGCTGCAGATCGTTCTCCGCCATATCGGTCATGACGGGGATCGTCTTCTCGATCGTATCGATGTTGCGGCGGGCTTCCTCGGCCGACGAGGAGGCCAGCGAGAGATAGTAGGCGTTGGCGGCGACCAAAAGCGACGTGAAGGCTTCGCGCGACTTGCCGAGCGCGGGCCAGATCAGTGCGTCGCGATGGCCGGTGGCGCCCTCGATGATCGAATAGAGCCCGGCCATGTCCCTGGTCGGCGTCAGCACCTCTTCGTCATAGGTCTTGGAGATCTTGGTCTGCACGGTGCGCAATTCACCGAAACCGTCGAGGAAACGGCTGGTGACGCGCTCCAGCTGCTCGACCGAGCCCGACAGCATCGGGTCGGTCGAGGCCCGGTTGGTCAGCGTGCCGAGCACGGCTTCGCGCAGCAGCAGGATTTCCGCGAACAGGTCCGGGCTCGGCTGGTTGATGTAGCGATGGATCAGGTTCTGCAGACGGCTGGTCTCGCTTTCGAGCTTGGCCAGGATCTTGTCGGATTCACGGACCTGGCGGACATCGTCCCAGGCCGAGCCGAGCACCTTCGCGCCGTTCCAGATCAGCACCGCGAGCACGATCACGACCGCGGAATTGAGCAGCGCGATCGAAAGAATGCGCCAGCGGATCGGCACCGCACGCAGGAGCTGGACGATGCGGAAGCGGCCCTGCGGCCCAAAGGCCGCCCGCCGTCGCTTCGTCCCGTCCTGTTTGGGCGCGTCCAAGATCCGGTCACTCCATATTGCGGATGCGTTCGATCAGCGCTGATATCGCCGGATCGCGCTCCGCCTTGGCATAGATGCCGGCCACCGCTGCCTCGAACGGCTTGCGGTCGAAATCGGTCACGACCTTGACGCCCGCCAGCTCCGCCTGCTTGCGCGAGCGCTCCTCGAGCTCCCGCCACTTCTCGCGCATGTAGAGGCTGGAGCGCTGCGCGGCTTCGCGGAAGATGATCTGTTCATCCGGCGTGAGGCTGGCCCAGGCCTTGCGCGACATCACCAGCACTTCGGGGCTCACGGTGTGCTGGGTCAGGGTGTAGTAGCCGGCGTATTTGTAGTGGCCGGTGGTGACGAAGGACGGCCAGTTGTTCTCCGCGCCGTCGATCAGCCGGTTGGCGAGCCCGGTCAGCACCTGGCCGTAGGCCATCTGGATCGGCTGGGCACCAAGCGCGTGGATCATGTCCGACATCTGCTCGGATTGCTGCACCCGCAGCCGCAGCCCCTTGAGATCGTCGAGCGAACGCACCGGGTGGACTGTGTTGTAGATCGAGCGGGCGCCGGAATCGTAGAAGGTCAGCCCGACGAAGCCGTGGGCCTCGAGGCTGTTCAGGATGTCGTTGCCGATCGGTCCATCCAGCACATGCTGCAGGTGCTCAAGGGATCGAAACAGGAACGGCATCGCCAGCACGTTCACGGAAGGCACCATGGTTCCGATCAGCGCGACATTGGTCCGGTTCAGATCGATGGCGCCGGCCCGGGTCTGCTCCAGCGTCTCCTTTTCCTCGCCGAGTTGGCGGGAATGGAAGACCACGATGTGGTGCCGGCCGCCGGTGCGTTCGGCGATCAGCCGGTCCATGTAATTCAGCGCCTGGACCGTCGGATAGTCCTCATTCTGGGTATCGGCGGTGCGGAATTCGCGCGCAAAAGCGCTCGTCGAGACCGCTGTGAATAACAGCGCGACGGCAAGCGTTATTGTCCGCGAAAGGCCGGCGCGGCGGTACACTGGTTACAATTCCCCTTGTGATTTGTGTCCAGGGCGGGAGCAAAAGGTTCAACGCTTTTAGCAGAATGGCAGTGGTTCGCCCATCGGCCAAACGCTAGAACGGCGCTGCAACCTGCGGTGTCGATTGAATTTACGGTTGTAGCACCGTATGACCGCGTGTTGGCATCCGGGAACGACTCGTTGTGAAGTTCGCCTTGAAGCTGTTGTATCTCGCCGTCGCGACCCTTCTGCTTGTGGCACCAGCGCAAGCGGCGACCGAGATCATGTGGTGGCACGCGATGTCGGGTGAGCTCGGCAAGCAGCTCGAAAAACTCGCCGCCGACTTCAACGCCGCGCAATCCGACTACCGGATCGTGCCGGCCTACAAGGGCAACTACACCGAGACCGTCACCGCGGCGATCTTCGCGTTCCGCTCGCGCAGCCAGCCGGCGATCGTTCAGGTCAACGAGATTGCCACCGCAACCATGATGGCGGCGCGCGGCGCGATCTATCCGGTGTTCGAGCTGATGCGCGATCAGTCGGCGGCGTTCGCGCCGTCGGCCTATCTGCCTGCGGTGGCCGGCTACTATGCCGATGTCGACGGCAACATGCTGTCGTTCCCGTTCAACGCCTCGACGCCGATCCTGTATTACAACAAGGATATGTTCCGCTCCGCCGGGCTCGATCCGAGCGTGCCTCCGAAGACCTGGCCCGAGCTCGGCGTCGCCGCCAAACGACTGCGTGCCGCGGGTGCGATGTGCGGCGTGACCACGTCATGGCCGTCCTGGATCAATGTCGAGAACTTCTCCGCCTTTCACAATTTGCCGATCGCGACCAGGTCCAACGGCTTTGCCGGGCTCGACGCGCAGCTGGTCTTCAACAACCCGATCGTGCTGCGCCACATCGCGCAGCTGGCGCAATGGCAGGCCGACAAGACCTTCGATTACAGCGGCCGCGGGCAGGCGGCCGAGCCGCGTTTTCAAAAGGGCGAATGCGGGATCTTCATCGGCTCGTCAGGAACGCGCGCCGACATCCAGGCCAATTCGAAATTCGAGGTCGGCTACGGCATGATGCCGTATGAGCCTGACGTGCAGGGCGCGCCGCAGAATTCGATCATCGGCGGTGCGACGCTGTGGGTGCTGCGCGACCGGCCGCGCGCCGAATATGCGGGGGTGGCAAAATTCTTCGCCTATCTGTCGCGGCCGGAGGTGCAGGCCGCCTGGCACCAGAACACCGGCTATTTGCCGATCACCCGCGCCGCATTCGATCTCAGTCGTACGCAGGGATTCTACGAGCGCAATCCAGGTGCCTCGATCTCGATCGAGGAGGTCACGCTGAAGCCGCCGACCGACAATTCCAAGGGCATTCGGCTCGGCTCGTTCGTCCTGATCCGCGACGTGATCGAGGAGGAGCTCGAGCAGGTGTTCGCCGGCAAGCGTTCGGCGCAGGCCGCGATGGACAACGCCGTCGAGCGCGGCAACCGCCTGCTGCGCCAGTTCGAGCGCGCCAATCCGGACCGATGAGGGGCATCCAAGCTGCTCAACTGTTTCTCCGTCATCCTGAGGAGCCGCGAAGCGGCGTCTCGAAGGATCGACGGCCACCAGTCGGGCCGATTCATCCTTCGAGGCTCGCTCCGCTCGCACCTCAGGATGACGGGGATGGAATGGGCTACGAGATTCCTTGAAATGATATCCCTTCCGCCCATCACCGACTACGACACCTACCGCGCTTGGCGCGGTGACACGTCGCGCTGGCTACCGGTCGCGCGCGATATCGCCGACAGCCACGGGCTATCCTTTGGCACGCCGCATGTGTTCTCGACCGGCACCAACCTCGTCGTCGGGCTCGACGGTGAGCTGATCCTGAAACTGTTTCCGCCGTTTCTGCGCCCGCAATTCGCGTCCGAGCGCGGCGCGCTTGCCGAGCTGGGCGGACGGCTCGGCATTCCGATCCCCGATCTTGTCGCGGAGGGCGAGCGCGACGGCTGGCCCTATCTCGTCATCACGCACCTCGCTGGCACCGTCGGCTCGGAGGTGTGGCCATCGCTGTCGGAAGCTGAGCGCGAGCGCGTGCTCGGCGAGATCGGCGCCGTGATTGCCGAGGTGCAGCGCGTGCCGCCCGGCAGCCTGCTTGCGATCGAGCCGTGCTGGGAGGCCTTCATGCGCGGACAGATGGCGCAGTGCCGGGCGCGGCATGAGTGGCTCGGCCTGCCTGCGAAATTCCTCACCTCGCTCGATGATCTCCTGCGTGACGCCACTGAGTTGATCCCGATGCACGCGCCGCCGATGATCCTGACCGGCGAGTACATCCCGGAGAATTTTCTGCTCGGCCGCCGGGCCGACGGCTGGCACGTCGCCGGCCTGTTCGACTTCGGCGACGTCCGGACCGGATGGGGCGAGTATGATCTGCTCGGCCCCAGCGCCTTCATGGCTGCCGGTCATCCGCGCCGGGTGCGCAGCCTGTTCGACGGTTACGGTATCCCGCGCAGCGAGGTGAATTTCGCGCTGAAGCGGCGGCTGATGGCGCTTATGATGCTCCACTCGGCCAGCGATCCGCTCCGGCACATCTGCATCGCGGGTTGGCCGGATCGGGTCGATGATTTCGTACAGTTGCAGGAGCTGATCTGGCCTGACTGACATCGGTCGCCGGCCAGAAAGCGAGCAGCACCTAAAGTCTGCTTATCTATTGAGCAGATAGCCCTTCTTTGTATGCAATGCATGCCGGGCAGATTGACGTCAGAACAAGATACCTTCGACGATTTTTCCTATATCTCCAGCGTGTTAGCGCCTCATAAGGTTTCGTTAAGGGTTGGCACAATCCTTGCGATCTGAGTTCCAAGGCCGTTCTCAAGGGCGTTGGAGCATCACATGAAGCGTCGCGATTTCCTCAAATCGGTGTCTGGGCTGGCCGCGGGGGCGCTGGCGCCGACCGCGCCCGCGATCTGGTCGCCGGCCAAGGCCGACGCGCGCTCCGAGACGCTGCTGATCGTCTCCGAGGGCGGTCCCAACAATCTCGACATCCACGGTGTCGGCACCAACGTGCCCGGCTACGAGGTGTCGTGGAATTGCTACGACCGGCTGATCAGCCACGAGATGAAGAGCGGTCCGGGCGGCGTGCCCTATTACGACCGCGACAAGTTCAAGCCCGAGCTCGCCGAGGATTTCAACATCGGCGACATGTCGGTCACCTTCAAGCTGCGCAAGAACGCCAAATTCCACGACGGCACGCCGGTGACGGCGAAGGACGTCAAATGGTCGCTCGACCGTGCCGTCAGCGTCGGCGGCTTCCCGACCTTCCAGATGAGCGCGGGCTCGCTGACCAAGCCCGAGCAGTTCGTTGTCGTCGATGACCACACCGTGCGCGTCGACTTCCTCAAGAAGGACAAGCTCACGATCCCCGACCTCGCTGTCATCGTGCCCTGTGTCGTCAACTCCGAGCTGGTGAAGAAGAACGCCAGCGAGAAGGATCCCTGGGGCCTCGAATTCACCAAGCAGCAGACCGCGGGCTCCGGCGCCTACAAGGTGACCAAATGGACCGCGGGCACCGAAGTGGTCATGGAGCGCAACGACGACTGGGTCTGCGGTCCGATGCCGAAGATCAAGCGCGTGATCTGGCGCATGGTGCCGCAGGCCGGCAACCGCCGCGCGCTGCTCGAACGCGGCGATGCCGATATCTCCTACGAACTGCCGTTCAAGGACTTCCAGGAGATGAAGACGAACGGCAAGCTCAACGTGGTCTCGCTGCCGTTCTCCAACGGCATCCAGTACATCGGCATGAACGTGACCAAGCCACCGTTCGACAATCCGAAGGTGCGGCAGGCGATGGCTTACGCGATGCCGTATCAGAAGATCATGGATGCGGTGCTGTTCGGCCTCGCCAACCCGATGTTCGGCGCGGCAAAGGACAAGCCGACCGAGGTCGCCTGGCCGCAGCCGACCAAATATTTCACCGACATGGAGAAGGCCAAGGCGCTGCTCGCGGAGGCCGGCTACGCCAACGGCTTCGAGACAACGATCTCGTTCGACCTGAATTTCGCAGGGGTCAACGAGCCGCTCTGCGTGCTGGTGCAGGAGAGCCTCGCGCAGCTCGGCATCAAGACCACCATCAACAAGGTGCCAGGCGCCAATTGGCGCACCGAGCTCACCAAGAAGGAAATGCCGCTGTTCACCAACGTGTTCTCGGGCTGGCTCGATTACCCCGAGTACTTCTTCTACTGGTGCTATCACGGCAACAATTCGATCTTCAACACGATGAGCTACAAGTCGCCGGAGATGGACAAGCTCATCGACGGCGCCCGCATCGCTGCCGCCAACGGCGACACCGCGGCCTACGACGCCGACGTCAAGGGTTTCGTCGATCTGGCCTACACTGACATCCCGCGCATCCCGCTGTATCAGCCGTTCGTCAACGTCGCGATGCAGAAGAACATCTCGGGCTACCAATACTGGTTCCACCGCCGCCTCGACTACCGCGCGATGGCCAAGGGGTGAGGTGCGCATGCTGATCGTCCGCGACACGTCGGCGTGGGCCGCTTACTCAAGTGAGGTGAGCGCGCCTCTCAGGCTCCCTCCCCCCTTGTGGGGGAGGGTGGGGAGAGGGGTGCGCCGCAAACGCGCAAGGATGACGCCAGGCGAGATCGTGCCCAACCATCCTCAGCATCACGCGTGGATCAGCGGGGCGTTCTGTCTGGCATCGGAGCAAGCGGCACCCCTCTCCCCAACCCTCCCCCACAAGGGGGGAGGGAGCCCTGACAGTCCCGTTGTGGCTTTGCCTGATGCCATCAGGAGCACGCCATGCTGACCCTCATCGGCAAGCGGCTGCTGTTTGCGATCCCGTCGCTGATCGGGGTGGTGATTGTGACGTTCCTGCTGACCCGCGCGCTGCCGGGCGATCCGGCGGCGTATTTCGCTGGGCCAGCGGCAACCAAGGAAGCGGTCGACCAGATCAGGAAGAAGCTCGGCTTCGACAAGCCGCTGATCGAGCAGTTCGTCCGCTACACCAACGATCTCGCCCATGGCGATCTCGGCACGTCGCTCACCACGGGGCAGCCGGTGGCCGCCGAGCTGCGCAACCGCCTGCCGGCATCGGCCGAACTCACGCTGCTCGGCCTCGTTGTCTCGATCGTGATCGCGATCCCGCTCGGCGTGCTGGCGGCGACGCGGCCGGGCTCCTGGATAGATCATCTCTGCCGCGTCACCACGACGGCCGGCGTGTCGCTGCCGGTGTTCTTCACCGGGCTGGTGCTGGTTTACGTGTTCTACTTCCGGCTCGGCTGGTCGCCGGCGCCGCTCGGCCGGCTCGACGTGTTCTACAGTACGCCGCCGACCGTCACCGGCTTCTATCTCATCGACACACTCATCGCGCGCGACTTCGAGGCGTTCCGTTCGGCGTTCAGCCAATTGATCCTGCCGGCGGTGACGCTCGCGATCTTTTCGCTGGCGCCGATCGCGCGCATGACGCGCGCCTCGATGCTGGCGGTGCTGGCGTCCGATTTCGTCCGCACCGCGCGCGCCAGCGGCCTGTCGCCCGGCAAGGTGATCGTGACCTACGCCTTCCGCAACGCGATGCTGCCGGTCATCACCACGCTCAGCATGGTGTTCTCCTTCCTGCTCGGGGCCAATGTGCTGGTGGAGAAGGTGTTCGCCTGGCCCGGCATCGGCTCCTACGCGGTCGAGGCGCTGATCGCGTCGGACTTCGCACCCGTACAGGGCTTCGTGCTGACCATGGCGGTCATGTACGTGCTGCTCAATCTCCTGATCGACATCCTCTATGGCGTGATCGATCCGCGCGTGCGGCTGGAAGGCTAGGGAGGACAGATGAGCAGCGTTGCCCCCACTGTTGAGCCTGTCGGTCCTACGCGGACATCCGGGCTCGCCGCAATCATCGAGCAGACCCGCTATGTGCTGAGCGAGAACAAGGTCACCGGCTTTGCCTTCGCGCTGCTGATCCTGATCATGTTCGCCGCGCTGTTCGGGCCCTACCTGGTGCCGTATGACCCGCTTGCCTCGAACACCGCGGCTGCATTGAAGCCACCGTCCGCCGCGCACTGGTTCGGCACCGATCAGCTCGGCCGCGACATCTTCAGCCGCGTCATCGTGGCAACCCGGCTCGATACCTTCATCGCGGTCGCCTCCGTGGTGCTGGTATTCCTGATGGGTGGCCTCGCCGGCATCGCCGCCGGTTATTTCGGCGGCTGGACCGATCGCATCGTCGGCCGCATCGCCGACACCATCATGGCGTTCCCGCTGTTCGTGCTGGCGATGGGTATCGTCGCGGCGCTCGGCAATACCGTGCAGAACATCATCATCGCCACCGCGATCGTGAACTTTCCGCTCTATGCCCGCGTCGCACGCGCAGAAGCCAACGTCCGCCGCAACGCCGGCTTCGTCCAGGCGGCGCGGCTGTCCGGCAATGGAGAATACCGCATCCTGCTCGGGCACATCCTGCCCAACATCATGCCGATCATGATCGTGCAGATGTCGTTGACCATGGGCTACGCGATCCTCAATGCCGCGGGACTCTCCTTCATCGGCCTCGGCGTCCGGCCGCCGACCGCGGAGTGGGGCATCATGGTTGCCGAGGGCGCGGGCTTCATGGTCTCAGGCGAATGGTGGATCGCGCTATTCCCGGGCCTTGCGCTGATGATCGCGGTGTTCTGCTTCAACCTGCTCGGCGACGGCCTGCGCGACATCGTCGACCCGCAGCGGAGGACGTGATGACTGTCTCAACGCGGTGTTGCGCTACCGTTTCGCTACTTTGCATGGGGTTGTTTTGCAGATTTTTGGATGACGCCTCGCATGAGGGGAGCCGCGCATGACCCCCCAGCCCCTGCTCGACGTCAGCGACCTCACCGTCGAGTTCACGACGCGTCGCGGCATCGTCAAGGCGGTACAGCACGTCAGCATCTCCGTCGGCAAGGGCGAGACCGTCGGCATCGTCGGCGAGTCCGGCTCCGGCAAGTCGGTGACGTCATATGCCGTAATGCGCATCCTCGACCGCGCCGGACGGATCGCCGACGGCTCGGTGATGTTCTCCGGCATTGATGTGAAGGCGGCGACCGAGAGCCAGATGCGCGATCTGCGCGGCCGCGAAGTCTCGATGATCTTCCAGAATCCGCGCGCCGCGCTCAATCCGATCCGCAAGGTCGGGCACCAGATCGAGGACGTGCTGCGCCAGCATGTGCAGCAGGCGCAGGTCACCGATCGCGGCGAGAAGGCGATCGAGGCGCTGGAGCAGGTCAAGATCGCGCGTCCGCGCGAGCGCTATCATGCCTATCCGTTCGAGCTGTCCGGCGGCATGTGCCAGCGCGTCGTCATCGCGCTGGCGCTGGCCTGCAACCCGCAGCTCCTGATCGCGGATGAGCCGACCACCGGCCTCGACGTCACGACCCAAAAGGCGGTGATGGACCTGATCGTCGAGCTGACCCGGCGCCGATCGATGTCGACGATCCTGATCACGCACGATCTCGGCCTCGCCGCCGCCTATTGCGACCGCGTCATCGTGATGGAGAAGGGCCGCGTGGTCGAAACCGCAAAGTCGGCCGACATCTTCGCCGCGCCCCAGCACGACTATACGAAGAAGCTGATGCGCGCGACGCCGCGGATCGGGGTGTCGCTCAGGGACTTGTTGCCGGAGGAGGCGCCAACATCTCCGCCCGTCATGGCCGGGCTTGACCCGGCCATCCATCAATCTTCGCAGGATGCTCCTTCCTCGATGGACCCCCGGGTCAAGCCCGGGGGTGACGAGAAGAGAGAGCCCCTCCTGTCAGTCGAAAAGCTCGTCAAGGAATATCCCCGGCAGGGCGCGGGCTCGGTGCTCACAAAATTGTTCGGCCGCAAGCCGCCGGTCGAGGAGGACATCTTCCGTGCCGTCGACGGCATCAGCTTCTCGATTGACCATGGCGAGAGTGTCGGGCTGGTCGGCGAATCCGGCTGCGGCAAGTCGACGACGTCGATGATGGTGATGCGGCTGCTGGACCAGACCTCCGGCCGCATCATGTTCGACGGCGAAGACATCGGCGGCATCATGCCGCAATCCTTCGCGCGGTTGCCGCGGCGCAGCCAGATCCAGATGGTGTTCCAGGATCCGACCGACAGCCTCAACCCGCGCTTCACCGCGGCGCGCGCCATCGTAGACCCGATCATGCAGCTCGGCGACATCAGGGGGCGCGACGCGCTCCGCGACCGCTGCGAGGAGCTGGCGCGGCTGGTCGGCCTGCCGGTCAATCTGCTGGACCGCTTTCCGCACCAGCTCTCCGGCGGCCAGAAGGCCCGTGTTGGTATCGCGCGCGCGATCGCGCTGCACCCGAAGCTCGTCATCCTCGACGAGCCGACCGCGGCACTCGACGTCTCGGTGCAGGCGGTGGTGCTCAATCTGCTGCAGGACCTCAAGCAGTCGATGGGCATGAGCTATCTGTTCGTGTCGCACGATCTCAACGTGGTGCGCCTGCTGTGTGATCGCGTCATCGTGATGCGCAGCGGCCGCATCGTCGAGCAGGGCGCATCCGATGACGTCTTGGGCAATCCGCAGGATGCCTATACAAGGGAGCTGCTGACGGCGATCCCGCATCCGCCGTTGCCGGTGGCCTGAAAAAACGTACTGGGAGCGAAATGGACGATCATCTCGACGATTACATGACCGCCGTCGCCCGGACGATGGCGTTGCCGCTGGAAGACGCCTGGCGTCCGGCAGTGCGCGCAAATCTCGAGGTCGCGCTGCGGCTGGCGCGGCTGGTCGATGACTTCCCGCTGCCTGACGACGTCGCGTCGGCCGCCGTCTATTCGACCTGAGATCGCGATGTCCGAAACTCCCGCTGCTATGTCCGCCGCCGAAATCGCGCAGGCCGTATCGAGCCGCAAGATGACGGCCCTTGCCGCGACCGAAGCGGCGCTCGCGCGGATCGCTGTGCACGACAAGGTCCTCAACGCCTTCACCGACGTGACCGCAGATCGCGCGCGCACCCGGGCCAAAGCGGTCGATGCCGCGATCGATGCGGGCCAACCGGCCGGTCCGCTTGCCGGCGTGCCGTTCGCGGTGAAGAACCTGTTCGACGTGCAGGGCCTCTCGACCCGCGCCGGCTCGAAGATCAATCGCGACCTGCCACCGTCGCCGCGCGATGCCACGCTGGTCGAGCGGATGGAAGCAGCCGGCGCCGTGCTGGTCGGCGCGCTCAACATGGGCGAATACGCCTACGACTTCACCGGCGAGAACGCGCATGACGGTCCGTCACGCAATCCGCATGATCCGACGCGGATGGCCGGCGGCTCCTCGGGCGGCTCCGGCAGCGCCGTCGGCGGCGCGCTGGTGCCGATCGCGCTCGGCTCCGATACCAACGGCTCGATCCGGGTGCCGTCGTCATTCTGCGGCACGTTCGGCCTGAAGCCGACCTATGGCCGGCTATCGCGCGCGCGCTCCTTTCCGTTCGTCGCAAGCCTCGATCACCTCGGTCCGTTTGCGCGCAGCGTGAAGGATCTCGCACTCGCCTATGACGCCATGCAGGGGCCTGATGCCGATGATCCCGCCTGCAGTGTACAGTCGGTCGAGCCGACCGTGCCGCTGCTTGCCAATGATGTCAGCCGGTTGCGCGTTGCGATTGCTGGGGGCTATTTCCAGCAGAATCTGCTGCCGGAGGCCGTCGAAGCGGTCGCGCGCGTCGCGAAAGCGCTCGGTGCGACGCGGACAGTGGAGCTGCCGGAAGCGGCGCGCGCCCGCGCGGCCGCCTTCATCATGACGACCACCGAGGGCGCCGCGCTGCATCTCGATCGGCTGCGCAAGCGTCCAAACGACTTTGATCCGCCGGTGCGCGACCGCTTGTTTGCGGGCGCGATGATCCCGGCAGTCTATGTCGACAAGGCGCAGAAATTCCGCCGCTGGTACCGCGCCAAGGTGCTGGAGCTGTTCCAGTCGGTCGACGTGATCCTGGCGCCGGCAACGCCGTGCACCGCGCCGAAGATCGGTCAGGCCACTTTCACGCTCGACGGGGTCGAGCTTCCGGTCCGCCCCAATATCGGGATCCACACTCAGCCGATCTCCTTTATCGGCCTGCCGGTGGCCGCCGTGCCGGTGCCGCTTGAAGCGATGCCGATCGGCGTGCAGATCATTGCCGCGCCCTGGCGTGAGGACATCGCGCTGCGGGTCGCCTACGCGCTGGAACAGATGGGTGTCGTGGCGGCTCCCGCGCCAAGAGGACTCTAAAATGGAAATCGATCTTCCCGACGTGCTCGCCGAGGTCACCGCGCAGTTCGAGCGCTACGAGAAGGCGCTGGTCTCGAACGATGTCGCCGTGCTCGACGAGCTGTTCCGGGGCGACAGCCGGACGCTGCGCTATGGCATCGGCGAGAACCTTTACGGCTACGCCGAGATCGCGGCGTTTCGCGCGGGGCGGCCGGCGGCCGGGCTGATGCGCAGGATCGACCGCACCGTGATCACGACCTATGGCCGCGACACCGCAATCGCCTCGACGCTGTTCTATCGGGACAGCACACCGGGCCGGGTGGGGCGGCAGATGCAGACATGGATTCGCTTCCCTGAGGGCTGGAGAATCGTCGCCGCCCATGTCAGCGTCATCGATGAACTTAAGGGGGCTTGAACCAGGGTGATTGAAAGGGCGTTGCGGCCATGAGCCTGGACGATCTTCCGACCCGCGTGCCGCCAGCGCAGGGCGCCGAGCTGGTGCCGCGTGTCGATCGCGCGTCGTCTCTGGTCGATAAGACCACCCGCGCGGAGGAACTCCGGCTGCAGCTCGCGGACGAGATCGTGCGCGGCACGCTGCCGCCGGGCGCGGGGCTCGATGAAACCGATCTGGCGCGCCGCTTCAAGGTGTCGCGCACGCCGGTGCGCGAGGCGCTGCGGCAGCTCGCCGCCAGCGGCCTGATCGACGCGCGCGCGCATCGTGGTGCCGTGGTGGCGCGGCCCTCGCTCGAGCGGCTCACCGGCATGTTCGAGGCGATGGCCGAGCTCGAGGCGATGTGCGCCGGCCTTGCCGCCGAGCGGATGTCTGCGGCGGAGCGCCACGCGCTCGAGGCGGTCCATGAGGAACTGCGGGTGTTGAGCTACACCGGCAATCCCGACCGCTTCCACGAGGTCAACGAGCGCTTTCACAACGCGATCTATGCCGGCTCGCAGAACGCCTATATTGCCGAGATCACGCTCGCGACGCGGGTGCGCGTGCAGCCGTTCCGCCGCGCCCAGTTCCGCAACCTCGGGCGGCTGGCGAAATCCCACGCCGAGCACGACCGCGTCGTCGAAGCTATCATGCGCGGCGACAAGCCAGGTGCTGCGGCTGCGATGCGCGCCCATATCGAGCAGGTGCGCGGGGAGTACGAGACCTACGCGGTGTCGGTGTAGGTCGCGCGCCCCGGAATGACGGCAGGAAAGTCGGTTATCCCTTCGCCTTCTCCGCCATGAACGCCCGCCAGCCGCCATAGGCCGAAATATCCTTCGCGCCGGCGATCGCGGCGGGCTCCACGATGAAGCCCTTGGCTTGCCGTCCGTCGGCGAGCCGGAGCGTGCCGATCGCCATCGGCGGCGGGATCGCGGCGACGAATTTTCCGAATGCGGCCGGCGACATCGCCCACAGCTCGAGCTTGATCGCATGACCCGCTCCCGGCTCGATGCGCAGCATGCCGGGCTTCGGTGGCGTGGTGTCGAGCGCGTAGAGTCTGTAGTCCGCTGCGGTGGCGGTCTCTTCCAGCAGGCGCGCGTCGAGCGTGGTCAGTTCATGATTCAGCGCCATGCCGGAGAGATGCGCGCCGACCACCGCGATCGTGATCTCATCGGCGCCGGCCTGCGCCGGGACCGCGGCAAGCGGCGGCTGCTGCACCGCCTTGGCGCCGACAGCGAGCCCGGTGTCGGCGTGGAAGACGCGGCCGATGCCGGCAAGCGCAGCGTCTCGGCCGGCGGGCGCCAGCAGCGTGATGCCGAACGGTGCGCCGTCGGGCCGCATCGCCGCCGGCAGCGCCAGGCCGCAGAGATCGAGCAGGTTGACGAAATTGGTGTAGGTGCCGAGCCGCGAGTTGAGTTCGATCGGGTTGGCGAGCACGTCAGTCGTGGAATAGACCGTCGGCGCGGTCGGCAGCACGATCGCATCGCACTGCGCGAAGGTGCGCGCGGCAACGCGGCGCAGCGCCTGGAGGCGATAGAGCGCGGAGAACGTATCGGCCGCGGTGAGCCGCGCGCCACCGATCGTGATCTCGCGTGTCACCGGGTGGATCGCGTCCGGCGACGACGCCAGCAGGTCGCGGATCACGAGATAGCGCTCGGCAACCCACGGGCCTTCATAGAGCAGCCGCGCCGTTTCGTAGAACGGCTCGAGATCGAATTCGACGAGTTCGGCGCCGAGCGCCTGCCAACGCTTGCAGGCTTCGCCATAGGCTTTCTCGGCCTCGCGGTCGCCGAAGAAGATCAATTGGCCGCTCTTGGGAATGCCGAGCTTCAGCTTCGCCGGAAACGCCGCGAGCGGGGTCAGCGGCCGGTCGCGCGAGAACGGATCGGCGTCATCGGGCCCGGCCATCACCGCGAGCGCGGCCAGTGCGTCGTCGACGGTGAGCGAGAACACCGAGATGCAGTCGAGTGTGCGGCAGGCCGGCACCAGCCCCGCGTTAGAGATCAACCCGAGGCTCGGCTTGAGCCCCACGATGTTGTTGAGCATCGCCGGCACGCGGCCGCTGCCCGCAGTGTCGGTTCCGAGCGATAGCGGTACGAGACCCGCTGACACCGCGACCGCGGAGCCCGAACTCGATCCGCCCGGCACGAGATCACCGCGCACCGGATTTTTGGGAATGCCGTAGGGTGAGCGCACGCCGACCAGGCCGGTGGCGAACTGGTCGAGATTGGTCTTGCCGATGATGATGGCGCCGGCCGCGCGCAGTTTTGCCACCGCCGTCGAATCCTGCGCCGGCAAATAGGAGAACGCCGGGCAGGCGGCGGTGGTCGGCAGGCCCTTGACGTCGATGTTGTCCTTCACCGCGACCGGCACGCCGTAGAGCGGTAGCGTCGGATCAGCAAGCCGCGCGGCCTCGGCGAGCGCGTCCTGCTCGTCGCGCAGGCTGATGAAGATAGCGGGGTCGTTGTGCTCGCGGATGCGCTGGTAGCTGCGTGCCACGGTTTGTGCCGGCGTCATGGTTCCGGCGCGGTGTGCGGCGACGATCGCGGCGACAGTTTCAGTCACGTGGTTGGCCTCGTCTCTGGCGCGGTGAGGGATCGGATGCCCGCCGCGAAGGAATTGCAGCCTGATCGAAGCAAGCAATGTGCCATTGTGTACAATGCGCTTGCGCCCGTGGCGCGGCGGATTATTGCACAATATCAGTTGCTTGAAATGGTCGCCGGGAGCTGAGGCAAGCTCGCCTGAGAGCGCGTCTGCTCAATTTTCAGGCAAGTAGCATCAAGCCGAAATCCGCCCGATCGATCAGGTAAAGCAGGCGAGGATCCGCAGCAGTTGTTCGCGGTTTTCCTTGCCGATCTTGTCGGCGACGTGCCGCTCGTGCTCGGCGGCGAGCCGCTTGAATTGCGCCAGCGCGGTCTTGCCGCGCCCGGTCAGATGCAGCGCGTGGGAGCGGCGGTCGGTTGCAGAAGGGATCCGGCTGACGAAGGCGCGTTCTTCCAGGCTGTCGAGCAGATGCACCAGCCGCGCGCGCTCGATCCCGAGCCGTTTCGCGACCGCCATCTGGCTGAGGCCCGGATTGGCCCCGATCACGGTCATGACCGAATACTGCGTCGGACGGATATCGACGGTCGCCAGCGTCTTGACGAAGTCCTGGAAGATCCAGAGCTGAAAGCGCCGCACCACATAGCCGGCGTGGCCGACCAACGCGTCGAGGCCGATGTCGTCGCCGGCATCGCCGAGCGTCCGGCCATTCGCCGCGCGTGTCTGGGGGCGGCGGATTGCCGCTCCGGTTCCTGCCGCCTTGCGCGACGTCTGTTGCTTGCTCGCCATGCCTCAAGGCTAGCGCGACGGCGTCGCGAGGGAAAGATTGTTGTTGACGACAACAATTGATGTCCGCAACATTATGACCAAAGAGCCCGGCCGGGACTGCGCCGCCGCACCTTGTTGCAGCGCGATCCTGATAAGACACGGGCGAGGAGGAAACCATGACGATGGCCACCGCTGGCGGAGACGATCCGCACCGCCCGTTCGCGACGCCCGCGATCGTTGCCGTCAGCCGCGGGGACGGCAGCATCCTGGTCCGCTCCACGACGCCGTTGAAGCCGAGCGCCCGCTGCGTCGGCGACTGGCTCGAGCATTGGGCGCGGCAGGCGCCGGATCGTATCTTCCTCGGTGAGCGCGCCAGCGCCGAAGCGCCCTGGAGCACCGTCAGCTATCGCGATGCGCTCGGAATCGTGCGGCGGGCCGCGTCGTGGATCCTGCTGCAAGGGCTGAGCAGCGAGCGGCCGCTTGTCATTCTCGCCGATAACGGCATCGATCACGCGCTGTTCGCGCTCGCCGCCCAGCATGTCGGCGTGCCCTCGGCCGCGATCTCGCCGGCCTATTCCCTGATGTCCCGAGATTTCGACAAGCTGAAGAGCATGATCAGCCTGCTCGATCCCGGCGCGATCTATGTTGTGGGCACAAGACCGTTCGCGGCGGCGCTTGCCGCGATCGCGCCGCTGCATCGGGCGCCCATCGTCAGCGGCAATCCGGATGATGCCGATGCGTTGCCGTTCCGCACTGTCGCGGCGACGCCTGAGTCGCCTGATGTCGCCATCGCCTTCGCTGCGGTGACGCCGCACACGATTGCAAAATTCCTGTTCACCTCGGGCTCGACCGGTACACCGAAAGCCGTGATCAACACCCAGCGCATGCTGACATCGAGCCAGCAGGCCAAGGCGCAGACCTGGACGTTCCTGGAGCAGACCGGCGAGGCGTTGGTGATCCTCGACTGGCTGCCCTGGAGCCACACCTTCGGCGCCAACCACAATTTCAATCTGGTGCTGCGCAACGGCGGCACGCTCTATATCGACGGCGGCAAGCCGGCGCCCGGCCTGTTCGCGGCCTCGCTGGCCAATCTGCGCAGCGTGGTGCCGACGGTCTATTTCAATGTGCCGCGCGGCTTCGACATGCTGATCGCGGCGCTCCGCACCGACGAGGAACTGCGCCGCAAGTTCTTCGAAGGCACCAAATTCGCCTTCTATGCCGGCGCGGCGCTGCCGCAGAATCTGTGGGACGCGCTGGAGGAATTGTCGCTGCAAACCGTGGGACGACGCCTGCCGATGGTGTCGGCCTGGGGCTCGACCGAGACCTCGCCGCTGGCGACCGATTGTCATTTCCTGGCAGAGCGCTCCGGCAATATCGGCGTGCCGATTCCCGGCACCGAGCTGAAACTCGTGCCGTCGGGCGACAAGCTCGAGGTCCGCGTGCGCGGGCCCAATGTTACGCCGGGCTATTGGAAGGCGCCTGAACTCACCCGAGAGGCCTTCGACGACGAGGGCTTTTACAAGATCGGCGACGCCGTCACCTTCGCCGATCCCGCACGGCCCGATCTCGGCCTGTTCTTCGACGGCCGGGTGGCGGAGGACTTCAAGCTCAATTCCGGCACCTGGGTCAGCGTCGGCACCCTGCGCGTCGCCGGCATCGCGGCGCTGGCGCCGCTCGCGCAGGATATCGTCGTCACCGGCCACGGCCGCGACGAGGTCCGCTTCCTGGTGTTCCCGAACCTCGCCGCCTGCCGTTCGCTGGCGGGACTGCCCGAGGGCGCCGACGCGAGGGAGGTGATCAGCCATCCGGCGGTCCGTTCCGCGATCGGGCAGGGGCTGGCACGATTGAAGGCGCAGGGCGGCCATTCCTCCGGCCATGCCACCCGGGCGCTGCTGCTCGCCGAGCCCGCTTCGGTCGACGGCGGGGAGATCACAGACAAGGGTTACATCAACCAGCGCGCCGTGCTGACCCGCCGCGCCGCAGCGGTGGCGGTGCTGGAGGACGACGCGTCGGGTGAGGCGATCCGCTGCGCGGGCTCGTGACTTGATTTGTACCGGTAGAATGCTGGGAGGACGCCACCGCCGTCGTCCCTGCGAAAGCTGGGACCCATACTCCGCGGCCGAAGTGGTGTCCAAAGGTCGTCGTTCGGAGGCCGGGACGACACCGAATTTGTGGCACGTCTGGTGGACCCCACTTGAGCCGTCGGCACCGGTTCCCTGGAGCCTCGCGCCGCACACGCGCGTTTTTAGTTGCCATGGCAACTAAGCTGTGCGAGTTTCCGCACCCATAGGGACAGGGCCGGTCAACGGCCACGCTTTTGGGAGGACAATGTTGCGCAGCAGCGCGCGAACGGCACGCATGGAAGTCCGGGCGAATATCGCGGTGGCGCAGGGCGCCGCCCGCGGTCCCGCCGTGCGGTCAGGTCGAGCTTTGCCCGGTCACGGCGCCGAGATTCTCGTGCAGCCGGCGCAGCAGGTCGATCAGCACCTCGCGCTCGTCCTTTTTCAGGCACGACAGCAGCCGCCGCTCGCGTTCCAGCGCCGCGACGATGACCTTGTCGTGGATGGCGCGGCCGCGCGCGGTCAGGGTGATCGAATGGGTGCGGCCGTCGTCGGGCGCGGTACGAATCGTCAGCAGGCCGCGCTTCTGCAGCGCCGCGAGGTTGCGGCTGACCGGGCCCTTGTCGAAGCCGATCACCTGGCAGATCCGGGAGGCAGGAATCCCCGGCTCGATCGCCAGTTGCGAGATGATTCGCCACTCGGTGACGTTGACGCCGAAATTCTTCTGGTAAAACGCGGTGGCGCTGTTCGACAGCTTGTTGCCGATGAAGGTGATGAACGCCGGCACATAGCGATTGAGGTCCAGCAGCGGGCCATCGGTGGCATCTGCGGGATCGGCCGGTTTGGGCCGGCGGGGCTTTCGGGGGAGGGGCTGGCTGCTCATTTCCCAAATCATCGCTGCGAAACTGTTCGGGAGCAATAGACATGCGGCCCGTATTGACAAGATCAAACCTCGGGAGGTCCCGATGACTGCAACAGTAGCTGCGTCCATCCCGCATCTCGACGTCGATCCGTTCGCGCTCGAGTTCTTCGCCGACCCGTTCCCGACCCATGAACGGCTGCGCGAGGCCGCACCCGTGGTCTATCTCGACAAGTGGAATGTCTACGGCGTGGCGCGCTATGCCGAGGTCCATGCCGTGCTGAACGATCCGGCGACGTTCTGCTCCAGCCGCGGCGTGGGCCTCAGCGACTTCTCCAGGGAAAAGCCCTGGCGGCCGCCGAGCCTGATCCTGGAGGCCGACCCGCCGGCGCATACCCGCACCCGCGCGGTGCTGAGCAGCGTGCTGTCGGCGACCGTGATGAAGCAGCTTCGCGGGCGATTTGCCGCCGCGGCGGAGGCCTGCATCGATGCGCTGCTGGAGAAGCGCCGTTTCGATGCGATCGAGGACCTCGCGGAAGCCTATCCGTTGTCGATCTTCCCGGATGCGCTGGGCCTGCGGCCGGAGGGCCGCGAGAATCTGCTGCCTTACGCAAGCCTGGTGTTCAACGCCTTCGGGCCGCCGAACGAACTGCGCAAGCAGGCGATCGAACGCTCTGCGCCGCACCAGGTCTATATTTCCGAACAGTGTCAGCGCGACAATCTCACCCCGGATGGTATTGGCGCCTGCATCCACGCCCATGTCGATAGCGGCGCCATTACCGCGACCGAAGCGCCGCTGCTGGTGCGCTCGCTGCTGTCGGCCGGTCTCGACACGACCGTCAACGGCATCGGGGCCGCCGTCTACTGTCTCGCCCGCTTCCCCGACCAGTTCCAGAAACTGCGTAGCGATCCGACACTGGCGCGCAACGCCTTCGAGGAAGCCGTGCGGTTCGAAAGTCCGGTCCAGACCTTCTTCCGCACCACGACCCGCGACGTGGAGCTCGGAGGGGCCACCATTCCCGAAGGCGAGAAGGTGCTGATGTTCCTGGCCGCGGCCAATCGTGATCCGCGGCGCTGGGAAGCGCCCGATAGCTACGACATCACGCGTCGTACCTCGGGCCATGTCGGCTACGGTTCGGGCATCCACATGTGTGTCGGCCAACTGGTCGCCCGCCTCGAAGGCGAGGTGATGATGGCGGCGCTGGCGCGCCGTGTCGCCAGGATCGAAATCACTGGCGAGCCGAAGCGGCTGTTCAACAACACGCTACGCGGGCTCAGCAGCCTGCCGGTCGAGATCACGCCGGCCTGACGAGAAGCTCAATACCGGCAAACGGTTGGTTTAAGGAAGCATGGGAGGGGATACGATGACGAGCTTTGGGGTTGGGCGATTTGGGATCGGACTTGCGCTGGCATTGGCCTGCGCCGCCGGCAGCGCGCGTGCGGAGATATCCGACAATGTCGTGCGCGTCGGCGTGCTCAACGATATCTCCGGCATCTTCCAGGACACCAACGGCATGGGTTCGGTGGAAGCCGCGCGGATGGCGGCAGAGGATTTCAACGGCGGCGGCAAGGGCATCAAGGTCGAGATCGTCTATGCCGATCACCAGAACAAGGCCGACGTCGGCTCCGCGATCGCGCGCAAATGGCTCGATGTCGAAGGCGTCGACGCCATCGTCGATGTGCCGAACTCGGCGGTCGGCCTCGCGATCAACACCGTGCTGCGCGACTCGAGGATGACGTTCCTGGCGTCGTCGACCGCGAGCTCCGACCTCACCGGCAAGGCCTGCTCGCCGAACACCATTCAATGGGTCAACGACGCCTGGGCCACCGGCAACACCACGGCGGCCGCGATGATGCAGCGTGGCGGCAAGGACTGGTATTTCGTGACCGTCGACTATGCGCTCGGCAAAGGCATCGAAGCCGAGGCGACCAACTACATCGAGAAGCACGGCGGCAAGGTGCTGGGATCGAGCAAGCATCCGCTCGGCACGTCGGACTTCGCGTCCTTCCTGCTGCAGGCGCAGAATTCGAAAGCAAAGGTGATCGGTCTCGCCAATGCCGGCGGCGACACCATCAACGCGGTGAAGCAGGCGGCCGAGTTCGGCATCCAGGAAGGCGGCCAGACCATGGTCGCGTTCCTGCTGTTCGTGAACGACGTCCACGGCATGGGCCTGAAGGTCGCGCAGGGCCTGCAGCTGCTCGAGGCCTTCTACTGGGACATGAACGACGACACCCGCGCGTTCGCAAAGCGCTTCGCCGCGCGTCCCGGCATGAACGGCAAGATGCCGAGCGGCAATCAGGCCGGCGTCTATGCCTCGACGCTCGCCTATCTCAACGCGGTTGCCGCCACCGGCAGCGACGACGCCAAGGTCGTGGTGCCGCAGATGAAGACCTTCAAGGGCAAGGACAAACTGTTCGGCGACACCACGATCCGCCAGGACGGCCGCGTCATCCACCCGATGTACCTGTTCGAGGTGAAGAAGCCGGAGGAGTCGAAGTATCCCTACGACTATTACAAGCTGATCGCGACCATTCCGGCCGAGCAGGCATTCCGGCCGCTGGCCGATGGCGGGTGCTCGCTGGTGAAGTGAGCCGCTGGCCGCGCGCGCATCCTCCCCTAGAGGGGGAGGATCGGTTCGCATGAGAATGCGAACCGAGGTGGGGTGAAGGTCTCCCCCAGTCGAACAGTGCCCGTGTTGAGAGATCACCCCACCCCGGATCGCACGTCGCTTCGCTCGTTGCGATCCGACCCTCCCCCTCCAGGGGAGGGTGAGGTGCTCTACACACGGCGTACCGGGTGGAGGGACCGCAACCCTTCACCCGGATCGCATTTCGCTTCGCTTCATGCGTTCCGGCCTCTCCCACGAGGTAGAGGCCGACAGAACGTGCGGCGCGCTGTTCGCGACAAACTACGCAGCCTTCGCCGCCCCGTCGACAGCCTTCACCCGCCCCAGCATCTCGGCCGCCGTCATCACATGCGCGGTTGAGAACGCGAGGATCGTCAGCGTGGCGCGGTGCACCTCTTCGGCCGACAGGGCGCCCTGGCCGACATCGGGATAGTCGAATGTGCCCGTGGCATCCGACAGGAAGACCACCTTGTAATTGTGGAACATGGCGTCGCGCGCGGTGGCGTGGCAGCAGTTCTCGGTGGTCGTTCCTGAAATGATGACCGTCGTGATGCCCCATTCGCGCAGGATGAGATCGAGGTCGGTGGCGAAGAAGGCGCTGTAGCGGTGCTTCTTGATGACGTGCTCGCCCGGCGCGGGTGCAAGATCGTTGAAGATCTCGATGCCTTCGGTGCCGTCGACCAGCGACGAGCGGTCGGCGATCGGCGAATAGAGATCGTCATAGAGCCCCATGTCGCTGCCGTCGCGGCGATGCACATGGGCGGTGTAGATGACGCGGATGCCCTTGTCGCGGCAGGCCTTCAGCGTCTGGGCCAGCCGCGGCACCATGGCGGCGGCCTGTGCCGACCGCAGCTTGGCGCCCTCGGCCACGAAATCGTTCTGCATGTCGACAACGATCATGACGGTGCGGTCGGGATCGATGATGTCGCATTGGTAGCCCATTTGATGTCTCCTCTCCTGGTGGGAGACATTTCTACGCCGGTTCCCGCGGCCGTTCTTGGCTGTGCGGGCCAATCGCTGGACTCTGCTTGCCAGACAGGCGGTAGACGCCGAATATCCCGCTGCCGGGTTGGGCGGGAGCAAGGCCAATGCAGACCCCAGATCACGCAGTCGTCGCGCAGACGCTTGTCGCGCCGGGTGACAGCTTCGACCGCTGGCATCACGTCACCTGCCGCGAATTCTCGCTGACCGAGTGCCGCCGCGTCGCCGACGAGGCGTTTCAGGCAGCGATCTCGATCCGCCATTTCGGACCGCTCGCGATCAACGACATCTGGTCGTCGACGCCGGCCGCCGACCGCATCCGGGTGATGCGCAGCGCGAGCGATGTCCGAAGGGACCCGCGCGACTATTTCATGCTGTGGCTCACCTTGCGCGGCGAGGTCAGCTTCGCGCAAGGCGGCCGCGAGGTGCGGATGCGCCGCGGCGACCTCATGCTGCATGACCAGGCGCAGCCGTTCACGCTCGAATTCGCTCCGAGCGCGCGTTCGATCATGGTGTCGATCCCGCGGCCGCTGCTGCTCGCGCGCCTGCCGGATGCGCAGCGGTTGACGGCACGGCGGGTCGGCAACGCGTCAAAAGTGGGAGCGCTGGCGGGATCGCTGATCCGCCGGCTGACGCGCCTCGGTGACGAGGCGGGGCCCGCGGCGAACCGGCTTGGCGCCTCAGTGCTCGATATCTTCGCAACCACGCTCCAGACCGTACTGACGGACGATGTGCCGCAGCACGGCGACGAACGGCTGGCGCGGGTCAAGGCCTACATCCTGGCCCATCTCGACGATCCCAAGCTCGATCTCGATACAATCGCCACCGCGCAGAACATGGCGCCGCGCACGCTCAATCGCCTGTTCGCGCGCGAGGGCACGACGCCGATCCGCTGGCTGTGGCAGCAGCGCCTCGCCGGCGCCTACCAGGCGCTAGCCGAACGGCGCTTCAGCCATGTCACCGATGCGGCGTTGAGCTTCGGCTTCAGCGACGTCTCGCATTTCAGCCGCGCCTTCAAGGCCGCGTTCGGCCGCTCGCCGCATCAGGTGATGGGGTAACGCTGCTTCTGCCGGTGCGGCCGCGCGGCGGCACGGAGTGATCGCAATCTCTCGACCAGCTCGCACTCCGCTTCGCTTCATGCGGCCCGCCTCGCGCACCAGGCGAGAGGCGGGTCGAGTTCGGCAGCACAGCTGCTGCATGCATCACTGAAGGGACTATTTCGGTGGAGGTGCCTTCGGGAAAGCCGACAGCATCCTGATCTTCCAATTTCCGCCTTGGCCGACATACGCCGCGGTCCAGCGCCCAGTCACATCAAGCGGCTCGCCACTCTGCTTCTTGCCGGTGATGTGATATTCGCCGGTCGCGAGAGCTGTATCCGTTCCCAGCGGCATGGCCTCGTCGACCGTGATTTCATTGTGGTTGAACCCGGCCTTGAAGATGCCCTCGTAGGTGCCGGCAATATCTGTGTGCGATCCGGTCGCATTGACGACCATGCCGCCAGGTGCATAGAGCGCGGCGATTCCGGCACCATCCTGCTTGTTGAAGTTGTCGGCGTAGACCGCTGCCATCTTCGCGAACTGTTGCTTCAGATTTTCATCGCCAGCGGTCGCGACCGCAGGCATCGTGAGCAGCGCAATGAACAGATATAAGGCGGAAGACATTCGCATTGCATTCCCTCCTTAAAACCGTTGTTGAGTATTTGTCTCGGCCAGCCGGGACCGCCATGGTGTAGCACATCAGCGATCGATGCGAGCTGCCGGCTCGCCGCGATACGGCAGTGCCGCTGGCTAAGAGGGGGTAGCCCCGCCGGCGCAACCACGGGGCTCCGCGATCACCGCAGGCGCTGCCGCGCTCGCTCCACACAAAGGAGAGAAGCGATCCGAAGCTGTGATGAGACTCATCTCACCGCGTGCAGGCGAAACTCGCCGACGCCGTGACCGGTCCCGTCTTGTAATGCGGCCATGCCGGCCAGCGGCACAATGGCAGCGCGCGGATTGTGTCGAAGGCCGGCGCCTCGGTCTTCTGCTCGCGGACTTCGAGATCGCCGGGCGCCTTGCCGTTCTCGACCCAATCGACCAGCACGGCCAGCATGTCGACATTGGCGGGTGCGCCGGAGCCGACATGGTCGACGCCAGGCGCAGTGTAGAGCCGAGCGAACTCCGCGACCTTGTCCTTGCCGAGCGTCTTCTCGACGTTCTCGAAGTAGCGGATGCCGGCATAGGGGCTTTGCGCGTAGTCGGACATGTGTTCGAGGATCACGAGCTTGCCGCCGCGGGCGTGGAAGCGCGTGAGGTCCGGATCGGTGGAATCCATCAGCGCGGAGACCTCCAGCACGCGCGCCTTGTGGTCCTCGGGCTTGTAGGTCGTGACGTCGAGTCTCGGATCGCGGGCGAAAACGTACTGAATGCCGCCGGCGCCGTAGATCCAGGCGATGCCGTTGGTCGGAGCCGGCGGCTGTGCCGGCGCCGCGCTGCCGAGCCACCAGGCCTTCCAGCCGCCGGTCGGGCCGAACGCCGGCGTATTCTCGCCCGACACGCCCCAGCCGGGATAGTCGTCGAGGCCGTTGGCGAGCGGGAACGAGAATTTATACGGCGCATGCAACGTCTCGATCGCGGCAATCTGCTTGTCGGTCAGGCAGTCGTCGCCGCTGTGGCCCGCGGCGCATGCCAGCGTCGCCGGCTTGAACGCGGACTTGCAGCCGACGGGGTCCTGCACCAGTGCGTCGTCGGAGCCGTCCTGCGTGTCGCAAGCCCTGAGCACGGCGTCGGCGACGAGCTTGACCTGCGCCGGCCTGATCCAGCCGTCGCCCATGGTGACGAGGCCGGAGCGGGTGCCGGCATGCTGCAACCCGACCCAGTTGATCACAGGCACGCGCGCGAAAATGCCGTCGAAATCGTCGGGATAGCGCTGCGCCATGGTCAGCGCCTCGCGGCCGCCCTCGGACGATCCCATGAAATACATCTTCGCCGGCGGCTTGCCGTAGGCGTGGGTGATCAGTGCCCGCGCGGCGTCGCGCACCTTCTTGTAGGCTTTGTGCGAAAAATTCGCGAACGCCTCGTCGTTGAGCGCGAACAGTTGCGGCGGCTCGCCGGGCTTCTGCTCGTGGCCGGAGTCGGTGCCATAGGTCGCGAAGCCGAGCGCCAGCGGCGAGGCCTTGTCGAAGGGATAGGCCGGCGGCAGGCCAAGGCCTGATATCAGCACGCCGTTAAAGCCGCCGCCGCCATATTGCAATGAGCGGCCGTTCCACTCGACGGGCAAGTTGACCTCGAACTTGATCGGCGGCGCCGTGGGATCGGCGGGATCGATATGGGCGAGCACCTTGCAGAACGCGGGATTGGCCGGGATGATGCGGCCGGCCGGCGTCGGCGCCTTCTCGGAGACCGAGAGCGGCGATGGTGCCTGGAGCGTGGCACTGTCGATCTTGACGGCGCCGTCGGCGGGACCGGCAAGGCTGCTGCAGGTCGCCGCTGGATCGCCGGTCATTCCGGCCGCAAATGCGGTCGAAGCGCACGACATCAACGTGACAAGCGAAGTCGCGAGCGCCCATGTGCACGCATTGATCCGCATTGTTTCCTCCCCATTTAAATATTGTTGCTATGGCAAGTATTTCACGCGCTATCTTGCCGCACAATGGTTTGAACGTAGTTCCGTCATCCCCGCGCAAAGGCTTCGCCTTTGTCGCTGGAGGTGCGAGCGGAGCGAGCCTCGAAGGATGAATCGGCCACCAGCCGGGCCGTCGACCCTTCGAGGGCTGCCGAAGGGGCGGCCACCTCAGGGTGACGGTTTAGACTGTCTGAGATGGGGGCCGCGCCGAGCAGCGCCTACTGCGCGACCTTGCTGCTGCCTTGCGTGATCAGCCGTGCGGCGCGCTGGTCGCGGGTGTGGATCCAGAGCCAGTTCATCGCCACCGCAATCCGATGACGTACGCCGATCAGGAAGTAGATGTGGGCGAGGCCCCAAATCCACCATGCCAGTGAGCCGCGCAGCTTGAGCCAACCGAAATCGATCACCGCCTTCTTCTTGCCGATCTGCGCGAGGCTGCCGGCATGCTTGTAGCGGAACGGCGGCAGCGTCTTGCCGTCGAGCCGGGCCTTGATCAGTGCGGCGACGTAGCGCCCCTCCTGCTTGGCAGCCGGCGCGATGCCGGGCACTGGATTGCCGTCGGGGCCCTTGATCGTGACGGTGTCGCCGACCGCGAAGATGTCGGGATGACCGGGCACCGTCAGATCGGGCTCGACCTGCAGCCGATGGGCGCGATCGGCCGGCGCGTTCAGCCATTCGGCGGCGCGCGAGGCGCGCACGCCGGCGGCCCACACGATGGTGCGCGCCTCCAGCCGCTTGCCGCCGAACACGACGCCGTCGGCCGAGCATTCGGTGACCGGCTCGCCCAGCATCACCTCGACGCCGAGTTTTTCCAGCGACGCCTGCGCGTAGGCCGAGAGATCGTCCGGGAAGCCGGCCAGCACGCGCGGGCCGGCCTCGATCAGCACCACACGCGCCCTGCGCGTGTCGATGTGACGGAAGTCCTGCGGCAGCGTGTCCTTGGCGAGGTCGGCGATCGTGCCGGCCATCTCGACGCCGGTCGGCCCGGCGCCGATGATGACGAAGGTCAGTAGCGCCGCGCGCTTGTCCGGATCGGTCTCGCGCTCGGCGCGCTCGAAGGCGACCAGGATACGCCGCCGCAGCGTGGTGGCGTCCTCCAACGTCTTCAGGCCGGGTGCGAACGGCTCCCATTCGTCATGGCCGAAATAGGCGTGGCGTGCGCCGGTGGCGAGGATCAGCGTGTCGTAGGGAATGCTGCCGCCGTCGTCGAGCTGCACTTGCTTCGGCGCCGCGTCGACGCCGCAGACATTGGCGAACAGCGTCGTCACCTCGGGCCGGTCGCGCAGGAGATAGCGGATCGGCCAGGCGATCTCGCTTGTCGCAAGCGACGCGGTCGCCACCTGATAGAGCAGCGGCTGGAACAGATGGTGGTTGCGGCGGTCGATCAGCGTGATCTCGACCGGCGCGCCTGCGAGACCGAAGGCGGCTTCCAGCCCGCCGAAGCCGGCGCCGACGATCACCACGCGATGAGGTTTGGTCGGCGCTTGCGTCATCTGATGTCGCCCTCGGCTTCGAACGGCTTCGTCATTTGATTATGTAGTCATTCGCGGCCTCATTCCAACACGAAATGCCCGATCGCCCGATAGCGAAACCCAATCACTGCGCGCCTCACGCGTCCTGCGACGCAGTCGTGGCGACGACCCGCCGCCGCATCGGCAGGAACAATCCCGCGACCGCGCCGGCGAACGACAGCGTTGCCGCAAGGCTCATCGCCGCAGCGAATCCGCTCGTGAAATGTCCGGACGAATCGGCCGTGCCATTGGCAGTGAAGCTCGCCACCAGCGCCGCGATGCCGAACATGCCGCCGAGGAAGCGGCCCATGTTGAAGATACCAGACGCCTTGCCCATCTCGCTGACGGCGACCGCGCTCAACACCGCGTTCTGTGCGGCCGGCATCGCCATCGAGACGCCGATGCCGGCGAGCATCAGCGGCGCGATGAGTGCGGAGTAGGGCACCGTGGGGCTCACGATCTCGCCGATCCAGCCGAGCCCGATCGCCTGCATCAGGAGACCGGTGACCACGAGCGTGCGTTCGCCGAACCGGTTGACCACAGCGCCGGCGATCGGCGCCGTGACGAACAGTGTCGCCGTCCACGGCAGCAGGCGCAGCCCGGCGCCGAAGGCGTCGAAGCCGAGCGCGATCTGCAGGAACTGCGGCAGCAGGAACAGCACGCCATACATCGCGGCATAGAACAGCACGCTTGCGGCGATGCCGGCCGCGAACGGTCTGGCCGCGAACAGCCGCATCGGCACCATCGGGCTGGCCGCACGCAGCTCCCACAGCACGAACATCACCGCCAGCGCGATGCCGGCGATCAGCGCACCGCTCACCTCCGCGCTCGCCCATCCGGCGCTGTTGCCGCGCAACAGGCCCCAGACCAGCGCCAGCGCCGCGAGCGCGACCAGCGACAATCCGGCGATATCGAGCGGCGCCGTCGGCCCAAAACTCTCGCGCAGGCGCGCAATCACGAGGACAATCGCGACCAGGCCGATCGGCAGGTTGATCCAGAAGATCCAGCGCCAGCCGAGATGCTCGGTGATGAAGCCGCCGATCGCAGGGCCGATGATCAGCGCGCATCCGGTGATGCCGCTGAAAATGCCGAGCGCGCGGGCGCGCTCCTCGCGGCCGAAGGCGCCGCTCAGGATCGCCATTGCCAGCGGCATCACCAGCGCCGCACCGGCGCCCTGCAGGGCGCGCGCGGCGATCAATGCCGTGGCGTCGCCGGCCAGCGCGCAGGCCGCGGAGGCCACGACGAACAGGCCGATCCCGGCCGCGAACATCCGACGCCGCCCGAAACGGTCGCCGAGCGCAGCGCCGGTCAGGAGCAGCACCGCGAAGGTCAGGTTGAAGGCGTTGACGGTCCATTGCAGCGTCTCGACGGCGCTGCCGAAATCGGCGCGGATGGTGGCGAAGGCCGTGGTCATGATCATGGCGTCCAGCGCCATCATGAAGGATGCCAGCGCTGTGAGGCCGAGCACCCAGCGCTGCTCGGCGCGCTGCTGTGAGGTTTGCATGGTGGTTCTCCATTGGCGCGCCGCAAGGTTGCGGCGCGCTTCGCAAGCCAGGACGAACCGGAGCGGGCAAAGGATGCGGCCGAAGAATTATTTTTGCCGGACCGCATCCTTTGGCCGTCCGCAATCGTCCTTAGGGCTGACGCGGCCGGTTCAGGCCGAAAACCGAGGCGAAGGAGGCTGCGATGAGACGGACCCTGATCAGGTACAAGGCCAAGCCGGAAATGGCGGAGAAGAATGCCGCGCTGGTTGCGGCGGTGTTCGCCGAGCTGAAGGCGGCAAACCCGGATGGCGTGCGCTATTTGACCCTGCGGCTGGAGGACGACACCTTCATCCACATGGTCGAGACCGCGGCCGATGACGGTTCTAGCCCGATCCCGAAGCTGGCGGCGTTCCATGCCTTCCAGGACGGCATCCGCGATCGTTGCGCCGAGCCGCCGCTGGTTCGCAGTGCTGTGATTGTCGGAAACTATCGTATGCTGGATGCGCCGTGAACCGAGTTGGCGGAGCATCATGACGTCATCACCCCAGGCGCCCGCCGCGGTCGACGCGCTGCTGGCAGCGATGCGGCCAAGGCTGCATCGCTACTGCGCCCGCATGGTCGGATCGGTCATCGACGGCGAGGATGTGCTGCAGGACGCGCTGATCAAGGCGATGGAAGCCTTCGCGTCCGCGGCCCCGATCCAGCATCCGGAAGCCTGGCTGTTCCGGATCGCGCACAACACCGCGCTCGATTTCCTCAGGCGGCGCAACCGACAGGACGCGCTGCACGCGCCGGAGGAGGTGGACATGATGGCCGGAGAGCTTGACGACGTCAGCCGCCGCGAGATCGCTGCAAGCAGCCTGCGCACCTTCATGCGGTTGCCGGTGGCGCAGCGCTCCAGCGTGATCCTGATGGACGTGCTCGGCTGCTCGTTGCAGGAAGTCTGCGGCATCATGGATTTCAGCCTGCCCGCGGTGAAGGCCGCGCTGTACCGCGGACGTACGCAACTGCGCGCGTTCGCCCGCGAGCCGGACGATGCGCCGCGGCCCGGCCTGTCGCCGGCTGATCGCAGCCGGCTGAACGCCTATGTCGGCCGCTTCAACGCTCACGACTTCGATGCCATCCGCGCCATGATCGCCGATGACATCAGGCTCGAACTCGTCAACAAGACGCGGCTGAACGGCAAGGCCGAGGTGTCACGCTACTTCGGCAATTATGCGAAGATCGACGACTGGCACCTGGTGACCGGACAGGTCGAGGGCCGTCCCGCGATCCTGGTGTTCGATCCGAACACACAGGGTGGGCCGCCGCGATCGTTCATGCTGCTCGACTGGTCGGCCGACAAGGTCGCGACGATCCGGGATTTCCGCCACGCGCCCTATGCCATCGACGGCGCCGAGTGGGCGGTGGATAGGGGGTAGTGGTCGCCGACGGCTTGTGGAGCCGTGATCGCGCCAAAAACTCCGTGTCGTCCCGGACAAGCGAAGCGCGATCCGGGACCCATAACCATGAATGGTCATTGGTTTGCGATGCTGGGGCCACAGCCTGCTTCGACAACTCAAGCCTGTGGTTATGGGTCCCGGCCTGCGCCGGGACGACGGTGGAGAGAGGCCGCTACCGCGTCTTGCCGCCGAACTCGCCCTTGGCGATACGCGCGACGCGGCTGCCGGCCGCGGCCGGTGCGCCGCTTCTTTCAAACATGCCATCGCCGCCGCTCTCGCGCGGCAGGGGCGACGCTTCATCGACATGACCGTTGCCCGGCCAGAACGTCAGGACCAGGTTCATCACGCCATTGACGGCCGTGCCGACCACCGTTGCGGTGTGCTGATAGGTCAGTGCGTATTCGGGAAATCGTCCGGCAATGGCCCTGTCGAGCATCATGAGGGCGATCCATGCCGCCATCACGCAGACCGGATCCCATCCGATGTCACGCACCCGCATCGACTGCAGCATGAAGCAGACGACGAGCATGCCGTAGAAGGAAAAGATCAGCGCGGGGCTGTTCGACGCCTGCGCCAGCAGCACGTCCGTCCTGCCGCGCGGCACATTGCCCGTGATCCCGTAGACCAGCATCACAAAGCCAAGGCCCACGACGAGGGTGCAGAAGAAAAAGGCCAACCGGCCCATCCGGGCATTGAAGCCGAAGATGTAATTCAGCATGTGACGCACCCCTTTGGGCCCAGCCTCGCCCGGTGATGCTTTCAAGACCATGAAGCCCGCGAGCGCTTGCCGGCCCGTGGTTTCCGGGTGCTTTACCGGATCGTTAAAGCCTGCGGCTGTGGGCGGGCGCCGGTCGCTGGCATTGCGCCGGGCCTGCGACAATCGTTGCCTACGCAACCGGCATTATATTTCTTGCAATGGTCGATTTGGACGAATTATGATGCAAGGTGCTGGGGTATGCGCCGAAGGTTCTAATTGGGTGCCGTCGGTTCATGCTTGCTGCACACTTGCGATATCGCGCACAAAACACGTCACAGAACGGCGCGCGCAAAGCGTGACCCCCGGGCCCACGTGATCAAGCCTGGCGGGATCTTTGGTTGAGGAGGGGAGTGAATATGAAAAAGGCATTCTGGCTGGCAGGCGCCATGGCTTTGGCGCTCGCGCAGCCCGCGACGGCGGCTGACAGCGTCAAGATCGGCTTTGTCTCGACCTTCAGCGGTCCGACCGCCGTGATCGGCAACGACATGCGCAATTCGTTCGAGCTCGCGCTCGACCATCTCGGCCGCAAGATCGACGGCAAGCCGGTCGAGGTGATCTACGAGGACGACCAGCAGAAGCCCGATGTGGGCAAGCAGAAGACCGAGAAGCTGGTGCAATCCGACAAGGTCGACTTCATCGTCGGCTACATCTGGTCGAACGTGCTGCTGGCGTCGCTGAAGACCGCCGTGGATTCGAAAACCTTCCTGATCTCGGCCAATGCCGGTCCGTCGCAGCTCGCCGGCGAACTGTGCTCGCCTTACGTGTTCTCGACCTCCTGGCAGAACGACCAGACGCCCGCTGCGATGGGCCTCTACATGAACCAGAAGGGCGTCAAGTCGGTGTTCCTGATCGGCCCGAACTACGCCGCCGGCAAGGACATGCTCGCGGGCGTGAAGAGCACCTTCAAGGGCGAGGTGGTCGGCGAGGAATACACGGTGTGGCCGAGCCAGCTCGACTTCTCCGCCGAATTGACCAAGGCGCGCAACTCCAAGGCCGAGTCGATCTTCGTGTTCTATCCCGGCGCCGCCGGCGTCCAGTTCCTGAACCAGTACGCCCAGGCCGGCATCAAGGCGCAGATCCCGCTCTATACCGCCTTCACCGTCGACGAATTGTCGTTGCCGCTGCAGAAGGACAACGCGATCGGCATTCCCGGCGCGCAGGAATGGGTCAACGACCTGCCGAACGCCGAGAACAAGAAGTTTGTCGAGGACTATCGCAAGAAGTATCCCGGCCTGCGCCCGACCTATTACGGCGCCCAGGCCTATGACGCCGCCCAGCTGATCAACAGCGCCGTCGTCGCGGTGAAGGGCGACCTCACCAAGAAGGACGCGATGAAGGCGGAGATGGAGAAGGCCAACTTCAAGTCGCTGCGCGGTCCGTTCAAGTATGGCAACAACCACATTCCGATCCAGAACTTCTATCTTCAGGACGTCGTCAAGGACGCCGACGGCCAGCTCTCGCTGAAGACGGTCGCGACCATCGTCAAGGACGACCAGGATAAGTTTCACGACAAGTGTTCGATGAAGTGAGCGGCGGGCGCCATTTGGCGCGCGGCTTGCTTTCTGTTCACCTCGCCCCGCGTGCGGGGAGAGGTCGGCGCGTAGCGCCGGGTGAGGGGGACTCTCCACGAACCTGGTCTGCGGAGCTGCCCCTCACCCCAACCCTCTCCCGCGAAGAGCGGGGCGAGGGAGTTCGCGTGGCGGCGGCGCATATGCGCTGCCGCTGTTTTGTTTCAGCCCGTTGTGAAGGATCCATGTATCTCGTCGTCGAACAACTGCTGAACGGCCTGCAATTCGGCCTGCTGCTGTTTCTCCTGGCGGCCGGACTGACGCTGGTGTTCGGCATCATGGATTTCGTCAATCTGGCGCACGGCTCGCTCTACATGATGGGCGCCTATTTCGCGGCGACCTTCGTGGCTTGGACCGGAAGCTTCGTGCTCGGTGCGCTGCTGGCGCTGGGCGCGACGCTCTTGCTCGGCATCGTGCTCGAATATGTCGCGCTCCGGCATCTCTACGGCCGCGACCATCTCGACCAGGTGCTGGCGACGTTCGGCCTGATCCTGTTCTTCAACGACGCCGTCCGGCTGATCTGGGGCCCGGCCGGCCTCGCGCTGCCGCTGCCGGCCTGGCTCACCGTGCCGGTGCAGATCATTCCCGGCGTGTATTATCCGGCTTACCGCCTGATGATCATCCTGGTCGCGCTGGCGGTTGCCGCGATGCTCTATCTCGTCGTGATGCGCACCCGCGTCGGCATGCTGATCCGCGCCGGCGCCTCCAACCGCGAGATGATCGGGGCGCTCGGCATCAACATCAAGCTGCTGTTCACGCTGGTGTTCGGCCTGGGGGCCGCGCTCGCCGGGCTCGCCGGGCTGATGCAGGCGCCGATCCTCACCGTGCAGATCGGGATGGGCGAGAACATCCTGATCCTGGCCTTCGTCATCATCGTGATCGGCGGCATCGGCTCGATCCGCGGCGCCTTCATGGCGGCGGTCTTTGTCGGCATCATCGACACGATGGGCCGCGCCTTCCTGCCCGACCTGCTGCGCAAGGTGCTGAGCGGGGCGGCGGCCTCGACCGCGGCGCCGGCGCTGTCCTCGATGCTGATCTATCTCCTGATGGCGATCATCCTTGTGCTGCGGCCCGAGGGGCTGTTCCCGGCGGCCAAACGATGACGCCCAAGCCCAACGCCTCCAATGCGGTCGCGGCGCTGCTGTGCGCCGCCTTGGTCCTGCTGCCGGTCTATTCGGCGGTCATGGGCAATATCTTCATCCTGACGCTGTTCACCCGCATCGCGATCTATGCGCTGGCGGCCGCGAGCCTCAACCTGATCATGGGCTATGGCGGCATGATGAGTTTTGGCCATGCCGCCTATCTCGGCATCGGCGGCTATGCCGTCGGCATTCTCGCTGCCGAGGGCATCGGTTCCGGCTTCATCCAGTGGCCGGTGGCGCTTGCGGTCTCGGCACTGTTCGCGCTGTTGATCGGCGCGCTCTCACTGCGCACCCGTGGCGTCTATTTCATCATGATCACGCTGGCCTTTGCGCAGATGGCCTATTACGTCGCCTCCGCTTTGTCGCGCTACGGCGGCGACGACGGGCTCACCGTCTACAAGCGCAGCGATTTCGCCGGCCTGATCAATCTGTCCGACCGTACGCAGTTCTATTATCTCTGCCTCGGCTGCCTGTTCGGCGGCCTCTATCTGATCTGGCGCATCGTCAATTCGCGCTTCGGCCTCGTGGTGCAGGGCGTCCGCTCCAACGAGCAGCGCATGCAGGCGATCGGCTTCCACGCCAACCGCTATCGCCTGGTCTGTTTCGTCATCGCAGGCACGATCTGTGGCCTCGCCGGTGCGCTGCTTGCCAACAACACCGACTTCGTCAGCCCCGCCGTGATGTACTGGACCCGGTCCGGCGACCTGATGGTGATGGTGATCCTCGGCGGCATGGGCTCGCTGTTCGGCCCTGTCGTCGGCGCGATCGTCTATCTCCTGCTCGAGGAGCTGCTGTCGCAGTTCACCGAATATTCGGGACTGATCCTGGGCCCGGTGCTGCTGTTGATCGTGCTGTTCGCGCGCGGCGGCATCATGGGCCTGCTCGGGAGGATGAGTCGTGGTTGATCCCTTGCCAAATCCCTTGCTCCGCGTCGACAATCTTGTGCGCCGCTATGGCGGCATCACCGCGACCGACAACCTCTCGATGGAGGTCATTCCGGGCGAGCTGCACGCCATCATCGGCCCCAACGGCGCCGGCAAGACCACGCTGATCAGCCAGCTCACCGGGCAGGTGATGCCGAATTCCGGCACCATCTACTTCGCCGGCCGCGACGTCACGAGCCTGCCGTCCTATAAACGCTCCAGGCTCGGGCTCGCGCGCTCGTTCCAGATCACCTCGCTGCTCAAGGATTTTTCCGCGATCGACAATGTCGCGCTCGCCGCGCAGGCGCATGACGGCCACTCGTTTCGCTTCTGGGGTAATGCGCGCAAGGAGCGGCAGCTGCGCGACACCGCCCGCGCGGCGCTGGAGCGCGTCGGCCTCGGCAAACGCGCCGATATCGTGGTCTCGCAATTGAGCCATGGCGAGCAGCGCGAGCTCGAGCTCGCGGTCGCGCTCGCCACCAAGCCGCAGCTTCTGCTGCTCGACGAGCCGATGGCCGGGCTCGGCGTCACGGAGTCGGCGCGGATGGTCGCGTTGCTGAAGGAGCTGCGTAAGGAAGTCACCATCGTGCTGGTCGAGCACGACATGGAAGCGGTGTTCGCGCTCGCCGACCGCATCACGGTCTTGGTCTATGGCCGCGTCATCGCCTGCGGCGTGCCGGATGCGATCCGCAAGGACGAAGAGGTCAAGCGCGCCTATCTCGGCGAGCAGCATGCGGTGACGCATCATGGCTGAAGCAAACACCGCCGATACCTTACTCGAAGTTGACGCAATCGAGACCTGCTACGGGTTGAGCCAGGTGCTGTTCGGCCTGTCGCTCAAGATCAAGTCGGGCGAGATGGTCGCGCTGATGGGCCGCAACGGCATGGGCAAGACCACGACCATCCGCTCGATCATGGGCCTGACGCCGGCGCGGTCGGGCACGATCCGCTTCGCCGGCGAGGCGGTGCGCGGCCTGCCGTCCTACAGGATCGCCAAGCTCGGCATCGGCCTCGTGCCGGAAGGACGCCAGATATTTCCGAATCTGACGGTGCGCGAAAACCTCGTCGCCGCATCGGGAAATCGGCTGGGCTCCCCCGATCCGTGGACGATCGACAAGATTCATGCGCTGTTCCCGCGGCTCGCCGAACGCGCCGGCAATTTGGGCGTCACGCTGTCCGGCGGCGAGCAGCAGATGCTGGCAATCGGTCGCGCGCTGATGACCAACCCAAAACTCCTGATCCTCGACGAGGCGACCGAAGGCCTCGCGCCATTGATCCGCGACGAGATCTGGAGCTGCTTGTCGATGCTGAAGGGACGCGGGCAGTCGGTGCTGGTGATCGACAAGAACGTCGGCAACCTCACCCGCATCGCCGACCGCCACTACATCATCGAGCGCGGCAAGACAGTGTGGAGCGGGACGAGCGAGCAGCTGATCGCGGAGCCCGATCTGCAGCACAAGTATCTGGGGATTTGAGGCGGAGCAGGTGCGCTCACTCCATCCCCGTCATCCTGAGGAGCGCGTCTTCGCGCGTCTCGAAGGATGCACGGCCCGGCTGGTGGCCGTCGACCCTTCGAGACGCGCTTCGCGCTCCTCAGGGTGACGGTGCGAGAATTGTAGCGAGCGGCCTCCCCACGCCGTCGTCCTGGCGAAAGCCAGGACCCATAACCACCGAATTCGATTAAGAGTGCGATAGTGGCCCCAGCGTCGCGCAACAACAAGCGGTTGGGGTAATGGGTCCTGGCTTTCGCCAGGACGACGCTGAATACATTCACATTATCTCAGGATGACGGATCGCGACTTCAAAACATCTCGAAATATTCGCGCTGCTCCCAGTCCGACACCTCGGCCTGGAAACGCTCGATCTCCGCGTTCTTGATGAAGACGTAATAGTCGACGAACTCAGGTCCCAGCGCCTGACGGAAGAACGGATCGTCGTTCAGCGCGAACACGGCTTCGCGCAGTGACTTCGGCAAGAGTGCAGCCTTGGTCTCATAGGGCGTGTCGGCGGATGGGCCGGGATCGAGCTTGCGGTCGACGCCGTCGAGGCCGGAAAGAATTTGCGAGGCCATGTAGAGATAGGGATTCGCCGCCGGTTCGCCGATCCGGTTCTCCAGCCGCGTTGCCGGATCATTCGGGCCGCCGAGCACGCGGATCATGACGCCGCGGTTGTCGCGGCCCCAGATCGCGCGATCGGGCGCCAGCGAATAGGAGCGGTAGCGCTTGTAGCCGTTGATGGTCGGCGTCGTGAACACGGTCGAAGCCCGCGCGTGCTCGATCAGGCCGGCCAGCCAGGCGCGGCCGAGCGGGCTCAGCGGTTCGGCTCCTTCCTTGGCCATGAAGACGTTCTCGCCACCCGCGCGTGACACCAGCGACTGGTGCAGGTGCCAGCCGCTCGCGAACACGTTCGGCAGCTTGGGCCGGCACATGAAGGTGGCGTGGTAGCCGTGGCGGCGCGCGATCTGCTTCACCGCGGAGCGGAACAGCACCATGATGTCGGCGGGTGCAAGCCCCACGGTCGGCGCGAAGGTGAATTCGCACTGGCTCGGGCCGAACTCGACCTCGACCGTGCGCAACGGCAAATCGAGCGCGAGGATGTCGCGGCGGATGATCTCGAGCGCCGGCTCCATCTGATCGTAGCGCTGCTCGGTGAGATACTGATAGCCGTGCGACAGCAGGCTGACCGACGGCGGCCGTCCGGGCTGGCCGGCATCCTCCGGCGCCATGTGGGCGTCGTCGAGCTTGAACAGATGGAATTCGACCTCGAGGCCGGCGACGAAATCGTAGCCGCGGCTGCCGAGCTGATCGAGCACCTTGCGATACAGGTTGCGGGTCGCGAACGGCACCGGCCGTCCGTCGCTGAAATAGAGGTCGCAGAGCAGCCAGCCGGTGTTCTCCGCCCAGGGCAGCACGCGGAACGTGGTGGGGTCAGCGACCATCACCACGTCGGCCGCGCCCTCCATCTCCTTCATGCCGAAGCCGCCGCCTGCGGTGAACACCGGAAACACCGTCTTGTGCGAGGTGTCCTTGGCGAGCATCGTCGTGGTGATCGAGCAGCCGCCCTCTAGCGTGCGCACCGCTTCGCTTGCGATCAGGGTCTTGCCGCGCAGGATGCCGTGCTGGTCCGGGAATGAGAGGCGGATGACTTCGAGGTTCTTCTCCTCGACGATGCGGCGGAGGCGGTTCGCGGCCTCCTTCTGCTCATCCGACCACAGGCCGTGACGCTCAACGAAGCTCACCGCGTCACTCCTTTGTTGCTGTCGTTCCGGGATGGTCCGAAGGACCAGACCCCAGATGCGCACTGCGCATCGGGGAACCTCGAGATTCCGGGTTCGATGCTGCCGCATCGCCCCGGAATGACAGCTTCACACACATCACTCCGCCGCCGTCAGGTGATGCACCTTGCCGGCGATCTCGCGCGGCACGGGGGCGGCCCACGGCGCGCCGCGGCGGCGCTTGACGTCGACTTCCATCCAGTAGAGCTCCCAGCCCAGCGTCGGTCCGATACCGTCCATCGTCGCCGGGCCCTGGATGCTGCGCGCCGAGGCGTCGTCGAGGAACAGCATCGGTTTCTCGCCGCCGGAAACCTTTTCGATCTCCTGCCGCAGCAGGCGGCGATATTGCACGATCGCTTTGTCGCTCTGGCCGAGATGCTCGTTGGTGCGATCCTGGATCGCCCCCATCGATTCCACCGCCCACTGGTCGTGGACGTTGATGTCGGTTCCCATGCCGGTATAGGTCTCGGTCGCCTGCTCGTGCGGATCGAAGCCGTAATCGTTGCTGCGGTTCTTGCGCGATTTGTAGTCCGGCAGCGTATAGAGCTCGAGCCGCTGGTCGCGCATCTTCTGCTTGTCGACCGGCGCCGCGTAGCTGGTGAAGATCGCATACCAGTAGCAGTTCTCGTCATCGACCGGAACGTGCCACTGCGTGATCGTCATCTCGGTCGACATCGGGATGACGAAGCCGTGCGGGAATAATTGATTGGTGACGCGCACATGGGTGCGCTCCTCGTCGAGCTCGCGCAGCGCGATCAGGCGCAGGCCGTATTCGGTGTGCTCGACATTGATGATCGGCCGATCATATTCGCGCAGGATCTTGGTCATCGGCATGTCGCTGCCGGCGGAGGCGCCGCGGAATTGCTTGCCGTAGGCCGCCGAGGTGTCCTCGTCCTCGAAGAAGCGATGCAGGAAGGAGGCGTGCGCCGGATCGATGCCGACCTCGAGCGCCTGCAGCCAGTTGCAGTTCATGTGGCCCTTGAACGCGAACGTATGGCTGGCGGGCGCAACGAAGCAGTCGAGCTCCGGAAATGCCGGCGGGGTGCCTTCGCCGAGATAGGCCCACAGGATGCCGCTCTTCTCCACCACGGGATAGGAGCGCTGCTTGATGCCCTTGCAGAGTTGCGATCCTGCAGGCTCGGCCGGCGTCTCGATGCACTGGCCTGATGTGTCGAACAGCCAGCCGTGGAAGGCGCAGCGCAGCCCGCCATTCTCGAGCCGGCCGAAGGCGAGGTCGGCGCCGCGATGCGCGCAGTGGCGATCGATCAGCCCGTAGCTGCCGTCCTCACCGCGGAAAAGCACCAGGTTTTCGCCGAGCAGCCGCACCGGCCGAACCGGACGCGGCCCTTCCAACTCGTCGACCAGCGCCGCCGGCTGCCAGTACATCCGCATCAGCTTTCCGCAAGGGTCCTTAGCTCCCGTGTGGGTGATCAGATCGTTCGCTTCCTGGCTCATCATGGCGGCGTCTCCCGAATTTGGATTTGTTCGCCTATTGAACGAATGTGCGAATTATGCCATGTCTCATTCCAACCGCAAGCGCAATTTTTGAACCGTTCAAATCCGCGAGCCCCCATGCCCAAGCTGAAGCGGACCGATCAGGACGAGCGCGCCACCGACTTCGTCGAGGCGCTCGATCGCGGCCTGCGCCTTTTGCAGGTGTTCGGCACTGTCAGTGGTCCGGCCACGCTGAGTGACCTCGCCCGCGCCGCCGACCTGCCGCGCGCCACCGCGCGCCGCATCCTGTTCACGCTCGCGCATGGCGGCTTCGTCGCAACCGACGGCAAGCTGTTCACGCTGACGCCGCATGTGCTGACGCTCGCGGGCTCCTTCCTGCAATCCAACCAGGTGGTGACGGTGCTGCAACCGGTGCTCGATCGCATCGCGACCGCAGCGCAGGAGATCGCCTCGCTCGCGCTGCTCGATGGCGACGACGTCGTGTTCGTCGCGCGCTCGAGCCCGACGCGGGTGTTCTCTGCAGGTCTCGATATCGGCTACCGGCTGCCGGCGTTCTGCACGTCAGTGGGCCGCGCGATGCTCGGCCGACTCGGCGATGCCGAGCTCGCGGCACGTCTGAAGGCAATGCGCCGCGATCCCGTGACGCCGCAGACCACGACCGATCCGAAGAAACTGCTCGCCACCATCATCGCCGATCGCGCGCAGGGCTACTCGCTGGTCGACCGCGAGGCCGAGCCGCATTTCCGTTCGATCTCGGTGCCGGTGCATCGCTATGACGGCACCATCGTCGCCGCCATCAACATGGGTGCGCATGTCGATCGCGTGCCGGCCAAGGAACTGATCGAGCGCTTCCTGCCGCTGCTGCGCGACGGCGCTGATGATGTGAAGAGCAGGTTGTTGTAAAGGCCGTTAAAGCGCCACGCTGCGCAAGCCGAAGCTCCGCGCCTCGTTCTGTAGCACCGGCCGCACCGAATCGATCAATCGCGCGGCCGCGGCATCGACCGAGAGCCCGGCAGTGTCGACCACCGCCGATGCGCGAGCATAAAGCGGTTCGCGGCTGACCAGGATGTTGCGCAGTTCGGCCATCGCGGAGCGGTCGTCGGCCATCGGCCGCAGATCGCCCTGGCGGCGGACGCGGGCCATATGCTCTTCCGGCTCGGCCTTCAGCCAGATCGTGTAGAACGACGACAGGATCAGGTCGAAGGTCAGCGCCTCGGAGACGATGCCGCCGCCGGTCGCCAGCACCATCAATTCCTTGCGCGCCAGCAGCTGCGTCAGCGCGGCCTGCTCCATGCGGCGAAAGCCTTCCTGGCCGTACAGCGCGATGATCTCGGCAACCGAAAGGCCGTTCTGCGCCTCGATCTCCTTGTTGAGCTCGACGAAGCTCCAGCCGATCTTCTTCGCCAGCATCCGCCCGAGCGTGGTCTTGCCGGCGCCGCGCAGGCCGATCAGCGCGATGCCTGAGAACGAGGCGCCGCGCGGCGCCAGCGGGCTGCTGCCGGCGAGCATGTCCTTGGCCTGCGCGATCTGGTTCGGCGACGCCTTGCGCAGGAGATCGCGAATCACGGCCCAGTCCGGGATCGGCTCGCTCGAGGGGATCAGGTCCTCGAGATGCGCGCCCATCGCGCCTGCGACACGGCGCAGCAGCACGATCGAGACATTGCCTTTGCCGCTTTCGAGCTGGGCGATGTAGCGTTCGGAAATGCCGGAGACCTTGGCGAGCACCTTGCGCGACATGCCGCGGAGCGCGCGCATGGTGCGCACCCGCTGCCCGAGCTGTTCGAGGAAGTCGGTTTCCGGATCGTTGGCTTCGGTCATGATCCCCATGCGACGCGCGGTCCTGACTGAATCAGGTCCAATGGTCTAGGAAACATAATGCCGATGAGGATTGACAGCAAGCCAATGTGGTGGCTTTGTATGAATTATAATTCTTAAATCTTGACGGGAGAGGACAGGCGCGGCGCGCCTGTGCCTGAGGAGCGGGCCATGACCTATAATGCAGTCACCTGGCTGCTCGACCGCAATGTCGATGAGGGCCGCGGCGCCAAGGTCGTGTTCGACGATACGGTCTCGCAAATCACCTATGGCGAGTTGCAGCAGCAGACCCGGCGGGTCGGCAACATGCTGCGCCGGCTCGGCGTCCGCCGCGAGGAGCGGGTCGCCATGATCATGCTCGATACGGTCGATTTCCCGATCGTGTTCCTCGGCGCGATCCGCGCCGGCGTGGTGCCGGTGCCGCTCAACACGCTGCTGACATCAGAGCAATACGCCTACATCCTCAGTGATTGCCGCGCGCGCGTGCTGTTCGTGTCCGAGGCGCTGCTGCCTGTCGTGAAGGACATCATCGCGCGCATGCCCGATCTCGAGCATGTCGTGGTCTCCGGCAAGGACGCGCACGGCCACAAGAAGCTGTCGGATGAGATCGCGCGCGAGGGCGACGTGTTCGCGACCGCGTCGACGCATGCCGACGAGCCGGCGTTCTGGCTCTATTCGTCGGGCTCGACCGGCATGCCGAAGGGTGTGCGCCATCTGCATTCCAATCTCGCGTCGACGGCGGAGACCTATGCCCGGCAGGTGCTTGGCATCCGCGAGGACGATGTCGGCCTGTCGGCGGCAAAGCTGTTCTTCGCCTATGGGCTCGGCAATGCGCTGACCTTCCCGATGTCGGTCGGCGCAACGACCATCCTGAATTCGGAGCGTCCGACGCCGGCGGTGATGTTCGCGCTGATGAACAAATATCATCCCAGCATCTTCTTCGGCGTGCCGACCCTGTTCGCGGCGATGCTGAACGACGAGGCGACAAAGACGCAGTCCGGCGGCAATCGCCTGCGGGTCTGCACCTCGGCCGGCGAGGCGTTGCCGGAATCGGTCGGCAATGCGTGGCGCACGCGGTTCGGCGTCGACATCCTCGACGGCGTCGGCTCGACCGAGCTCTTGCACATCTTCCTGTCGAATGCGCCCGGCGACATCAAATACGGCTCCTCGGGGCGTCCGGTGCCCGGCTACAAGGTGCGGCTGGTCAACGAGCTCGGGGCCGACGTCGCCGACGGTGAGGTCGGCGAGCTCTTGGTCGATGCACCCTCGGCCGGCGAGAGCTACTGGAACCAGCGCGCCAAGAGCCGCGCCACTTTCGAGGGCGCGTGGACCCGCACCGGCGACAAGTACACGCGCGATGCCGACGGTCGTTACACCTTCTGCGGCCGCGCCGATGATATGTTCAAGGTGTCCGGTATCTGGGTCTCGCCGTTCGAGGTCGAGAGCGCGCTGATCACCCATCCCGCGGTGCTGGAAGCGGCCGTCGTGCCGGAGGCCGATCCGGAAGGCTTGCTGAAGCCGAAGGCCTATGTGGTGCTGCGGCCCGAGAGTTCGGCCGACGGTTTGCATGAGGCGCTGAAGGAACACGTCAAGCAGAAGATCGGGCCGTGGAAATATCCGCGCTGGATCGATGTGGTCGACAATCTGCCGAAGACGGCGACCGGCAAGATCCAGCGGTTCAAGTTGCGGCACGACGACGGCGCGCACTAGCATTTCCACTTGCGTCGTCCCGGCGAACGCCGGGACCCATACGCCGCGGCCTTCGTTTTTGAAAGACGCTGTTCAACGGCTTTTGCGCAACAACTGACCCCTGTGGTTATGGGTCCCGGCCTTCGCCGGGACGACGAGTGAGGAAGGCCCACCATGACGAACTTGAACCCCGCAGGCTTCCTCAGCATCGACGGCGCCGAACTCGAGTACCGGATGATCGGTCCGTCACCCGAGACGGCGCCGACCCTCGTGATGCTCCACGAAGGTCTCGGCAGCGTCGGGCTGTGGGGCGACTTCCCCGACAAGCTGCAGGCGGCCACCGGCGCCGGCGTGTTTGCCTATTCGCGCGCGGGCTATGGCGCGTCGTCGCCGGCGAAGCTGCCGCGTCCGGTCGACTATATGCATCGCGAAGCGCTGGACGTGCTGCCGAAGCTGCTCGATCGGATCGGCTTCCGCCGCGGCCTCTTGGTCGGCCATTCCGACGGCGCGTCGATCGCGGCGATCTATGCCGGCGCGCATCAGGATCATCGCCTGCACGGCCTCGCGTTGCTCGCGCCGCACTTCGTCGTCGAGGACATTTCGGTGAAGTCGATCGCCGAGATCAAGACGGCGTACGAGACCACCAATCTGAAAGAGAAGCTGGCGCGCTGGCACAAGGATGTCGACAACACCTTCCGCGGCTGGAACGACGCCTGGCTCGATCCGGCATTCCGCGACTGGGATATCTCCGAATATCTCGCCTATATCCGCGTGCCGGTGCTGATCGTGCAGGGCGCGGATGATCAATACGGCACGATGCGCCAGGTCGAGATCGCCCAGGACGAATGCTACTGCCCGGTCGACGTCGCCGCGATCGGCGGCGCCGGCCACTCGCCGCACCGCGAGGCACCCGCGGTGACGCTGGACGCGGTCACCGAATTCGCCAAAGCGGCGCTGCGCGACGACCCGGCACTGGCGGCCTGACTTTTGGTGCCGGTGCCAGGCCATTGGCCTAGCGGGCGAATTTCCCAAACATGAAACAAAATGCATGTTTTTGAGTTTTGAACTAGACGAGACCAAAAACATGCATTATTGTGCATGAAGACCTCGACGACGAACCTTCCAACGAACAACAGATAAGGGTGGCCCATGGCTGGTGACGATCGCGTCCTTGCAGGCGGGGCGAAGTACATCGACTTCCAGACCAACCCGTCGCGCTACCGGCACTGGAAGCTCGACATTGCAGGCGACGTCGCGACGCTGACGATGGACGTCGACGAGAACGCCGGCCTGTTCGAGGGCTATCAGCTCAAGCTTAATTCGTACGACCTCGGCGTCGACATCGAACTCGCGGACGCCGTGCAGCGGCTGCGCTTCGAGCATCCCGAGGTGAAGGTCGTGGTGATGCGCTCGGGCAAGAACCGCGTGTTCTGCGCCGGCGCCAACATCCGGATGCTGGCGGGCTCGACGCACGCCCACAAGGTCAACTTCTGCAAATTCACCAACGAGACCCGCAACGGGCTGGAGGATTCCAGCGAGAATTCCGGCCAGAGCTTCATCACCGTCGTCAACGGTACCGCGGCCGGCGGCGGCTATGAGCTGGCGCTCGCGACCGACCACATCATGATGGCCGATGACGGCGCCGCCGCCGTCGCGCTGCCGGAAGTGCCGCTGCTCGCGGTGCTGCCGGGCACCGGCGGCCTCACGCGTGTGGTCGACAAGCGCAAGGTGCGCCGCGACCACGCCGACTTCTTCTGCACCATCGAGGAAGGCATCAAGGGCAAGCGCGCGGTGCAGTGGCGGCTGGTCGACGAGATCGCGCCGAACTCCAAGCTCGAGGGCAAGCTTGCCGAGCGCGTCAAGGAATTCGCCGCGAAGTCGAAGCGCAACGGCGAAGGGCGTGGCATCGCGCTGGCGCCGCTGACGCGGACCATCGACGACAGCGCTATCCGCTATGGCTTTGTCAGCGTCGACATCGATCGCGCCGCGCGCATCGCCACCATTACGATCAAGGCGCCGGAAGCTGCGGCGCCTGCCGACATCGACGGCATGGTCGGACAGGGCGCTTCGTTCTGGCCGTTGCAGGTCGCCCGCGAGCTCGACGATGCGATCCTGCATCTGCGCATCAACGAGCTCGAGACCGCGATGTTGGTGTTCAAGAGCCATGGCGACCGCGCCAATGTCGTGTCCTACGACGCGTTCCTGGAGGCCAACAAGGCGCACTGGCTGGTCAACGAGGTCAGGCATTATTGGAAGCGCGTGCTCAAGCGCATCGACGTCACCTCGCGCACGCTGGTGACGCTGGTCGAGCCCGGCTCCTGCTTCGTCGGCACCTTGGCCGAGCTCGTGTTCGCCGCCGACCGCTCCTACATGCTGATCGGCCAGAAGCAGGGCGACAACCGCCCGCCGCCGGCGATCGAACTGACGGCGATGAATTTCGGGCCGTATCCGATGAGCCATGGCCTGACCCGGCTGCAATCGCGCTTCCAGGCCGACCCAATGGATATCGAGCGCGCACAAGGCTCGATCGGCAAGGCGCTCGACGCGGAGGAGGCCGAGGAGCTCGGCCTCGTCACCTTCGCGCTCGACGACATCGACTGGGACGACGAGGTCCGCGTGTTCTTCGAGGAACGCACCTCGTTCTCGCCCGACGGTCTCACCGGCATGGAAGCCAATTTGCGTTTCGTCGGTCCGGAGACCATGGAATCGAAGATCTTCTCGCGCCTCACGGCGTGGCAGAACTGGATCTTCCAGCGGCCGAACGCGGTCGGTGAGGACGGCGCGCTGCGCCGCTACGGCACCGGCCAGAAGGCGCAATTCGACATGACACGAGTTTAAGGGAGCACGGCCATGAACATCATGAACGTCGATTACTCGACCAAGATTCCGAACAACGTGAATCTCGCCGAAGACCGCCAGGTGCTCAAGGCGCTGGAAGGCTGGCACCCCGGCTACATGGACTGGTGGAAGGACATGGGGCCAGACGGCTTCCAGGAGTCGCTGGTCTATCTGCGCACCGCCTACTCGGTCGATCCGCGCGGCTGGGCCAAGTTCGACTACGTGCGGATGCCCGAATATCGCTGGGGCATTTTGCTTGCACCGCAGGAAGAGAACCGGGTCATTCCGTTCGGCGAAGACTACGGCAAGCCGGCCTGGCAGGAAGTCCCCGGCGAGCATCGCGCGATGCTGCGCCGCCTGATCGTGATCCAGGGCGACACCGAGCCCGCCTCGGTCGAGCAGCAGCGCCATCTCGGCAAGACCGCGCCCTCGCTCTACGACATGCGCAATCTGTTCCAGGTCAATGTCGAGGAAGGCCGCCATCTCTGGGCGATGGTCTACCTCTTGCAGAAGTATTTCGGCCGCGACGGCCGCGAGGAGGCCGACGATTTGCTGCGCCGCCGCTCGGGCGATGCGGATAGCCCACGCATGCTCGGCGCCTTCAACGAGGCGACGCCGGACTGGCTGTCGTTCTTCATGTTCACCTACTTCACCGACCGCGACGGCAAGATGCAGCTGCACTCGCTGGCGCAGTCGGGCTTCGATCCGCTGTCGCGCACCTGCCGCTTCATGCTGACTGAGGAAGCCCATCACATGTTCGTCGGCGAGACCGGCATCACCCGCGTCGTGCAGCGCACCTGCGATGCGATGATGGAAGCCGGCATCACCGATCCGAACGACATCGCAAAAATCCGCGCGCTCGGCGTCATCGATCTTCCGACCATCCAGAAGAAGCTGAACCTCCATTATTCGCTGTCGCTCGATTTGTTCGGTTCCGAAGTGTCGACCAATGCGGCCAACGCCTTCAATGCCGGCATCAAGGGCCGCTACAAGGAAACCACGATCGAGGACGATCACCAGCTCAAGAGCTCGACCTATCCGGTCATGAAGATGGTGGACGGCCAGATCAAGATGGTCGACGAGCCGGCGCTGACCGCGCTCAACATGCGGCTGCGCGACGACTACACGCAGGATTGCGTCAAGGGCATGCTGCGCTGGAACAAGGTGATCTCCACCGCCGGCATCGACTACAAGCTCGCGGTGCCGAACACCGCCTTCCACCGCCAGATCGGCGAGTTCAAGGACATCCATGCGACGCCCGATGGCCTCTTGATCGACGACGCCACCTGGGCCAAGCGCAAGAACGACTGGCTGCCGTCGACCGCGGATGGCGACTTCATCGCCTCGCTGATGAAGCCGGTGACCGAACCCGGCGAGTTCGCCTCCTGGATCTCGGCGCCCAAGGTCGGCATCGACAACAAGCCTGGCGACTTCGAATATGTGAGAATCGAGAGCTGAGTTTCAGCTGGTAGTTCCTCTCCTCCCGGAGGGGCCGAAAAGGGGTAAGCCGAGAAGGTCCTGGCTTGCCCCTTTTCTTTTGGAGACGTGCGTTCGCGCGCGATGAAGCCTTGGGGCTTCCCGGCTTGACAAGCGCGACGCCTTCGCGCGGAAATCACGCAGCTTCAACATGAACTGCAATGACCGCTTCAGCCGGTTGTCGCGGATCAGGATTACAGCGGGGCCATCATGAGTGAAGAGATTTTTCCGGGGCCGACCCTGCGTCCGCTCAAGCTCCAGTTCGGTGAGCAAACGATCGCGGGCTTCGAGAGTGCGGGCACTGGCCGCGACATCCTGCTCGTCCACGGCAATTCGTCGTCGTCGCAGATTTGGCAGAAGCAACTCCAGGGGCCGCTTGGCGCCAAGTACCGCCTGGTCTCGATCGACCTTCCCGGTCACGGCGGCTCGTCGCCTGCGCCAGATCCGGAGCACGGTTATTCGGGTGCAGGCTATGCCGGCTGCATCGCGGCGGCCGCAAAAGAGCTTGGCCTGAAGGACGCGGTGGTGTTGGGCTGGAGCCTCGGTGGACACGCCGTGCTCAACGCAGCCCCGTCTTTGCCGATGGCAGCCGGGCTCATGATTTTCGGCACGCCGCCGATCGCCAAGACGCCGGACGGGTTCTCCGGGTTCAAGGGGCTGTCGGCCACAACGTTCACGCCGGCGCCCAGCGATGCCGAGATCGCGGCCTGGCTGAAAACGGTCTTCGCGCCGGATTATGCGCCGTTGCCCTCGTTCGTCGACGCCGATTTCCGCCGCACCGATGGCAATGCGCGCGGCTTCCTCGGCGCCAGCGTGCAGGCCGGCCGCTTCGCCGACGAGGTCGAGATCGTGCGCGGCCTCAGGATTCCGCTGGCGATCGTGCATGGCAGCGAGGAGCAGATGGTCGATCTCGGTTATCTGCAACGGCTGCCCGCGCCGACGCTATGGCGCGGCCAGGTTCAGGTGATCGAAGGCGCCGGCCACGCCACGCAGTGGGAACGAGCCGACGCGTTCGATCGACTCGTCGACGCGTTCGCGTCGAGTCTCTGAGCTGACGTGTCATCACCCGCGAAAGCGGGTGATCCAGTATTCCAGAGGCAGCAGAGCAGGATTGAGAGGCCGCCGCGTACTGGACGCCCCGGTCTAGCCGGGGCATGACAGCGGTAGAATGGCGCCCACGGCCGATCGTCGCGATACCGTGCTACCCCGCGATCTCCAGCCCCGCGGTCGCGTAGACCACGCCGCCATCGACCGCGATGGTGTTGCCCACGACATAGTCGCCGGCGCGCGAGGCCAGATAGATCGCGGTGCCCGCCATGTCCTCGTCGCTGCCCACGCGCCGCGACGGAACGCGCTGTGCAACCTCGTCGGCGTGGTCGCGCGCGGCCCGGTTCATGTCCGACTTGAACGCGCCGGGCGCAATCGCGGTGACGTTGATGTTGTCCTTGACCAGGCGCGTCGCCATCCGTCGCGTCAGATGGATCACCGCGGCCTTGCTGGCGGCATAGGAATAGGTCTCCATCGGGTTGACGAAGATGCCGTCGATCGAGGCGATGTTGATCACCTTGCCCGGTTTGCCCTGCGTCGCCGCGGCGCGCAGCGGCTTGGCTAGCGCCTTGGTCAGGAAGAAGATCGACTTGACGTTGAGGTTCATCACCTTGTCCCAGCCGCTCTCCGGGAATTCGTCGAAGTCCGCGCCCCATGCCGCGCCGGCATTGTTGACTAGGATATCGAGCTTCGGCTCGCGCTTGATGATCTCGCCCGCGAGCTTCTCGCAGCCCTCGACGGTCGAGATGTCGATCGGCAGCGCGATGCATTCGCCGTCATAGGCGGCGGTGAGCTCCTGGGCGGTGGCCTCGCAGGGACCGGCCTTGCGCGCGGTGATGTAGACCTTCGCGGCACCCTGCGCGAGGAAGCCGGCCGCGATCATCTTGCCGATGCCGCGCGATCCCCCGGTCACCAGTGCGACGCGGCCCTTCAGTGAGAACAGATCCTTGAACATGTTGCCTCCTTAGCTATGCCTAGCGTTCTGGCCGGGTTGATGGAGCTAGTCAAGGAACCGCCGCCGCCGGCGAACGCGCAGCCTGCTCGATCTCTGGCGATGTTCTGATCAGTTTACCCGCGAAGGGCGGGCGTCGAATCGATCAAGCTTTCTTGAGATGTGATGCAGTGCACAAACTGGTCAGCCGGTTTTGCCGCATCATGCGCGCGGGGTGGAATTCCAGATCAAGGAGTTCCAATAATGAAGCACATTTCATTGCCGGTGGCCGGTGTGATGCCTGTCACCCCCGTTCAATTTCGCCGAAGGCGGAAAGGACTGTTCGCAGCGATCGTCGGCGCAATTCACTATTCGCGGCGGATTCAGGCGCGACGCGTTCTCAAGCAATATCAGCATCTGATCGACCGCGCCGACCGGCATTGCACCAATTTGGAGGGCGGCCGCAATGTCCGTTACTGAACGGTCGTCGACGCGCAAATCGGTCATCCGGCTTCCGGAGGTCAGCGAGATCACGCTGCTTGTTGCCATCGCAATCGGATTTCTTGTGCTGCACTTCCTCACTGCGACGTTGCTGATGCCAGCGGCCACGGCAGATGCGGCCGCGCCGCAAGAGGCGAGGGCGGTTCACACCGACTAGCGCCTTCCCGATCCATCCATCATCGCCGTCATCAACGGAGGTCCACGCTGTGGCCGACGTCACGTCATTTCTTGTGCTCAGCGCTGCGGTGTTTTGCGGCGCCTTCGTGTCCGGTCTCGCTGGCTTTGCCTTTTCCGCAATCGCCGGCGCCATCCTGCTGCATGCGATGTCGCCGACCGAGGCGGTGCCGCTGATGATGGCATGCAGCGTCGGTGTGCAGGCAGCCAATCTGTGGGCGCTTCGGCACAACATCCAGTGGAAGCAGAGCCTGTCCCTGATCGCCGGTGGGCTGCTCGGCGTGCCGCTCGCGCTTTGGCTGTTGCACAACACAGACAGCCGGACCTTTCGTGAAGGCTTCGGAATCTTGGTCGCGTTCTATGCCGGCTACATGCTGTTCAGGCCTGCGATCGGCTACGGCCGGTTGCCGGAGGGGCGCAACGCGCTTGTCGGATTTGGCGGCGGCCTGATCGGCGGGCTGACGGCGATGCCGGGCGCGCTGCCGACCATCTGGTGCGATATGCATGGCGTGCCGAAGCAGCAACAGCGCGGCCTCGTGCAACCCTTCATCGCCGCGATGCAGATTTCGGCGCTCGTGATGATGCTGCTGCATCGCGACCTCTCGATGAAGGTCGCCTATGACGTCGTGCTTGGCGCTCCGGCGCTGCTTGCCGGTTCGTGGCTCGGCATCTTTGCCTTTCGCAACATCGACGAGGCCAACTTCAGGCGGGTGATCCTCGGCCTGTTGCTGGTGTCGGGACTGCTGCTGGTGGTTTAGGACGTTGCTTGATTACGCCGCGTCGATGCGGCGAAAACCGTTCCACACCGCGGTGGCGGCGCCTGATGTCAGCACCGGCAAGAGCCGCGCGTCCTGGTAATTGCCGTTCAGCGAGACCCGCTGCAATGCGGTCAGATGCTCGGCGCTTTCGGGAAACAGCATGCCCGGCCGCGTCGTCACCGCTGTCCGAAAGCCGATCGACCGGGCGAGCGCGAATTCGCGCTGCCCGGCGGCGATCCGGTCGCCATAGGGATAGGCGAGATGCGCGACCTGCCGCTGCAGCGCATCCTCGATCCGTGCCCGGCTGGTAGCGAGTTCGAACGATGCGACGGTCTCGCTCTGCTTGGCGAGATTGCAATGGGTGATGGTGTGGGCGCCGATGGTGACCAGCGGATCGTCGGCAAAGCCGCGCAATTCGTCCCAGGACATGCAGAGCTCGCGCGCGATGCCGGCCTCGTCGACACCGAGGCGGACGCACAGCGCGGATATCTCGGCCTGCATCTCCTTCTCGCCCGGCAGCGAGCGCAGCCAGTCGTGCATGCGGCCGAACGCAACTCGCTTGGCTTGCGGCGTCGCGGTGTCGATCCGCGTCATCACGCCGGCGATCGGCACCTCGATCGCCGATGCTGCGGCGATGATCCGCTCGAGCGCGATCCACCACAATTTGCCGCAGCCCTCGGCGAAATCGCTCGCGACAAACACCGTGAACGGTGCGCCGAACTCGCGCATGACAGGCAGCGCGAAATCGCGGTTGTCGCGGTAGCCGTCGTCGCAGGTGAAGCAGGCGAAGCGCCGCGCGAAATTCCGTTCGGTGAGGCGGCGATGCGCCTCGTCCATGCTGACGACATCGACGTCGAGCGCGCGCAGATGCGTCAGCATCGCGCGCAGGAAGTCCGGCGTGACCTCGAGATGATGGTTGGGTTGGAACGCGTCGGCGCGGCGCGGGCGGACGTGGTGCAGCATGAAGATGGCGCCGACGCCGGCAAAGATCGGCCGCAGCAGGATATGCGCACCCGAGAAATACAACGCCTCCATCCCGGCACGGATCACGGTGTTGCGGAGTTGTTTCATGAGGGGCACGGGCTGGCCGATTTGCATTCCGTCGGAAACTTAGCGAAACACCACTGAAGAAACTGTTATCCCGATCCAATATGGCACCCCCGCCATGGTCTTTGATTCGGCCTTTGATTTGGGGTTTGACAGTCAGCCAAGGGTTTGTTTTCTCTCTAGTTCCAGACCCGCAGGACGCTGAATGCACGGACTTTTCAAGTGGAGTAGCAAGTGGTGGCCGGGGGTGATTCCACTGGTCGTCCTGTGGGGCATCGCGGCCTGGACCTCAACGGGAACGGTCGAAGCGGACTTGGCTGCGCGCTCTAATGCCGCACTCAAGGATACGGTGCTCGACAAGCGCCGCATCAGTGTCGACGGCCGCGACGTGACCTTTGCGGCCAATGCCTTCTCCGAGGACGGCCGTCTCAGCGCGGTGGCGTCGGTCGAGGCGGTGCCGGGCGTGCGGCTGGTCAACGACGAGACCCGCCTCGTTGCCGAAGCCAAGCCCTTTGTGTGGTCCGCCGAACGCGACGTGGTGCGGGTCACGCTCGGCGGCAACGCGCCGCTGCCGTCGAGCAAGAGCAAGTTGACCGAGGCCGCGAAGGCCAGTCTCGGCGGCGTCGAGGTGGTGGATCAGATGGCGCTCGCGCGCGGCGCACCGTCGCGGTTCGACCCGGCGGCGCTGTTGTTGCTCGACCAGATCGGCAAGCTGAAGGAAGGCAAGATCACGCTGACCGACAACAAGGTTGCTCTCGCCGGCATGGCGCGCGAGCTCGGCGGACGCGAAGCGGTGGCGGCGGCGCTGAAGAATCTGCCGGAAGGTTATTCGATCGCCGCCAACGACATCAAGGCGCCGCCTTACGTGTTTCAGGCCTACAAGGATCCGGTCGCGGTGACGCTGACGCTGACCGGCTACGTGCCCGACAACAACGTGCATGCCGCGCTGGTCGCCGCCGCCGGCCGCAAGTTCTTCAGCGAGAAGGTCGTCGACAATCTCAAGGCCAGCATCGGCGCGCCCTCAGGGTTTGCTGCGGCGGTGGTGCCTGCGCTCGGCGCACTGTCGCGGCTGTCGACCGGGACGCTCGTGGTGTCGGACCGCGAGGTGAAGCTGTCGGGCGATGCGCTCTATGATGCCGCGGCCGGCCAGATCCGCGACGGGCTCGGCAAGGATTTTCCGCAGGGCTGGCAGTACAAGGCCGAGGTCACGGTCAAGCCGGCGGCGGCGCCGGTCGATCCGACGGTGTGCCAGCAGCTGTTTTCCGAGATCCTCTCCAAGGGCAAGATCCGCTTCGAGTCCGGCAAGGCCGACATCGTCCCTGACTCTGCCGGTCTGCTTGACCGCCTGATCGAGACCGCGATGCGCTGTCCCAACGCGACGATCGAAGTCGCCGGCCACACCGACAGCGACGGCGAGGAGGCGGCCAACCAGGCCTTGTCGGAGCGCCGCGCGCAGGCCGTGGTCGATTACCTCGTGCGCACCGGACTGCCTGCCAACCGTTTCACGTCGATCGGCTATGGCAGCACGCAGCCGCTCGCCGGCAACGAGAGTGAAGACGGCAAGGCGCAAAACCGCCGCATCGAATTCGTGGTGAAGTAGCGATGACCGTGCTCGCAACATTCTTCTGGGGTTGGCTGCTCGGCGCCGCGCTGCTCGGCTTCGGCATGGGCTGGATCGCGGTGGTGCATCGGGCGCAGGGCGTCTCGAAGGTGTGGATCCGCTGGCTGGCGCTGCTCGCCGTCGCGCTGGTCGCGGCATCGTTTGCGCGGGTCGTGCCCGGCCGCTTCGGCTACTGGCTAGACCTGTTCCTTGTCATGTTCGCGCTCTATCTCGTCGGCTGTGCGATCGGCTCCTGGCTGCGTGACTGGGTGGTCTCGCGCAGCAGGCCCGCGAGCTGATCCAAAACCCCTGATCCAACAGGTCCGAGCGGCGTCGCCGAGTGCAGGGCGAGCCGCATGCATTTTACCGCTTGACATTAATACGTACGTACGTATTAGATGGCGCCCATGCCAAAACCCTCTCTCCGCGATGCGATCCTCGACGCCGGCCTGAAGGAAATGTTCCGGACTGGCTATCACGGCACGAGCGTGCGCGACGTCACCGCCGCGGCCGGCGCGCCGCAGGGCTCGTTCACCAACCATTTCCGCTCCAAGGAGCTGTTCGCGTCGGAAGTGCTCGATCGCTACTTCCTCTATGTGCGCGGCCTCGTCGCCGAAGCCCTCGGCGACACGGCACTGCCGCCGCGCGACCGGCTCCGGCGCTATCTCGATCTCATCACCGGCAAGCTGGCGCATGACGGCTTCACCCGCGGCTGCCTGATCGGCGATTTCAGCCTCGAGGCGTCGGGCTCGAGCGAGATGCTGCGCGAGCAGCTCGACGAGATCTTCCGGGAATGGCGTGCGCCGTTTGCGGCCTGCATCGCTGAGGCCCAGGCCAGGCGCGAGATCGCGTCCGACTTTGATCCCGATGCGCTCGCCGATTTCCTGCTCGCATCCTGGCAGGGCGCGATGCTGCGCATGAAGGTCGAGCGCAGCGCGGCCGCGCTCGAGCGTTTCACGACGATCGCCTTCCAAACCGTGTTCAAGGAGTTGCCATGACCATGTCTGCCGATATCAGTCTGCATCATCGCCCGGTGCTCGGGACCACGATGGCCTATCGCGAAACCGGACGCAGCGATGCGCCGCACGTGCTGTTCCTGCACGGCAATCCGACTTCATCCTATATCTGGCGCAACATCATGCCGCTGGTGGCGCCGGTCGGGCACTGCATCGCGCCCGACCTGATCGGCTACGGCCAGTCCGGCAAGCCCGACATCGCCTACCGCTTCTTCGACCATGCGGATTATCTCGATGCGCTGATCGACGAGCTCGGCATCAGCTCGGCGTATCTCGTCGCCCAGGATTGGGGCACCGCGCTCGCGTTCCATCTCGCGGCGCGCCGCCCGCAACTCGTGCGCGGGCTCGCCTTCATGGAATTTATCCGGCCGATGTCGACATGGAGCGATTTCGATCCCGATCACGGCGTGCGCGAAGAAACCTTTCGCAAGTTCAGGACCGAAGGTGTGGGCGAGGCGATGATTCTGGAAGGCAATGCCTTCATCGAGCGTGTTCTTCCGAACGGGATGCTGCGCAAGCTGAGTGAGGAAGAGATGGCCGCTTATCGTGCGCCGTTTGCGACGCGCGAGAGCCGCAAGCCGACCTTGATGCTGCCGCGCGAGCTGCCGATCGCGGGCGAACCTGCCGACGTCGATCAGGCGCTCGCCACAGCGCATGCGGCGCTCGCGGCATCGACCTATCCGAAGCTGCTGTTTGCGGGATCTCCCGGGGCACTGGTGTCGCCGGCCTTCGCCGCCGATTTTGCGGCGAGGCTGCAGCATTGCGCGGTCATCCAGCTCGGCGCTGGCGCGCATTATCTACAGGAAGACCATCCGGAGGCGATCGGCCGCTCGGTTGCAGGGTGGATCGCCGGGATCGAAGCCGTCAACGCGCAACATCTCGCAGCATGAGTGGATGGGAGAGCACGCCATGACCGATCTCTCGATCATCTATTGCCGTCCGTGCGGTTACGAGAAGCGCGCCAGGGAGGCCGCCGCGCTGCTGCGCGAACGGCTTGCGCTCGATGCAGAGCTGGTGCCCGGCAAGGGCGGCGTCTTCGAGGTCAAGGTTGACGGCAAAGTGATCGCCAAGCGCGTGAAGGGGCATTTCCCCGATGCCGCCGAAATCGTCACCGCAGTGGCTGCGGCACGGGCATAAAAGTCCACGCAGGCTTGCCTGATCGTCGTCGCATGACCATTGCGGCGGCGATTTTCGCTGCGCGGACGCCGTGCGTCGCTCTCGCCCCCGTAGTTTCCCGGATGGCCTTGCGCAGCGTTCGGCGGGCTAACTGCCGCACGTCGATGTCAAGTCTTGTCGAACGTGGCGAGAAACGCGCATATTTGTGCACCCGCTGTCATGAATCATCCCTAATATCTTGAAGATGCGCGTTTTATTGTCGTTTGACGAATTCCACTCCGGCTTAAAACGCGCTACAGGGGTCGGGGCACAGCGAAGCGCCGGCGGAGTTCGCCCGGGAGCCGTCGTCGCGGGATCGCAATTCGAGGTCTAGATGCTGGAAGCAATACGCAGGGCGATGGCGTTTCTGCGCCAGAAGCAAATCCTGCATCGGCTGGGTGTTGTCATCAGCATCGCCGTCATCGGCATCGCCTGCTACGTCCTCTATCACATGCTGCGCGGCATCGACACCAACGAGGTGCTCGAGGCCATCAAGAGCACCGAGCCGCGACAAATCGCGCTGGCGGGACTGTTCGTCGCAGCCGGCTACTTCACGCTGACCTTCTACGACCTGTTCGCGGTGCGCGCGATCGGTCACGCCCACGTGCCCTATCGCATCAATGCGCTCGCGGCATTCACCTCGTATTCGATCGGCCACAATGTCGGCGCCAGCGTCTTCACCGGCGGCGCGGTGCGCTACCGGATCTATTCGGCCTGGGGATTGAACGCGATCGACGTCGCCAAGATCTGCTTTCTCGCCGGACTGACCTTTTGGCTCGGCAATGCCGCGGTGCTCGGGCTCGGCATCGCCTATCATCCGGAAGCCGCCGCCAACATCGACCAGCTGCCGCCCTGGCTCAACCGCACCCTGGCGTGCGGCATCATCATCGCGCTGGTCGCTTATGTGGTCTGGGTCTGGACCCAGCCCCGGGTGGTCGGCCGCGGTCCCTGGACGGTGACCTTGCCGGGCGGCCCGCTGACGCTGCTGCAGATCGCGATCGGCATCGTCGACCTCGGCTTCTGCGCGCTGGCGATGTACGTGCTGGTGCCGGACGAGCCCAATCTCGGCTTCGTCGTGGTCGCGGTCATCTTCGTGTCGGCGACCCTGCTCGGCTTCGCCAGCCACTCCCCCGGCGGGCTCGGGGTGTTCGACGCCGCCATGCTGGTCGGCCTCTGGCAGATGGACCGCGAGGACCTGCTCGGCGGTATGCTGTTGTTCCGCCTGCTCTACTATATTGCGCCGTTCGTCATATCTGTAATCTTGCTGACGTTTCGGGAGGTTATTGTCGGCGCCCGACTCAAACGGCTGCCGCAGACTGATTCGGGTCCCCGCGCTGAGCCGCACCACGAGGCGGTTCTGGTCCGCAAGCGCGGTGATTCCGGGGTCTGATGACGCGGCCCGATGCCTCCCGAGGGAAGGTCGATATGACCGCGCCTGGGCGAGACATGAACCGACGGGAAGAAAGCCGCCGCGATGGCCATTGACGATACGCCGCATTCGATTTTCTCGCCCTGGCCCGACCGCTTGCGCCATTCCGCGCTGATCCTGCTTGCCGCAGCGCTGGCGCTGAGCGTCGTGGTCGCGCTCGGCGAGTTGTCGCTGGTGCGCGCCTGCGCGGTGTTCGTCTGCATCGCGGCCGCGGCGCTGGTGCCCTGGCGGCTGCATGATGCCGGCACCTCGCGCGAGGATGTCCGCCACGGCAATCCGGTCGAGGCGACCGCCGTCAGCGCGGTCGTCGCCGGCATGCCGGACCCGGCCGTGCTGCTCGATCGCGCGGGTCGCGTCATCCATCTCAACACCGCCGCGGCCCAGCTGGCGCCGGCGCTGCGCAAGAACGAGCTGGCGCAATTTGCCCTGCGTTCGCCGGAGATTATCACCGCATTGCGCGAGGCGATCGCGACCACCGAGCCGCGCCGCGCCACCTACTCCGACCACGTTCCGGTCGATCGCTGGATGGAACTGGTGATCACGCCGGTGCCGGTGCCGACCCAGTTCGGCGGCACCGAGAAATGCATGCTGATGACCTTCCACGATCTGACGCCGCTGCGCCGGGTCGAGGAGATGCGCGCCGACTTCGTCGCCAACGCCAGCCACGAGCTGCGCACGCCGCTCGCCGCGTTGTCCGGCTTCATCGACACCTTGCAGGGGCCGGCGCGCGAGGACGCGCGGGCGCGCGAGCGCTTCCTCGGCATCATGCACACCCAGGCGACCCGCATGGCTCGGCTGATCGACGACCTGCTGTCGCTGTCGCGGGTCGAGCTGTCGGCCCATGTGCGGCCCGAGGCGTCGATTGATATCGTGCCGATCATCCGCCAGGTGGCCGACGGGCTCGAGGCGCTGGCCAGCGAGCGCCAGGTCGAGATCGACGTCGACCTGCCACCGACCCCGGTCACGATCGCCGGCGACCGCGAGGAACTGCTCCGCCTGTTCGAGAACCTGATCGAGAACGCGCTCAAATACGGCGCCTCGGGCGGCCGCGTCATAGTGTCGCTCAATCAGGCCGTTTCGGGCGCATCGGGCGAGGGGAGCCCCGAAATCCGTGTCATGGTACGGGATTTCGGTCCCGGCATCGCCCCGGAGCACCTGCCGCGGCTGACCGAGCGGTTCTACCGGGTGGACGTCGGCGACAGCCGTAACCAGGGTGGAACCGGCCTCGGATTATCGCTGGTGAAACATATTCTTAACCGTCATCGCGGGCGTCTCGTGATCGAGAGCGTGCCGAAGAATGGCGCGACTTTTACCGCCTGTTTTCCCCGGCCGAAGACCCCGTTACCGACCCAAAGCTAAGCGTTTTCAGCCGCTTGGCGCTGTCATCGAACTGTCATCCAACCTTCGTAAAAGCAGCACCGACCGCTCCTAGATGGACCGGCGTGAGCGCTATCGGGCGCATGCGGCGCTTCGCTCACAAATGGAGACGACCCCATGAATTTCATCAAAGCAATCGTCGCTGCCGGCATGATCGCCGCTTCGACGTCGGCCTTCGCTGCCGATATTACCGGCGCGGGCGCGACGTTTCCGTTCCCGATCTATTCGAAGTGGGCTGATGCCTACAAAAAGGACACCGGCAATGGCCTGAACTATCAGTCGATCGGTTCCGGCGCCGGCATCAAGCAGATCCAGGCCAAGACCGTGACCTTCGGCGCCACCGACGCGCCGCTCAAGGCCGAGCAGCTCGAGAAGGACGGCCTCGTCCAGTGGCCGATGGTGATGGGCGCGATCGTTCCGGTCGTGAACGTCGAAGGCATCAAGTCGGGCGATCTCGTGCTCTCCGGCGAAGTGCTCGGCGACATCTATCTCGGCAAGATCACCAAGTGGAATGACGCGGCGATCGCCAAGCTCAATCCGAAGCTGACCCTGCCGGCCGACGCGATCACCGTCGTGCGCCGTTCGGACGGTTCGGGCACCACCTTCAACTTCACCGACTACCTCTCCAAGTCGAACGCCGACTGGAAGTCCAAGGTCGGTTCCGGCACCGCGGTCGAGTGGCCGGTCGGCGTCGGCGCCAAGGGTAACGAAGGCGTTGCCGGCAACATCAGCCAGACCAAGAACGCGATCGGCTATGTCGAATACGCCTATGCCAAGCAGAACAAGCTGACCTACACCGCGCTGGTCAACAAGGCCGGCAAGACCGTGCAGCCGACCATCGCCGCCTTCCAGGCTGCTGCGTCGAATGCCGACTGGGCCAAGGCTCCCGGCTACTACGTGATCCTGACCGACCAGCCGGGCGAAGCCTCCTGGCCGATCACCGCGGCGACCTTCATCCTGATGCACAAGGACTCGACCGACAAGGCGGCCTCGCAGGAAGCGATCAAGTTCTTCAAGTACGCCTTCGAGAAGGGTGGCAAGGCGGCCGAAGAGCTCGACTACATCCCGATGCCGGAATCGGTCGTCAAGCTGATCGAGAAGACCTGGTCCTCGGACATCAAGAGCTAAGTCAGACGTTTCGAAAACGGCCTGTGCCGCCTCCCAAGGGCGGCACAGGTCGACCGATTGAGACCCGGGCTCCATCACCGCGGCAAGAAACGCGGGGTGGGGCCGGGGGTCGCGCCCCGGGTGGCGCAAGCCGGAACGACGCCCGGTCAAATGCGTCATTGAAGATCGCTTCGGGGCGTAGCGGTTTGCGTAGCTTTCACATAGTAATGAGGGGATTGGCGTGGCAGACATGGCTGTTCAGAGCGATGTGATGGAAGCCGCGGGACCTTACGATCGCGCCAAGGCCCTCAGCGCCTTCAAGCTCGGTGATCTCACGTTCTATTGGATCACCCGGATCTCGGCGATTTCGGTTCTGTTGATCCTCGGCGGCATCATCCTGTCGCTGATCGCCGGCGCCTGGCCGGCGATGAAGGAATACGGCTTCGCCTTCCTCTGGACGCAGCGCTGGGCGCCCTCGGCCGATCCGCCGGTGCTCGGCGCGCTCGGCCCGATCTACGGCACGCTGATCACGTCCGTCATCGCGATGATGATCGCCATTCCGGTCGGCATCGGCATCGCCGTGTTCCTCACCGAACTCTGCCCGCAAATACTGCGCCGTCCGATCGGCATCGCCATCGAGCTGCTCGCCGGCATCCCCTCGATCATCTACGGCATGTGGGGCTTCTTCGTGCTGGGCCCGTTCCTGGCCAACACGTTCCAGCCCTTCATGATCAGGATCTTCGAGGGCGTCCCGGTGCTGGGTGCGGTGTTCGCAGGGCCGCCGTCCTATCTCAGCCTGTTCAACGCCGCGCTGATCCTCGCGATCATGGTGCTGCCCTTCATCACCGCGATCTCGGTCGACGTGTTCAAGACCGTGCCGCCGGTCCTGAAGGAAGCCGCCTACGGCATGGGCTGCACCACCTGGGAAGTCGTCCGCAACGTCGTGATCCCGTACACCCGCGTCGGGGTGATCGGCGGCATCATGCTGGCGCTCGGCCGCGCACTCGGCGAGACCATGGCGGTGACCTTCATCATCGGCAACTCGTTCCGCATCTCGTCGTCGATCTTCGCGCCGGGCACCACGATCTCGGCGGCGATCGCCAGCGAATTCGCCGAGAGCGACGGCTTGCACCAGTCCGGCCTGATCCTGCTCGGCCTCCTGCTGTTCGTGCTGACCTTCTTCGTGCTCGCCGGCGCCCGGCTGATGCTGATGCGGCTTGAAAAGAAGGCGGGGAAATAGCGCCATGAACCCGATCTACAAATCCCGCCGTCGCAGCGACATCGTCATTCGCGCACTCTGTGTCGGTGCGGCGCTGTTCGGCGTCACCTGGCTGGCGCTGATCCTGTTCACGCTGCTCTATAACGGCCTTGCCGGCCTCAGCGTGCAGCTGTTCACCCAGAACACGCCGCCGCCCGGTTCGACCGACGGCGGCCTGCTCAACGCCATTGTCGGCTCGGTCATCATGACCGTGATCGGCGTTGGCATCGGCGCGCCGCTCGGCCTGTTCGCCGGCACCTACCTCGCCGAATACGGGAAGCACGACAAGCTCACCTCGGTGATCCGCTTCATCAACGACATCCTGCTCAGCGCGCCCTCGATCATCATCGGCTTGTTTATCTATGGTGCGGTGGTGGTGCCGATGCGCGGCTTCTCGGCGATTGCGGGTGCGCTCGCGCTCGCCGTGATCGTGATCCCGGTCGTGGTGCGCACCACCGAAGACATGCTGCTGCTGGTGCCCAATCCGCTGCGCGAGGCAGCCTCCGCGCTCGGCCTGCCGCGTTCGCTGGTGATCAAGCGGATCGCTTATCGTGCTGCGCGTAGCGGCTTGATCACCGGCGTGCTGCTGGCGACCGCCCGTGTCGCCGGTGAAACCGCGCCGCTGCTGTTCACCGCGCTGTCGAACCAGTTCTTCAGCTGGGATTTGACCAAGACGATGGCCAACCTGCCGGTGACCATCAACAACTTCGTGCAGAGCCCCTACGCCTACTGGAAAGAGCTGGCGTGGAGCGGTGCGCTGCTCATCACCTTCACTGTGCTCGCGCTGAATATCGGCGCGCGTATCCTTGGTGCCGAAAGGGCCACAAAATGACCGAGCTTTCCGTCTCCACGACCGTCGCGAGCCACGTTCCCCAGGTTCCGCTGCCGGAAGCGCCGCCGAAAGTCACGGTGCGCAACCTCAACTTCTATTACGGCGAGCACCACGCGCTGAAGAACATCAACCTGACGCTCGGCACCAACCGCGTCACGGCGTTCATCGGCCCGTCGGGCTGCGGCAAGTCGACCCTGCTGCGGATCTTCAACCGGATGTACGACCTTTATCCGGGCCAGCGCGCGGTCGGCCAGCTGATGCTGGACCAGACCAACATTCTCGATCCCAAGCTCGACCTCAATTTGCTGCGCGCGCGGGTCGGTATGGTGTTCCAGAAGCCGACGCCGTTCCCGATGACGATCTACGAGAACATCGCCTTCGGCATCCGCCTCTACGAGAAGATCTCGAAGTCCGAGATGGACGATCGGGTCGAGAAGGCGCTGCGCGGCGGCGCGCTGTGGAACGAGGTCAAGGACAAGCTGAACGCCTCCGGCCTGTCGCTCTCCGGCGGCCAGCAGCAGCGCCTGTGCATCGCGCGCACCGTGGCGGTGCGGCCCGAGGTGATCCTGTTCGACGAGCCGTGCTCGGCGCTCGATCCGATCTCGACCGCCAAGGTCGAGGAGCTGATCCAGGAACTCTCAGAGGACTACACGATCGCGATCGTTACCCACAACATGCAGCAGGCGGCGCGCGTCTCCGACAAGACCGCCTTCATGTATCTCGGCGAGCTGATCGAGTTCGACGACACCAACAAGATATTCACCTCGCCGAGCGATCGACGGACTCAGGATTACATCACCGGCCGGTTCGGCTGAGGAGATACAAGATGGCTTCTGAACATACCGCCAAGGCATTCGACAGCGACCTGCAGGAGTTGACTCGCCTGGTCGCCGAGATGGGCGGCCTCGTCGAGCGGATGATCACCGAGTCGGTCGACGCGCTGATCCGTCGCGACGTCGCGCTCGGCAAGCGCGTGGTCGCCGCCGACATCGAGATCGACAATCTGCAGCGCGTCATCGAAGAGCGCGCGGTGCTGACGATCGCCCGCCGCCAGCCGATGGCGATCGACCTGCGCGAAATCGTCAGCGCGATGCGCGTCGCCACCGACCTCGAGCGGATCGGCGACCTCGCCAAGAACATGGGCAAGCGCGTCGCGGCGCTGGAGAGCGATTTCCAGCCGCTGAAGCTGATCCGCGGCCTGGAGCACATGACCGACCTCGTGCTGTCGCAGGTCAAGTCGGTGCTCGACGCCTATGCCGCGCACGATCTGCCGGCGGCGATGAACGTCTGGAAGGGTGACGAGGAGGTCGATGCGATCTGCACCTCGCTGTTCCGCGAGCTCTTGACCTACATGATGGAGGATCCGCGCAACATCTCGTTCTGTATCCATCTGATGTTCTGCGCCAAGAACATCGAGCGGATCGGCGATCACGCCACCAACATCGCCGAGACGGTGTTCTACATGATCGAGGGCCAGCAGATCACCGACAAGCGCCCGAAGGGCGACATGACCAACTTTGCCACCACGGTGCCGGGTACCTAGGACATGATCCGCAGGCGCGGAGCCGGATTGTCTTCACGACAAGTCGTTTCCGCGGGGGTTGTGCTCAGGAAAGTAAGCGTTTCGGTTTGCGTCTGGGCAACGGATCATCACAGAGAGAGAACTTAAACCGATGAGCGCACGCATTCTGGTAGTCGAAGACGAGGAAGCGCTGACGACATTGTTGCGCTACAACCTCGATGCGGAAGGCTACGATGTCGAAACGGTGGGGCGCGGCGACGATGCCGATACCCGCCTGAAGGAGCGCGTTCCCGACCTCGTGGTGCTGGACTGGATGCTGCCGGGCCTGTCCGGCATCGAGCTGTGCCGCCGCCTGCGGGCGCGGCCCGAGACCAAGCAGCTTCCGATCATCATGCTGACCGCGCGCGGCGAGGAGAGCGAGCGCGTGCGCGGGCTTGCCACCGGCGCCGACGACTACATCGTCAAGCCGTTCTCGGTGCCGGAACTGCTGGCGCGGGTGAAGGGCCTGCTGCGTCGTGCGAGCCCGGAGCGGCTTGCGACCGTGCTGACCTATGGCGACATCGAGCTCGACCGCGAGAAGCGCCGCGTGGCGCGCTCGGGACGTCCGATCGATCTCGGTCCGACCGAGTATCGGCTGCTCGAATTCTTCCTCGAACATCCCGGCCGCGTGTTCAGCCGCGAGCAGCTGCTCGACAGCGTCTGGGGCCGCGACATCTATATCGATGAGCGTACCGTCGACGTGCATATCGGCCGCCTGCGCAAGCTGCTCAATCCGGGCCGCGAGCAGGATCCGATCCGCACCGTGCGCGGCGCCGGCTACGCGCTCGACGATCGCTTCGCGAAGGCCGAGCCGCAGCCGTAGGCTGGCAGGCGATCGCAAACCACAACACGGCGTCGTCCCGGCGAAAGCCGGGACCCATAACCACGATGGGTGTTGTTAGAAAGCCGTCTGGTCGCTTGCCGATTGCGTCGGCCGCGGCGTATGGGTCCCGGCTTTCGCCGGGACGACGCGGTGGATGTATCCGGGCTACGAGCCACAAAAAAATCCCCGCTTTCGCGGGGATTTGTTTTTGCAGTCCAGGCAGTTTCCCGAGTGCTTACTTGATCTGTGGCTTCGCCGACGGCCGGCGGCGATCGCCGGCCGGCTGATAGGCGACGCGCGAGTGGTGCGCGCAATAGGGCAGGCCGCCGAGCGCCTTGCCGCCGCAGAAGAAGAATTCCGGGCTCGAGGGATCGCCGACCGGCCAATGGCATGTGGCCTCGTTGAGCTCGAGCAGCGACAGCCGCTGGCTCATCGGCACCACGTTGTCGAAGGAGATCGGATCCGGCTCCATCTCGACCTCGAAGGCATGCGCAAGGGCGGTGTTGCCGCGCGAGACCGGGCGCGCCACCCGCATCATGTGCTGGGCGGGGCGGGCCTTGCGCTGCCGCGGCGCAGCCGTGGAGGGAGCCTTGGCGCGGCCGGAGAGTCCGAGCCGATGCACTTTGCCGATCACGGCGTTTCGCGTCACATTGCCAAGTTCCGCCGCGATCTGGCTGGCCGAGAGGCCGGATTCCCAGAGCTTCTTCAGCTGCTCGACGCGATCGTCGGACCATGTCAATACAGTCATCACATTCTTCCTTTCGCATGGCGCCGGCCACTCATCGGAGCGGCGCTGCGAGCCAATCTGGACAAATATCCCTGCGGCCAGAATCCCTTAGCCCTCGCCGGGCACGGTGTTGCGCCCGAACGTTTACGCGAGAACGAAGGCTACTTAGAGGGTCCAGTACTGCCGCACGAGATGTCGTACCCGACAGGCCAAACGCTACAATATGGCGTGACTCTGGCGCAAGAGTCCGCGGCCGTGCGTCCACATGTTCCCACAAAGTTAAGCATTGCTATGAGGCTTTTCCACCGCACCGGAATGCTCCGGATTGCGCTGGTTTCGCATTGCAGGAAGGCCGGCAAAGGCCGGCTCCTGGCGATTGACACTGACCGGCCGCCGCATAGAATGACCCACACGTGCCGCCCGCAAAGGCGGCCGTTTTGTTTTCCGAAGCTGGCGGTTGCTGCGTTGGCGTCAAGGCGCGCAGCAATTGACGGCTTTAAAACGGCAGTGAACGCCATGACCAACGCCTCGTCGCATCTGCTCCCCGTCTTCGCCCGGGTCGATCTCGGCTTCGAGCGCGGCGAGGGCGCCTGGCTGATCGCAACCAACGGCGACCGCTATCTCGATTTCACCTCGGGTGTCGCGGTGAACGCGCTCGGACATGCGCATCCGCATCTGGTCAAGGCGCTGCAGGAGCAGGCGACCAAGCTCTGGCACATGTCGAACCTGTTCAAGAGCCCGGACGGCGAGGTGCTGGCCGCGCGGCTGTGCGAGCAGAGCTTTGCCGACTTGGTGTTCTTCTGCAATTCCGGCGCGGAAGCGATGGAGGGCGTGATCAAGCTGGTCCGCCACTATCACTTCTCCAAGGGCCATCCCGAGCGCTACCGCATCATCACCTTCGAAGGCGCCTTCCACGGCCGCACGCTGGGCACGCTGGCTGCGACCGGCTCGGCGAAATATCTCGAAGGCTTCGGCCCGCCGATGGACGGCTTCGACCAGGTGCCGCACGGCGACATCGAGGCGGTGAAGAAGGCGATCGGTCCCCACACCGCCGGCATCCTGATCGAGCCGGTGCAGGGCGAGGGCGGCGTGCGCTCGGCGCCGCAGGCGTTCTTCAAGGCGCTGCGCGCGCTGTGCGACGAGCACGGCCTGCTGCTCGCCTTCGACGAGGTGCAGACCGGCATGGGCCGCACCGGCGAGCTGTTCGCCTACAAGCGCACCGGTGTCACGCCGGACGTGATGTCGCTGGCCAAGGCGCTCGGCGGCGGTTTCCCGATCGGCGCGGTGCTGGCGACCGCGCAGGCTGCGGCCGGCATGGCGCCGGGCTCGCACGGCTCGACCTTCGGCGGCAATCCGCTCGCGGTCGCCGCCGCCAATGCCGTGCTTGACGTCATGCTCAAGCCCGGCTTCTTCGAGCACGTGCAGAAGATGTCGCTGCTGCTCAAACAGAAGCTCGCGTCCGCGGTCGACCGCTATCCCGGCGTGCTGTCGGAGGTGCGCGGCGAGGGCCTGTTGATCGGCGTCAAGGCGGTGGTGCCGTCGGGCGATCTGATCGCCGCGCTGCGCAATGAGAAGCTGCTCACCGTCGGCGCCGGCGACAATGTCGTGCGCTTCCTCGCGCCCCTGATCGTCACCGAGGCCGAGATCGACCAGTCGATCGCCTCGCTCGAGCGCGCCTGCGCGACACTATCGGCAGCACAGCCGAAGAAGGCGGCCGGATAATGAGCAAGCCGGTCCGTCACTTCCTCGATATCAACGAGCTGCCGCTCGGCGAGCTGCGCAACATGCTCACTGCCGGAGCCGCCATGAAGGCGAAGCTGAAGGCGCATGAGAAGGGCAGGAAGCCGCTCGAAGGCAAGACGCTGGCGATGATCTTCGAGCGTCCGTCGACCCGCACAAGGGTGTCGTTCGACGTCGGCATGCGCCAGCTCGGCGGTGAATCCATCATGCTGACCGGCGCCGAGATGCAGCTCGGCCGCGGCGAGACCATCGCCGACACCGCGCGCGTGCTGTCGCGCTATGTCGATGCGATCATGATCCGTATCCTCAACCATGACGCGCTGCTCGAGCTCGCCGCTCACGCCACCGTGCCCGTCATCAACGGCCTGACCCGGCGTTCGCATCCCTGCCAGGTGATGGCCGACCTCATGACCTATGAGGAAAATCGCGGCTCGATCGAGGGCAAGACGGTGGCCTGGACCGGCGACGACAACAACGTGCTGGCCTCCTGGGTGCACGCCGCCGAGCGCTTCAAGTTCAACCTCAACATCGCGACGCCGCCCGAGCTTTCGCCGAAGAAGCCGATGCGGGACTGGATCAAGGCCACCGGCGCGCCGATCATGCTCGGCACCGATCCGGAAGCCGCCGTGCGCGGCGCCGACTGCGTCGTCACCGACACCTGGGTGTCGATGGGCGACAAGGAGGGCGAGCACCGCCACAACGTGCTGAAGCCCTATCAGGTCAATGCCAAGCTGATGTCGCTGGCCAAGCCGGACGCGTTGTTCATGCACTGCCTGCCCGCGCATCGCGGCGAGGAGGTCACCGACGAGGTGATCGACGGGCCGCAATCCGTGGTGTTCGACGAGGCGGAAAACCGCCTGCATGCGCAGAAGGGCATTCTGGCCTGGTGTTTTAACGAAGTCGCATAAGCGTAGGTCGCTAAGGCGTTGTCGTCCCGGCGAAGGCCGGGACCCAGACGCCGCGGCCCGTGAAAGAGGCACAAGGGGAGACGCCTTGTGTCGCGACAAAATCCGGTGGTTATGGGTCCCGGCCTTCGCCGGGACGACGATCTCTCGTTGAGTGAACCCCTTTATTTCATGGTCCGAGACCCCAGATAGAGCGCCATGGTTTCACAATCCCCTGACATCAAAATCGAGCCCGAGACGCCCATTCGCGCGCCCTCGGCGGTTCCTGTCGACGATGCCGTGCTGGCCTTCGAGGTCGGTGCGCTGGACCTGCGCGGCCGGCTAACCCGGCTCGGCCCCGCGCTCGACGAGATCCTGCACAAGCACGATTATCCGCCCGCGGTCGGCAAGCTGCTGGGTGAGGCCATCGTGCTGACCACGCTGCTCGGCTCGTCGGTCAAGTTCGAGGGCCGCTTCATTCTGCAGACCCGGACCGAGGGTCCGGTCTCGCTCCTGATCGTCGATTTCCAGGCGCCCGATCGGCTGCGTGCCTATGCGCGCTACGATGTGGCGCGCCTCAAGGACGGGCAGAGCTCGGGTGAGCTGCTCGGCAAGGGCCACCTTGCGATGACCATCGATCAGGGCTCGAACACCAGCCGCTACCAGGGACTGGTCGCGCTCGACGGTGGCGGCCTGGAAGAGGCGGCCCACGAATATTTCCTGCGCTCCGAGCAGATTCCGACGCGGGTGCGGCTCGCGGTCGGCGAGGAGATGCGCGGCGGCGAAGGCGGCAAGCTGCACTGGCGCGCCGGCGGCATCCTGCTGCAATTCCTGCCCAAGGCACCCGAACGCGCCAAGCAGGCCGATCTGCATCCCGGCGATGCGCCGGAGGGCACGGCCACGCACAGCGTGCCGGATGACGATGCGTGGGTCGAGGGACAGTCGTTGATCTCAACTGTCGAAGACGTCGAACTGATCGATCCCGATCTCTCCGGCGAGCGGCTGTTGTACCGCCTGTTCCACGAGCGCGGCGTGCGCGTCTTCAACCCGCAACCGCTGCGCGCGCAGTGCTCCTGCTCGCGCGATGCGGTGTCGTCGATGCTGAAGAGCTTTGCGCCGAACGATCGCGCCGAGATGGTCAAGGACGGCAAGGTCGTCGTCACCTGCGAGTTCTGCTCGTCGGTGTATGAATTCACGCCGCAGGAAGCCGGCGTCGAGTAGGCGGAAAGCCGACCACGAGGCCCGGCAACCAGGCCTGTCAGCTCAGCAAGGTGCGGGTCTGGCTGGCGGCGTCATAGATTTCGATCTGAAGCATCGGATAAGCCGCCTTCAGTTGTCGGCCAGAGGTTTCAGCAGCCTCGGCGCTGTCGAACTCCGACTTGAACTGCTTGTCGACAATGATCACGAAACCTTCGGTAGGAGGCCGGTCGGCGCGCAGCGGCTTCTTCAACTCGGGTTCGTCAATGGAGAGCAGGGATTTCTTCGTCATGGGAATTCCTCCTGGATCGATCTCAACTCAGCCGGTGAAACGCGGGCGGCAGGATCTCGCGCACGAGCCCGCTCAGATTCAAGGCCTCCCCGCTGTCGGTGATGTCCGAGAACAGTACCTCGACATAGGGATGCTGACGGTTGAACGCCGCACCGCGTTGGTATTTCGCACCGACGATCCGCTCGATCGCCGCTAGGTTCAGCCTGCCGAGCGCGTTGTATTGATCGCGGAACAGGCTCTGATGTCCGCCGCGGTGCTCGACGGACTCGGCCCAGACGTCCATCACCTTGCGGCCGATGAATGCTTCGACCCGTTCATTTCCATCACGGGCGAGAAGCCGCAGCCCGTCCATGCTGTGGTGTCCGTCATCGACGCAAAATTGAGTGAGTGACATGGCGAATCTCCTGTTGTCGTAGTTGGCTCACATCGGCAGTCCATCGGGGACTGCACCTCCTTCATTGTCCCATCGGGACAAAGCCGCGGCGCCCGATCTCGCATCCTGACGCGCCTGCAGAACCTTGTCGCGACCGGCATCATCCTTGTGTTTGTGCAGGAAGCGCGCGATCTGCCCGCGGAGCGCCGACGTCTCCAACAGTTTTCCGACTGATCCAGCGGTGTCGAAGATTTCCCGCTGCAGCGCCTTCGGCAGGACGTTCCATTGCATGATGATGGCCGCGCCGAGACACCGCAGAACGTACTCCTCTTCGGCGGCAAGGGCGGCGCCGCGAGAGCGGTCCTGCTCAGCAACGTTTATTGCGTTGTCGAAATTGTCCGCCAGTCCTTGCTCGTTATCCGCGAGCGAAGCGAGGCGGTCTTGCTGCTCTTGAAACTTGCGGCTTTCGCCCTGACTGCTCGAACGCTTGATCAGTTCGCCGTATGCGGCTGCCTTGGCGCGGTACTGCTGAGACTTGAACATGGCGGGCCCTTTCCTTGGAGGTCTCCGCGCATTCCGACCCATCCCGATGGCTGACGAGGATTGATTTGTATATGGGAGGCAAAGGGTCGAATAACGAGCACCAAGACCACAAATCGCCGGGCACAAGCAAATCGGATGGCGCGCGAATATCTGTACCGCGACAACGTTCACCGCGGTCGCCTGTTCCTGAAGCGCAGTTGAAAGCAATGTCGAAGCCATCGCTTGGCGAGAGGCGACCGGAGGCCATGCCTCAGTGGCATCGGAAAAATGGCGGCCTCAGTCGGCTCCGTACTGGGGCCGCTTCTCCTCAAGATCGGCAGTTAGCTCGGCGTTCGCAGGCCGGGAGATGTCAGCCAATCATTGATGTGCGAGGCGGTTTCGACCAGCCGCGCCTTGCGAAGCATCGCGTCGCGCTGAAGGCCGGACGGGAATGGCTTCGCAGCATCCCCTATCCTCACGGCCTCCAACGCCGGAAGATCATGCGGCGGCGGTTCAGGCTGGCTGTGTTGAGCAATCGGCACATAGCTCTCCTGGTCGCTGGCGGGAGCTTGCAGCACTCTCAATCACTGGTGTTGGCCAGAGGCGGAGCAGTGGTAACCGCAGTAGATACCCCTTACGTCCGGTAGTCGACTCAATTCGCAATCGAGGGCGATATCCGACATTGGCGCGAGTTCGGGACGTCGGCTGTGCGCTTCACGAAGTAAGAGAAGCCAATGGTACGTCGAATATGTACACGAAACCGGTCGGCTCATAGCTTAGCCGCACGTCGCCGCGCAGCTGCCTGCCGAGCGTTTCGATCAACCGTGTTCCGAAACTGCGCCGTTCCGGAGGGTGGACTGCCGGACCGTTCTTCTCGCTCCATATCAGATGCAAGCACTGTGTTGGTTGATCCAGCGTCCAACTGATGTCGATCCGCGCCTGTGGGACGGACAGGGCGCCGAACTTCGTGGTGTTCGTGCAGAGCTCGTTGAGCGTCATTGCGATGGCGACGACGGCGCCCGACGTCATGCGAATTCCCGGTCCTGAAATCGAGAATTTCGGCTCATCCGGATTGTTGAAGGCTTCGGTGGCGCCGCGGACGACCGTGCCGAGATCCGCGCTGCTCCATCTTGCCTGCAAAAGGAGATCGTGCGCCCGCCCGAGCGCCAGCAACCGGCCCGCGATGGCGTGCTGGGCATGTTCGACCCCTTCCAGGTTGCTCAGGCTCTGGGAGACAATGGCACCGACGGTTGCGATCGTGTTCTTGATGCGGTGGTGCAGCTCCTCGAGGATCACCCTCTGCAGCTTGTCGGCCGCTTCGCGCTCCCTGGCGTCTATGCCGGCCGCGGTCAGCAAGCTCTTCGCATCGATCGCGGCCTGCGCGAGCAGAAGCCGAAGGCTGACATTCTCTTCCACCAGGACGTCTTGCTGCGGTGCCAAGCTGCTTGCAGCATGCGGGTCTGTGCGGAGGTCGGCTGGGGACATCATCGACCGTATCATCATAAGCTGGCTCTTCGGCGAATGTTTTCCGCGCAATCGGGCGAATCTGGTCGTATCCAGCGCGAAAAACGCGAACGATTGCCCCGATACGTGCCGAGTGGGCTTGTCATCCGATCGCGGAGTAGCCACCTGATCAGCAGCGCAACTGTATTGTTACAGCATCCCCTTTGCGGAAGCGCGAAGCCTTAGCTGCCAAATCTTGTAGCCGATCGACCGAACGTCACGTCGCTTCAATGTGCGCGTCACGGATCACGACAAGCTGTGGCAACAACCTGATAGGCCTTACCCATGATTGAATTTCCAAACCACAGTCGTTCATACGACCAAACGCGGCGCGCCGTTCGGTTTTGGGGATATGACAGTGCTATTGAGGCATCGTTCTTCGTCACCGAAGGCGCATTGAAGCGACTTCAATCGGATGCCTACCTCGACGAGCCAGGCCTTCTGCACGCCTTCGATGCCAACCGCGATCGGATATGTGCCGCTGCGGCCAGGGTCTATGTCCGCGGAAGCAGGGGGTCTTACGATCTGGTCGCCGCGAATTTCTGAAATCGGCGGCTTCGATTTGAGTACAATCGTGCCGGGTTCGCCGGTCAGGCCGATCGGAAATCATGGAATTGCTTCCATTTCTCAGAAGTTTCGTGCCCTGCATTCAGCCGGTACGACTGCGCGGCGGCACCGACGGCACGGCTAATTCAGCACCCTCTTCCCGTCCGGGCTCGGGCTGTCCAGCGAGAAGGTCGGCACGTCGATGTCGAAGCGCTCGCCGGCTTCGGTGACCATCTGGTAGCTGCCGGTCATGAAGCCGGAGGCGGTCGGCAGCGGCACGCCGGAGGTGTATTCGAAGCGCTCGCCGGGCGCGAGCACCGGCTGCTCGCCGACCACGCCCTCGCCACGCACCTCCTGGCGGCGGCCGGTGGCGTCGGTGATGATCCAGTGCCGCGTCCGCAGCTGCACCGTTTCCGGGCCCGAATTGACGATCACGATCTTGTACGACCAGAAATATTCGCGCCGGTCGATCGACGAGCGCTCGGGCATGAAGTTCGGCTCGACGGTGACTTCGATCTGGCGGGTAACGGCACGGTACATACGGCTCAATCCGATGATCTCGGCGCAAAATCCGCTTTCGGACGGATCACGCGCAAACAGGCGCCCATCATAGCCAATTGGTCAGCCGGAACCAATCGCCGGGCAGGCCGTGAAAAGCCGGTCCCGGAGGCCGCCTGTTCATCGTGGTTTCAACATAGTTCCGCTCTAAAGCGCGGCCGCATGTCGCCGCACTCTGTGCTTTGTCGGCAAGTTGTGGACCGATATTATCTTTTCAGCTGGGCATGCGGGGCGTCCGCGGCCGACACGGTGCTTGATGAGCTCGATTGCCGATCCCATAGCCGGTTCGCCGGCGGCCGACGCCAAAGCCGAGGCAAAGGCTGATGCCGAGGTGAAGGCGAAAGCTGCGGCCCCCGCGATCACGCTGCCGGTGACCGGCGAGCGCGAGCTCAGGCTCGATCTGTTCCGCGGGCTCGCGCTGTGGCTGATCTTCATCGATCACCTGCCGACCAATCTTCTGACCTGGCTCACGATCCGCAACTACGGCTTCTCCGACGCCACCGAGATCTTCATCTTCATCTCCGGCTACACCGCGGCCTTCGTCTATGGCCGCGCGATGCTGGAGGGCGGCTTCGTGATCGCGACCGCGCGCATCCTGCGCCGGGTCTGGCAGATCTATGTCGCGCATGTCTTCCTGTTCACGATCTTCCTCGCCGAGATCTCCTATGTCGCCACCTCGTTCGAGAACCCGCTCTACACCGAAGAAATGGGGATCATGGACTTCCTCAAGCAGCCCGACGTCACCATCGTGCAGGCGCTGCTGCTGCGCTTCCGCCCCGTGAACATGGACGTGCTGCCGCTCTATATCGTGCTGATGCTGTTCCTGCCGCTGATCCTGTGGCTGATGAAGTGGAAGCCCGATGTCACGCTCGGCCTGTCGGTCCTGCTCTACGCGCTGACCTGGCAGTTCGATCTTTATCTGTCGGCCTATCCGAACGGCTTCTGGGCGTTCAACCCGTTCGCCTGGCAATTGCTGTTCGTGTTCGGCGCCTGGTGCGCGCTCGGCGGCGCGCGGCGGATGTCGCGCATCCTGTCGTCGAACATCACGATGTGGATCTGCATCGCCTATCTCGTCGCCGCGTTCTTCGTGACGCTGACCTGGTACGTGCCGCAGCTCGGCCACATCATGCCGAAGGTGATCGAGCAATGGATGTATCCGATCAACAAGACCGACCTGGACGTGTTGCGGTTCGCGCATTTCCTGGCGCTCGCAGCCCTCACCGTGCGCTTCCTGCCGCGGGACTGGCCTGGCCTGAAATCGCCCTGGCTGCGACCTTTGATCCTGTGTGGCCAGCATTCGCTTGAGATATTCTGCCTCGGGGTCTTCCTCGCCTTCGCCGGTCACTTCGTGCTTGCCGAAGTGTCTGGTGGTGCCGCACTGCACGCCTTGATCAGCGTCTTCGGCATCCTCATCATGTGCGGCATGGCGTGGATTATTTCGTGGTACAAGCACTCCGCCGACAAAGGCGCCTCGAAAAAAGGCGCCGCCGGCAACGCCGATCTGGCGGGAGGGGGAGCATGAAGTCCGCGCGGACGATGCTGGGCCTGATGTTGCTGGCCGCCTGTTTGGCGGCCGGGCCCGCGCGCGCCGGCGACGCCGCCGAGCCGGCTCCGCCGTGCGATGTGCCGGCCTATCTGCTGGCAAGCGAGAGTTCGCTGCCGAAGGTCACCGACGCGGTGAAGGCCAACAAGCCGCTCAACGTGCTGGTGGTGGGCAGCCGCTCCTCGACCATCCCCGGCAACGAGGCGAGCGCCTATCCGGCCACGCTGCAGGCGGCGCTGAAGGAGGCATTTCCGGCAGCGACCATCGATTTATCCGTAGAATTACAGGCAAAGAGCACCGCCGAGGAGACCGCGGGAACCCTTGTTAAGCTTGTCGAAGCAAAAAAGCCTACTTTGGTTATCTGGCAGACCGGGACGGTCGATGCTATGCGAGCAGTCGATCCTGACGATTTCCGCACCGCCATCAACGACGGCGTTGTTGCGTTGCGGGGCGCCGGGACCGACGTGGTGCTGGTCAATCTGCAATACAGCCCGCGTACGGAAACGATGATCTCTGCGCCGCCATATCTCGACAATATCAAGGTGGTGGCGCAGCAGCACGACGTTCCGCTGTTCGACCGGTTCGCGATTATGAAGCAGTGGAGCGACGCCGGATATTTTGACCTGTTCAGCACCTCGCACGGTGTCGATCTGGCCAAGAAGGTTCATGCCTGTCTCGGCCGCGCACTGGCGAAATTCGTGATCGATGCGGCCCATCTGGGCCCGGTGCAGCAGAATTAGAGGAAGCCGAGTTGATGCGTTTTGCCTTCCCTTTTCGCCCTATCTCAGGGCGGAGTCTGTGCGCCGTTGCGGCGCTCGTGCTGCTCGCACCGCTCTCAATCGTGCCGTTGTGCGCGCAGACCGGCCAGGCTGACCAGCATGCGGCGCTGTCGCCGGGAGCAAAGACTGAAGCCGCCAGGGGCGATGCTGTGAAGCCCGCCGCGATCGAAGCCGATGCGGCCAATCCGCAACCGGGCGTCGCCGCGAAGGCGTTCGACAAGGTGAAGCAGGTCGCGAAATCCGCCAGCGACATCTTCCACCGCGTGCCTTGTCACCAGCCCACCGGCGTGCCGAACTCGACCGGCTCGCTGCCGCATGTCGCGGCCAAGCTCGCCGCCGGCAAGCCGGTCGTCATCATCGCGTTCGGCTCGTCGTCGACCCAGGGCTATGGTTCGTCGGCGCCGGAATTCACCTATCCGAGCCGGCTCGCCGCGCAGCTGCGCCGGCAGTATCCGTCCGCCGACATCAGCGTGCTCAATCGCGGCAAGGGCGGCGAGGATGCACCCGAGATGATGAAGCGGCTGCAGACCGAAGTGCTCGACGTGCGTCCCGACATGGTGATCTGGCAGGTCGGCACCAACGCGGTGCTGCGCAACCTCGATCCGACCGAGACCGCCAAGCAGGTCGAGGACGGCGTGGCGCGGCTGCAGGCGTCCGGCGCGGATGTCGTGCTGGTCGATCCGCAATATTCGCCGCGCGTCACCGAGCGCCCCGAGAGCGCGCGCGGCATGGTGAAGCTGCTCGGCCGCATCGCTGCGCTGCGCCATGTCGGCATCTTCCCGCGCTTCGAGGTGATGCGCGACTGGCACGAGAAACAGGCGATTCCGATCGACGATTTCGTCATCGCCGACGGCCTGCACATGAACGACTGGGGCTACGCCTGCTTCGCCCAGTTGCTCGGCGACGACATCATCCGCTCGGTCGGCGCGATCAAGATCGGCGTCAACGTCCCCGGCGACGTCAGGACCTACCGGCCGATGTGATCGGGTCTAATCTGTCTCCGTCACCCTGAGGAGGCCGCGTAGCGGCCGTCTCGAAGGGGCGACGGCCCAACTGAGGCCGTGCATCCTTCGAGACGCGCTTCGCGCTCCTCCAGCGACAAAGGCGAAGCCTTTGCGCGGGGATGACGGGTCTGATTCCGTCGCGGGCTTTTGCCTCGACCATCCCGCCACACGCACCAGCAATCTTGACCTCGCCGCGGTAATCCGCTCCCTTGGCGCCTGTTACGACGCCTAAAGGGAAACGCTCATGTCTTTCGTGCTGGCCATCGATCAGGGCACCACATCGTCGCGCGCCATGGTGTTTCGCAGCGACATCTCCATCGCCGCGGTCGCGCAGCAGGAGTTTCCGCAACATTTCCCGGCCTCCGGCTGGGTCGAGCACGAGCCGGAAGACATCTGGACCTCGACCGTGATGGTGTGCCGCGAGGCGCTGGAGAAGGCCGGCCTCAAAGCCAAGGACATCGCTGCGATCGGCATCACCAACCAGCGCGAGACCACCGTGGTGTGGGACCGTGCCACCGGCCAGGCCGTGCATCGCGCGATCGTCTGGCAGGACCGCCGCACCGCCGACATCTGCGCCAAACTCAAGGCAGAGGGCCATGAGCCGGCGATCTCGGCCAAAACGGGATTGATCATTGACCCCTATTTCTCGGGGACCAAAGTCGCCTGGATCCTCGATCACGTGCCGGGCGCGCGCGAACGCGCCGAGCGCGGCGAGCTGCTGTTCGGCACCGTCGACTGCTATCTGCTGTGGCGGCTCACCGGTGGCCGGGTGCACGCCACCGACGCCACCAACGCCTCGCGCACGCTGCTGTTCAACATCCACACCGGCGCGTGGGACGACGACCTCATCGATCTCTTGCGCGTGCCGCGCTCGATGCTCCCCGAGGTGAAGGATTCCTCCGCCCGGTTCGGCGAGAGCACCGCGGATCTGTTCGGCGGCCCGATCGCGATCTCCGGCATCGCCGGCGACCAGCAAGCCGCGACCATCGGCCAGGCCTGCTTCGAGCCCGGCATGATGAAGTCGACCTACGGCACCGGCTGCTTCGCACTACTCAACACCGGCACCACGCCGGTCGCCTCGAAGAACAAGCTGCTCACCACGATCGCCTATCAGCTCAATGGCCAGCGCACCTACGCGCTCGAGGGCTCGATCTTCGTCGCCGGCAGCGCGGTGCAGTGGCTGCGCGACGGGCTCGGCATCATCAAGCACGCCGCCGAGACCGGGCCGCTTGCCGACAAATCCGACTCGATGCAGAGCGTTTACCTCGTGCCGGCCTTTGTCGGCATGGGCGCGCCGTATTGGAATCCACGGGTCCGCGGCGCGCTGATCGGGCTGACCCGCAACACCGGCCCGGCCGAGATCGCGCATGCGACCCTGGAGAGCGTCTGCTACCAGACCTTCGATCTGTGGGCCGCGATGCGCACCGACTGGCCGGAGGCTAATGCCGCCAACACCGTGCTGCGCGTCGACGGTGGCATGACCGCATCCGACTGGACCATGCAGCGGCTCGCCGATCTGCTCAACGCGCCGGTCGATCGCCCGATGATCCAGGAGACCACGGCGTTAGGGGCGGCCTATCTCGCCGGCCTCGAGGCCGGCGTTTATCCGGAGCCTGCGAAATTCGCTGACAATTGGCGGCTCGAACACCGCTTCAGGCCGGCGATGAGCGAAGCCACGCGCGACCGCAAGCTCGCCGGCTGGGCCCGCGCGGTGAAGGGCGTGCTGGCGAGCGACGAGGGGGAGTAGTGAATTCGCGCGGCAGCCTCGCTGCACCTCTCCCGCTTGCGGGGGAGGTCGCATTGCATCGCAGATGCAATGCGGGTGGGGCCTCTCTCCACGCAATGGCTAGTCCTATCGCGGCGACACCCCCACCCCAACCCTCCCCCGCAAGCGGGAGAGGGGGCGCAGTGCTGCTGCGGCTGAAGACGTCTCATAACCAATAACAACCATCAGGAGAAACAACATGAACACGGATTTCAACCGCGTCGCGAAACTAGTCACCGCCGCGATCTGCACCGCTTGGCTCGCCGCGCCTGCCACCGCGCGCGAGAAAGCGAGCCCGCTTGTGGCGGCGCGCGAGGTCAAGACCGACGTCGCCGGGCTGACGTCGCCGGGCCAGATCCTGGTCGACGTCTGGGGCATCCCGCACATCTATGCCGGCAACGAGCACGACCTGTTCTTCCTGCAGGGCTTCAACGCCGCGCGCGACCGGCTCTGGCAGATCGATCTCTGGCGCAAGCGCGGGCTCGGTCTCTTGGCGAAGGATTTCGGCCCCGCCTATGTCGAGCAGGACAAGGCGCTGCGTCAGTTCCTCTATCGCGGCGACATGAATGCGGAATGGGCCGCCTATGGTCCGAAAGCGAAAACCTATGCGGAGGCTTTCGTCGCAGGCGTCAACGCCTATGTCGCGGATGTCAAAGCGGGCAAGCGGCCGCTGCCGATCGAGTTCAGGATCGCGGGCACGATGCCGGACCTGTGGTCGGCGGAGGATGTGGTGCGGGTCCGCAGCCATGGCCTCACGCGCAACGTCGCCTCCGAAGTGAAGCGGGCGCTGGTCGCCTGCGCCGCCGGCCTCGATGCCGATCGCTTCCGCGTCAAGCTCGAACCCACCTGGGCCACCAAGATCCCCGATGGGCTCGACCCGTGCAGCGTGCCGAAGGGCGTGCTCGCGGCCTACGACCTCGCCACGCGCCCGGTGAAGTTCGCCGCGCCGAAGGACCAAAAGGCCGCGCTGGCGCATGATCCCGACACATACTTGGCCGAGGCCGACCAGCAGCGCGACACCATCGGCTCCAACAATTGGGTGATCGCGGCATCGCGCACCGCGACGGGACGGCCGATCCTCGCCAACGATCCGCATCGCGAGCACTCGGTGCCGTCGCTGCGCTACATCGTCGGCCTCAATGCGCCGGGCATCTCCGTGATCGGCGCCGGCGAGCCGGCATTGCCGGGCATCTCGATCGGCCACAACGACACCATCGCGTTTGGCCTCACCATCTTCAACGTCGACCAGGAAGACCTCTACGTCTACGAGCTCAACCCTGACAATCCGAACCAGTACCGCTACGGCACCGGCTGGGAGGATATGCGCATCGTGCACGAGAAGGAGGCGGTGAAGGGCGAAGCCGACCGCGACCTCGAGCTGAAGTTCACCCGCCACGGCCCGGTGATCTTCGTCGACACCGACAAGAAGCACGCGTTCGCCGTGCGCTCGATCTGGTTCGAGCCGGGCACCTCGGCCTATTTCGGCTCGTCCGACTACATGACCGCGAAGAGCTGGACCGGCTTCCTCGGCGCGATGCGGCGCTGGGGCGCGCCGTCGGAGAACCAGGTCTATGCCGACACTAGCGGCAATATCGGCTGGGTTGCCGCCGGCAGGACGCCACGCCGCACCACCTTCGACGGCCTGATGCCGGTGCCCGGCGATGGCCGCTACGAGTGGCAGGGTTTTCTGTCGCTCGACGAGCTGCCGAAGCAGTACCAGCCGAAGCAGGGCTTCATCGCCACCGCCAACCAGATGAACCTGCCGGCGGATTATCCGGTCAACGAACGCCGGGTTGGCTTCGAATGGTCCGACAGCGCGCGCTGGCAGCGCATTGTCGAGGTACTGCAGGCCAACAGCAAGGTGACGCTGGCGGATGCGATGGCGTTGCAGAACGACGACACCGGCATGCTCGCGCGGCGCCTCGTCGCGCTGCTGAAGCCGCTGTCATCAGACGATGCAAATGTGAAGAAGGGTCTCGATCTGTTGAAGGCGTGGGACGCGCGCGACACTGAGGACAGTGCGGCAGCCGCCGTCTACGAGGTCTGGATCGCAAACCATCTCGGCCCGGTGCTGCTCAAGACCACGGCGCCGAAGGCGGCCGAACTGATCGCGCCCGAAGCCTCCAGCATCTCCGCCATCGTCGATTATCTCGAAAAGCCCGACGCCGCGCTCGGCAGCAATCCCACCGGCGGACGTGACCGCGTGCTGCGCGACAGCCTCGGCGAGGCGGTTGCCGACGTCGCCGGCAAGCTCGGGGGCGATGCGTCGACCTGGCGCTGGGGCCGCCTGCATGTCGCCAAGTTCGATCACGCGCTGATGCCGCTCGCCGACAAGGCGACCGCGGCGCAGATGTCGGTCGGCCCGCTCGCCTATGGCGGCGCCGCCAACGTGCCGCGCGCCGCCACCTATCGCCGCTCCGACTATCATCTCACCGCGGGTGCTTCGTTCCGCATGGTGCTCGACGTCGGCAACTGGGATGCGAGCCGCACCATCAACACGCCCGGCCAATCCGGCGATCCCTTCAGCGGCCACTACCGCGACCTCGCCCCGCTCTGGGCCACCGGCCAATATGTCCCGCTGCTCTACAGCCGCCCGGCCGTGGAAGCCGCAACCGCCGAGGCGATCTCGCTGACGCCACGGTGAGGGGGAGGCGTGCCACAAACTCCACTGTCGTCCCGGGCAAGCGAAGCGCGACCCGGGACCCATAGCCACGAACGCAGATTGCTTTGCCGTGCTGGGGCCACAGCGCGCTTCAGCAACGCAACCTTGTGGTTATGGGTCCCTGCTCCCGTGCGCAATTGCGCACTAGGCGGGGACGACACCGAATGTTTGGCGGCGCCGTGAAAGTGGCGACGCCGAGGCGATCATGCTGACGCCTACGTGAGGCCGCGCCCAAACTCCGCCGTCGTCAGCGGATCTGCATCGGCTTGATGCAGGTCTCCACGATCAAGGCGCAAATGAACGTCGACACTGCACCTGCGCCTGCGCCGTAGAGGGAGAACTGCAACGCAAAAAGCTGGACTTGACCACCGTCGAGAAAGAACAAGACCAGCAAGTATGCAAGGAAATAGACCAGCGCTCCCAGCAGCGTCGCGACGAGAAATCGGAGGCCGACGGATCTCCGGTCGTCGTAACTCTTCAAATAGACAAGGGCGGCGATAAGCGCCGGGACAATTCCGATGGCGTAGCAAGTCAGCAATCCATAGACGCTGAAAACCATTCCCAGAGACGCGTCGATCTTTTCATGCCACGGGTCTTGGTTGCCGAGAGCCGTTGCCAGGAAGAACAATGGCGTCGATATCGGCGGACCAAGGACGAGAAATACCGCGGCTACCTTGCCGAAAGAGTGTTGGCGTGGGGAGGATCGGGCGAGGCTTCGATCCGATTCAACTTTCGACAAGCGCGCCTCCGTCCGCAGATTGCCATTCGCTCTTGAGACTAACGGCTTCTGGCTTAACGGAGTCGTATAATCATTGGTTGATAGCTGCCTTTCTTTGGTGCGTGCTGCTCTTGTCGGGATCGGAAGCAGCCGGAAGCCGCAACCGCAGAGGCGATCACGCTGACGCCAAGGTGAAGGGGCGAATACGTCTCACTGGCAGAGCCACAAACTCCGCTGTCGTCCCGGCGAACATGTGGCCGTCGCCTCGCTCTACTTCGCATCCTTCTCCTGCACTTCCAGCATCGCGCGCAGCGTGTCGTCGCTGAGCTTGCCGTTCGGTGACGGCGTGCGTCGCTCGACCGTCTCGACCGGACGCGCATGCTGCGGAAGCACCGGAGCGCTGCGCACCGCTGCGCCGTCCTCGATGTCCGCGGCCTCATCAGCAGCGCTCGCGCCATAAGCGTAGCCGATGCCGCGCCGGCGCCGCGTGGGCTTCGGCTTCGGTGGCGGCGGCGTATAGATGATCGGCGGCAGCGTGTGATGGCGCGACACGGTCGTTGCTCGGGTGGCCTTGCGACATGGAGCGCCTGATTCGCCAAAGCACCGACTGACAAATCGGTAACATTGTTACGCCGCGTTGCATTGCATCTGCCGCGACATGCGGATATTTCCCGCCGATCGAATGGAAACAAAGGTCGCGCGATGCTGCTGCCTGACGGCTACTCCGACATCCCCCACGGCAAGATCGCCGCTGTCGTCACGCATCTGGAAATGACCGAGCGTCCGCCGCGGCGCGACGATCCGCCGGGCGCGTGGCGCCTGCGCAAGGTCGAGCCGCCGGCGCTCGACTGGTACCGCGATCTCTACCGCCGCGTCGGCGAGCAATGGCTGTGGTTCACCCGCACGGGGCTCGATGACGCCGATCTCGGCGGGCGGATTCATGCGCCCGGCGTCGAGCTCTACGGGCTGGTCGTCGACGGCGGAGATGAAGGCCTGCTCGAACTCGACTTCGGCGTATCAGGCGAATGCGAGCTGCTCTATTTCGGCGTCACCGCAAAGTTCATCGGCACCGGCGCCGCGCGCTTCCTGATGAACCGCGCGCTCGAGATCGCCTGGTCGCGCGACGTCAGTCGCGTCTGGGTGCACACCTGCACCTTCGATCATCCCTCCGCGATCGCGTTCTACCAGCGCTCCGGCTTCCGTGCGTTCAAGCGGCAGATCGAGGTGGCCGACGATCCCAGGCTCGACGGCAAACTGCCGCGCGATGCGGCGCGGCATGTGCCGGTGATTGGATAGTCAGACCGGATCATGATCCGGTTGCAACGCAGCGCCGGCCATCTAGGATGGTGCAAAGCGCAACCTCTGACCCGGCTTGGCCGCCCGACCTTCGAAAGCCCTGCTTTCGCGGGCTATGGCCTGCCGCGGCATGACCGACGAGATGACGGATGTTTTTGATCGGCCAGTACGACTCGCCCTTTGTCCGCCGCACGGCGATCGCGCTGCGGCTCTATGGATTGCCGTTCGAGCACAAGCCGTGGTCGACCTTCGGCGATGCGGAGAAGGTTGCGGCCTACAATCCGGTGCGGCGGGTGCCGACGCTGGTGCTCGATGATGGCGAGGCGCTGATCGAGAGCGGTGCGATCCTGGATTATCTCGACGAGCTGGTCGGGCCGGAGCAGGCGATGATTGCACGCTCGGGGCCCGAGCGGCGCAGGCATCTGGGCATCACGGCGCTGGCGACCGGGCTTGCCGACAAGGCGGTGAGCCTTGTCTATGAGCGCGTGCTGCGCAAGGAGCAGTTGAAGCTGTGGGTCGAGCGCTGCGAGGCGCAGATTGCGGGCGTGCTCGCGGTGCTGGAAAAGGAGCGCGCGGCGGTGCCGTCGCCGTACTGGCTGGGCGATCGCATCGGTCATGCCGATATCGCGGTGGCTTGCGCGTTGCGCTTCACCGGCGAGGCACATCCGCATCTGTTCGATGCGCGCTATCCGGCGCTGCAGGCCCACGCCGCGCGCTGCGAGGCGCTGCCGCCGTTTCAGGAGATCGTGCAGCCGCTGGCGCCGCCGAGCGGCTAAGGACGAATACTGGATCACCCGCGAAAGCGCACGCGGGTGATGACACCGCGCTTGCTCAGGATCGTGCAACACACTCAACGTCGTCCTGGCGCAAGCCAGGACCCATTACCCCGACTGCTTGTTGCTGCGCGACGTTGGGGCCACCATCGCGTTCATCACCGCTTGCGGTGGTTATGGGCCCTGGCTTTCGCCAGGACGACGGTTGTGAATGCGGCGCTGGCGGTGGGTCGCGGGCGACGCCACTCACCACTCCGCACGCCCCCGAGGCGCGCGCTTCGGGCTACCCATTGTTGGTCCGATCTTCTATGGTGAACCATATCGGGTCGCATGCGGCGAACTCGATAAATCCACGATATCAAAGGCTTAAGGCTCTAATCGAAGCCTTTGGAGGGCGGTTTGACGCGGTATATTTCGACCCGGGGTGAGGCCCCGGTGCTTGGCTTCTGCGATGTGATGCTGACCGGGCTTGCCCGTGACGGCGGGCTTTACGTGCCCGAGACCTGGCCGCAATTGTCGCCCGAGACCATCGCCGCTTTCTTCGGGCGTCCCTATTGGGAGGTCGCGGTCGAGATCATCCGACCGTTTGTCGCCGGCGAGATTTCCGACGCCGAGCTCGGCCGCATGGCGAACGAGGCCTATGCCACCTTTCGCCATCCCGCCGTGGTGCCGCTCGACCAGGTCGGGCCGAACCAGTTCCTGCTCGAGCTGTTCCATGGGCCGACGCTGGCGTTCAAGGACGTCGCGATGCAGCTGATCTCGCGGCTGATGGATCACGTGCTGGCCAAGCGCGCGCAGCGCACCACCATCGTGGTCGCAACCTCGGGCGATACCGGCGGCGCCGCGGTCGAGGCCTTTGCCAATCTCGACAATGTCGACCTGGTGGTGCTGTTCCCCAACGGGCGTATCTCCGAGGTGCAGCGCCGCATGATGACGACGACCGGTGCTTCCAACGTCCACGCGCTGGCGATCGAAGGCACGTTCGACGATTGCCAGGCGCTGGTGAAGGAGATGTTCAACAACCATCGCTTCCGCGACCAGGTGGCGCTGTCGGGCGTCAACTCGATCAACTGGGCGCGCATCGTGGCGCAGGTGGTGTATTATTTCACCTCGGCGGTTGCGCTCGGCGCGCCGCAGCGGACTGTGGATTTCACGGTGCCGACCGGCAATTTCGGCGACATCTTCGCGGGCTATGTCGCCAAGCGCATGGGGCTGCCGATCCGCTGGCTGCGGATTGCCGCCAACGTCAACGATATCCTGCCGCGCACGCTGAAGACCGGAAACTACGAGGTGCGCGAGGTGCACGCGACGGCGTCGCCGTCGATGGACATCCAGGTGTCCTCGAATTTCGAGCGGCTATTGTTCGAGGCCAGTGGCCGCGACGCCGATCAGGTGCGCCGCCTGATGGCCTCGCTGAAGCAGTCCGGCCGCTTCGTGCTGCCGGATGCGACGCTGGCCGCGGTACGCCGCGATTTCGATGCCGGCCGCGCCGACGAGACCGAGACGGCGGCCGCGATCCGCGCCGCCTGGCGCGAGGCCGGTGATCTCGTCGATCCGCACACCGCGGTCGCGCTCGCGGTTGCCGACCGCGATACCTCGGATTCGAAGATCCCGAACATCGTGCTGTCGACCGCGCATGCGGCCAAATTCCCCGATGCGGTCGAGGCGGCCTGCGGGGTGCGCCCGCAATTGCCGGCCTGGCTCGGAAGCCTGATGACGAAATCCGAACACATGACGGTCATGAAGAATGATTCCGCCGAGGTCGAGCGCTTCGTGCTGTCGGTCAGCCGTGCCGCCAAGCAGGGAGTTGCCTGATGAGTGTTGAAATCACCAAGCTGCCGAGTGGCCTAACCGTCGTCACCGACACCATGCCGCATCTGGAGACTGCGGCGCTTGGGGTCTGGGCCGGGGTCGGCGGGCGCGACGAGAAGCCGAACGAGCACGGCATCTCGCATCTCCTGGAACACATGGCGTTCAAGGGCACGGCGCGGCGCTCCTCGCGCGAGATCGTCGAGGAGATCGAGGCGGTCGGCGGTGACCTCAATGCCGGAACCTCGACCGAGACCACGGCCTATTACGCGCGGGTGATGAAGGCCGACGTGCCGCTGGCGCTCGACGTGCTCTCCGATATCCTCGCCAATCCGTCGTTCGTGCCGGACGAGCTGGAGCGCGAGAAGAGCGTCATCGTGCAGGAGATCGGCGCGGCGCAGGATACGCCCGACGACGTCGTGTTCGAGCACCTCAACGAGCTCTGCTATCCGGACCAGCCGATGGGGCGCTCGCTGCTCGGCACCGCCAAGACGCTGAAGGCCTTCAACCGCGACACGCTGCGCGGCTATCTGTCGACGCACTACCGTGCCCCGGACATGGTGGTCGCCGCCGCCGGCGCCGTCGATCACAAGCGCGTCGTCGAGGACGTCGCCGAGAAATTTGCGAGCTTCGACGCCACGCCGGCGCCGGCGCCGCAGCCTGCGATGTTCGGCAAGGGCGGTTCGCGGGTGGTGCATCGCGAACTCGAGCAGGCGCATCTGACGCTGGCGCTCGAAGGCGTGCCGCAGACCGACCTGTCGCTGTTCTCGTTGCAGGTCTTCACCAACACGCTCGGCGGCGGGATGTCGTCGCGGCTGTTCCAGGAGGTGCGCGAGAAGCGCGGGCTGTGCTACTCGATCTACACTTTCCACGCGCCCTACACCGACACCGGCTTTTTCGGCCTCTATACCGGGACCGATCCCGCCGACGCGCCGGAAATGATGGAAGTCATCGTCGACGTCATCAATGATGCGGTGGAAACCCTGACCGAGGCCGAGGTCGCACGTGCCAAGGCGCAGATGAAGGCCGGCCTGTTGATGGCGCTGGAAAGCTGTTCATCCCGGGCCGAGCAACTGGCACGCCATGTGCTAGCCTATGGCCGGCCGCAGACGGTGGAAGAGCTGGTGGCGCGGATCGACGCGGTTTCGGTCGAATCGAGCCGCAACGCCGCCCGCGCGCTGCTGTCGCGCAGCCGGCCCGCCGTCGTTGCACTCGGTAGCGGCAGGGGTCTGGACACGGCGGTGTCTTTTGCGGAAGGATTGACGAAGTCGAAGGCAAAGACGCTGCTGCATTAGGTTTTGGGTTCACCTGGCTCCGCGCTTGCGGGGAGGGGTCGAAGTCGAAGGCTTCGGGTGAGGGATCGAGCCGCAGATCGAGGCTGCGGAAAGGGCTCCTCACCCCGACCCTCTAAGAGCGAGCTTTGCTCGTCTCGACCCCGCAAACGCGGGACGAGGGTGAGGTCGGGGAGTGTTGGGCCATGGCCCTGTTTCGTTTGCCGTCCGGTGGACCGGCTGCACTGATGCCGCGGGGGCACGGGCTTTTGCTGCGTGCGCCGCAGATGTCGGATTTCCCGCAATGGGCGCAATTGCGCGAGTTCAGCCGCGCCTATCTGACGCCATGGGAGCCGATCTGGCCCTCCGACGACCTGACCCGCGCCGGCTTCCGCCGCAGGTTGCGCCGCTACAGCGAGGATATCGCCGCCGACCGCTCCTATCCGTTCATCATCTTCCGCGAATCGGACGGGGTGATGATCGGCGGTATCACGCTCGCCAATGTCCGCCGCGGCATCGTGCAGGCTGGCACGATCGGCTATTGGGTCGGCCTGCCGCACGCCCATCGCGGCTACATGACGACGGCGCTGCGGGTCCTGCTGCCCTCGCTGTTCGGCGAGCTCAACCTGCATCGCATCGAGGCGGCCTGCATTCCCTCCAATGCGTCGTCGATCCGCGTGCTGGAGAAGTGCGGCTTCACCCGCGAGGGCCTGGCGCGGCGCTATCTCTGCATCAACGGCATCTGGCAGGACCACCTGCTGTTCGGCCTGCTGCACGAGGATTTCCGCGGTTGAATCTTGGGCCAATGGCTGATGGCGGGCGCATCCGAACCGTTTCAGGATGCTTTCAGCGTGCCCTTGCAACATGCCTTTGCAACATGCCATCTCGACATGCCTTGGGTTCGCCGCCATTGGCTTGCTATAACGCCCGCGAAACGGGGAACTCTGGTTTGGGGGCTTTAGGGACATCGCATGGGTGACAGGGTGATCAGGTTCGCGCTCGCGGCGGCGGTATCGATCGGTCTCAGTGCCACCCTGCTGCCGGAGGCCAGCTCGGCGCAGTCGCTGAGCGACCGCTTCAAGAGCCTGTTCGGCGGCGGTTCGTCCGATTCGAAGCCGGCGACGCCGGCTGCGTCGCAGCCGCTCAACGATGCCGACGCCGGGCTGACCTGCCCGCCGGTGCAGATCCGCTCCGGGGCCTCGACCTATTCGGTGGCCGTGGACGGCAAGGAAGCGGTCGGTAACGACGTCAAATTCCTGGCCTCGATCACGCGCACGGCGCGCGAATGCAATCTCAACAGCGGCCAGATCACGGCCAAGATCGGTATCCAGGGGCGGATCATCGTTGGCCCCCAGGGCGCGCCGCCGACCATCCAGGTGCCGCTGCGCGTCGCCGTCGTGAAGGGCGGCGTCGGCGAGAAGACCATCGCCACCAAGGCCTACACCACCACGGTGCAGATGGACGACAGCGGCAGCGTGCCGTTCAGCCTGGTCGCCGAGGATGTCGTCTATCCGGCGCCGTCGGCCGCGGAGAACGACGATTACATCTTCTATATCGGCTTCGATCCGCAGGCGCTGAAGCCGGAGCCCAAGGCCCGGGCGCCAAAGAAGAAGCACTAGCGCCGGCCGTGACGCGGCCGCTGGCATAAGAAGCAGCAGGAACAAAGAAAAAGGCCGGCGCGATGATCTCGCGCCGGCCTTTTTCGGAAGGAAGTGTGATCGCGTCAGTTCAGCTTGGAACGGACTTCGGCGATGCCCTTGCCGACGAGGTCGTCGGCAACCGAGCCCTTGACCGACTGCGACAGGATGGTCGAGGCGGCGGTCACGGCGGCGTTGGCCGCGGCGGCGCGTACATCGGCCACCGCCTGTGCCTCGGCCTGGGCGATCTTGCCTTCGGCGGTCTTGGTCCGCCGGGCGACAAAATCTTCCATCTTGGTCTTGGCTTCAGCCGCGATCCGCTCGGCTTCGGCCTTGGCGTTGGCGATGATGTCGGCGGCTTCGCGCTCCGCGCTGGCGCGGCGCGCCTTGTATTCGCCGAGTAGCTTGTTGGCCTCGTCCTTCAGACGGCGGGCGTCCTCGAGCTCGGCCTTGATGCGCTCGGCACGATGATCGAGCGCCGTCAGCAGGGTGCGATGGACGCCGAGATAGCCGAACACGACCAGCAGAATGACGAAGGCGATCGCAACCCAGGTTTCCGGTTCGTAAAACATCGTCTATCCCTTCAGCGACGCGTCGACGGCGCTGTTGACCGCATTCGCGTCCGGCGTCACGCCGGCGAGTTGCTGGACGATGGCGCCGGCCGCATCCGCCGCGATGCCGCGGACGTTGCTCATGGCGTTGGTCCGGGTCGTTGCGATCTGCTTCTCGGCGTCGGCGAGCTTGACCGCCAGTTTCTCTTCCAGCGCCTTGCGCTCGACTTCCGAGGCCGCGTTCAGCTTCTCGCGGGTCTCGTTGCCGATCGCCTGCGCGTTGGAGCGCGCATTCGCCAGCTCGGTTTCATAGGCCTTCAGCGCCGCGTCGGACTCGTCCTTCAGCTTCTGCGCCTCGGCCAGATCGCCCTCGATCTTGTTTTGGCGTGCATCGATCGTCCCGCCGACGCGCGGCAGTGCGAAACGCGACACGATCAGATAGAGCGCGACAAATGCAATCGCCAGCGACACCAGCTGCGAAGCGTAATTGGAGGAATCGAACGGCGGAAAGGCTCCGCCGTGATGTCCGCCATCGGCCTCGGTGTGGGCGCCGGCATTCTGGCCTTTTGCCTCGCCATGACTCTCAGCCACGGTGTTCTCCTGTTGCTGTCATGCGCGCCGCCCTTTGGGACGACCTTTGGGCGGCGCGAAGGGGTTACCGCGAGAGCGGAACCGGGTTGCCGCTAAAGCGGAACCGGGGTGCCGCTCAGAGCGGAACGAACAGCAGAAGCAGCGCGATCAGCAGCGAGAAGATGCCGAGCGCTTCGGTCACGGCGAAGCCGAAGATCAGGTTGCCGAACTGGCCCTGAGCGGCCGAGGGGTTACGCACCGCAGCGGCGAGGTAGTTGCCGAAGATGATGCCCACGCCGACGCCCGCACCGCCCATGCCGATGCACGCGATGCCCGCGCCGATAAGTTTTGCTGCTGCCGGTTCCATTTGTAGCTCCTTGAGAAAGATAGACAGACTGGTGGGTGGAGATTCCCCGGACCGCTTAGTGTCCCGGATGAATGGCGTCGTTGAGGTAGATGCAGGTCAGGATCGCGAACACGTAGGCCTGCAGGAATGCGACCAGCAGTTCGAGCGCGTACAGCGCGACCGTGAGCGCCAGCGGCAGCACGCCGCCGAACCAGCCGAGCGCGCCGAGCGAGAAGCCGAGCATCGCGACGAAGCCCGCGAACACCTTGAGCGCGATGTGGCCGGCCAGCATGTTGGCGAACAGACGAACGCTGTGCGAGACCGGCCGCAGGAAGAACGACAGGATCTCGATGAACATGACCAGCGGCAGGATGTAGATCGGAACGCCGGAGGGGACGAAGATCTTGAAGAATTTCAGGCCGTTCTTGTAGAGGCCGTAGATCAGGACGGTGAAGAACACCAGGAGCGCAAGGGCTGCGGTGACGATCAGGTGGCTCGAGATCGTGAAGGTGTAGGGGATCACGCCGACCAGGTTCGAGACGCACAGGAACATGAAGAGCGAGAAGATCAGCGGGAAGAACTTCATGCCTTCCGAGCCGGCCGTGCTGCGAATCGTCGACGCGACGAACTCGTAGGAGATTTCGGCGACCGACTGCAGCCGTCCCGGAACCAGTTCCCGGCCGCTCGCCAGCATCAGGAGCGCGATCAGCAGCACCGCGATGAGCATGAAGAGCGACGAATTGGTGAAGGCGATCGTGTGATTGCCGATGTGGCCGAGCGTGAAGAGGGGCTCGATATTGAACTGGTGGATCGGGTCGATTTTCATCCGCGCGGCTCTTGGTCCACCGGCCATCGTGCCGGTAATCGAATTTCAAATGTCGTGACTTCCCGCCAGCGCTCAGCGCTTGCCCGAGGCCACGCCCGCGGACCTCACCACGTTGACAACGCCGGCGACGAAGCCGAGCAGCGTTAACACGATGAAGCCGAATGGCGACGTCGACAGCAAACGGTCGAATCCCCAGCCAATCGCCGCTCCGACGGCAACGCCCGCGATCAACTCCGAGGAAAGACGAAAACCGAGCGCCATCGCCGAAGCTCTGGCGGCACTGTCCCCGCTTTCAGTACCGGATTGATCAGTCTTGCTCCTGCGGCTGTCGCGAATTTCTGACAACCGATGATCGAGACTTCCGAGCCTTGCGGAAAGCGCAGCTTCGTCAGGAGGCGAATGATCGCGACTTCCACCTGCGCCGTCGTTGGTGTTCTCAGCCATGCTGCAAACACTAACCGAAGCCGCGGATGATGGAAATTGCGCCCGTCCCCGTCAAAAGCCGCGCGGACCATACTTACCGCGTCTAATCAAGTCAAGATTGCGTCGTAACCAGTTATTGCTTTGATTCTGCTGGATTTATTTGAAGATATTCAAGGTCAGAGTGACGCAGTGTTCGCAGTGCAACAGCTTGTATGCTGTGAAGCGATGTTGCGCGGCATTTCCCGCTCTGCTGGGATCGCTGAAAGTCCTCATCCTCTTGCGCAGTCAAGGTTCCGCATGTCACGCCAGATCGATTACTACTTCTCGCTGCAATCCCCCTGGGCCTATATCGGTCACAAGCCCTTCGTGCGGCTCGTAAGCGCTTACAATCTCAAGGTAAATTACCGGCCCGTGCTGCTGGTCGATTTGTTCTCGGAGACCGGCGGGTTGCCGCTCGCCCAGCGCCATCCGGTGCGCCAGCGCTACCGGATGATCGAGTTGCAGCGCTGGCGCGACAAGCGCGGGCTGAATTTTCACCTCCAGCCGGCCAACTGGCCGTTCAATGGGCGGCTTGCCGATGGCGTCGTGATCGCGATGCTCGAGGCCGGGCTCGATCCCGAGCCGTTTTTGCAACGCGCCTATCCCGCGGTGTGGGAGCTCGAGCTCAACCTTGCCAATGCTGCGACGCTGGTGAAGCTCGCCGACGATGCAGGCTTGCCCGGCCGGCAGTTGGTGGAGCGCTCGGGCTCGGATGCGATCAGCGCGGCCTATGAGCAGAATCGCCAGACTGCATTGGACGCCGGCGTGTTCGGCTCGCCCGGCTATGTGCTCGATGGCGAGGTGTTCTGGGGGCAGGACCGGATCGAATTGCTCGAGGACGCGTTGAAGTCAGGCCGCAAGCCCTATAGCTCTGTGGTCTAGGGGCAGGAATCAGGTTGAGGCGGAGCAAGCCATGCCCATCGCGATGTCGTCCTCGAAATTGTCCATCGCAATCGTTGCCATCCTGATCTCAAACGGCGCGGCGCTCGCGCAAACCGCGCCCGACACCGAGAACGGCCGCTACGCGTTGTCGCCGGCCGGCGATGGCTTCCTGCGGCTCGACACCCGCACCGGCGCGGTGTCGACCTGCACCAATTCCAGCGCCGGCTGGGCCTGTTACATGGTGCCGGACGAGCGCGCGGCGCTGGATGCCGAGATCGGGCGGCTGCAGGCCGACAATGACAGACTGAAGGGCGAGCTCGCCGCGCGCGCGCCATCGGCCAAGACCGACGAGGCGTTGCCGAAATCGGATCAACTGAAGAAGCCCGAGCCGAAGGTCGCCGAGGGCGAGCGCAAGATCGAGATTCCGCTGCCGAGCGACCGCGACATGGATCGCATGATGTCGTTCGTCGAGCGGGCCTGGCGGCGGCTGATCGAGATGGCCAACCGCGTGCAGCGCGATGTCAACGGCGGCAAGATTTGATACGGCGTTTGCAACGTCCATGTTGTCGTCCCGGCCTAGTGCGCAATTGCGCACTAGGCCGGGACGACGAGTTGAGAGACTGCAGATGAATTCAGCGAGAACAATGTCGCGCTCGGCGCCATCCTCGGTCGCGGCGACCAGCATTGTGTCGTCGCGCCTGGCGGTCGAAACGCCCGGCGCCGGCTTCACCGACATCACGCGCGAGGTCGCAAAATTCCTGCGCGAGGTGCGTGCCGGCGAGGGTGCGGTGACGCTGTTCATCCGTCACACCTCGGCCTCGCTCACGATCCAGGAGAATGCCGATCCAACCGTGCTGGTCGATCTGATGACGGCGCTCGATCGCGCGGCGCCCGAAGACGGCGGCTGGCGTCACAACACCGAAGGTCCAGATGACATGCCGGCGCATATCAAGACCATGCTGACGGCGACCTCGCTGCAGGTCCCGGTGCTCGACGGCGAGATGGCGCTCGGCACCTGGCAGGGCATCTATCTGATCGAGCATCGCGCCAGGGCGCACCGGCGCGAGATCGTGCTGCAATTCATCGGCGCCACGCGCTGACGGGTTGTACCTCGCTTCCAAGGCTTGGCTTTCAGGCTCTGGCTTCCAAAACGACATCGGCCGCGGATCGCTCCGCGGCCAATGCATTTTGATTACGGTGTCGACCGTCAGGTCTTGGTGATGTCGACGTCCTTGGTTTCCGGAATGAACAGCGCGCCGACCACGACCGTGATTGCCGCGAAGATGACCGGATACCAGAGACCGGAGTAGATATCGCCGGTCGAGGCTGTGATCGCGAACGCAGTCGCCGGGAGCAGGCCGCCGAACCAGCCGTTGCCGATATGATAGGGCAGCGACATCGAGGTGTAGCGGATGCGGGTCGGGAACAATTCGACCAGCATGGCGGCGATCGGGCCATAGACCATGGTGACGTAGAGCACCAGGATGAACAGCAGCCCGATGACCGAGGCCACCTGCGGACGGAAGACGTCGAACGGGTTCGACATCTTCACGATTCCGGCGTCACCCACCTTCGGATAGCCCGCCGCCTGCACCGCCGCGAGGATTGCGGGGTTCGACGTCTTGGCGTCCGTGTACGGCACTTCCTTGTCGTTGACGGTGACCTTCACCGGCGAGCCGGCCGGGCCCGGTACGGTGGAGTACTTCACCGACGACTGGGCGAGGAAGGCGCGGGCGGTGTCGCAGGGTGCCGTGAAGACGCGGGTGCCGACCGGGTTGAACAGATCGCCGCAGCCCGCGGGATCCGCAACCACCTGCACCTTGACCGTCTCATAAGCCTTTTCCAGCGCCGGGTTGGCGTTGGTCGTGATCATCTTGAAGATCGGGAACAGGGTAAGTGCGCCGATCAGGCAGCCGGCCAGGATGATCGGCTTGCGGCCGATCTTGTCCGACAGCGCGCCGAACACCAGGAAGAAGCCGGTGCCGAGCAACAGCGACCAGGCGATCAGGAGGTTGGCGGTGTAACCGTCGACCTTCAGGATCGATTGCAGGAAGAACAGCGCGTAGAACTGGCCCGTGTACCAGATCACCGCCTGGCCCATGGTCAGGCCGAGCAGGGCGAGGATCACGATCTTGGCGTTGCTCCAGGTCCCGAAGGCTTCGGTCAGCGGCGCCTTGGAGGTCTTGCCTTCGTCCTTCATCCGCTGGAACACCGGCGATTCGTTCAGCCGCAGACGGATCCAGACCGAGATGCCGAGCAGCAGCACGGACACAAGGAACGGAATGCGCCAGCCCCAATCGGCGAAGTCCTTCTCGCCGGTGAAGGTTCGCGTGAACAGGATCACCAGCAGCGACAGGAACAGTCCGAGCGTTGCCGTGGTCTGGATGAACGAGGTGTAGTAGCCGCGCTTGCCCTGTGGCGCGTGCTCGGCGACGTAGGTCGCCGCACCGCCGTACTCACCGCCGAGCGCGAGGCCCTGCAACAGGCGCAGCGAGATCAGGATGATCGGCGCCGCGATGCCGATGGTCTTGGCGCTGGGCAACAGGCCGACGATGAAGGTCGACAGGCCCATGATCAGGATGGTGACCAGGAAGGTGTATTTGCGGCCGACGATGTCGCCGACCCGGCCGAACACGATGGCGCCGAACGGACGCACCAGGAAGCCCGCGGCAAAGGCCAGCAACGCGAAGATGTCGCGCGTCGCCGGCGGATAGTCGGAGAAGAACTGCGCGCCGATGATGCCGGCCAGTGAACCGTAGAGATAGAAGTCGTACCATTCGAACACGGTGCCGAGCGACGACGCCAGGATGACGAAACGCTCATCCTTCGTCATGCCGGCGGGCCGCGCCGAAGTTGCAGTCATAGTGGACATTTGGATTGCTCCCCCCGAATTATTGCTGCCATGCTCGCCCCCGGCTGGCGGGTTAGGTCCGAATGGACCTTAGGCTTAAGTCGAGGGTAACATCGCAGTGAAACCCGTCCCAATAAGACTTTTGGCTTTTACACGCTTGAACTTATCTTTGCAGGCGTGAGCTGGATGGAACGTCCCCGCGTGCGTCTGTTGCGGCGCACAAGCTTGGCGGGTTAACTGAGTTGGCATCTGGTATTATCAAGGGCTTGCGTGATACTGCCACGCGGGCGACAACCGAACGGCGCGGGCTTCCCAAAGCCCGCTTGTGGGACTGAGATGACTGCTGCTGCCAATACTCATCTTGTCATCGCCGACGACCATCCGCTGTTCCGCGATGCGTTGCGTCAGGCGGTGTCCAGCGTCGTGAGTTCGGCCACCATCAGCGAGGCCGGATCGTTCGAGGACCTGACCGCGCTGTTGGAACGGGACTCCGAGGTCGACCTGATTCTGCTCGACTTGAGCATGCCGGGGATCAGCGGCTTCTCCGGCCTGATCTATCTGCGGGCGCAGTATCCGGCGATTCCTGTGGTCATCGTTTCCGCCAGCGACGATGTCGGAACCATTCGGCGCTCGCTCGATTTCGGCGCCTCCGGTTTCATCCCCAAGCGCTTCGGCGTCGAGACGCTGCGTGACGCCATCATGAAGGTGATGGAGGGCGACGTCTGGGTTCCGCCGGACACCGATCTGTCGGCGGCCGGCGATCCCGACATGACGCGGCTGCGCGACCGTCTGGTGACGCTGACCCCGCAGCAGGTGCGGGTGCTGATGATGCTGTCCGAGGGGCTGCTCAACAAGCAGATCGCCTACGAGCTCGGCGTCTCCGAAGCGACCATCAAGGCCCATGTCTCGGCCATCCTGCAGAAGCTCGGCGTCGAAAGCCGCACCCAGGCCGTAATCGCCGCCGCCAAGATCGCCGGTGGCCAGTGGCGCCAGGGCACGCCGTCGAGCTGAGTTACGCAGCCGGCATCACCCGGTACGCGCAGCGTCGCGCACCGGCCAGGATGTGATCGACGCGCTCGATCACGACGTCGCTGCCCAACACCGCGCGAAACACAGCAAGTTCGGAGCGGCAGAGGCCCTGACAGGCAGCCGCCGCTGCGCAGATCGGGCAGTGGTTCTCGATCAGCAGGAATCCGCCGGCGTCCTTGACCACGCTCGCCATATAGCCTTCGCGGCTGCGGATCCGGGCGAGCGCCGTGAGCCGCTGTCGGAGTGAGCCTTCGGTTCCGACCGCCTTCCGGTAGTCGGCAATGCCGGCGCGTTCGCGATGCGCGATCAGCGTCTCCAGGCCGCGCTCGCCAAACACCGCGTGCATCGACCGCAGCAGATCCAGCGTGAGGTCGGAGTGGCGGTCGGGGAAGCGCGCGTGGCCGCCCGCCGTCAGACGCCAATATTTGCGCGGCCGCCCGCGTCCTTCGCGTTCATCGCCGCTTTCCACGAGGCCCGCCGCTTCGAGCTTAAGCAGATGCTGGCGCGCACCGGCAGGCGTCATGTCGAGGCGCGCGCCGATGCCGGCGGCGGTCTGCGGGCCGCGCGTCTTCAGTTCGAACTGGATGCGATCCTGGCTGTTTATGTCGTCTTGACTCATCGGCCTATTTTAGAAACAAGATACTATCTAAAATAACCGGAAATCGCCGCCGCGTGCAACTGCCTTGGCGCCAGTCCGGAAGGAGAACTCCGACATGGAGCAACAACAAGTCCGCGCGGGGTGGCGATCGCTCCTCAAGCGCGAATGGATCCCGACACTGGCCGTCCTGCTCGGCGGTGTGCTGCTGCAATCCATGAACGTGCTGATGTTGACGACGGTGCTGCCGTCGATCGTTGGCGAACTCGGTGGTGTCAGCATGCTGAGCTGGCCGACCACGGCCTATCTGGCGTCCTCCATCGTCGCGGCGAGCTGCGTTGGTGTGCTCTCCACCGCGCTCGGCGCCCGGCAGGTCTACTGCGTCGGCGTTGCGATCTTCGGCGTCGGCGCCGTGCTGTGTTCGCTGGCCCCCGCGATGGGCTGGATCGTGGCCGGCCGGCTAATCCAGGGATTCGGCGGCGGCCTCGAGGCTGCCGTCGCCTATGTGCTGGTGCGCGGCACGTTTCCCGAGCAGATGTGGTCGCGAACCATCGCGCTGATGTCGACGAGCTGGAGCATGTCGGTGCTGATCGGCCCGCTGGTCGGTGGGTTGTTCGCGCATTTCGCGAGCTGGCGCGGCGCCTTTGTCGCCAGCGCCGCAACGGCCGCCGTGCTGGCGATCGCTGCCTTCTTCGTGCTGCCGCCGGTCACGGCGGCGCAGCGCGCGTCGCCGGCGCGCTTGCCGCTCGGCCGTGTCGCGCTGATCTGCCTTGCCATCGCCGCGACGTCGGCCACCTCTGCTGCCGGATCGTCCTTGCTGAAGCTCGGCCTGATCGTCACGGCGATCGTCTCGTTTGTCACGATGATCCGGCTCGATCGTCTGGCGTCACCCCGGCTGCTGCCTAGTGACGCGTTCTCCTGGCGCACCGGCACCGGCGTCGGGCTTTGGCTCGCGCTGCTGCTTTGCATTACTTTCAGTCCGTTGCAGATCTACGTGCCGATGTTCCTGCAGCAGCTGCACGGCTTCGATCCGCTCTCGGCCGGCTTCACGGTCGCCTGCGCGTCGCTGGGCTGGAGCGCCGCCTCGCTGCTGACGGCCGGCGTCTCGGCCCGCCGCGCGGACCGCTTGATGCTGACCGGTCCTGTGATCATGGCAGCTAGTCTTGTCGCGATCGGCTGGCTCGGTCCAAACGGCGCGGCGTCCATCATCCTGCTGGTCGTGGCGATCGCGCTGCTGGGAGCCGGTATCGGCCAGTGCTGGCCGCTCGTCGCACATCGCATCATGGACAGTGCCAAGGCAGGCGACGAGGTGGTCGCGGCCTCGTCGGTGCCGACCATCCAGCAGATGGGCTTTGCGTTCGGCGCGGCGATCGCTGGCCTGATCGCGAATGCCAGCGGCCTGTCGGGTGCGATTGCCGACGCGACGATGGCACGCGCCGCCTTCTGGGTGCCGGCGAGCTTCGTGGTGCCGGCCATGCTCGCCCTCGCCGCCGGGCTCCGCCTGCGGGCGCTGCGCAGGCCGTAAGCCGGCCGGTCTTAAGGCTACTCCGCCGCCACCATCTGCTGGGTGCGCCATTGTCCGAGCAGCGCGCGCAGCGAGGCCGGCTTCACGGGCTTGTTCAGCACCGCGATATTTTCCTCGCGCGCGGCCAGACGCACCGCGGGGCTGCGGTCGGCGGTGATCAGGATCGCCGGAATGCCGTCGCCGAAGCGGCGGCGGATCTCGCGGATCGCGGCGACGCCGTTGCCGCGGTCGAGGTGATAGTCGACCAGCACGCCGGTGACGCGGCCGCCGGCGGCCTCGATCGCGATGATCGCGCCGTCGGCATCGAGCACCGCGATCACTTCGGCGTCCCACGCCGTCAGCAGCGTCTTCATGCCGTCGAGGATGGCGGGATCGTTCTCGATGCAGACGATCAGCGAGCCGCTCATCGGCGTCTTCGACAGCGGCGTGGCGGTGGTGACGGCCGCGGTATGGTTCACGGCGGTGGCGACCGGCACGGTGACCGAGAATGCCGAGCCGCCGCTGACATTGGCCGAGATCGCGATGCGATGGTTGAGCACGCGCGCCAGCCGCTCGACGATCGACAAGCCGAGACCGAGGCCGCGGGCGATCCGGGCGCCCTGTTCGAGGCGGTGGAATTCCTTGAAGATCTCGCCGCGCTTCTGCACGGGAATGCCGACGCCGGTATCGAAGATGCTGATCTGGAGTGTGTCGCCGCGGCGGCGGCAGCCGATCAGCACGCGGCCGCGCGGGGTATATTTGATCGCGTTGGAGATGAAGTTCTGCAACAGCCGGCGCAGCAGCGAGCGGTCGGATTCGACCGGCAGCGAGCAGGCGATGAAGCGCAGATCGAGGCCCTTGTCGCGGGCGATCGGCATGAACTCGATCTCGAGCGAGCGCATCAAATCGGCCATCCGGAAGCTCGTGATCGCCGGCGTCATGGCGCCGGCATCGAGCCTCGAGATATCGAGTAGCGCGCCCAGGATGTCCTCGATCGCCTCGAGCGAGTCGTCGATGTTCTCGACCAAGCGCGAATCCTCGCCGCCGTTCTGGCGCTCGACGAGGCTCGTGACATAGAGCCGCGCCGCATTGAGCGGTTGCAGGATGTCGTGGCTGGCCGCCGCCAGGAAGCGGGTCTTGGAGGCGTTGGCGTCCTCCGCGATGCCCTTGGCGAGCGCGAGCTCGGAGTTCAGCCGCGTCAGCTCCTCGGTGCGATCGCGTACCCGCTTTTCCAGCGTCGCATTGGCGCGCTCCAGTGCCTCGGCGGCCTCGAAGCTCGGCGTGACGTCGGAGAAGGTGATGACGAGGCCGCCACCCGGCATGCGGTTGGCGCGGACCTCGATCACCAGATGGCGGTCGGTGAAGCGTTCCAGATAGGGCTCGCCCTCGGTAGTGTAGGCGCGCAGCCGCAGTTGCAGCAGGTTGTTGCTGTCACCGGCCGGCGGCGGACTGATCGCGCCCATGAATTCGAGGATCTCGGGCAAGGGGATGCCGAGTTGCACCAGATGCGGCGGTAGCGCGAGCAGTTCGGAGAACTGGCGGTTGGAGCAGATCAGCTGCAGATCGGCGTCGAACACGGCGATGCCCTGGCGCACGTGATTGAGCGCGGTCTGCAGGATCTCGCGGTTGAAATGCAGCGCGGCGTGCGAATCGTCGAGCAGCTTCAGCGCGGCCTTGGCCGACACCGTCCGCCGCTGCAGCAGCAGCGACATCACGAGGCGCGAGGACGCCGCTCCGATCGAGGAGGCGATCAGCCGCTCGGCGTGCTGCAGCAGCTCGAAATCGGCCGGCGCCGATGCCAGCAGCATGAGGTTGCGGTCGACGGCGAACGCGGCGAACGCCTCGCGGGTGCGGTCGGGGCCGAGATATTGCGTCACCGTGCTCTCGATGTCCTGCACCGTCACCGTGGTGCGCCAGCGCCGGAAGCTCGGCGCGATCGGGGCCAGTGCGTTGGGCACGAACACGTCGGCCTGCAACAGCTCGATCGAGGACGGCGCGCGCGCCAGGGAGAACAAGACGTAAGTGACGATGTTGAGCGCAAGGCTCCAAAGCACGCCGTGCAGCAGCGGCGGCAAATCGGCGCCGAATAGCGCCTGCGGCCGCAGCGCCTCGATCCCGAACGGCCCATGCTGCAGCAGCATCAGGCCGGTGGTCGAGTTTTCCAGGAAGCTCGGGATGAACAGCGTGTAGAGCCACATCGCGAAGCCGACCAGCATGCCGGCCATGGCACCGCGTGCGGTGGCGCGGCGCCAGAACAGCCCGCCGAAGAACGCCGGCGCGAGCTGGGTGATCGCGGCAAAGGACAGCAAGCCGATCGCAACCAGCTGGGTGTTGCCGAGCGCGCGATAGTAGAAATACGCCAGCACCATGATGGCGAAGATCGAGAAGCGGCGCGCCTTCAGGAGGAAGTCGCCAAAGTCCTTCTGGCCGGCGCGGGCATCGTCGCTGCGCGGCAGAACCAGCGGCAGCACGATGTCGTTGGAGACCATGATCGACAGCGCCACGCATTCGACGATCACCATCGCGGTCGCCGCCGAGAGTCCACCGACGAACACCGCGAGGCTGAGCAATTGCGCATTGCCCTCGATCGGCAGCGCCAGCACGAACATGTCGGCATCGACGGCGCCGAACGGGAAGATGACGAGGCCTGCGATCGCGATCGGAATCACGAAGATATTGATGACGATGAGGTAGAGCGGGAACAGCCAGCGCGCCCGGGTGACTTCGCCGGGCGCCGAATTCTCGACCACGCTGACGTGGAACTGGCGCGGCAGCAGCATGACCGCGCAGAACGACAGCAGTGTCATGATCAGGAAGTTACCGAGCGACGGCACATATTCGATCGCGCGTACCGCCTCCGGCGTCTTCAGGGCGCGTTCGTAGAGCTCGACCGGTGAGAACATCCAGAAGGTGACGAAGGCGCCGGCGGCGATGAAGGCAACCAGCTTGACGATGGATTCGGCGGCGATCGCCAGGATCAGTCCGTGCTGGTGCTCGGTCGCGTCGGTGTGGCGGGTGCCGAACAGCACCGCGAACACCGCCATCGCCAGCGTCACCATCAGCGCGATGTCGCCGATGATCGGGATTTTCGAGAACGCCTGGTCCTCGCTCAGGATGGTTTCCAGCGATGAGGCCATCGCCTTGAGCTGCAGCGCGATGTAGGGCACCGAGCCGATGATCGCGATCAGCGCCACGGTGGCCGCGACCGCCTGGCTCTTGCCGTAGCGCGCGGCGATGAAGTCGGCGATCGAGGTGATGTTCTGCGACTTGGCGAGCGCGATGACGCGGCGGAGCAGCGGGGTGCACAGCCCGATCATCACGATCGGGCCGACATAGATCGCCAGGAAGTCGACGCTGGTGCGGGTGGCGAAGCCGACCGAGCCGAAGAAGGTCCAGGAGGTGCAATAGATCGCGAGCGACAGCGGATAGATCCACTGGCTGGCACGGCCGCGCGCCCCCGCCGACCTCCGGTCGCCGCGGCTGGCAATGAAGAACAACAGTCCAATGTAGGCGAACGCCGTGGCGATGACGCCCCAGTCGTGCAGCATCGCTGCTCATCTCCTGTCCCGGCCGCTGGGAGGGCCGGGTGCCAGGATTATAACGCAAAGGGCCGGCGGTGCGATGCACGGCCGGCCCAAATTCGGGGGTGGACGCGGATAGGGTTACTCGGCGGCCAGCGACTTCTGGCGCAGCGGCAGGCCGAGCCGGTCCCAGACCTGGAGCAGGGCCTCGGCCAGCGCGTCGATCAGGCCGTCGTCATGGTAGGGCGAGGGCGTGATGCGCAGCCGTTCGGTGCCCTTGGCGACGGTCGGATAGTTGATCGGCTGGATGTAGATGCCGTGGTCCTCGAGCAGCAGGTCGGAGGCGCGCTTGCACTTCTCGGGGTCGCCGACGAACAGCGGCACGATATGGGTGTCGCTCGACATCACAGGCAGGCCGGCGGCGGTCAGGATCGCCTTGGTGCGGGCGGCGCGGTCCTGGTGGCGCTCGCGCTCCCAGTTCGAGGTCTTCAGATGGCGGATCGCAGCGGTTGCGGCGGAGCAGATCGCCGGCGGCAGCGCGGTGGTGAAGATGAAGCCCGGCGCATAGGAGCGCACCGCGTCGATGATCTCGGCCCGACCAGCGATATAGCCGCCGAGGCAGCCGAACGCCTTCGCCAGCGTGCCCTCGAGCACGTCGATCCGGTGCATCACGCCGTCGCGCTCGGCAATGCCGCCGCCGCGCGGGCCGTACATGCCGACCGCATGAACCTCGTCGACATAGGTCATGGCGCCGTATTTCTCGGCAAGATCGCAGATCTTGGCGAGCGGCGCGACGTCGCCGTCCATCGAATAAAGGCTCTCGCAGACGATCAGCTTCGGCCGGTCGGGACCGGCGGCGATCAGCAGTTCTTCGAGATGCGCGACATCGTTGTGGCGGAATATCTGGCGCTCGCAGCCGGCCTGGCGCACGCCTTCGATCATCGAATTGTGGTTCAGCGCGTCCGACAGGATCAGGCAGTTCGGAACGAGCTTGGCGAGCGTCGAGATGCCGGTCTGGTTCGAGACATAGCCCGAGGTGAACAGCAGCGAGGCTTCCTTGCCGTGGAGGTCGGCGAGCTCGGCCTCGAGCTGCACCAGCGGATGATGGGTGCCCGCGATGTTGCGGGTGCCGCCGGCGCCGGTGCCGACCCGGGTCGCGGTCTCGACCATGGCGCCGACCACCTTCGGGTGCTGGCCCATGCCGAGATAGTCGTTGGAGCACCAGATCACGACGTTGCGGCTGCCCTTCGGCGAGTGCCAGGTCGCGTGCGGGAAGCGTCCCGCGATCCGTTCGAGGTCGGCGAACACCCGGTAGCGCCGCTCGTCATGCAGGCGGTTGAGGGCGGTTTGGAAAAACTGGCTGTAATTCATCGGCGAACCCAGAAAGCGGAACCTGACCGGAAAAGCTGCCTCTTCTTAGAGCTTTTCCAGCTCTAATGTCTATGCACTGGCCCACATCTGGGCATGCGTCGCGGTTGGGCAAATTGCCCTAGCTGGGGACTGTTCGGCTTGACTTCGGTCAAATCGGCCGGGCGATGCCTTGCCGCCCGGCCCGGCGCTCAAGTCGTTTTGAAGCGCAGCATGCCGTCGGCGTGCATCTCGGCTGTCAGACGGCCCTCGACCAGCATGTAATTGACGTGGGCGACCAGTTCGCCGGCGGCGAAGCCCATCTGATGCTCGTCCAGCACGTGCTTGTGGAACACCACGGGCACCAGTTCCTTGGAGGTCTGCGGCACCTCGCGGCAGGCCTCGGCGATCAGGCGGCAGCGCTCCTCATGGTGATCGGCGAGCTGCTTGATCCGGGTCTTCAGCCCATAGAACGGCACGCCATGGCCGGGCAGCACCATCACGTCGTAGGGCAGGGTGGTGGTCAGGCTGGCCAGCGAGGCCAGATATTCGCCGAGCGAGTTCTGCTCGGGCTCGACCGCCCAGACGCTGACATTGGGCGAGATCTTGCTCAGCACCTGGTCGGCGGACAGGAACAGCTTGTCGGCCGCGCAATACAGCATCACCTGGTCGAGCGCGTGTCCGCCGCCGGTGATCACCTTGAAGCGCCGCGTGCCGATCACGACCTCGTCGCCATGGGTGAGGCGGTGATAGGACGGCGGCAGCACCGACACGCGCTTCAGGTAATCCTGGCCGCGGCCGAGCAGCTTCTCGGTCAGGTCCTCGTCCATGCCGTGACGGCGGAAGAACAGCCGCTGCGCGTTGCGCCGCTCCTCGGTGCCGCGGTTCTGGTGATAGACCGATTGCAGATATTCCACCTGCGACATGTACAGCGGGCAGTCGAAGCGCTCGGTGATCCAGCCGGCGAGGCCGACATGGTCGGGGTGCGAATGCGTCACGATCAGCCGCTTGACCTTGACGTGCTTCAGCGGTCCCTCGAACAGCGTGGTCCAGGCCGCGATCGATTCCTCATTGCCGAAGCCGGCATCCACCATGGTCCAGCCGTCGCCGTCGGCGAGCAGGTAGATGTTCACATGGTTGAGGCGGAACGGCAGCTTCAGCCGCGCCCACAGCACGCCGGGGGCCACCTCCACGACCTGGTCGTGGCCGGGATGGTTCTCCCAGGGGTATCGCAATGCCTCCGCCGAGGAGGGAAGGCTGTCGGTCTTCGTATGCATGCTACCGACTTAGCGGGACCCGGGCCGCCGCGCCAGCCGAAAAATCAGATAGTCGTCCGGAGAATGGGGTGGGAAATCCAAGAATTCCGTAGCCCGGATCAAGCGAAGCGGGGTGCGTGAGTTTGCGCCGTCATTCCGGGGCGCCTCGAAGAGGCGAACCCGGAATCTCGAGATTCCGGGTTCGATGCTGTCGCATAGCCCCGGAACGACGTAGCTCGTTACGCCGCGCGGATGTTCGACAGGAAGCCGTCGATTTCGGAGCGCAGCACGTCGGCCTCGCGGCGCAGCGCGTCGGAGGCGCTGAGCACCTCGCCGGCGGCGGCGCCGGCCTCGGCCGAGGCGGTCGAGACGCCGACGATGTTGCTCGACACCTCGCTGGTGCCGCCCGCGGCATGCTGGATGTTGCGGGCGATCTCGCGGGTCGCCGCGCCCTGCTCCTCGACCGCGGCGGCGATCGCGGTGGTGACGTCGTTGATCTCGCCGATCGTGCTCGAGATGTTGCGGATCGCGGTGACGGCCGTCGTCGTCACCTCCTGCATGCTGACGATCTGCTGGCGGATCTCCTCGGTCGCCTTGGCGGTCTGGCTCGCAAGGTTCTTCACCTCGGAGGCGACCACGGCAAAGCCGCGGCCGGCCTCGCCGGCGCGCGCCGCCTCGATGGTGGCGTTGAGCGCCAGAAGATTGGTCTGCGAGGCGATGGTCTGGATCAGGTCGACCACGACGCTGATCCGCGCGGCATTGTCGGCAAGGCCCTGCATGGTGGTGTCGGTGGCGCTGGCTTCCTCGACCGCCTTGCGGGCGATCTCGGCCGAGGTGACGACCTGGCGGCCGATCTCGGAGATCGACGACGACAGCTCCTCGGTGCCGGCCGACACCGTCTGCACGTTGACCGAGGTCTCCTCGGCGGCCGAGGCCACCGCGTTGACCAATGCGCTCGACTGGTCGGCGGTCGCCGACATGCTCTGCGCGGTCGACTGCATCGAGTTCGCCGCGGTCTGCAGGCTGCCCAGCGCGCCGCGCACATTGGACTCGAACGCGACGATCTGCGTCTCCATGCGCGAGGCGCGCTCGGCCTTGGCGGAGCGGTCCTTGTTCTGATTCTCGGTGAGCTCGCGGCTCTCGATCATGCTCTCGCGGAACACCCGCAACGAGTCGGCCATGACGGCGATCTCGTCGCGCTGGCGGCTCTGCGGGATCTCGGTGTCGAGGTCGCCGTCGGACAACAGCTGCATCGAGCGCTGCAGGCCGCGGATGCGGTGCAGGATGTTGCGCCCGACATAGAGCCAGACGAACAGGAACGAGCCGACCAGCGTCAGCGCGCCGAGCCCGATCATCACCGTGGTCGCGAGCGAGATCTGCTGCCGCGCCTGGAAGGTCGCGGAGTCGGTCTCCTTCTGCACGGCGTCGACCAGCTGCTGGACGCTGATGCCGAGCCCGACATTGAGCTTGCGGGTCTCTTCCAGGATGGTCTGGCCGTAATCGATCGCGTCGAGTTCCTTCTGGCGGATCTTGAACACGCCGGTCTTGCCTTCGCCGAGCGCGAGCAGCTTCTGCGCGGTGTCGCGCACGGCAACGATCGCCGGATTGTTCGGCAGGTCCTCGAGGTTGGACTTGACGCGGTCGCGGCCCTTCTTGAATTCCGTCTCGATGGCATCGAGCGTCTCGCTGGAATTGGCCGACAGCGCCGCGGTCATGTCGGCGGCCATCAGATTGCCGGCCGCGAGCACGTTGCCGATCTGGCCGACGGTGCGGGCCGCTTCGGTGGCAGCGTCGGCGGAGACATCGGCCGCGCCGAGGATGGCGTTGAGCCGGGTCTGCGCGTCGAGCATCGCCGGACCGGCGGCGGAGACGAAGGCGCCCTGCGCCTTGCGCAGCGCGTTGTACTGCTTGTCGCGAAGCGCGCCGACGTCGAGCCGTTCATGCGCCGCCGAGATCAGGCTCTTGGTCGCCTCGTCGGTGTTCTTGACGTTCTCCTGCAGCGCGCTGACGACCGATTTGTCGGCGCCGAGTTCGATGATCTCGCCAAGCTTGGCATTGGTTTGCTGCGCGACCTCCTGCACCTTCTTGGTGCGATCGTTCAGCGCATCCTCGCTCTGCACGGCGAGCAGGCCGGGCCCCTGGGCTGCGAGCGACGCGCTCTGCGCGGAAAGCTGCAGGCTCGCGGCGAGCCGCGGAATGTCGCGGCCGGAGAGATCGCTCATGGTGCCGCCGAGCTGATGCAGCACGATGCCGGCGCCTGCGCTGATCACCAGCGCCATGCCTGCGATCACGGCGAACGCCGCGAACAGGCTGCCCCTGACGCCCATCTGCGGCAGGCGGATACGCTTGAGATTTGGTTTGCCGAGCTTGAAACGAAACGCCATTGCCCCGTGCCCCCTGGCCGTACTCCTGGCCACTACTCTTGGATGTTTCCCCGGCGCGGGAGTATCGGTGCGGCGGGTTAACAAAATCGGGAAAATTGCGACGATCTGCGGGATTTTTCGCGGCTGCCGCGCGCCAACGCGGTGTTGGTTCGCTGTGCGGAACAGATGCGCGCGTTCGGATGCAAAAAGGCCGGCGCGAGCCGGCCTTTCCACTCTTGGTTGTGGTGATCGATAATCTCAGTACCGGCCGTAAGCGGGGCCACCGAGGTTGCCGAGGTTGAAGCGGTAGTTGAGGCCGGCCTTCACGGTGTGCTCGTCATTGTGGAAGCTGCCGACCGGCACCAGCGCGCCCGGTGCGGTGAAGCGGCTGTCGCCGAAGTCGTAGTACTGGTACTCGACCTTGGCCGACCAGTTCGGCGCGAACATGTATTCGGCGCCGCCGCCGATGGTCCAGCCGTTGCTGTGGTTGTCGCTGAGCGCGAAGCCGATCGGTGCGCCGCCGAGCGTCACCGTTTCGCTGTTGTCGGAATAGGCGTAACCGCCCTTCACATAGATCAGGCCCGGGCCCCAGGTGTAGCCGACGCGGCCGGTGATCGAGGCGATGCCGCGCTGATTGTTGTTGTAGACGTAACCGCCCGGGAAGATCGCGTTGAGCTGGTGGCTGCCGACCCAGGAATACTGGCCTTCGAGACCGATCACCCACATCGGCGACAGCTGCCAGTCGTAGCCGCCCTGGACGCCGCCCATGAAGCGGGCGCTGGAGTCCGACAGCGCGAGGCCGTTGAACGTGTTGTTCTGGGAGAACACGCCGCCGAGATGGCCGCCGAGATAGAAGCCGGTCCAGTTGTAGAGCGGCGCGGCGTAAACAGGCGCGGGCGCCTTCTGGTAATAGCCACGGGAGCCGAGATCGGCGGCCTGGGCGGTCGCGCCAACGGCAGCGACGGCAACAGCTGCGGCTGCGGTTGCGAGCAGGAACTTCTTCATGGGGGCAGTCTCCGGACAAGTCATGAGGCGCAGCGTGAATGGCGCCATCCATGGCGATGCGTTAGACCGCATTTGAATAAAATGCTGTCACCGGAAGACGACTTGGCGCGTTAAGTCGCACCCTTCGCGGTGAAACGTTTTGTTGTGCCTAACGAACGCTTAAGCCGGAATGACGGAAGGCTTAACGCGCCGTGCGCGACGCGCTTGTTCCGTTAACCAGGCCGTCGGCTAGTCCAATCGCTTGCGCACGTCGTCGCGCATCTGTTCGCGGAACGCCTGGCGGCGTGCGGCGCGATCCCTGACCGGAACGTCATGGCGATCGAACACGTCGAACTTCTCCAGGATCGGATAGTGCTCGCTCGCCATCGCCAGCACGCGCAGCAGGCCTGCGACCTTCGGGGTCGGGCCGGTGACTTCCCATTTGCGGAGCTTTTCGGCGCCGCCGGCCGCCGGCAGCCCGCACAGCTTCGCCATATCCGCCGCCGTCAGCTCCCGGCCGAGCGCCTCGCCGAGATGTTTGCGTAATTTTCTGAGTTCTGGGCCGGTCACGCTTAGGGTCCGCTCCGCGACAGTAAAGTGTGAAGTGAGTCACATGATGTGCTCGGGGAGCCGTCTATACGCCGCGCATGCGACTTCTCAAGGAAACCATCATGCACGGCATCATCGAAAGCCTCAGCCCCGAACACGGACAGATCGATTGGAAATGGGTCGGCAGTGTGTTCGCGTTCTACGTCGTGTTGATGATCGGCGGGGCGGGGCTGCTGCTCGCGCATTGATGATGCAGCATGGGCATGGCGACCGGTTGGATTCGTTCGTCCGCTAGTGAGGCGCCCCGGATTGGTCGAGCACCCGATCGGCGAGCGTCTTGCGGCCGCGCCGGTTCAGCCAGCCCTGGCCCCAATCGCGGAGCTGCAGCAACAGTGGACCAAGCGATCGTCCCTCCTCGGTCAGGCTGTATTCCACCTTCGGAGGAATCACCGGATAGGCGGTCCGCTGGATCAGTCCGTCCTCCTCCAGCTCGCGCAGCTGCCTGGTCAGGAGGCGCGGCGTGCAACCGGTCAGATGGCGGTGCAGTTCGTTGAACCGCTGGGTGCCGTCGAGAAGGTGATAGAGGATCACCGACTTCCACTTGCCGTTGATCAAGTTGACCGCTGCTTCCATCGAGCAGCCGGGAACCAGATCGTATCGTCTCTGCTTCTGCATATCGTGGGACACTACGCTTTAGGATAGTACCGGCCAATTTTTACAGTATAGCGCACCCGGGTACTGCCCTCCAGATGGATCGTGCCGCTGACCTGCGTCGGGCGGCCATGAACATCAGGAGACGACGGCGTGTCGAAGAGCGTGAGGTTCCATCAGGTCGGTGGCCCGGAGGTGCTGAAGATCGAAACCATCCCGATCCCGGTACCGGGCGCGGGCGAGGTCCGCATCAAGACCCGGGCCATTGGGCTGAACCGGGCAGAGGCGATGTACCGGTCGGGTGCCTATGTGTCCGCGCCGGTGTTTCCCGCGCAACTCGGCTATGAAGCCGCGGGCATCATCGACGCCGTGGGCGATGGCGTCGACGGCTTCGAGGTCGGCGACGCCGTCAACGTGATCCCGGCGTTCAGCTTCGCCGAATACGGTATGTACGGCGAGGATGTGATCGCGCCGGCGAGAGCGGTCGTGAAGCATCCGCGCTCGCTGAGCTGGGAGATGGCCGCGGCGATCTGGATGCCGTTCGTCACCGTCTGGGGTGCGCTGATCGACATCGCGAAGGTCACCAAAGGCGACGTCGTCGTGATCCCGGCCGCATCGAGCAGCGTCGGCCTGGCGGCCGTTCAGGTGGCTCGTTACGTCGGTGCATTGCCCGTCGCGCTGTCTCGAACGTCGTCGAAGGCGGACGAATTGAAGGCCGCCGGCGCCGCGCATGTCATCGCCACCGCCGAACAGGATGTGACGGCCGAATTGTTGCGCATCACCGACGGTAAGGGCGCGCGCGTCGTGTTCGATCCGGTCGGCGGCCCGGCGTTCGAGAAGCTGGCGCAAGCAACCGCCGTCGGCGGCATCATCTTCATCTACGGCGCACTGAGCCCGGATACGACGCCGCTGCCATTGATGGCGGTGCTGGGACGTCACCTGACCATCCGCGGCTATGAGCTGTTCGAAGTCACGTCGCAGGATGACAAGCTCGAGCAGGCGAAGGAGTTCGTGCTTCAGGGTCTCGCCTCCGGGCATTTCAGTCCGAGGATCGCGCGGACCTTCCCGTTCGAGCGCATCGTCGAAGCGCATCGCTTCCTCGAGGCGAATGCGCAGGTCGGCAAGGTGGTGGTGACCGTCTGACGGTAGTGACCGTCTGAGGTCACGCACCGAGCGCACGAAGGCTCTCTAGATCAGCGCGGGGCACCATGGCTCTTCATAATAGTCGAAACCGGTACCTGACCGGACGACGTGGATCAGGCCGGGGAAGTTGAGATGTGGCCCCGCGATCAAGGTGCGCTCTGCTGCCGCCATATCGAGCGTCTTCAGGCGCGTCGTGCGGGCCTGATCGGGATCCGCGTCGAAGGCGATGGTGACGTCCGGCCGCTTGATCTGCACATCGGGCACGTGCGTGACGTCGCCCCAGACCAGCAACGTATCGCTTCCGGACGACACCCTGTAGCCGCCATGGCCCGGCGTGTGGCCGGGAAGCGCAACGAATTCGATGCCGGGCACGACTTCGCCGCTTTTGACCGGTCGCAGGGCCTTGCCGTAAGTCGCGAAGGCTGCGCGAGCGAGCGCGAACATCGGTTGCATGGCCTCCGGCGCGGCGTCAGCGCGAGCGGCATCGGCCCAGAAAGTCAGCTCGACGTCCGACAGGATCAGCTCTGCATTGGCGAATACGGGCGTGCCGTCTGCGCCGACGAGACCTCCGATGTGGTCGGGATGTGCATGGGTCAGAAGCACCGCGTCGATCTCGCCGGCAGCAACCCCTGCGGCGGCAAGTGCGCCCGGCAGCTTGCCGCCCCAGCCGTTGAAGCCGCCGCCGCCGCTGTCGATCAGAACGGTGCGGGTCCCGTCCTGCAAGAGGAAGGCGCTGACACTGAAGCGCGGGTCGGGCGGACGATGCGCGGTGGCCAGCATCGACTCGACCTCCGCCACGGTAATGTCGGCAAGCAGCTCGAAGCTGAGATCGAGATAGCCGTCATTCAACACGGTGACGACGGTGTCGCCGACGCGGCGGCGATTGAGGCCCGGGGCCTGTGACGTTGGACGCTGGGACATGCGGTCTCCTGTTCAGGGGCGATCACGGCGGCTCTGCCGCACCGGACGCCGCGACGGAGCTGGTCCGCTGGCGCAACGCACTCGGTTGCCCTCATTCATGAGCCCGCTTCTTCGAGAAGAGAACGCGCCGCCAGGCACATCAGAATGAACCAGGGGTTTGCAATGGACCGCTTTCTCAGCATGGGAGTGTTCGTCAAGGCCGTCGAGCTCGGCTCGTTCGCGGCCGCCGCCAGTGCTTACGGCATCTCGGCGCCGATGGCCGGCAAGCACATCCGTTCCCTCGAGGCGCATCTCGGCACGACCCTCGAGCATCGGACGACCCGCAAGATGGCGCTCAGCGATCTCGGGCGCGCCTATTTCGACCGCTGCAAGGCGGTGCTGTCGGAAGCGCATGCGGCCGATGCCATGGTCAAGGATCATGTCGGCGCCGTGCGGGGCATGCTGCGCGTCACGCTTCCCGTGATCTACGGGCGAATGCTGATCGCGCCGCTGCTGGTCCAGCTCGCGACCGAACATCCCGCGCTCGATCTCGTGCTGGCGTTCAGCGATCGGCCGAGCGATCTGCTTCGCGAGGGTTACGACCTCAGTGTGCGAAGCGGTCTTCCTGCCGACGGTGGCGGTCTGATCAGCCGCAAGCTGGCGGAGTATCCGATGGTCGTCTGCGCCGCGCCTGCTTACGCCGCCGCACGGCCGTTGCAGGAACCGGCGCAGCTCGCCGACCATGATGGCATCTTCTACAGCCGTTCGGGCCGGCCGCGACCCTGGCGCTTCCCTCGCGCGGGCGGGACCGAGCTCGATGTCATGCCGCGCAAGCGGCTGCTGCTCGACGACCTCCAGAGCATCGCCGATGCGACCGAGGCAGGGATGGGTTTCGCCTGGCTGCCGCGGTGGCTCGTCGAGGATCGGCTAGAGACAGGCCGGCTGGTGCAGGTCCTGACCGAGCACGCGGCGTTGCGCCTGAGCTATTTCCTGATCTGGCCGGACGCGCAGTTCCTGCCGCTGCGTACACGGGTCGCCATCGATGCGATCACCCGGCAGCTCGCAGCCTGAGCTGCGAAGACGAGCTCAAATTAGTCGGTAAGTGGCTGATGTATCAGCGGAAAGAGATGGTGCTGCCAGACAGGATTGAACTGTCGACCTCTCCATTACCAATGGAGTGCTCTACCACTGAGCTACGGCAGCATGCCCGGGAATTAGAATCGGCCCCTCAAGGCCCGTCCAAGCGGGGCGGTTCTTGCCACAAGGCCCCCTCAGGCGCAAGCAAAAGGGTGGCCGTGAAATCCGCGGAATTCACGCTCGGCGGCGTTGATCGCTCCGGATCAGGCCGATAGCGGCCTGATTTGGTTCCCGATCGCCCTTTTGCCGCGAATCGTGCCGCGTCTTGCAACTGGCCGACCGGGCAGGGTGCGTAGGCATCCGCCATTGGCTATGGTCGGCCTCGCGGAAGGCGCGACGGCGGTTCGAGAGTTTTTGCAATGACAGGCGAGCGGGACAGAGGCGGCGGGCAGGCCGGAGCCCGCGTGAAGGATTCACGACAGGATCGTCTCAAGCTGGCGCTGCGCGAAAACCTGAAGCGGCGGAAATCGCAGGCGCGCGGTCGCGACGAGGCCGCGTCTTCCGAATTGCCCGCCACTCACCTAGATGTCGCGGACGAAAACGGACCGGAGCGTTAGCCGGTTCGCAACTTGGCTGCGAGGAAGCAGGTCGATGGCTGTAGACGACACGATGATCACTCCCCTCAACGCGCGCGCCACCGCCTTTCCGCGCCACGAGCAGACCTTTCCGACCCTGACTGGGCACGAGATCGAGCGGATGCGCCGCTTCGGCGAGCCGCGGTCGTATGGGGATGGCGAGGCGCTGTTCGAGACCGGCAAGCCGGGGCCCGGCATGTTCGTGGTGCTGTCGGGCTGCGTGTCGATCTCGCAGCGCGATGGCCTCGGCCGTGTCACGCCGATCATCGACCAGGGGCCGGGGCAATTCCTTGCCGAGATCGGCCAGCTCTCCGGACGCGCCGCACTGGTCGACGGCCATGCCGAGGGTCCCGTCGAGACGCTGCTGCTGCCGCCCGAGCGGCTGCGCGCGCTGCTGGTCGCCGAGGCCGATCTCGGCGAGCGCATCATGCGCGCGCTGATCCTGCGCCGCGTCAGCCTGATCCAGGGCGGCGCCGGCGGGCCGGTGCTGATCGGCTCGGCGTCGGTCGGCAACATGGCGCCGCTGCAGAATTTCCTGGCGCGCAATGGCCAGCCGCATCACGTGCTCGATCCCGAGACCGACAAGGATGCCGCCGACCTCGTCGCGCGCTATTCGCCGACGCGCGCCGAACTGCCGCTGGTGGTTTGTCCGAACGGCACGGTGCTGCGCAATCCGTCCGAGACCGCGCTTGCGATGGCGCTCGGCATGATCGGCAACAGTGCGCAGGACAAGATCTACGACGTCGCGGTGGTCGGCAGTGGCCCGGCCGGGCTTTCCACCGCGGTCTACGCGGCCTCCGAGGGGCTGTCGGTCGCGGTGTTCGATTCCCGCGCCTTCGGCGGCCAGGCCGGCGCCAGCATGCGGATCGAGAACTATCTGGGATTCCCGACCGGCATCACCGGCCAGGCGCTGGCCGGGCGCGCCTTCAACCAGGCGCAGAAGTTCGGCGCCGAGATGCTGATCCCGGTCTCGATCAAATCGCTAGACTGCTCGAAGGCGTCGGGCGCGTTCGCGCTCGCCACCGGATGCGGGCACACGCTGCGCGCCAAGTCGGTGGTGGTCGCGAGCGGCGCGCGCTATCGCCGGCCGGCGATCGACCATCTCGAGAATTATGAGGGCCGCGGCGTCTGGTACTGGGCCTCGCCGATCGAGGCGCGGCTCTGCGCCAACCAGGATGTCGTGCTGGTCGGCGGCGGCAACTCCGCAGGCCAGGCCGCGGTGTACCTCTCGGCGCATGCGCGCCGGGTCAACATGATGATCCGCGGCGGCGGCCTCGGCGCCAGCATGTCGCGCTATCTGATCGAGCGCATCGAGGCGACGCCGAACATCGAGTTGATGTTCAACACCGAGGTGACCGGGCTCGAAGGCACGGAGACGCTGGAGCGCGTGCGCTGGCGCAGCCGGCTCGCGCCCGACCAGTTCACCATGGATATCCGCAATCTCTTCCTGTTCGTCGGCGCCGATCCGGCGACCGGCTGGCTCGAGGGCTGCGGCGTGCAGGTCGACCGCGGCGGCTTCGTGATGACCGGCGTGCAGAACGGCGAGGGCGCGCCCGCGGTGCCGCTGCTCGAGACCTCGGTGCCCGGCGTGTTCGCGGTCGGCGACGTCCGCTCCGGATCAGTCAAGCGCGTCGGCGGCGCGATCGGCGAGGGCGCTCAGGTCGTTGCCGCGCTGCACGGGTATCTTGCCGATGACGGGAGCCCGACGTTGTAGCAATGTCGGTACGGCACTATCCCCGTCATCCTGAGGTGGCCGCTTCTTCAGCGGCCCTCGAAGGATGAATCGGCCACCAGCTGGGCCGTTCATCCTTCGAGGCTCGCTCCGCTCGCGCCTCAGCGACTGTGTTCTTCGTCAAGCGGGTTGCCATGGTTTTTGGTCCCTGAGCATGGCGTTGAGGGTGGTGAGAACTTTGCGCGCAACGGCGATGAGGGCGACCATCTTGGGCTTTCCAGCGGTCACCAGGCGCCGGTAGAAGACCTTGAGCTGCGGATGGTATCGGCTGGCCGACAGAGCGGCCATGTAGAGCCCGGCGCGCAGCTTGGCTCTTCCGCCGCCGATCATGCTCTTGCCCTTCCAGCGGCCCGACTGGCGGGTGAACGGGGCAAGACCGGCGAGGCTCGCGATCTGGCGCCGATTGAGTGCGCCGAGTTCCGGCACCTCGGCAAGGAAGGTCCGCGCGAGGGTGTTGCTCACGCCAGGAAAGCTGACCAGCAGTTCCTCCTTGGCGCGCCAGACTGGCGAGCCGCGCACCAGCGTGTCGATGTCGTTGTCGATCTCCGGCAGCTCCTTCTCGAGGACCTTGATATGGCGGGCAAGGCTCTTGCGGACGCGGACATTCTCGGCCCGCTTCTCGCGCTGACGCTCGGCAACGATCATCTCGATGATCTGCCGTCGGCGACTGACCAGTTCAGCCAGCAGCCGAGCTTCCTGATCCGGCATCGCACGTGGCTCCGGCTTTACGGCCTCGACAAACCGCGCGATGACTGCCGCATCGATCGGGTCCGTCTTGGCACGCTGACCAACCGCCTGCGCGAAGTGCCGGATCTGGGCCGGATTGACCACCACCAGCGGCAGCTGAGCGCCCGCCAGCGCAGCAGCGACGATGGTCTCGAAGCCGCCGGTTGCCTCCACCGCAATCAGCGCTGGCGAGATCACCTGCAAGCGCGCAACGAGCTCTTCCAAGCCTTTGCCGTCACGCGCCACGGCAAAGGCTTCCCCGCTCGGACGCACATGCACGTCCAGCCGGTCCTTCGACACATCAATGCCAACGTAGATCGCGTCCATCTGCACCCCTCCTTGCGCAACCGGGCTCGCCAGGCGGCCCTCGCGACTGTTCGGGTTCAATGGAACAACGGACGGGGCGCCGCGCTGAGGCACGGGCTTCAAAGCCCTTGGATGAAGCGGTCTCCCGTCCGCCACCGCACCGGACACTCTATCCGATCCGGCGATTCGAGACTTACAAGGATGACGGGTTGAAGAGGCGCACAAAGTAAGAGGTCGCAAATGACAAAAGGCTGCACCCATATCGCCGGCATCCAGGACGTCACGCCGAGCGCGCTCGGCTGTGAGGAATGCCTGAAGAGCGGCAGCCGCTGGCTGCATTTGCGGATCTGCCGGACCTGCGGTCATGTCGGCTGCTGCGACGACTCGCCGAACCGGCATGCGACGGCGCATTTCCACGCCACCGGGCATCCCGTGATCGAGGGCTACGATCCGCCCGAAGGCTGGGGCTGGTGCTATGTCGACGAGGTGCTGTTCGACCTGTCGAAGCGCAAGACCCCGCATAACGGGCCGATCCCGCGCTATTATTGATTCAATGTCTCACGAGGCGCACGTGCGTACGACACGCGTGCGACAATTTTCGGCAAGTGTCGGCGCCGACGAATTTTCATGAGATGTCAGCCGTCCTGCTATCGAACCATGTAGCAATTTTCCGGCACGCATCGTAACCTCGTGCGCGGGTCTCAGCGGGGAGTGCGCCACATGACGACGTTAGTGCTTGTGCACGTCATTATCAGTTTGATCGCTATCGTCGCCGGTGTGATCGTGATGTTCGGCCTGCTCGGCTCGCGGGCGATGCCCGGGCTGACCGCGATCTTCCTCATCCTCACGATTCTGACCAACGCCACCGGCTTCGTGATCCCGCCTCTGGTGACCGACAAGCTGCTGCCCTCGCACATCATCGGCGGCCTCTCGCTGGTGCTGCTCGCGATCGCCTGCATCGCGCTGTATGCGATGCAGCTCAAGGGCGCCTGGCGTCCGATCTATATCGTGACCGCGATGGTCTCGCTCTATCTCAACGTCTTCGTGCTCGTGATCCAGAGCTTCCTCAAGGTGCCTGCGCTACAGGCGCTGGCGCCGGCGGTGCCGCCGAACCCGCCGTCCGGTCCGGCGTTCGCGGTGGTGCAGGGCATCGTGCTGGTGTTCTTCGCCGTGGTGATCATCGGTGCCTGGCGCCGGTTCAGGCCGGTCACGTTCGCCTGATCCGACACATCTGTTCATGCCACGTCATTCCGGGTTCGACGCTGCGCGTCGCCCCGGAATGACGTAACGCAACAAGAGGAGCAATCAGATGCCCACCATCACCACCAAAGACGGCGTCGACATCTTCTACAAGGATTGGGGTTCGGGTCAGCCGATCGTGTTCAGTCATGGCTGGCCGCTGTCGTCGGACGATTGGGACGCGCAGATGCTGTTCTTCGTGGGTCACGGCTTTCGCGTGGTCGCCCACGATCGCCGCGGCCACGGCCGTTCCGCCCAGGTCGCCGACGGCCATGACATGGACCACTATGCCGACGACCTCGCTTCCGTCACCGCGCATCTCGACCTGAAGAATGCCGTCCATGTCGGCCATTCCACCGGTGGCGGCGAGGTGGTGCATTACATCGCCCGCCACGGCGAGAGCCGGGTCGCGAAGGCCGCGATCCTGAGCGCGGTGCCGCCCTTGATGGTGCAGACCGCGGCCAATCCCGGCGGGCTGCCGAAGTCGGTGTTCGACGACCTGCAGGCCCAGCTCGCGGCCAACCGCTCGCAGTTCTATCGCGATATTCCGGCCGGGCCGTTCTATGGCTACAACCGGCCCGGCGCAAAACCGTCGGAAGCCGTGATCCAGAACTGGTGGCGGCAGGGCATGATGGGCGGCGCCAAGGCGCATTACGACGGCATCGTCGCGTTCTCGCAGACCGACTTCACCGAGGATCTGAAGAAGATCAACGTGCCGGTGCTGGTGATGCATGGCGACGACGACCAGATCGTGCCCTACGCCGATTCCGCCCCGCTTTCGGCCAAGCTTTTGAAGAACGGCACGCTGAAGACCTACAAAGGTTTTCCGCACGGCATGCCGACCACGGAAGCCGAGACGATCAACAAGGATCTGCTGGCGTTCATCAAGGGGTGACGGGCGGCTGCGCGTGAGCGCATCCGGTAAGGCCGGGGAAGAGGACGCGATATGAAAGTCATCCTGTTCGGCGCGACCGGCATGGTCGGGCAGGGCGTGCTGCGCGAGTGCCTGCTCGATCCCGGCGTCGAGCGCGTGCTCGCGGTCGGGCGTAGCCCGGCCGGGCAGCGCGATCCAAAGCTCGTCGAGCTAGCCTGCGACAATTTCGCAGACTACAGCGCGATCGAGCCGCAGCTCACGGGTTATGACGCGTGCTTCTTCTGCCTCGGCGTCTCCTCGATCGGCATGGACGAGGCGCGCTACCGACATCTGACCTACGACATCACCCTGGCAGCGGCGACAACGCTGGCGCGGCTCAATCCCGGCATGGTGTTCACCTATGTCACCGGGCGCGGCACCGATTCCACCGAGCTGGGCCCGTTGATGTGGGCGCGCGTGAAAGGCAAGACCGAGAACGACCTGCTCAAGCTGCCGTTCAAGGCCGCCTACATGTTCCGGCCCGCCGGTATCCAGCCGCTGCACGGGGTCCGCTCCAAGACCCCCTGGGTGCAGGCGATCTATGTCGCGACCTCGCCGCTGCTCTCGTTCCTGGTGCGGGTTGCCCCGAGCTACATGACGACCTCGGAACAGCTCGGCTGCGCCATGCTGAAAGTCGCCCGCGACGGCTACCCGAAGCCGGTGCTGGAGAGCGAGGACATCAACAGCCTCTGACGGGGCGGTGGCAGGGGCCGGTTCCCTTGCGCCGGATTTCCTTCGGCGAGGTGGTACCTCCGGCGGCCGAAGGCGTTATAACCACCGTCATGTCTCCACCCGCACCGCTGAAACTGATCGCCCTCGATGCCGATGACCTCGCGGTGATCTCCGCCCATGTCCAGGACGCACGCGTCCAGCCCGCCGACATCGTCTGGCGCCAGGACGAGAAACGCCTCGTGGTCGGCCTGAACCGGTTGGACTGGGAGCAGACCCTGGCCGGTGGCACCTGCTCGCGCCGGCTGATCGCCGCGCTCAGGTTCGACCGGGTGCTGGCATGCAAGTCGCGCAATATCGACCTGGAGGCCCCGGAGGCCAGCCTGGAACTGCTCGGGATCGAATTCCATGCCTCCGACCCGCCGGGCGGCAGCGCGCTGCTGATGTTCGGCCAGGGCGGAGCACTGCGGCTCGATGTGGAGTGCCTGGAGTGCGAATTGACCGATCTCGGGGAAGACGACCTCGGGGTGGGGGCGGGGTAATTGAGCTCGTCATTCCGGGGCGGTCCGCAGGACCGAACCCGGAATCTCGAGATTCCGGGTTCGATGCTTTCGCATCGCCCCGGAATGACGCAGCCCCAAGGGTTGACGGCCATTATCCGCCGCGCCATTGAGCAGGGACCCGAATTCCTCTTCAGAAAGCCGCCATGCCCGTTCGCCTGGACCGACAGAGCGCCGATTTCGACCAGCGTTTCCGCGAATTTCTGGCGGCGAAGCGCGAGGTATCGGCCGACGTCGAGCGCGCCACCCGCGCCATTGTCGATGACGTGGCGGCCCGCGGCGATGCGGCGCTGCTCGAGGCGACCAAGAAGTTCGATCGGCTCGACATCGCCGCCGCCGGCCTGCGCATCACCGCCGCCGAGATCGACGCTGCGGTTGCGGCCTGCGACCCCAAGACCGTCGAGGCGCTGACATTCGCGCGCGACCGGATCGAGACCTTTCACCGCCGCCAGCTGCCCAAGGACGAGCGCTTCACCGATGCCGCCGGCGTCGAGCTCGGCTGGCGCTGGAGCGCGGTTGATGCGGTCGGGCTTTACGTGCCCGGCGGTACCGCGGCCTATCCGTCCTCGGTGCTGATGAATGCGGTGCCGGCCCGGGTTGCCGGCGTGCCGCGGGTCGTCATGGTGGTGCCGGCGCCGGACGGCAAGCTCAACCCGCTGGTGCTCGCAGCAGCGGGTCTCGGCGGCGTCTCGGAAATCTACCGGGTCGGCGGCGCCCAGGCGGTGGCGGCGCTGGCCTACGGCACCGCGACGATCGCGCCGGTCGCCAAGATCGTCGGCCCCGGCAACGCCTATGTCGCCGCCGCCAAGCGGCTGGTGTTCGGCAAGGTCGGCATCGACATGATCGCCGGCCCGTCCGAGGTGCTCGTCATCGCCGACGACACCGGCAATGCCGACTGGATCGCGGCCGATCTGCTGGCGCAGGCCGAGCATGACGTCAGCGCGCAGTCGATCCTGATCACCGACAGCCCACGGCTCGCCGCCGATGTCGAGCGTGCGGTCGAGGCGCAGCTTGCGACGCTGCCGCGTGCGGCGATTGCGCGCGCCTCGTGGGACGACTTCGGCGCGATCATCATGGTCGCAAAGCTCGACGACGCGGTCGAACTCGCCAATGCGATCGCGGCCGAGCATCTGGAGATCATGACTGCTGACGCCGAGGGCCTGTCGAAACAGGTCCGAAACGCCGGCGCGATCTTCCTCGGGCCCCATACGCCCGAGGCGATCGGCGACTATGTCGGCGGCTCCAACCACGTGCTGCCGACCGCGCGCTCGGCGCGGTTCTCCTCGGGCCTCGGGGTGCTTGACTTCATGAAGCGAACCTCGATCCTGCGGTGCGGGCCGGATCAGCTTCGTGCGCTCGGGCCCGCCGCGATGACGCTCGGCCAGGCCGAGGGTCTCGATGCCCATTCACGTTCCGTCGGATTGCGCCTCAACCTCTCATGAACAAGCCACCAGACGACGAGGATTCCAACAATCGCATCGTCGCGGTGACGCTCGACGAGGAATCGATCGGCCGTTCCGGCCCCGACATCGAGCATGAGCGGGCGATCGCCATCTACGATTTGGTCGAGCAGAACCTGTTCGCGCCCGAAGGCGCAGCCGGGCCGGGGCCCTATACCCTGCATATCGCGATCACCGGCAACCGGCTGATGTTCGATATCAGGAAAGAGGATGGCGCGCCGGTGGTGGCGCATCTGTTGTCGCTGACGCCGTTCCGCCGTGTCGTGAAGGACTACTTCATGATCTGCGACAGTTACTATCAGGCGATCCGTACCGCGACACCGGACAAGATCGAGGCCATCGACATGGGCCGGCGCGGCATCCATGACGAGGGCTCGCGCACGCTGCAGGAGCGGCTCAAGGGCAAGGTGCGCGTCGATTTCGAGACCGCGCGGCGGCTGTTCACGCTGATCACTGTGCTGCACTGGAAGGGTGAAGGCGCATGATCCCGGCCATGGTTACTTCGCCAGACGACGGGGGCGTACCCCGGTCGAAAAAAGCCTGATCGCATGGAAGCGCCACGCGCGCGCTCCCCGCAGGCCGTGCTGTTCGCATGCGGGCACAACGCCGTGCGCTCGCCGATGGCCGAAAGCCTGCTGCAGCAGATGTTCCCGCAAGGCGTCTATGTCCGCTCCGCCGGCGTGAAGAAGGGCGAGCTCGATCCGTTCGCGGTCGCCGTGATGGCCGAGTTCGGCCAGGACATCTCCGGCCACAAGCCGCAGACCTTCGAGGAGCTCGAGGACTGGGAGGGGCTGAACTTCGACCTCATCATCACGCTGTCGCCCGAGGCGCACCACAAGGCGCTGGATCTGACCCGGACGCTCGCCGCCGCTGTCGAATACTGGCCGACCCCTGATCCGACCGGCACCAGCGGCAATCGCGAGCAGAAACTCGCCGCCTATCGCGAGGTCTGCGACGGCCTGTTGCTGCGCATCCGCCGCCGATTCACCAAGGCCGGTGTAGCGAACCTGTAGGGCTCATCGCTGGGACCTGCATGTTCCGATTCGCAGGGTCGGCCCCTTGTCGCCAGACTGACAAACAGCTGTGCTTATGGGGCCTTGTCGCCCACGGGGAAGCGCGATTCGCGGCCGGTTCCAAGGTTGTGCATCCATGCCCCATCCGATAGGTTCCGCCCGCGTCCGTCCCCCCGATTCAGCCCAAAAGCCCGCATGCTAGGCCGTCCCAAATTCGTTCTTGCTTCCGGTTCGCCGCGGCGGCTGGCCCTGCTCAACCAGGCCGGCATCGAGCCCGACGCGCTGCGTCCGGCCGATGTCGACGAGACCCCGCGGCGGGGCGAGCTGCCGCGCGCCTGCGCCAACCGCCTGGCGCGTGCGAAAGCGGACGCGGCGCTGAAGTCGGTGCAACTCGACGACGATCTGCGGGGCTCCTTCATCATCTCCGCCGATACCGTCGTCGCGGTCGGCCGCCGCATCTTGCCGAAGGCCAATCTGGTCGACGAGGCCGCGCAGTGCCTGCGGCTGCTGTCGGGCCGCAACCACCGCGTCTACACCGCGATCTGCGTGGTGACGCCGCGCGAGGCGTTCCGCCAGCGCCTGGTCGAGACGCGCGTGCGCTTCAAGCGGCTCAGCGACGACGACATCCAGGCCTATATCGGCTCCGGCGAATGGCGCGGCAAAGCCGGCGGCTATGCGGTGCAGGGCATCGCCGGATCCTTCGTGGTCAAGATGGTCGGCTCCTACACCAACGTGGTCGGGCTGCCGCTCTACGAGACCGTGACCTTGCTCGGCGGCGAAGGCTTTCCGATCCGCCACGGCTGGCTCAACGCCGTCGCGGTGTGAGGTAATTCAAATCTCTTGCGGCATCGGCAGCGCACCTCTCCCGCTTGCGGGGTCGAGACGAGCGAAGCTCGCTCTTAGGTCGACGCGCTACGCGCGGCGGGTGGGGGCTCCCTCCGCGACATGACTTGTTGTGATACCCCCACCCCAACCCTCCCCCGCAAGCGGGAGAGGGAGCGGAGTGGAACATGCGGCCGCCTCCTCAAATCGCCAACTGGTGTAAACTCCGTCCCAGCCATGACTGACCAAGCCCGAACACCCCCGGCCACCGCGCGCACCTGCCCGATCTGCAGCAAGCCCGCCAAGCAGGCCTTTCTCCCGTTCTGCTCGTCGCGCTGCCGCGACGTCGACCTCAACCGCTGGCTCAGCGGCCGCTATGTCGTTCCCGGCCGCGAGGACGACGCGGAGGACCCGGAATAGCCAAGATTTTCCAACAAGTTGGGGAAATAACGCCAAGTGGGCGGCGTCCGGCGAAGCGTTTCGCGAAGCCGGGTGGACACAGCGCCCCGACCTCTCTATAAACCGCCCGCTCGCTTCGGCCTTTTCGGCCCCGCGGGTTTGCCCAGGTAGCTCAGTTGGTAGAGCATGCGACTGAAAATCGCAGTGTCGGTGGTTCGATCCCGCCCCTGGGCACCATCCAGCAGCTAAGCGCTGTCATAGCCAACAAACCATCCGCAGTCGGATAATCTTGCGGCACTCATTCCGGCAATCCGGCTCGCCGCAGTCCTTCGCCGTATCGCCAGGCATCGTCCGGACGCCGGTAGGGTCCGTAGATGGCCTCCAGGTTGGACACGCGCTCGTTGGGATTGATCTGCAGCAGCCGGGCCACGGTCCTTTGCGCCGGCTCCAATTGTCCGGCAAAGGCATCCGCCGATGCGCCGATGCGCAAAGCCGGCAGCAGGTTCGGCGTACCCTGCAGCGCCGTGGTGGCCCAGGACGACGCCTCCTCGTAGCGGCCGGCGAAGAAATGAGCGTGCGCCATCGCGGCCTGCATCAGCGGCATCAGCGGATCGACCGGGCTGAGGCGCATCGCGTAAGCGAGATGCGTGACGGCGGCATCCGGCTCGCCCATCCAGCTCTTGATGAAACCGGCGAAATAGGACGCCCACATTAGGTTCGGATTGACCTGAAGGGCGTGATCGATGCACGCGGCGCCGGTGTCGAGATCGCGGACGACATAGGCCAGCGCACCTGCACCAGTCGCCAGTGCCAGTGCGTCATCGCGGCCGAGGCGGATCGCATGACGGGCCAGCCGATCGGTCTCGGCGATGTCCCGCGCGAGATCATCCGTCGGCCATCGGTTCGTTCTGTCCTTGACGTAGCAATAGGCGGCCATGCCGTAGGCGGATGCAAATTCCGGATCGAGCTCGATTGCCCGCTTGAACAGCTGCAAGGCCTCGACATTGGCCTCGCGGATGGTGAACCGGTAGATGGCGGCGGTGCCGCGCAGATAATATTCGTAGGCGCCGAGGCTTTCGGTCGGCTTGCGCTTGGCCCGCTCGATCGCGGAGTGCTCCAGCTTGGGCACCAGGAGCCCCACGACCTGCCGGGCGATCCTGTCCTGCAAATCGAACACATCCTCGAGCGCGCCATCGAACCGGTCTGCCCATCGATGCGCGCCGGTTGACGCATCGATGAGCTGTGCGGTGATGCGCACGCGGTCGGCCGATTTGCGCACGCTGCCCTCGAGGACGAAGCTAACCCCTAACTCGCGGCCGATCTGCTTCACGTCGACGGAGCGGCCCTTGTAGGTAAAGCTGGAATTGCGCGCGATGACCAACAGGGAGCGAAAGCGCGACAGCGTCGTGATGATCTCCTCGACGACGCCGTCAGCGAAATATTCCTGTTGCGGGTCGCCGCTCATGTTCTGGAACGGCAGCACAGCGACGGCCGGCTGGACCAGAAGCGAAAGCGTTTCGGTCGCAGCGGGAGAATCCGCGGCCGGTGGCGCCCCAGCGGCGGAAGCCTGCGTGGTGAGGCTCACCGGGCCGACGAACCGATAGCCGCGCCTGGGCAGGGTCTCAATCCAACGCTCGCCGTCCGGCTCGTTGGCAAAGACCCGGCGGAGGGCTGCGATCTGGACCGGGAGGTTGCCTTCCTCGACCGTCAGGCCGACCCACGCGGCCTCGATCAGCGCATCCTTGGAGACCGGGATTCCCGCCTGCTCGACGAGCACGCGCAACACGGCCACGGCGCGCTGGCCAAGCGCAACGGGTTCGGTCCCGCGAAACAGGATCCCGGCCTGCGTATCAAGACGGAAGGGACCAATGATGCAAGTCGCAGCCATTACCCGGATAAACGCCCCATTTCAAAAACGCTTAAGAACTTTTTCAGGGTTACGCAATGACTTCCGGCCGGTCCAGGGCGCAAGCTTCGGCGACCCGAACGTGGAAGTCAGGCAGCAATTCCCGGCCCCGCGGGTCGTGGCGGTCCACAAGAGGCATGGAGACACCGCGATGACACTCGCGCTCAACGATATCGCGCCGGATTTCGAGGCCCAAACGACCGAGGGCAAGATCGGCTTCCACGCCTGGATTGGCGATTCCTGGGCGGTGCTGTTCTCGCATCCGAAGGACTTCACGCCGGTTTGCACCACCGAGCTCGGCTACATGGCCAAGATCAAGCCGGAGTTCGACAAGCGTGGCGTCAAGATCATCGGCCTCTCGGTCGATGCGGTGGACCGCCATGCCGGCTGGGCCGCGGACATCAAGGAGACGCAAGGTCACGCGCCGAACTATCCGATGATCGGTGACACCGACTACAGCGTTTCGAAGCTCTACGGCATGCTGCCGGCGGCCGTCTCCGGTGATCCCTTGAAGCGCACGCCGGCCGACAATCAGACGGTGCGCAACGTGTTCGTGATCGGGCCCGACAAGAAGGTCAAGCTGATCCTGGTCTATCCGATGACCACCGGCCGCAACTTCGACGAGGTGCTGCGCGTCATCGACAGCCTGCAAATGACCGCGAAGCACAAGGTCGCGACGCCCGTGAACTGGAAGCAGGGCGATGACGTGATCATCGCGGGGTCGGTGTCCGACGAGGACGCCAGGAAGACTTACCCCGAAGGCTGGAAGGCGCCGAAGCCCTACATTCGCATCGTGCCGCAGCCGCGCTGACGCCGCTGAATGAGGATGCCTGACGGATACTTTCCATCCAACAGGTGCGATCGACGCCCATCAGTGGTGCGCGCTTGACGAATCCAAGATCACGGCCCGGGAACGTGGGCACCAAATTGCAGATGGGGCAATGCAGCAACAGTTTCAACAATCGCGGGCGACGCTCAGGCGCGCGTTGCTCGCCGGGACGGCCTTCTCGGGGACCTTCGCCGCCGTGATTGCCGGCGATCCAGGTGGCGCACTTGCCGCTTGCACTGTTACAGCGTTACCAAATTCCGTCACCTGCGATACCACGGCGACGATCCTCACGACAAACGTCGACGGGGCATCGACGACGTCGAACGCCTATACGCAGCTGTTCAATTTGCGCGGCGCAGTGGGCACGGTCAATGCCGGCCAGACGATCAGCGGCAACGGGCTCTGGATCACCACGACCCAGTCCGGAGCTCCCATCACCTTCACCAACAACGGCGCGGTGACGGGGGCCGGAAACGGGCTCACTCTCAATTCCAGCGGTGGAGACATCGCTTATTCGGGCAACGGCAGTGCCAGCTCAACCTCGGGCTTCGGCCTCTCCATTGACACAACAATCGCTGGTGGTAGCGGCGCCATCGCGGTCGGCACGAGCGGCGCGCCCGTCACGGCAAGCTTTTCCGGCGTGACCGCCCTGCGGACACAATCGGGTACCAGCGCGATCGAGGTCTTCCTGAATGGCGGCAGCCTCACGACGACAGACGGCAACGGGACCGGCTTGCTGCTGAATTCCAGCGGCAACGTCTCCGCCACGCTGACCGGTAACACGACAATCGCGAATGCCAGCGGCGTCCCCGGCGCCGCCGGTAACGCGTTCGCCATCGTCGCTTTTGGCAGTGGCATCAACGTCACGTCGAACGCCAATATCGGTACCGCCGGCGCCGCGTTCAATTATGGTATTTTCGCGAACGGAGGAGCTGCCGGAATCGGAAGCGTGAGCGTGTCGCAGACCGGTGGCACGATCTTCGCGGCGACGGTCGGCATCGATGCGTCGATCCTCAACCGGACAAATGCCAGCGACCTCACGGTCGTGGTGAACGGCAACATCGTTTCCAATATAGATGGCGTTTCTGCCGGTACGCTCGGAACCGGCAACGCGCATATCTCGGTCGGCGCCGGTGCCACCGTGCAGGGCACGACCGAAGCCGGCCTATTGCTAGCCGGCGGTAGCGGCGGCGCCAACACGGTCACGAACAACGGCGCGATCAGCGGCGCGACCGGTCTCGAGACGAGAACTGGCCGCTTCACGGTGACGAATGCGGGCAGCATCACCGGCACCGGTGGCACCGCCGTGACCCTCGGCGGCGCCAACAATCTCTTCATCATGAGCGGACCGGCGGCCACGCTGACCGGCCAGGCGGTCGGCAGCGGCACGGATACGTTCCAGTTCGCCGGCGCGGGCAGCAACAGCTTCGACGTGAGCCAGATCGGCGCGGGCTGGACACTGCTCGACAAGACCGGATCGTCCAACTGGACACTCACGGGCACGTCGACTTACGCAGGGCCGGTGACGGTCAATGGCGGCACGCTGTCGGTGAACGGCAATCTCGCCTCAGCGGCGAGCCTGACTGTGAACAGCGGCGGCACGCTCGGCGGCACCGGAACGGTCGGCTCGACGCTGATCAATGACGGTACCCTTTCGCCGGGCAATTCGATCGGCACGCTCACCGTGAGCGGGAGTCTGACTTTGACCGCGGCTTCGACCTATCTGGTGCAGGTGTCGGGCAGCATCGCCGACAAGACCGTCGTCACCGGCGCGGCGGCACTCGCCGGCAAGGTGGTGGTGGATCCGCTGGCGCGCCTTGCGGCGACGACGACCTACACGATCGTGACGACGGGCAGCGTGAGCGGCCGGTTCTCCAGCGTGGACTTTCTCACCGCCGGCAATTTCGCGCGCAACGCACGGCTCAGTTATGTCGGCAACGACGTGCTGCTGACGCTCGACCCCGGTCTGCTGTCGCCGTCGCTGCCGGGCAACGCCAATATCAATCAGAGGAACGTCGCGGCAGGAATCGACAACGCGCTGACCGGCGGCGGCACCATGCCGGCCGGCTTCAACGCCCTGTTCGCGCTGTCGGGTGCCCCTCTGCTCAATGCGCTGACGCAGGCCTCGGGCGAGACCGCGACCGGCACGCAGCAGACCACGTTCGACGCGATGAACCTGTTCATGGGCGTGCTGACCGACCCGTTCGTGGCCGGGCGCGGCGATCCCGTCGCTTCGCCAAGCGGTGCTGCGACGGGCTATGCGGCCGACGACAGCGATACGCTCGCTTACGCCGGTGCCCGCCAGCGCTCGGGTGCCGAGCGCGATGCCTATGCCGCCGTCTATCGCAAGGCGCCGCCCGCGCAAGCCGATGCACCGCGCTGGAGTGTGTGGGCCGCGGGCTTCGGCGGCTCGCAGACCACCGACGGCAACGGAGCGCTCGGCTCCAACGCCGCCACCAGCCGCATCGCCGGTGGAACGGCCGGCGCCGATTATTGGTTCTCACCCTCCACCGTTGCGGGCTTTGCGCTGGCCGGCGGCGGCACCAGCTTCAGCGTCGCGAACGGCGGCACCGGCCGCTCCGATCTGTTCCAGGCTGGCGCATTCGTCCGGCACAATTCGGGCCCGGCCTATGTGACCGGCGCGCTGGCCTATGGCTGGCAGGACGTCACCACTGACCGCACCGTCACCATTGCGGGGGCCGATCATCTTCAGGCCCGCTTCAATGCCAATGCCTACTCCGGCAGGCTCGAAGGCGGCTATCGTTTCGTGGCGCCGTGGACAGGCAATGTCGGCCTCACGCCGTACGCAGCCGGCCAATTCACCACTTTCGATCTACCGGCCTATGCGGAGCAGGCGATCGTCGGCACCAATACTTTCGCGCTGAGCTACGCCGCGAAAAGCGTCACCGCCACGCGCAGCGAACTCGGTTTGCGCGCCGACAGGTCGTTCGCGCTCAATGACGCGATCCTCACGCTGCGCGGCCGCGCCGCCTGGGCGCACGACTTCAACGCCGATCGCAATGTTGCGGCGACCTTCCAGGCGCTGCCCGGTGCAAGCTTCGTGGTCAACGGCGCTGCGCAGGCGCACGATGCCGCGCTCACCACCGCATCGGCGGAGATGACGTGGCGCAACGGCTGGTCCGTTGCCGCGACGTTCGAAGGCGAGTTCTCGAGCATAACGCGCAGCTACGCCGGCAAGGGTGTAGCGAGGTATCAATGGTAACGCCCCGGCGAGGCAGCAACGGTGTTGCGATGACAGTGCACAAAATAATCACAGTAGCCGTGGCGGCGAACACGCTGTGACCGTGGTCATTGCGGCACTGTCACCGCAATGACGGAATAGGGATCCGGAGCGGTGCTCATGTCGACATTCCCTGGCGAGGCACGCCACGCACGGGCGATCGTTCGCCGCGGCGAACCGGCGCAGTTTCAATTGTGAATATTTCTCGGCCGCAATCGCAAGCCCGCAGTCCGACCAAGTCGTAACGACGCACGGTTACACGATTTCGGAATAATGGAATAATGCCACTGAGTTGCCCGACGCGTCAAGCGGCGGTTCGAGCGACAGCGGCCGCCTGCTACTTTGCATGGGGTTGTTTTGCGATATTTGGCAGTGCTCACCTTCGAACGGGAGTTCTTCAAGGTCAGTGGCGGGCCAAAACTTGCCTGTCCATTGATGTGGCCCTAGCGATAGTCCTTGTTGTCGATCACCTTGCCGTCCTTGCCGTCCTTGCCGTCCTTGCCGTCCTTGCCGCCGGCGGCGTCGGTCGGCATGCATTCGACCTGCACGAGGTCGGGATAGAGCTCCCAGGTTCGCACCAGGAATTTCCTGCGGATACCGTAGGAGGTGATGATACAGCGATTCAGCACCGGGCTGACCGCGGCGGCGACATAGCCGGGATAGAACAGTGCACCATGATGGAGCACGCTCCAGATCTCGTTGAACCAGGTCGAACGCACCCGGAACGTCACCGTGTTCTGATCGGTGCAGGGCAGCGTCTCGCAGCCGTAGACCTCGTGGGTCTCCAGGCCGTCGGTTTGCGAGCTTGAGAGGTTCTGCGAGTTGGAGAGGTACAGCTGCTCGTCGTGCCGCACCGTGGCAAGGTACCACGGCAAGGTCGCCGCGACCGTTGCTGCGCCGTAGACGAGGTAGCAGGCGACGATCGTCGCGAGGATCATGATTCCGCCGCGGGCCTTGCTGAACTGTGGATCGCCATAGGCGTCTTTGGTGTAGACGCAGCGCGCCCAAAGCGCGCGGTAGCGGGCGAACGCCCATCGCACGAAGCGATAGAGCCGCCAGGTGACCGGCGCGATCAATGTCAGGTAGATCCACCCGCACGAACGCACGAACTGCGACCAGAACCGGCCGAGCATGCTCAGCTCCCGGTGGGCGCGTCCGAGATCCGACTGGTCATAGGACTTCTTGGCCTCATAGGCCTTGGTCTTGAAGTCGGACAGCGTCTTGTCGATGCCGTCCAGCAACGCATCGGCGTCGTTATGCGGCTTTTCTGTCATGGGGGATCCAGCTCGACGTGAAGTTGCGGCTCGTGGCATCGAAGCCGATGTCGAGCGTGCCGCCGAAGGCGCCGTCCGCCATCGTCTTCTCGACGATCATGGCCTCGATGCGCTTGATGCGGCCCGGCAGGCCGCGCGCGCCGATCTCGGGCGAATAGGTCTTGTCGCAGAATTCCCGCAGCTGCGTCTCGGGGTCAGCAAGGCGCGGACGCCTTCCTCCGGTTATGCTGTGCCGGTCAGGTTGCTGGCGTTGGCCGTGCCAAATCGCCAGAACCTGCGGTGCTCGACCAAGCCGGAGGTTGTGAGATGGCGAGACGATACAAGGTTGGCGATCACGTCAGATGGAATTCCGAGGCAGGCCACGTCTCGGGCACCGTCATCGCGGTTCACACCAGCGATTTCGACTACAAGGGGCACATGCACCGCGCCTCGGAAGCCGATCCGCAATACGAGATCAAGAGCGACAAGACCGATCACGTCGCGGCGCACAAGGGCAGCGCGCTCCATCATGCCTAGCAAAGGCGCGGCGCTTCCGTTCTTCACGGTCGGCCATTCCAACCGCAGTCTCGAGGACTTCATCGTCCTCCTCACCGCGGCCAAGATCGACCGTGTCGTCGACATCAGAACGGTGCCGAGGTCGCGGACCAATCCGCAGTTCAACAGGGACACGCTCCCCGATCCGCTGGCGGCCGCGGGCATCTCGTATGAGCATCTGGCCGATCTCGGCGGGCTGCGCGGCAAGGCGCGAGGCGTGCCGCCTTCAGCCAATGGGTTCTGGAGCAACGAGAGCTTCCACAACTACGCGGATTATGCGCTGTCGCCGCAATTTCACGCGAGCCTGCAGCATCTGCGCGACGAGGGCCACCGGCTGCGCTGCGCAATCATGTGCTCGGAAGCCGTGTGGTGGCGCTGCCACCGCCGCATCGTCGCCGACTATCTCATGGCGTCGGGCGAGACCGTCGTCCACATCATGGGGGAAGGCCGCCTCGAACCCGCCCGCCTCACCGAAGGCGCCGTCGTGCAGAGCGATGGCACGGTGGTCTATCCGGCGACGGGGCAACTGGATTTATGAACGAGTGGCGAAGCTTGCGGCGCATCATCGCGCTTTGCCCCTCACTCCACGCTCCGCTTCCAATAGCCGGTGCCGAGCTTGCCGGTGATCACCGCGGTGCTGTCGTGGATTTCGTAGGAGCCGGCATCACTATAATTGCGTAGTCCCTTCAGTGCGTGCAGCGTCCAGCGGCCGTTGGCGAAGGTGACGGTGCCTTCATGTGATTGCGCCGAGCGGAAGGGCTCGGCGTGGAATTTGTAGGTGCCGTCGGCCATGATCTGCCAGATCCAGCGCGACTGGCCGCGGCTGCCGGCCACCATGATTTCCCAGGTGCCGACCAGCGCGGGATCGATGCGGCCGGCTGGCGTCGCTGGTGGTCCCGACAGGGCGGGAGCCGCGGCCGCCGGTGTCGCGTTCGCCTGTTTCGGCGCCGTTGCGTCGGCCGGCGGCGCTGCCAGATAGATCGCCTTGCGCGACAGCGAGCCGTAGACGAAGGGCTGCTGCTCGTTGCGCGTCGCCTCCATCACGTCGTCGCGGACGTTGCGGAACATGAAGGTGACCTCGACGCCCGGCGCCTCGATGTTGCGCAACAGCGCCGCGGCGAACGGGCTGTTGCGGCCGTCGCCGTCGAGCGCGGTGGTGCCGTCGCGCGCGGCGTAGGCGACCAGCACGTTGCCGACCGGCTCGATGCGGCCGAGCCCGTTATTGGTGGCGGCGGCGCGGGTCGCGAGCGAGCGGCTCATCTTCGCCGCGAACGGATTATTGCGGCAGGCATCGAGAATGACGAGGCCGAGACTTCCGGTGCTGGACACCTGCAGCATCACGCTCTGCAGGCTGATCGCTTCATTGGCGGCATCGGTATCGCGCTTCAGCTCGGCATCGACAGGGATCAGCCAGTTGTCGCCGTTGATCTCCATGCCGTGGCCGGCGAAATACGCCGCGGCCATGTCGGCCCCGGCGGCATTGCGCCCGAACGCGATCAGGCCGCGTCGCATCTCGTCGAAGCTTCCGTTGGTGATCAGGGTGACCGCGAAGCCGAGGCGCCTCAGCGCGGCGGCGATATCGCCGGCATCGTTCGGCGGATTGGACAGCGCCGGCACGCTTCTATAGGCGCCGTTGCCGATCACCAGCGCCACCCGCTTGCCGTCAGCAGCGGCCGGCACCGTGGCAAGGCCCGCGAGCGCCGCGGCGATGGCCAGTCCCGAGACAAACGCACGGCGGTTCATGCTGGACCCGATCGAAGGTGACGGGCACAGGGTAGCGCAGCCGGCGCGAGGCGGCCACGGAAATGGCGGTGCGATCAGGCCGCCTGCTTCGGTGTCCAGACGCCTGCCGGCACCGGCTCGGCCGGCAACAGATTGGCGCCGGCGGCACCCGCGATCGACATCGTGATCTCGTGGATGTCCTGCACCGACCGCTGCATCGAGAAGCGCGGATAGAGCTCGCTCATCGTGGTGGCGGTCGCCGCCTGGGCAGCGGCGGGATCGGCCAGCAGGGCCTCGACGGCGGCAGCGACGCTTGTCGTGTCCTGGCCGAAGCTGTAGCGGGCGAGATGCGGCATCTCCGCGGTCGAGAAGCGGTTGGCGTCGAACACCGGCACGGTGCCGGCGCCGAGCGCGAAGAACACCCGGTCATGCACCGACAGGTCGATATTGGGATTGAGCGAGACCGCGGCGAGATAGCTGCCGAGGCCTTCGCGCATCGCATCGAAGGTCATCGCGCCGAGCACGCGGGCCGGGCGTCCGCTGACGTCGAGATCGCTCCAGCCGCCGCCGATGAAATCGACCGGATAGTCGGCGAGCACCGCGCCCACCTCGCGGGTGCGCACGCCTCTTGTGTAGTTGTCGAGCCGGGTCAGGATCACGTTGAACAGGTCGCCGCCAGGCTTCAGATAGACGAGATGCCGCTCGGCGACGTCGACGATGATCTTTGGAAACGCGCCGCAGGTCTTGCCGCGCGCCTCGGCGATCGCATCGAACAGCAGCGCGAACAGCTTTGGCGGCATCGTCTTGCGCCAGCCGCGCTCAAGCGCCAGCGGATTCCAGCCGGACTTGGCGAAGATCAGCCGGCCGTTGCGCTTCTCGGGCGGCAGGCCGCCGAAGAAGCCGGGATCGGGGATGCCCATATGGGTCGCGAACACGGCGCCGTTGGCGCCCAGATGATCGCGGTTGAACGCGGCGTGGTCGGGAAACACGTAGCCATGCGCGGTGTAGCGGCTCTCGAGCCCGTGCCGCTTGGCGAAGTAGCAGGGATGATCGCAGAACCAGGTGAAGACGGGGATCTGGGCGACGTCCCAGAACAGCTTGCCGTCCTTGGTGTGGATATCGAGCCCGATGCCGGAGAAGCCGAGTGCCATCGTCTCGGTCTTTCGTGGCAACAGCGCATTGAGCCTGGCCGAGAAATCCGGCGCCAGCAGGTCGAGCATCTTGACCTCATGGCCGAGCCGGTCGAGCTCGGCGGCGGCCATCGCGAGAATGCCGCGCAGCGAATCATAGGTCGTATTGCTGGAATACAGGACGCAGATTACGGACATCGGGCCCCCGCGCATGATGCTGTTGCTGCGCGCGCGGATAAACCCAACGCCTCGCATGCTGTCAGTTGAACGGCCGAGCCCGCTGTTCCGGGCACGAAATTATCGCGGCCTTAACCAAAATCTTCGCCGGAAGTCGGCCGCAGCGCCGTTGAAGCTCCGTCGGGATGTCGCGGCGGGCTACAGCCCGGGCCCGCGCGGGGAGCGGGGGCCACATGCAGCTTGAGAGCTTCGACGTCGTCGTGGTGGGCGCCGGCTTTTTCGGGGCCGTGATCGCCGAGCAGGTGGCGAGCAGGCTCGGCCGCTCCGTCTGCGTGCTCGACCGCCGGCCGCATATCGGCGGCAACGCCTATTCGGAGGTCGATTCCGACAGCGGCGTCGAGGTGCACCGCTACGGCACGCATATTTTCCACACCAATTCCGAGACCGTCTGGCGCTATCTGCACCGCTTCACCGAGTTCACTGACTACCGCCACCGCGTCTTCACGGTGGCGAACGGCCGCGTCTATTCGATGCCGATCAACCTTGCGACGGTGTGCGCCGCGTTCGGTCGCATCATGTCGCCGGACCAGGCGCGCGCCGTGATCGCGGCTGAGGCAGCAGCGCATGGTGCTTCCGGGAGGCATGGTGCCTCCGGGATCAGCAATCTCGAGGACAAGGCGATCGCCTCGGTCGGCCGCACGCTCTACGATCTCCTGATCCGCGGCTATACGCAGAAGCAGTGGCAGACCGATCCGCGCGAGCTCTCGGCCGACATCATCGGCCGCCTGCCGGTCCGTTTCACCTTCGATGACCGCTACTTCGCTGACCGCTACGAGGGCATGCCGCTCGATGGCTACACCGCGATCTTCCGCCGGATGCTCGATCATCCCAGGATCGCGGTGCAACTCGGTGTCGACTATTTCGACGTCGCCGACCGCATCAACCCGCGCCAGCTCGTGATCTATACCGGACCGATCGACCGCTTCTTCGGCTATGCCTGCGGCCATCTCGGTTGGCGCACCGTCGACTTCGCGCGTGAGGTCCATGACGTCGCCGATTTCCAGGGCGCCGCCGTCATCAACTATGCCGACGCCGAGGTGCCGTTCACCCGCATCCACGAGTTCAGGCACCTGCATCCGGAGCGCGCGCATGCCGGGCCGCGGACCACGATCTACCGCGAATATTCCCGCTTCGCCGGCCGCGCCGACGAGCCATATTACCCGATCAATACGGCCGCCGACCGCGCCATGCTCGCGTCCTATCACGCCATGACGGCGCAGCATCCGAACGTCATTTTCGGCGGCCGGCTCGGCTCCTACAAATATCTCGACATGCACCAGGCAATCGGCGCCGCGCTGAAGACGTTCGAGCACGAGGTCGCGCCGTTCTTCGCTGGCGCAGACATGCGCCCCGGCGACACCGCCGCGCGCCGCGACGCCTTGTCGCCCTTGCCGGCGTGATCTAATCCTGCCCGCGCGGGCCGCGAACTACATAACAACCGCCCGCGGTCCCTGGTGAGGAAACAATGAGAAAAATCGCCGTTGCCGCGGCTGCCGCCGCCACCTGTCTTGCCTTCAACAACATCGCCCATGCCGCGCCGCCGCTGCCGGAAGCTTCGGCGCATCAGGCCGGTTTCTCGGAGCAGGGACTGGCGCGGCTCGATGACTTCTTCGCGCGTGAGATTGCGGCCAAGCGCGTGCCCGGCGCTGTGGTGGCGATCGCGCGCGACGGCAAGCTCGTGCACTACAAGGCCTACGGCCAGCTCGACCCGGTCAAGGGCACGCCGATGCCGATCGATGCGGTGTTCGCGCTAGCCTCGATGACCAAGCCGATGGCGGCGGTCGCGGGGTTGACGCTGATGGAGCAGGGCCGCCTGCCGCTGCAGGCGAAGGTCGCCGAGTACTATCCGGCGTTTGCCGACATGAAGGTGGGCGTGCAGCAGGCCGACGGCTCGCTGACGATGGAGCCGCAGGCGCGGCCGATCTTCATCCACGATCTCTATCGCCACACCTCGGGCCTGATGTATGGCGGCCGGCCCGACAGCTCGAGCGCGCTGGCGCGGCTCTATCCGGACGGCGCGGCGCCGGCGGTCGAAGGCGACACTCAGGCCTTCATCGACCGCATCACCAAGCTGCCTCTGGTGCATCAGCCCGGCACCGAGTTCGAATACGGCTTCTCGATCGACGTGCTCGGCGCCGTCGTCGAGAAGGTTTCCGGCCAGCGGCTCGGCGACTATCTCTCGGCCAATGTCTGGAAGCCGCTCGGCATGAAGGAGGCGACGTTCCACCCGACCGATGCCCAGCGCGCGCGGCTCGCGCATCCGTTTCCCAACGATCCGCTCACCGGCAAGCCGCAAGCCATCAAGCTGCTCGACGTGCCGACCAAGTTCGACTGCGGCGGCGCCTGCTCGTTCGCCACCGTCGGCGACTATGTCCGCTTCGGACAGATGCTGCTCAATGGCGGCGAGCTCGACGGCAAGCGCGTGCTCAGTCCCCAGACGGTGCACCTCATGACGTCGAACCATCTCGGGCCCGAGATCAAGAACAACGTCGCCGCGGTCGAGCCGCATCGCGGCGGCTTCGGCTTCGGGCTGGCGGTCGCGGTGCGGACCAGCGAAGGGCTGGCGTCGGTGCCGGGCAATCCCGGCGAGTTCACCTGGAACGGCGCCTATGGCACGCAGTTCTTCTGCGATCCGAAGGAACGCCTCGTCGTGGTGGTCGGAACCGCAGCTCCCGGCGAGCTGCGCAAATATTATCGCGAGAACGTGCAGGACATCGTCTATGGGGCGATGGTGAAGTAAACCGCATCGTTGCGGCGTCATATGTGTCCGGTTGCCAGCCCGGTTGCGCCGTCGCTGTGCCCGGTCCAATGCATCCGGTGCCGGGCCGCTATGCGTTTCCGGCTATAACGCCCCGCAGCCGGCCGCGCCCGCAGTGCTTCGAAAAGCTTGGCGCTTCGTAAAAGGAAGCCCGCCGACCGGGGCGGGCAAGGTCTCAGGGAGGAAAACGCTCTGACAAGGGAGCGTAAGGCCAGTCTCTCCGATTCGAGGGCGGCTGCGAAGATCGTATAATTACTGTCATCGGGGCAGGCATTATGCCAATGCTCGTGCGGGCCGCTGCCGGCAATGTTTAGCAACACGGTGCAAGTACAGGGGAAGTTCATGAGCACGTCTGGAGTTTTTGCCCGCGTCGTCGCGGCGATCGGGGCCGGCGCCGTGGCGTGGCGGCGGATGCAGGGCGCCGAGCCCGCACCGGCCTGGGGCAGCGCGCCGCAGATTCCGGCGGCGAAGTCGCAGGGCGCGATCCCGACGCTGAAGATGCCGACGGCGCGCGGCTGGGACAAGGGCCAGCTTCCGACCGCAGCAGCAGGGCTCAAGGTTAACGCCTTTGCCGCCGAGCTCGACCATCCGCGCTGGATCAACGTGCTGCCGAACGGCGATGTCCTGATCGCGGAGGCGACGCAGATCGCAGGCACGCCGCGCAGCGTCTTCCACTATGCGATGCAGGCGACGATGCGCCGCGCTGCGGCACTCGGCGTCAGCGCCAACCGCATCACGCTGCTGCGCGACCGCGATGGCGACGGCGTCGCGGAAAGCCGCGGTGCCTTCATGGAAGGGTTGCGTCAGCCGTTCGGCATGGCGCTGATCGGCGACACCTTCTATGTCGGCAACACCGACGGCGTGGTCGCGTTTCCTTACACCGCGGGTGCAGATCGCATCACGGCGGAGGGACGCAAGCTCGTCAGCTTCAAGCCCGACGGGCATTGGACGCGCAGCCTGCTGCCGAGCGCCGACGGCAAGAAGCTCTATGCCGGCGTCGGCTCGCTCAGCAACATCGCCGAGAACGGCATGAAGGTCGAGGAGGGCCGGGCCGCGATCTATGAGCTCGATCTCGCAGCCGGCACCAGCCGCATCTTCGCCGGCGGCCTGCGCAACCCGGTCGGGCTCGCCTGGGAGCCGACCACAAATGTGCTGTGGACCGTCGTCAATGAGCGCGACGGCATCGGCGACGAGACGCCGCCGGACTATCTCACTTCGGTGCGCGACGGCGGCTTCTATGGCTGGCCCTATTGCTACTGGGGCAAGACGGTGGACGATCGCGTGCCGCAGGATCCGGCGATGGTCGCCAAGGCGATCCGGCCGGACTATGCGCTCGGCGGTCACACCGCCTCGCTCGGCCTGTGCTGGATGCCTGCGGGCACGCTGCCGGGTTTCCCCGACGGCATGGCGATCGGCCAGCACGGCTCGTGGAATCGCTCGACGCTGTCGGGCTACAAGGTGGTGTTCGTGCCGTTTACGAACGGCCGTCCCTCGGGGCCGGCGCGCGACATCCTGTCGGGCTTCCTCGCGCCCGACGAGAAGGTGTCGTATGGCCGCCCGGTCGGCGTCGCGCTCGGCCCCGACGGCTCCCTGCTGGTGGCCGACGATGTCGGCAACGTGATCTGGCGGGTCACGGGGGCGTAGTTCAACGCCGCCCGGTGATCGACTGCATGAACTCGCGATCCGCTTCCGGCAGTGCCTCGGTCCACGCCGGCTCGTCGCCGGGCTCGGGCAGCACATGGCCGAACTCGATCATCTGCCGCGGCTGCAACTCGTTGAGATAGACCCACACCGCGCGCTTACTGTCGACGCTGGCGGCGGCTCCGACCGCGTCCGCCATCAGTTTGATCATGCGCGTCTTGTCGACGGCGGCGCGGCCGGCGCGGATATGGCCGTAGACGAAGATGTGGTCATGCGCGACCGGGACGCCACCCATGAACCAGTTGCCGGGCGTGACCTCGCTGAAGATCACCTGTGCGAAATAGCTCGGCGCGCCCGTTACCTCGGCGTGGATCCGGGTGATCTCGCCCGCGATCCGGCCCTTCTGTTCCGCGCTGAGGCGGCCTTGCGCACTGGTGCAGGTATAGGTTGGCATTGGCGTGACCTCGCTTGGATGTCAGTCGAGGCTGCGAGGATCACGCATTTGCTCTCACACGTCGAGTGCTGTCTCACACGGTCCTGATCTCGCCGCCATCCATGCGCAGCACGGTACCGGTCATCCAGCGCGCCGGCGGCGACACGGCGAACGCGACGAGGTCGGCGATTTCTTCCGGCGAGCCGAAGCGCTTGATGCCGGCCTGCTTGAGGAAGCCTGCCTTGGCGGTGTCGATGTCGACCTGCCTGGCTGTCGCTGATTTCTCCAGCATCGCAAGGCGGCGTCCGGTCATGATGGCGCCCGGCGACACGCAGTTCACCTGCACGCCGTCGTCGATGCCGCCCTCGGCGAACGCCTTTGCCAGCGCCTCGATCGCAGCGTTGATCGCACCCACCGCAGCCGCGCCGGCGCGCGGCAACGCGGCGGCATTGCCTGACGTGAAGACCACGGCGCCTTGCGATGCCTTAAGCGCGTCCCAGGCGTGCATCGTCAGCCGCCTGGCGCCATGGAACTTGAGCGCGAGGCCCGCATCCCATTGCGCATCGGTCATCTCGAACAGATCGAGCCCGGGCACCGAGCCTGCGACATTGACCAGCGCGTCGATGCGGCCGAAGCGGTCCAGCGTGGCCTTGACGGCGTCGTCGGCGGCCGCCGGTGAGGCGAGGTCGAGATCGAGCACCAGCGGCGTGCTGCCGCTGGATTCGATCTCCTGAGCGACCTCGCGCAGCTTCTCACCACTGCGCGCGACGAGGACGATGGCAGAAAAATCCCGCGCGAGCCGCAGCGCGGTGGCACGTCCGATGCCGGAGCTTGCGCCGGTCACGATGGCGACGGATTGGGTCATGTGCATTCCCCTGGAGTGATCGGCGCGCGACGTCAGCGGCTCAGGAACTCGCGGATGGCTTGTGCGATCTCGGCGGCATGGGTTTCCAGCGCGAAGTGGCCGGTGTCGAGGAATTTGACCACCGCCTTCGGATTGTCGCGCTTGAACGCCTCGGCGCCCGGCGGCAGGAAGAACGGATCGTTCTTGCCCCACACCGCGAGGAACGGCGGCTGATGGGTACGGAAGTAGGTCTGGAAGGCCGGGTAGAGCGCGACGTTGCTCTTGTAGTCGCCGAACAGATCGAGCTGCACGTCATGCGCGCCAGGCCGCGTCATGTAGTAATTGTCGAGGTTCTGGCCGTCCGGCGACACGGCTTGCGGATCCGGTGTGCCGTGCGTGTACTGCCAGCGCGTGGTGTCCGGCGTCAGGAAGACGCGCAGCGCGTCGCGGTTCGCCGGCGAGGGATCCTGCCAATAGGCCTTGATCGGGGTCCAGCCGTCGCTGAGGCCTTCCTCATAGGCGTTGCCGTTCTGCGAGATGATCGCGGTGATCCGCTCCGGATGCTTGAGCGCGAGGCGGAAGCCGGTCGGTGCGCCATAGTCGAACACATAGACCGCGAAGCGATCGAAGCCGATCACCTCGGTGAAGCGGTCGATCACGCCGGCGATGTTGTCGAAGGTGTAGCTGAACGTCTCGCGCGGCGGCATGTCGGACTGGCCGAAGCCGGGCAGATCCGGCGCCACGATGTGGAACTTGTCCGCGAGCTGCGGGATCAGATCGCGGAACATGTGTCCCGCGCTCGGGAAACCGTGCAGTAGCAGCAGTTTTGGCGCGCCCGGCGAACCGGCCTCGCGATAGAACACCTTGAAGCCGTCTACATCGGCCGTGCGGTATTTGATCTCGGACATCTGTCACTCCTTGTGGTCGCGATGTGGTGGTGTGGTTGGCGGGTTAGGATTTGGTCTGCTTCGCAAACCCGCTGATCGCCTCGGGTCTGAGGTAGAGCAGCAGCGCGCAGCACACGGTGGCGAAGCCGAGCAGCGGCACGAAGGGCGCGATGGCGGCGCCGGCCGCGAACACCAGCAGCGCGAGCAGCGTGCGGCGCTGGGTCCATGTCCGCACCTGCTGGGACATCATGCTCTGATCCGCCTGTGCCAGCACCGCGCGTTCGAAGGCGAGATAGGCGAGGTCAATGAGGAGGAAGATCACCGCATAGACCACCACCGGTGCCGCGGCCATGTGCGAGCGTGCGACCCAGGCGGTCGCGAACGGCAGCAGCGAGACCGCGAACAAATGGACGAAGTTCAGCCAGATCAACCGCGGCGTCGGTTGCCGCACCAGATGCAGCAGATGGTGATGATTGACCCAGATCACGGCGATGAACAGGTAGCTCGCCGCGTAGCTGATCGCGGTCGGCCACAGCGGCAGCAAGTCGGCGAACCGCGAGCCGTCCGGCGCTCTCAGCTCCAGCACCATCACCGTGATGATGACGGCGATCACCGCATCGGAAAACGCGCCGAGCCGGTCGGCCGATAAATGTTTCTCCTGCATGGCAGCGCTCCTGTCCTTTGATCAAAGACGTCAGTGCTCTGTAACGCCGTGGATGGCTTCCCGGATGATGTCGGCGACGAGCTTTGGCGCCGTCACGATCGGGGTGTGATCGACGGCATGTGAACGCACGGCAGCCTTCATCCGCGCGGCCATGCTGCGCTGGGTCTCGGGCGCGATCATCCGGTCGTCCTCCGCGACCAGGAACCAGCTCGGGACGTCCTTCCACCTGGGACGGCCGACCGGCACCGTGATGCAAGCGGGCGAGATCGGCCGCTGCACGGCGGCGAGCACCGCGAGATCATCGGCCCGCGCGCCCTGCGCGAAGGCCGATGCGAAAGCGGACTCAGGCAACCAGATCAGGCCGTTGGCATCGGGCGCGAGTTTTGGCGCGAACGGATGCGGCGGTGCGCGATAGAACACGTCAGCCACCGTCTCGCCCTCGTCCGGCGCCAGCGCCGCGACATAGACCAGCGCCTTGACGCGCGGCGAGCGGGTCTCGGCGATCACAGCGCCGGCGTAAGCATGGCCCGCCAGCACGACCGGTCCCTCGACGCGGTCCAGCGTGCGGTTCAGCGCGGCGACATCGTCGGCGAGCGACGTCAGCGGCAGCGGTGCCGCCACGGCGGTGATGCCCTCGGCGTCGAGCGCCGTGATCACCCGCGCCCAGCTCGACCCGTCCGTCCACGCGCCATGGGAAAGCACCACGCTGACATCCTTGTTCGACATCTTGAGCTCCCTTGTTTCAGCAGTAACCAGTAAAATATCAATTGACAGGTTACGTCGCTTATGGCTCAGTGTTCGTAACTTGTCAACGGCCATTAAGCAGGTTATTTCGAGCCGAGTTCAGAGAAACCGTCCAGGAGAGTTCCGCCGTGCAACCCCACCCGCCCGCGATGTTCATCGCCGATAGCCTGGGCCTCGATTTCATCAATTCGATCGCGACCCCGGTCGATACGCCGGTTGACTGGATCGCCGATGGTGACGGCCTGGTGCGCTGGCTCGCACAGGCGAACCTCGTGCCGTCAGATGTGCTCGACGAGTTGAAGGCGCGCGCGGCGCCGGGCGAGTTCGACAGCGTCGCCGGTCAGGCGCGCGATCTGCGCGAATGGTTCCGCGGCTTCGTCCGCAAGCATATGGGCCGGTCGCTGACGCCGCGGGCGCTTAAGGAGTTGGAGCCGTTGAACCGGCTGCTCGAAAGCGATCAGGCGTTCAGCAGGATCGTGGCGCATCGTCACGACGATCATGACGGTTTCGCGCTGGAGCGGACGCGGCGCTGGCGCTCGGCGGAAACATTGCTGCTGCCGATCGGCGAGGCGATGGCCAAGGTCGTCTGCGAGGAAAGCTTTTCCGACATCAAGGCGTGCGAGGGCCCGGCCTGCACGCTGATGTTTGCCGATCACACGCGGGCGCGTGCGCGCCGATGGTGCAGCATGGCGGTCTGCGGCAACCGCGCCAAGCAGGCCGCGCATCGCAGCCGGATCAAGGACAGGGAAGCATGATCCGGAAAAGTGCGTAGCGGTTTTCCGAAGAGATCATGCTCCAAGGAAAGGCGAGACCAAACCCAAGCAAATGGAGACCAGAATGGCGTTTCCTCTGATCGTATTCGACGTCAACGAGACCCTGCTCGACCTCGAGACCATGGAGCCGGTGTTCGCGCGCATCTTTGGCGACAAGAGCGCGATGCGGCTGTGGTTCGCGAACTTCATCATGTACTCGGCCTCGCTCACGGTGGCGGGGTGCTACGTGCCCTTCACCGACATCGGCGCGGCCGTGATGAAGATGCTGGCCGACACCCGCGGCATCAGGATCGATGATTCAGACAAGAGGGAGCTGACCGAGAAATTCTCCACCATGCCGCCGCATGCGGAAGTACCGGCGGCGCTGCGCAAGCTGCGCGCGGCGGGTTTTCGTCTGTTCACGCTGACCGACAATCTGCTGGAAGTGCAGACCCGGCAGCTGACGAATGGCGGCATCGTCGATCTGTTCGAGCGGCGCTTTTCCGCCGACGGCGTCAAGCATCACAAGCCGTCGCGCCAGGCCTACGGCTATGTCGAGCAGCAGCTCGGCGCCAAGCCGTCGGAGTTCTGCCTGATCGCCTGCCACACCTGGGATACGCTCGGCGCAGTCGCCGCCGGCTGGGAGGCCGCGCTGATCAAGCGGCCGGGCAACGATGTACTTGGCGTCGGTCCGCAGCCGCAGGTGGTCGGAGATAATCTCGACGACGTCGCCGACCAGCTGATCCGGCGCTATGGTGCCAAAGGGTAACGGTCGCTGACAGATTCCGCGGCGGAGGGGAGGTCAAAAATCCCCTCCAGGCCCGATCGCTCGGAAGCGCCTAAAACCGGAATGAAATCCATAGCGGTTTTCAACCATGCCCCTTGAGCCTTCCTCAACCTCCCCGGCCGATGCTTTTGTCCGACGCACAGGACGGACCAGGGATCGACAAGGAGCTTGAGCATGCCGGCCAAAGGACGAGCGACTGCAAGCAACGCTACCGCGCAATCGCGCGAGGATATCCTGAACGCGCGGGCCATCAGCACGCTGGGCGCCGGCGTCGTCAACGCGATGAGCGCGGTCGGCGCCGCCGTCATCAAGAAGCACAGGCCGGCGCTCGGCAAGAGCCCGGACTGGTTCTGGCACATGTTCGCGAAATGCGAAGCCAAGGCCGCGCGCGTCGCCGAGCAGGCCGCGCGCGATCCGGAGGCCTGCGGCGATGCCACCTTCATCGAGATCTATGCCGCGCAACTGCCGAAGCTGATGGCATCCGCACTCGAGAGCCACGACAAGGCGCTCAAGGCGAAGTGACGTGGCGTCAATAAGAAGCCGACAACGGCGATGGTGCCGTTGTCGTTCCCCCGATCTGTCTGCTGCGTCGCTGCGCAGGGCAGCCATGCACCTGAAACCACAACCCGCCGCCGTTCGTATTCGATAGGTGGCAGAAGTCCGCGCCCGCGGGCTTCTGATTCTTCAATCCGGGACGGTTGATGGTGAAGCACCTTATTTCCAATGAAGAGAAGTGTGACGCGTGTAACGGGACAGGCTTTCCGGAGGTGAAGCAGCCGGGCGAGCCGGGACGGAAGATCTATCCCGAGCCCTGCAAGAAATGCGGCGGCAAGGGGCGGGTCAAAAAGGCGACATGGGGCAAGTAGCCACCTGAAGCAATCAGCCTTGTCGGGCGGGTTAGCGTCAGCATAACCCGCCGCAACGCGATGCGATTGAGCATGGCGGGTTACGGCTTCTCCTAACCCGCCCTATACGTCTCGGCCTGCGCGCGGGGTGCGACCGCGTGTGACGCGCGTCACGGCGGGAGCCGGCGCCGCGAGCCATTGATAGCGCCATGAACGGGCGGTCTCCCGTCAATCATGGAGCTGAAGATGACGTCCTCCCTTGCTATCAGTGTTTCCGATGACGGCGTTGCTCTGGTGCCGGAGCATGATCAAGCCGCCGCGTCCCTCGTTCCCGCCGATGCGACCAGCGCGCCGCAGCGCCAGTTCTGGGAGACCGAGCACACCCGGCCGGACTTCCAGCCCTCCAACGAGGCCGCGCCCGAGCTGGTCGCGGCCACCGCGAATTATCTCGGCGAATGCATGCGACACCCCTATCTGCCGGTGTCGGAAATCCGCGCGCGGCAGTTCGCCCGGATCAAGGAGCTGGTCGAGCTCGCCTACCGCGACATTCCGGTCTACCGCGCCAAGTATGATGCGGCCGGCTTCAAGCCGGAACATCTGCGCGACTATGACGACATCCAGAAGATCCCTGTCATCACCAAGCCCGAGCTGGTCGCGGCCTTCCCGGACCAGTGCGTCAACAAGAAGTACAAGCCGGAAAACCTGTTTCCGACGCGCTCGTCGGGCTCGTCCGGCCAGACGTTGCTGATCCGCGTCGACTATGACGCCGTCATCACCGACACCATCCAGGGTGTCCGCCAGTTCGCGATGCAGAGCGCCGGCAATTACCGCACTGAGGATCTGCTCGCCCATGTCTACACCGTGCCGTGGTGGTTCGATTCGATCGGCGGCGATTATCCGACCGCGTTCATCTCGAACCTGATCCCGCCGGCGCGCGTAGCCCAGCATCTGCGTTATCTCGGACCGAAGATCCTCTCGCTCTACCCGTCGAGCCTCGATGCGCTGATGCCGCATGTCGACGAGTTCCGTTCCTCGCTCAATCTTGCGGTGACGCATTCGGAATATTCCTCGCGTACTGCCCGTCAGGAATGGTCGCGCCAGCTCGGCGTGCCCGTGCTCGACGAATATTCCTCCGAGGAGGCGACGCGGATCGCGCTCGAGATGCCCGACGGCCAGTACCACGTCTGCGAGGACACTGTGCATCTCGACGTGCTCGATCCCGTCACGATGGCGCCGCAGGCCGACGGCCAGTCCGGCATCGCGGTGATCACCAACCTGCTCAACGAGGCGATGCCGTTCATCCGCTACGTGCAGGGCGATTACATCACGCGGCCGGCCAATCCGGCGCCATCAGACATCAACTGGTCGCAGATCGCGAGCATCGACGGCCGGCTCAACGATGCCTTCGTCAACCGCGACGGCCGCAAGGTCCCGGCCGGCAGCATTCTCGATGCAACCTATCGCTGGATGTTCGACTGCAACCTGCATCTGGCGCAGTTCGAGATCGTGCAGCGCGGCGTCGACCTCGTCGAGGCGCGCGTCGTGCTCGGCCAGGATACGCCGATGTCGCGGCTGCACGGCTCGGTCGCACATCTGGAGGATCTGCTCGCGGCCTGCCTCGAGCATCAGGTCCGGGTGCAGGCCAACGCGCTGCTCGCGTTTCCGCCCAAGGTCGGCAAGCGCCGCCCGATCCGCCGCGAGTTCGATTGATCTCGGCGAGAGGAGTGCGTGCCATGACTCAGTCACTGAACCGCATCGCCGCCATGACGGCGCGCTATTACTACATCCTGCGCTCGTCATGGCTGCGGCTGCTCGAGATCGTCTACTGGCCGGCGATGCAGATGATGGTGTGGGGTTTCCTCTATACCTACCTCTATCAAAGCAAGTCGGCGATGGCCTCCACTGCCGGCCTGCTGCTCGGCGCCGTCCTGCTCTGGGACGTGCTGTTTCGCGGCCAGCTCGGCTTCACTTTCACCTTCCTGGAGGAGATCTGGTCGCGAAACCTCGCCAATCTGATGATGAGCCCGTTGCAGCCGGCCGAGCTTGCGGCCTCGCTGATGCTGATGAGCCTGATCCGGCTGGTGATTGGCACGTTGCCGGTGACATTGCTGACGCTGCTGCTGTTCGGCTTCAATGTCTTTGCGATGGGGCCGGGGTTGATCTTGTTCTTCCTCAACCTCGTGCTGACCAGCTGGGCGATCGGGCTCGTCGTCGCAGGCCTCGTGATCCGCCAGGGCCTCGGTGCCGAAAGTCTCGCCTACTCGATCATGATCGTGCTGCTGCCGCTGTGCTGCGTCTACTACCCGGTCGAGGCGCTGCCGGTCTGGCTGCACCCGGTCGCCTGGTCGCTGACGCCGACCTATGTGTTCGAGGGCATGCGCGCCGTGCTGCTCGACGGCACCTTCCGCACCGACCTGATGATGGAATGCCTCGCGCTCAACGCCGTCTATCTCGGCATGGGCTTCGCCACATTCGTTGCCCTGTTGCAGAGCGCCCGCCACAAGGGCGGCCTGCTCACCATGGGCGAGTAAGGGAGAACATCCATGAGCCGCATCGAACGCTTTTTGCCCCGCAGACATCTGACACCGGTGTCGCCAACCACCACGCCCGCGCAGGACAATGCGCCCGTGAGCCTCGGTATCGATGAGGCGCCGGCCATCGCGGTCGAGGATCTCTGCAAGAAGTACCGCACCCATTGGGCGGTCGACGACGTAAACTTCAACGTGCCCAAGGGCTGGACCGTCGGCCTGCTCGGCGGCAACGGCGCCGGCAAGACCACCACCATCGCCATGATCATGGGCCTGGTGGTGCCAAGCTTCGGCCGCGCCATGGTGCTCGGCCACGACATGGCGACCGAGCGTCACAAGGTGCTCAGCCGGATGAATTTCGAAAGCCCCTATGTCGCATTGCCGGGGCGACTCACCGTGCGGCAGAACCTGATGGTGTTCGGACGGCTCTATGGTGTCGCCAATCTCAAGGCGCGGATCGAGGAACTGATCGAGGATTTCGAGCTCGGCGACGTGCTCGACCGCGTCACCGGGCGGCTCTCGGCCGGGCAGAAGACCCGTGTCGCCGTCGCGAAGGCACTGATCAACGACCCGGACGTGCTGCTGCTCGACGAGCCGACGGCATCGCTCGACCCTGACCGTGCCGAGTGGGTGCGCGGCCGGCTGCGCGCCTATCAGAAGCGCCGCGGCGCCACCATCCTGCTGTCCTCGCACAACATGACCGAGGTCGAGCAGCTCTGCGACTTCGTCGTCATCATGAGCCACGGCCGCGTCGTCGCGATGGGACGTCCGGGCGAGCTCGCCGAGCGCTTCAAGTGCCGGGACCTCGACGAGGTCTTCATCTATCTGGCGAGGGTTGCGTGATGTCCTCTTTTGGTTCTCCGAACGACAAGCCGGTTGCGATCCGTCAGGAACGCCGTTCGGACGTGGCGGCGCGAGAGGGTCTGCTCGACGCTGCATTCGGTCCTGGCCGCTTGGCCAAGACCTCGGAGCGGCTGCGCGGGGGCCGCAAGCCTGCGTGCGGCCTCGCGTTTGTCGCGCGCCGTGGCAGCCACCTGGTCGGCACATTGCGGCTGTGGCCGATCGTGACCTGCACCGGTCACGCATGCCTGCTGCTCGGCCCGCTCGCGGTGGCGGAGGAGGCGCGATGCCTCGGCATCGGCGCCGCGCTGATGCGGCAGGCCTTGCAGCGGGCGCAGCGGCTCGGCCACCGCGCCGTCATCCTGGTCGGCGACGCCGCCTATTATGACCGCTTCGGCTTCTCGGCGGCGAAAACCGGCGCGCTCCGCATGCCCGGCCCATATCAGCGCGATCGGCTGCTGGCCTGCGAGCTGATGCCGGGGGCGCTGCGCGGGGCGGGCGGCCTGATTGGCGCGGCCAGCCCGCCGCCGTCGCGGCTGTCCGGATTGATGGACCGGATCGCCGGCAGCCGGCCCCCGATCGGGCAACCGGCCTGATCCGCGGCTTTTTTCCGCTGCGGGGGCATGGCGGTTTGGTTGTTCTTGGCGTAAAGCAGCCCAAATCGTCATGCGGCTGTGCCGCCTGCCGGGTACGCAGCCTCAGGTCGTCCCGCTCGACGTTCTGCACCCGGACCAATCAAGGTTTCCCATTCCGTGCCCTTTCCGACCACAAGTTCGCCGCTCGCCCGCGCCTTGGCTGAGCGCAACTACGAACAGCCGACCCCCGTCCAGCTTGCCGTGCTCGCGGACGACGCCGTTGACCGTGATCTGCTCGTTTCGGCCCAAACCGGCTCAGGCAAGACCGTTGCCTACGGATTGGCCATGGCAAAGGACCTGCTCGACGGCGCCGAGCGGTTCGAGCCGGCGGCCGCGCCGCTGGCGCTGATCGTCGCGCCGACCCGCGAGCTCGCCTTGCAGGTTCAGCGCGAGCTCGCATGGCTCTATGAACATGCCGATGGTCGCGTCGTCTCCTGCGTCGGCGGCATGGACCCGCGCCGCGAGCAGCGCGAGCTTGCCGCAGGCGCCCACATCGTGGTCGGCACGCCCGGCCGGTTGTGCGACCATTTGCGGCGCGGCCGTCTCGATATTTCGGGCTTGCGGGTCGTCGTTCTCGACGAGGCCGATGAGATGCTCAATCTCGGCTTCCGCGAGGACATGGAGTTCATTCTCGAGACCACGCCGGACACCCGCCGCACCTTGCTGTTCTCGGCGACGTTTCCGCGCGGCATCGTCGCGCTGGCCAAGCAGTATCAGCAGCAGGCGTTCCGGATCGAGGTCGCGGGCGACGAGGGCGGCCACGCCGATATCGAGTACCGCGCCATCCGGGTGGCCGCCGACGATGTCGAGCACGCGGTCGTCAACGTGCTGCGCTTCCATGAGGCGCCGAGCGCGCTGGTGTTTTGCAACACGCGAGAAGCCGTCAGGCATTTGCAGGCGGCGCTGCTCGAGCGCGGGTTCTCGGTGGCCTCGCTGTCAGGCGAAATGACCCAGAACGAGCGCACCCAGGCGCTGCAGGCGTTGCGCGACGGACGGTCCAGGGTCTGTGTCGCGACCGACGTGGCGGCGCGCGGCATCGACCTGCCGAGCCTCGATCTCGTCATTCATGCCGATCTGCCGAAAGACCCGGAGGTCATGCAGCATCGCTCGGGCCGCACCGGCCGCGCCGGCCGCAAGGGTGTCAGCATCCTGCTGGTCCCGCCGGCACGGCGGCGCCGCGCCGAATTGCTGCTGAATCTGGCCGGCATCGATGTGGTCTGGGGTTCTGCGCCGCAGGCGGACGAGATCCGCAAGCTCGACCATGACCGCCTGATGCAGGATGCGGTGTTCTCCGAGGAGACGACCTCCGACGACCTGGCGCTCGCGCAAGCCTTGCTTGCCGAACGGTCGCCCGAGGCGATCGCCGCGGCGCTGGCCCGGTTCTATCGCGCGCGGCTGCCTGCGCCTGAAGACATTCTCGATCCCGGCGAGGGACGCGGCCGCGAACGCGACGATCGCCGTGGCGAGCGCACCTCGCGCCGCGAGGATCGTCCGGCCGGGCCGCGATCGAAGGCCGGCAAGGCTTCCCCGCGTCACGGCATGGAGGAGGCTACCGTCTGGTTCCGCGCCTCGATCGGACGCAGGAAGAATGCCGAAGCCCGCTGGCTGTTGCCGATGATCTGCCGCCGCGGCGGCATCGACAAGCACGACATCGGCGCCATCAAGATCTCGGATACGACCACCGAGTTCGAGATCGCCGCGCGGGTCGCGGATTCCTTCGCGGTCAAGATCAAGCGTCCGGACAAGGAAGACACCATCCGCATCGAGCCGTTGGCGGACGCTCCGCAGCGCCAGGCCCCCTCAGACAAGCCGGCGCGCAAGCCCAGGCACGAGCCTTGGCGCGACAAGGATGACGGCGGCCACAGCGCACCGCGCCGCGATGAGCCGCGTGACGAGGTGGCTGCCAAGCGACGCGGCAAGCCGGACCGCGAGGCGCGAGCGTTTGCGAGCGAAGGTGCGGGCCGTTCGCGTGAAGACTACGCGCCAAGGCAAGAATCCGGAGCCCCGTTCCGATCCAATCGGGACGGAAAGGGCGCGAAGCCGAAATTCGACAGCGAGCCAGGGTTCGGCAAGAAAAAGAAGAATCGGAACAAGCCGGGCCAGGCCGGACACTGGCCAGACGTATCGCCCGCGAAACCGAAGTTCGGCAAGAAGCCAAAGAAGAAGCACCGCGGCTGAGTTGGCGTCAGCGCGGCGCGGCGTTTCGGTCAGCATTCCGCGACGAGCCATGTCGCGAGAATGCAAAACTGCGTCCCAACCAACACCTGTCATCGCCCGGCTCGACCGGGCGATCCAGTACGCCGCGGCTTCTGGGCTCAAGCACTGGCGCCTCTGGAATTCTGGATCACCCGCATGCGCGGGTGATGACACCGAATATGCTATTTGACGTACGAAGCCGAACTCACGCCACCAGCGCCATCTTCGGCACGGTGGCGAGCACCGACTGGTTGCGGCCGTTGGCCTTGGCGGCGTAGAGCGCCTTGTCGGCGGCTTCGATCAGGTCGGACCATTGCTGGCCTGCGAGCGGCCGCATGCTGGCGACGCCGACGCTCACCGTCGTGATCAGCTCGCCCTCGCACCACTGCTGGACCTTGCCGCGGATCGTCTCGGCCAGATTGAAGGCCTCGAGTGCAGTCATGTTGGGCAGCAGCACGGCGAACTCCTCGCCGCCGAAGCGCGCCGGACAATCGCCGGCACGGCGCACCGCATCCGAAATGCAGATCGCGATCCCGACCAGCACCTGGTCGCCGGCCTGGTGTCCGTAGGTGTCGTTGTAGGCCTTGAAGTGATCGGCATCGATCATCAGCAGCGCGACCGGCTGGCCGTAGCGGCCGGCACGGCGCCATTCGCGGTCGATCTCGGCATCGAACTTGCGCCGGTTCTTCAGGCCGGTGAGGGCGTCGGTGGTCGCCAGTTCCTCGAGCTTGTCCTCGGCGTCGGCGCGGCGGACGATCTCGCGGGCCAGCACCAGCGTCGCGCTGAGCACGAACAGCACCAGAAAGGCCATGATCGCGCCGATCCTGATCGCCTCGGTGCGCCATAGATTGAAGACGGCTTCGAGCGGCTTGCCGACCACGACGTAAAGCGGCCCGCTGCTGCTGCGCCTGACATAGAGCCGCGGCGTGTCGTCGACCGGGCCCTTGCCGGAGAATGCGCCGCCCACCTTCAGGTTCTCGGATCTCCAGTCCAGCTGCTCGGCGAGGTTCTTGCCGATCACGTCGAGATCGAACGGCGTCCGCATGATGATGGTGCGGTCGTTGCGCAGCACCGTGATGGTGTCGCCCGGGGTGAGGTTCAGCCGCCCGAACAGATCGTGGAAGTAGCTGAAGCGGATCGAGCCGACCACGACGCCGAGAAAGCGGCCGTCCTCACCGGTGATACGCCGGCTCAGCACGATGGCGTAGGCGCCGCGATGCAGCATCGGCCGGCTGACATACAGCCCGGTGTCGGGATGATCGCGCTGGATGGCGAAATACTCCTCGTCGCTGCGGTTCTCCGGCTGCGGATCGAGGCTCGCCGCGTCGATGGTCAGATTGCCCTTGGTGTCGAACACCTGGATCGCGCCGAAATGCTTTGCGGTCGCGGCGTGATCGAACAGGATCAGCTGGCGCAGTTCCTTGCTGACGCCGCGGATCTCCGGCATTTCCAGATTGCTGGCGACCGCGCGCAGCGACAGGTCGTAGAGCTCGATGTTGCGGCTGATGTCGGCCTCGATGCCTGACGCCAGATTCTCCAGGGTGCGGCGGGCCAGCTGTTCCTCGCCGCGGCGCATGTCGAACATCACGCCGGCGCAGACCGCGGAGAAGCCGACGACGGTCGCAACGGATGCAGCGATCAGCAGCTTAGCCGATAGCCGCCAGCGCCGCCTTGCGTCGTTTCCCCGTCGAAATGGCATGTCCCGCTCCAAAGCGCCGTCATGCAACGGGAAATCTTGTTGTCGCCTTAAATGGCGACAGCGGCCGCCGAATGGGTTAACGGGTGGTTGCCGGGACCTGATTTTTTGTCATCGAGGATGTTGTGAACGACTACGACGCGCTGCGGGACTATCTGAAGAAGCAGCATTTGCCCGAATTCGTGCTGACCTTCGACGAGATCGAGGCGATCATCGATGCGGCGTTGCCGCGCGCCGCGCACCGGGCGTCGTGGTGGGAAACCCTGCGCAGCCCGCAGGAGAAGATGCCGCAGCGCGAAGCCTGCCTCGACGCCGGCTATATCGCCACGCGCCAGGCCGACGGCAAGAGCGTCAAGTTCAAGCGCATGCCGAAGCCGCGCTAGCGCATGGTCCGGAAAAGTGCGAAGCGGTTTTCCGAATAGATCATGCGCAAAACAAACGGCTAAAGCGCTCTCGTCGCGCTTTAGCTCGCGGCTTCCAGCCGTTCCTCGGTGAGCAGGCGCGTCGCGGCATCCGCATCCATCGGCTCGCCGAAGGCGAAGCCCTGCGCGTATTCGCAGCCGAGCTGGTAGAGTTCGACGGCGTCCGAATCCGTCTCGGCGCCTTCCGCCACCACTTCCATACCGAGATCGTGCGCCAGCGCGATGATCGATTTCAGGATCACCGGGCGGGTGCCGCGGCTGGTGGTGCGGACGAACGACTGGTCGATCTTGATGGTGTCGAACGGGAAGCGCTGCAGATAGGACAGCGAGGAATGTCCGGTGCCGAAATCGTCGAGCGACAGCCCGGTGCCGAGCTCGCGGATCCGCGCCAGCATCTGGGCGGCGTGCTCGGGATTCTCCATGACCAGCGATTCCGTCAGCTCCAGCTTCAGCGTGCCGCGCGCCACCGAGGAGCGCGACAGCACGGTGCGGATATCGTGGATCAAATCGTGGCGCAGCAATTGCCGCGACGACACGTTGACCGACGCGAAGATCGGCTCGCGGGCGCGCATCGCGCGCTGCCACACCGCGAGCTGGCGCGCGGTCTGGTCCATCACGAACATGCCGAGATCGACGATCAGACCGGTTTCCTCGGCGACGTTGATGAATTCCGACGGCGACATCCGGCCGAGCTTGGGATGGTCCCAGCGCACCAGCGCCTCGAAGCCCGCGATGGCCCGATCTTCCAGCCGCACGATCGGCTGGTACAGGATGGTGAGCTCCTGGCGCTCGATGGCGCGGCGCAGGTCGCTCTCGAGCGTCAGGCGGTCGGTCTTCCGCGCCCGCATCGCCGGCTTGTAGACGTCGATGCGGTCGCCGCCGATCCGCTTCGAATGATACATCGCAAGCTCGGCGTCCTTGATGATCTCGTCGGTGAGCGGCGCCGCCGGATCGGACAGCGCAAGGCCGATCGAGGCGGTCAGGAAGATCTCGCGGTCGTTGAACGCGATCGGCGCACGGATGGTCTTGCGGATGGTCTCGGCGAAATTGGTGATCCGCGCCGGGTCCTGCTCCGACAGCAGGATCAGACCGAACTGATCGCCGGCCATGCGCGCCAGCGTGTCCTGCGGCTTGAGGATGCGGGTCAGCCGCCGCGCCAGCGTCAGCAGGATGGAATCGCCGACGGCGATGCCGACGGAATCGTTGACCTGCTTGAAGCGGTCGAGATCGATCACCATCAAGGTCGGCCGCAGGTTCGGCATGGTCTTGGCGAGGTTAGCAACCGCACCGAGGCGATCCATGAACAGCCGGCGGTTCGGCAGGCCGGTCAGATTGTCGTGCACCGAGTCATGCAGCATCCGCTCTTCGGAGTTCTTGAACTCGGTGACGTCGGTCAGGGTGCCGACCACGCGCGAGACCTCGCCGTCGGAGCCGACCACGGGCCGCGCCTTCAGCGCGAACCACATGAAGTGGCCGTCGGGCGTACGCAGCCGGAAATCCTGCACCAGGCGGCCGCGGCGTTGGTCGAGCACACTGTCGAGCGCGGCGCGGAAGCGGTCCTGGTCGAGCGGGTGCAGCACTTCGAGCCATTTCGCCGCCGGACCCTCCAGCGTGCCGCGCTTGAGGCCGAGCAGGGCCTCGGTCTCCGGGCTGGTGAACACCTTGTCGGCAGACACGTCCCAGTCCCAGATCAGATCGCCGGAGCCGGTCAGCGCCAGCGCGCGGCGCTCGACGTCGGAGACGACACCGGTGGTGGCGCCGCCGCCGGCGAAAGCGTGCTGCATCACCGTAAATCCGATCAGCATCACGATCAGCACCAGGCCGCCGAGCAGCGCCGGGCCGACGATGTCGTTGGTGACGGAACCGGCGACCGTCATGCCGGCCGCGACCACCCAGACCACCAGCAGGAACCAGGTCGGGATCAACAGCACCGCGCGGTCGAAGCCGTGGGTCGAGAGATAGACGATCAGTGCGAAGCCGGCGAAGGCGATCATCACCAGCGACATCCGCGCGATGCCGGAGGCGACCGCGGGGTCGAACAACGCCAGCGCCACCAGCGAGCCGAGGAAGACGAGCCAGCCGATCGTGATGTGCGAGTAGCGCACATGCCAACGACTGAGATTGAGGTAGGCGAACAGGAATACGAGCAGCGTCGCCGCGAGGATCGCTTCGCCCGCCGCGCGCCAGACGCGCTCGGCGTTGTTCGACATGTCGAGCACTTTGCCCCAGAAGCCGAAGTCGACGCCGATATAGACCAGCACCGCCCAGGCCAGTGCCGCGGCGGCGGGGAACATGATGCTGCCCTTGACCACAAACAAGATCGTGAGCACGAGCGCGAGCAGGCCCGAGATGCCGATCACGATGCCCTGGTACAGCGTGAACGAGTTGACCTTGTCCTTGTAGGCGTCGGGTTCCCACAGATAGAGCTGTGGCAGCTTGTCGGTGCGCAGTTCCGCGACATAGGTGACGACGGCGCCGGGATCGAGGGTGATGCGGAACACGTCGGCGGTCGGGCTCTCCTGCCGCTCGGGACGATCGCCGACCGACGGCGTGATGGTCGCGATACGCGACAGGCCGAGGTCGGGCCACAACAGGCCTGATGACACGATGCGATAGTGCGGCGCGACGATCAGGCGGTCGAGCTGGTCGTCGGTGTTGTTGGCGAGCGCGAACACCACCCAGTTCTGGCCGCCTTCGCGGGCGCGAACTTCGATGCGGCGCACGATGCCGTCGGTTCCAGGTGCGGTGGAAACCTGGATGCGGTCGGCTTCGCTGCGTTGGTGGTCGAGAACCGCGGTGAGGTCGATCGCCGGCGCATCGCTGCGCACGCTGACCGCGTCGATCGCATACGCGTCAGGCGCAGCGGCAAACATCATGAGGCCCAGCGCCAGCAGCGCAAGGCACCTGATCAGACGCAATGTCAGTACTCCGCGATCGACAAACTGCCCGGGCCCGGCGACCGGCCCGGAGGTGGCGCGATAAATGACACGAAAGCGAAGGGAATCAAAGGGTTTCCGCCCCTGCTTCCGTTGCGAGAGTTAAACCACCAACACAATTTTGCCAATATGTTCGCTGGTCTCCATGCGGCGGTGCGCATCGGCGGCCTTTTCCAGCGGGAATGTGCTGTCCATCAGCGGTTTGACGCGACCTTCGCGCAGTAGCGGCAGCACCTTCGCCTCGATCGCCGCGACCATCGCCGCCTTGTCCGCATTACTACGGGGGCGCAGGGTCGAGCCGGTGTGGTGCAGCCGCTTGACCATCAGCTTGGCGAAATTGGCTGTGGCCTTCGGTGTTCCCGACAGGAACGCGATCTGGACGATGCGGCCCTCGACCGCGGCGGCGTCATAGTTCCGGTCGATATAGTCGCCGCCCACCATGTCGAGGATGACATCGGCGCCGTTGCTGCCGGTCGCCTGCTTCACCGCCTCGACGAAATCCTCGGTCTTGTAGTTGACCGCGCGATCGGCACCGAGCTTGAGGCAGGCGTCGGCCTTGTCCTGCGAGCCGACGGTGACGATCACCTTGGCGCCGAACGCCTTGGCAAGCTGGATCGCCATCGTGCCGATGCCCGACGAGCCGCCGTGAATCAGCAGCGTCTCGCCGGCTTTGAGCGCGCCGCGCTCGAACACGTTGTGCCAGACGGTCATCAGCGTTTCCGGAATAGCGCCGGCTTCCTGCATCGTGAGCTGCGGCGGCACCGTCATCGCCTGCGCGTCCTGCGCGATGCAATATTGCGCGTAGCCGCCGCCGGCGACGAGCGACATCACCTTGTCGCCGATCTTGTGCTTGGCGCCATCGCCGAGTGCGACCACTTCGCCTGCGATCTCGAGGCCAGGCAGGTCGCTCGCGCCGGGCGGCGGCGGATAGGAGCCGGAGCGCTGCGCGACATCAGGGCGATTGACGCCGGCGGCCGCGACCTTGACCAGGATTTCGCCGGGACCAGGCACCGGCAGCGCGCGGGTCTCCGGCACCAGCACCTCCGGGCCACCTGGCTTGCTGATGGCAACAACGGTCATTTGCGCGGGCAGGTTTGGCATGGTTCGTCCCTGGTCAGTGAAGAGGATTGGCTTGTGGCATACCGCCTTTTGCAACGAAGCGAAACGCCATTAAGTCCCGAACCGCCTGGTCAGATGGTCGGCTTTTTCGGGGCTGATTTTCTCGACCAGCGGGCCGAGCCTTGCGACCGGCGTACCGGCGCCTTGATCCAGTAGCGGGATGAGTGGGCCATTGGGCCAGGACGGGATCACATCGTCGCGACCGAGCGCGCCAAGCAGGCGCGCCGCGAGATCAGGCGCGATGCTCCACGCCAGCGTAGCGCAGAGCGCGACGAGATTCAGGCCCGTGCGGGTGATGATCGCGGCGCGTGCCGGATCGGACTTGATCGCCGTCCATGGCGCGGTGTGTTGCAGGTAGGCGTTCGCGGTGTCCCAGATCGCGCGAGTTGTTGCCGCAGCGGCGCGAAACTCCAGCGCGGTGTGATGGCGGTGCAGCGCTGCGATGCGCTGCTCCAGATCGAGCGCGAGTTGCCGCTCGGCCTCACCGGGTACACCACCATCCGGGGTTCGGCCGTCGAAGGCGCGGTGCGCAAAGCTGATGATGCGGTTGGCGAGATTGCCGAAGATATCGGCGAGATCCTTGTTCACATCGGCAACGAATCTCGCGACGCTGAAATCGGTGTCGGCGCTTTCGGGCGCGTTGGCGATCAGCCACCAGCGCCAAAGATCGGCCGGCAACTCCTCAAGCGCCGCGTCGGTGAAGATGCCGCGCTTCCTGCTGGTTGAGAACTTGCCGCCCTCGTAATTCAGCCAGTGGAATCCCTTGACCACATCGGCGGTCTTCCACGGCTCGCCGGAGCCGAGCAGCGTCGCCGGAAAGCTCACGGTGTGGAACGGGATGTTGTCCTTGCCGAGAAACTGGATGTAGCTGACGTCGTCGGCCTGCCACCACCAATCCTGCCAGTCGCGGCCGGGCGCGGCGGCGGCCCATTCCTGGGTGGCTGCGATGTAGCCGATCGGCGCATCGAACCAGACGTAGAACACCTTGCCGTCGAAACCTTCGCGCGGGACTGCAATGCCCCAGGCGAGATCGCGCGTGATGCAGCGGTCGCGCAGCTCGGCATTGAGCCAGCCCTTCGCGGTCGACACCACGAAGGGCGGCCACCCGGTGCGGCTGTCGATCCATGCGCCGATGCGGTCGACCAGTTGCGACTGGCGCAGGAACAGATGACGGCTGTCGCGGATCTCAAGCGCGCGGTCGCCTGATAGCGCCGAGCGCGGGTCAATCAGGTCCGGCGGGTCAAGCAGCGCGCCGCAATGGTCGCATTGATCGCCGCGCGCGCTGGGATCGCCGCAATGCGGGCAGGTGCCGAGCACGTAGCGGTCGGGCAGGAAGCGCCGGTCGGCCGGCGACCACACCTGCCGCGCGGTGCACGCCTCGATCAGCCCGGCTGCGTCGAGCCGTCGATAGAAGTGTTGCGTCAGCGCATGATTGTGCGGCGAGCTGGTGCGGCCGAAATGATCGAACGACAGGCCAAAGCGCCGGTAGATGTCGGCCTGGACGGCGTGCTGCGCGTCGCAGAACGCCCGGACGTCCTGCCCGGCCTCGATCGCGCCGAGCTCGGCCGGCGTGCCGTGCTCGTCGGTCGCGCAGATGAAGAGCACGTCGTCACCGGTCTGCCGCCGGAAGCGGGCATGGACGTCGGCCGGCAGCAGCGAGCCGATCAGATTGCCGAGATGCTTGACGCCGTTCACGTAAGGAAGGGCGCTGGTGATGAGAATTTTGGTCATGGGTTAGGGTCTTTCGCGTTCGGTGATGCCGACCCCAGATCGGAAAAATCAAAAGCCCTCCCGCGTGATCGGAAGGGCTTGGGGTCGGCTCATGCCTGGCGCGCAGGCGCACTATCCCGTCCGGTCAGACTCCTTGCGGTCGGGCCGGGGCATTCGCGTCAGATGTTGCGCGCACACGAAAGTCACTGCAAAATTCTCCTGCACAACGACATTTACCAGCTCTGGACGCCAGGCGCCAGATCATGATCGCGGGGAGGACACATGCCGATTGAGGATGAGGACCGGCCGCGGAAGAAGATCACCCACGAGATCGGACAGGATCTCTCGCTGCTGTCGGTCGAGGAATTGACCGAGCGCATCGCGCTGCTCACGACCGAAGTCGATCGTCTGAAAGAGGCGATGACGAAGAAGCGCGCGTCAAAGGACGCCGCGAACGCGTTCTTCAAGTCGTAGCCATCACGTCGTCCCGGACAAGCGAGCAAAGCGAGCGCGATCCGGACCCATAACCACCGCTGTTCATCGTCGCGTACGGCTGGGGCCACAGCTGCGCGCAACGCGGGCATTGGTGGTTATGGGTCCCGGCCCCCGTGCGCAATTGCGCACTAGGCCGGGACGACTCATGGGAATCAACTTGGACCTGTCCCAAACTAGGTCAATGGCCGACATGGCAAACAAAGCCTGAAGAAATCCGTTCATTTACGATCGGTTAAGCTTTCTCGATTATGACTGCATTGTCCTCGTTTGGACACCGAGTGGCTCCTGTCCACTCTGTTTGACGCCTCCCTGTTATCAACTTCAAAAGCCGCCGGAAACGGCGGCTCTTTTTTGTGCGTCCTATCCGTTGGAAACCATAAATTCGGTTGCGGCTGGACTCTGCCGCGCGCCCGCGCAATGATTTGTTCATCATAAGCTGGCGCGTCAGATGCCAGTGGGCGTTACGATGGTGTGAGGGCGTTAACCATGGCGGATCGTTCCCAGAACGAAGCCGGGCTTGTGCTGTTCAGTGAACGGCTGACCAATTCTGCGGCATTTGGCGTGCTGTTCCGGGAAGGCATGGACCTGGTCGAGCAGACCGCCGCCTATCTCGACGGCGAGGGCCGTGCCGAGGCCAAGGCGCTGGAACGCTCCGTCAGCCTGACCTATGCCACCGAGAGCATGCGCCTGACCACGCGGTTGATGCAGCTTGCGTCGTGGCTGCTGCTGCATCGCGCGGTCAAGGAAGGCGAGATGACGCTGACCCAGGCCAATCGCGAGAAGACCAAGGTGAAGCTGTCGGCCGCCGATCCCGGCCCGGTCGACATGGTGACCAAGCTGCCGGAGCAATTGCAGCAGCTGATCGCCCGCTCGATGGATCTGCAGGCGCGCGTCCGCCGCCTCGATACCACGATCCACGCGCCGGCGCCGGATCGCTCGTCGATCGGCAACCCGCTGGTGCCGCAGCTCAACCGGCTCAAGGCCGCGTTCGAGCAGTAAGATACGAACAGTCAGCTCAGTGTGAAGCCTCAGTGCGGCGTGGCTTGGCCCGCCGCTGTGACGTGTGCTGATCGATCACGCGTCGCAGCCGTATCGCGGCTGCTTCCAGCTCCTCCGGTTCGAAGCCGCCGAAGCCGAGCATGAGGCCGAGCCGCGCCGCTGCTTCGTACATCGGTGAAATCGGCCGCACCACGATGCCGTCGGCGAGCGCGGTCTTCGCCAGTTGCACATCATCGAAGCCGTGCGGCATCCACAGCAACAGATGCATGCCCTGGTCGCTTGGCTGCAGCGTGAAATCATCAGGCATGTGTCGCGCAAGCGCCGCGATCAGTGTCGCGCGGCGCGCGGCGTAGACGCCGCGAATGCGCCTGATGTGCGCTTCGAACAGCCCCTCGCGCATATAGGCCGCCAGCACATGCTGGTCGGCGGTCGGTGAATGCCGATCGAGCAGCGCCCGCGCACCGGCGAAGGCGTCGATCAGCGGCAGCGGCGCCACGACGTAGCCGAGCCGCAGCGAGGGAAACAGCACCTTGCTCAGCGTGCCCAGATAAATCACGCGCGACGGCGCGAGGCCTTGCATCGACGGGAACGGATGACCCGCATAGCGCAGCTCGCTGTCATAATCGTCCTCGACGATCCACGCATTGCTTCGCTGCGCCCACGCCACCAGCGCGTTGCGGCGGGCCATGCTCAAGGGCATGCCGAGCGGATATTGATGCGAGGGCGTCACGAAAGCTGCGCGCGCATCCGGACACGCGGCAACCGCAGCATCGACGTCGATGCCTTGTGCATCGACCGGTACGCGCGTGGTGACGAGATCGAGATCGTCGAGCACGGCCGTCATGCCGGGATAGGCCGGATCCTCAGTCCACACCCGATCGCCCGCCGACAGCAGCACGCGGCCGGCGAGGTAGAGGCCCTGCTGCGTGCCGGCCGTGATCACGACCTGCTCGGGCTCGCAATGCACCGCGCGGGATTTGCGCACGTAGTCGGCGATCGCCTGCCGCAGCTCCGTCAGGCCGCGCGGATCGCCGTAGCTCGAAGGCGCCGCCGCGCGCGATGCGCGCACGCGGTTGCCGAGGCGTCGCCAATTGTCATCGGGTGCGACGGCGCCTCCGGGGACCGCAATCGCGAACGGGATTTCGGGCATCGGCGTGAAGGCCGTCACCACCTTGGCAAGCCGCACCGCGCGCGGCGGCAACGCGATCGGCGCAGGCTTGTTCGGGCTGCGGCCGGCTGGCGGGTGGGGTGGCCGTGCTTGCTCCGCAAGCGTCGGCGCCACGCGGGTGCCGGCGCCGACCTGCGATTCCAGATAGCCCTCGGCCTGCAACTGTTCGAAGGCTTCTGTCACCGTGCCGCGCGCAACGCCGAGCGAGGCCGACAGCGCGCGTGTCGACGGCAGACATTCGCCGGCCTTTAGCTCGCCATTGGCGATGGCCGCGCGCAGGGCCCGCGCGATCTGCCGTCCGACCTGCCCGGCGGTGCGATCGACCGTCCGCAGCGAGGGGATGCTGGTGGTGGCGCGCAGGCGGGGCATAGTGGACCAGTCATTGTGATCGAAAGTGGCTCTTATCATAGGCCACTTCAGCGCTATTGTGTGAGCAACAATTGATGAGGTCTGCAATGTACCTGCCGCCGCATTTCAAGATGGATGAACTCGGCCCGATCCACGCCGCGATGCGGGCCTCGAAGCTCGCGACACTGGTCACCGCAACCGCGGACGGGCTGATCGGAACGCCACTGCCGTTGATCCTCAGTGAAAGCGAAGGCGATTACGGCACGCTGTACGGTCACGTCGCGCGGCCCAATCCGCAGTGGAAGCTGCCCGCGGTCGGCGAGGCGATGGCGATCTTCATGGGACCTGACGCCTATGTGACGCCGTCCTGGTATGTGACCAAGGCCGAGCACGGCAAGGTGGTGCCGACCTGGAACTACCTCGCCGTGCACGCGTATGGGTCGGCCGAGTTCTTCGAGGATGCGGACCGGCTGCTTGATGTCGTGACGCGACTGACCCGGTTGCACGAGAGTACGCGCAAGGAAATCTGGCAGGTCAGCGATGCGCCTGACGATTTCATCAAGGCGCAGCTGCGCGGCATCGTCGGCTTCCGGATGCCGATCACCCGGATCGACGCCAAGAAGAAGATGAGCCAGAACCGCAAGCTCGAGGATCGCACCGGTGTCATCGCGGGCCTTGGCGCCAGCGACAATCCGGTCGATCACGAAGTTGCTGCGATGATTCCGGCGAACTGACGTGCTCCAAGCCAGTCATTGCGAGGAGCGACAGCGACGAAGCAATCCATTCATGGGCATGTGCGGGTAGATGGATTGCTTCGCTTTGCTCGCAACGACGGCGGAGGAAGTTGCGCTCGCTTAGCCCCTTCAGAGATTGACGCCCACACATGGAACTGTACCTCGCCTTCGCCATCACAACCGCGACCTTCGCTTTGATCCCAGGTCCGGCCATGCTGTACGCCGCAGCCCGCACCCTGGCGGGCGGTCGGCGTGCCGGGCTGATGGCCTCGCTCGGCCTGCATCTCGGCGGCTATGTCCATGTCGTCGCTGCGGCCGCCGGCCTTGCGCTGCTGTTTCATGCGGTGCCACCGCTATTCATGGCGATGAAGCTTGCCGGTGCGGCCTATCTGGTCTGGCTCGGGCTGTCGCTGTTTCGCGATCGCGGCACCGCCAAGCGTCCCGTGTTGGCGCCGCTCTCCGCGGAGCGCGCGTTCGCGCAAAGCATCGTCGTCGAGGTGCTCAATCCGAAGACCGCGATCTTCTTCCTGGCGTTCCTGCCGCAGTTCGTCGATGCGTCGGCGAGCCTGGCGGTCTGGGCCCAGCTGTTTCTGCTCGGCACGACTGTCAATTTGATGTTCTCGGCGGTTGATATCGTCTGCGTGTTCTTCGCCAGCGCCGTGATGGCGAAGCTGCAGCGCTCCCGCAGGTCGCAGCGGATCATGCAGCGGATCGGCGGCAGCATCCTGGTCGCGTTCGGCGCGCGGCTTGCCTTTGGGGATCGCTAAGGTCGCGGCGCCGCGGGGGTCACAGCGGTCTTCAACAACACGACCCTGTGGTTATGGGTCCCTGCTTTCGCAGGGACGACGATTGTGGATGCAGGCCGTGCGCCACACCCGGTGTCGTCCTGGCGAAAGCCAGGACCCATTACCCCGAATCTCAATTGTTGTGCGACGCTGCGGCCACGATCCGCTCCATCACTGAATGCGGCGGTTATGGGTCCTGGCCTTCGCCAGGACGACGCATGGAGAGAGCCGCGCGCTCGTGCAGCCAATCAATCCGGAGCAGCCCACGAAACAAAAACGCCCCCGAAACGGAGGCGTTTTGCGTGTGAACGCAAGGGTAATCCGGAAGCGGACTTTAGTCCTTCTTGAGGAAGCCCGAAAACTTCTTCTGGAAGCGCGAGACACGGCCGCCGCGGTCCATCAGCTGCTGGCTGCCGCCGGTCCAGGCCGGGTGCGACTTGGGGTCGATGTCGAGGTTCAGCGTGTCGCCTTCCTTGCCCCAGGTCGAGCGGGTCAGGTACTCGGTGCCGTCGGTCATGACGACCTTAATCGTATGATAATTCGGATGAATATCGGCTTTCATGACAGTTCCTTCGGCGCGCCAGCGCCCGTCTCAAGATGTATTGGATACGGGATTTGGGCGGCTCTATAACCCATGGTGCCCGCCAAAACAAGCCAAGAAAGGGCTTAAGCCCATCACCGGATTGGGACTTTACCGGATTTGCCAGCCGGGGGTCCGGGGGCCTATGTGGGGGGCGATAGAACCGGTCTAGATAATGAGTGTAGCCGAACAGCTTGAGACCCCTCGCGGCACCCCCGAGCCGCCGCGCGACGCGTTGCTCGATGAGGAGGCCTTCATCGAGAGCCAGATCATGGAGCCGGTGAAGAGCCGTGCCCGCTTGCGGCCTTTGCTTGCGCTCGCGCCCTATGTGGCGCGCTACAAGGGACGCGCGATCCTCGCGCTGATCTCGCTGACGATCGCGGCGATCACGACGCTGATCGTGCCGGTCGCGGTGCGGCGGATGATCGACCTCGGCTTCACGCCCGAAGGCATCGCGATGATCAACAGCTATTTCAGCGTGATGATCGCGGTCGTTGCCGTGCTCGCCTGTGCCAGCGCCTCGCGCTACTACCTCGTGATGACGATCGGTGAGCGCATCGTCGCCGATCTCCGGCGCGACGTGTTCGCGCATCTGATTTCGCTGTCTCCTTCGTTCTTCGATTCCGCACGGTCTGGCGAACTGGTGTCGCGGCTCACCGCCGACACCACGCAGATCAAGTCCGCGGTCGGTGCCTCGGTGTCGATCGCGCTGCGCAATCTGATGCTGTTCTTCGGTGCTGCCACGATGATGGTGATCACGAGCCCGCGGCTGTCCGGCTTCGTGCTGCTCGCGATTCCGATGATCGTGATTCCGCTGGTCGCGTTCGGTCGCTGGGTGCGGCGGCTGTCGCGCAACGCCCAGGACACGCTGGCCGATGCCAGCGCCTATGCGAGCGAACTGGTCAATGCGATCCGCACCGTGCAGGCCTATACCGGTGAGCGGCTCGCCCGGACGCGCTTTGCCAGCGAGGTCGAGCAGGCCTATGAGGCCGCGCGCAGCTCGACCAAGGCGCGTGCGGTGCTGACGCTGATCGTCATCTTCATCGTGTTCGCCAGCGTCGTCGTAATTTTGTGGGTCGGCTCGCACGACGTGCTGATCGGCGCCATCAGCCCGGGCCGGCTCGGCCAGTTCATTCTCTACACGGCCTTCGCCGCGAGCGGCCTCGGCCAGCTCAGCGAGGTCTGGGGCGAGGTTTCGGCCGCATCGGGCGCCGCCGAACGGCTGTTCGAGATCTTGCGCGTCAGGCCGCAGATTGCAGCTCCGGCTTCGCCGCGCGCACTGCCGCAGCCGGCGCGCGGCGATGTCGGTTTCGACAATGTCAGCTTCGCCTATCCGACCCGGCCCAATGCGCTGGCGGTCGACGGCGTGTCGCTGAAGGTCGGCTCGGGCGAGAAGGTCGCGATCGTCGGTCCGTCCGGCGCCGGCAAGAGCACGCTGTTCCACCTGCTGTTGCGCTTCTACGATCCGAAATCGGGCATCATCTCGCTCGACGGCGTGCCGATCCGGCAGGCCGATCCGGCCGACGTGCGCGCGCGGATCGCGCTGGTGCCGCAGGATTCCGTGGTGTTCGCCGCGAGCGCCCGCGACAACATCCGGTTCGGCCGGCCCGATGCCACCGACGCCGAGGTCGAGCGCGCCGCCGATCTGGCGCATGCCACCGAATTCCTGCGCCGGCTGCCTGAAGGCTTCGACGCCCAGCTCGGCGAGCGCGGCGTGACGCTGTCCGGCGGTCAGCGCCAGCGCATCGCGATCGCGCGCGCGATCCTGCGCGATGCGCCGTTGCTGCTGCTCGACGAGGCCACCTCGGCGCTCGATGCCGAGAGCGAGACGCTGGTGCAGACCGCGCTGGAGGAATTGATGCGTCATCGCACCACACTCGTGATCGCGCATCGCCTGGCCACCGTGCTGTCCTGCGACCGCATCCTTGTGATGGACCAGGGCCGGATCGTCGAGCAGGGCACCCACGCCGAGCTGGTGGCGGCCAACGGCCTCTACGCGCGGCTGGCGCGGCTGCAATTCGAGGGGATTTGAGCGAATTCGGACTCCGTGCGCTCCGCCTATGCGATTCCTATGCGATCGCGCGCGCGCTCCCCTCGAAAACCTATTCCCGCGCAACGATAGTCGCGCCGCGCCATGGATCGGCGCGCGGGGTATTCGATCGATGCGCAGCGACGGAGCGACCGAACCGCAGGGCAGGCTGCTCTGCGCCTGGCAACTCGCCGTGCTGCGCTTCGCGGTGACGCGCGATAACACCGACCGGATGCAAGTGCTCGCAATGGCTGGAGAGCTCGATCGGTCGGGCGGCGCGGCCGATGGCACGTTCCACTTCTTCCGCCGGACGACCTCGGACCTGTGCGTTGCCATCACCGGCAACGATGCGGATGCCGAGGCCATTGTCCGACGTTTCGAGGCGCAAATTGAAAATCCCCGACTGCGTCGCGCGTTCGAGGCGGCCATCGCGAAGGACCGGACCCCGCCGACGATCGTCTCCAGCCGAACCAGGCCGGGTCGCGATCTCTGGAGGGGGCTGGCGCCGCGACGCGCCACCGCAAGGTAGAGACCTAGCTACAATCATCCCGATCGACGCCGCCTTCTCGCATCGCGCGAGGGACGATTGCACTACACCATGCTGTAACGATCTCGATCGGGCGTTGCGATGGATGCGATGCATTTTTGTCTCTTGGCCTCGCTGAGGTCCGGTCGTAAGCCTTAGCAAAAGCGGCCGGCCGGGACCGCAGTGTCGGACAATGCGGGGAGTGGCGAGATGGGTGGTTTGGTGATCAGCGGCGGCCGGGTGGTGGATCCGGCCAGCGGGATGGACGCGATCGGCGACGTCGCGGTTGTCGACGGCAAGATCGCCGCGGTCGGCACCGGGCTCGGCGGCGCCGAGCGGCAGATCGATGCCACCGGACTCGTGGTCGCGCCGGGCTTCATCGACCTGCACGCGCATGGCCAGACCATTCCAGCCGATCGCATGCAGGCGTTCGACGGGGTGACGACATCGCTCGACCTCGAGGCCGGCGTCTTGCCGGTGGCATCCTGGTACAAGCGCCAGGCCGAGAAGGGGCGGGTGCTGAACTACGGCGCCGCGGCCAACTGGGCGTTCGCGCGGATCGGAGCGATGACCGGCTCGAATTCGGAAAGCTCGCTGGAATCGTTCGGCGCAGCGATGCGCGATCGCCGCTGGATCGAGAACGTGGCAACCGAGAGCGAAGTCGGCGGCATCCTCGCGCGCCTTGCCAGCGCCCTGAATGAGGGTGGCATCGGCATCGGTATTCTCAACGCCTACGCGCCTGGCGCCGGCGTGCAGGAATTGACTGCGGTGTGCCAGCTCGCGGCCGATCATGCGGTGCCGACCTTTACCCATGTCGCCTACATGTCCCGCATCGATCCCGAGAGCGCGGCCGAGGCCTATATCCGCCTGATCGGCTATGCCGGCGCGACCGGCGCGCACATGCACATCTGTCACTTCAACTCGTCGAGCAAGACGGATATCGAGCGCTGTGTGGCGCTGATCGCCAAGGCGCAGGCGCAGGGCCTGCCGATCACGGTGGAGGCCTATCCCTACGGCACCGGCTCGACCGTGCTGGCGGCGACCTTCTTCAGCGATCCCAAGTTCGAGGAGCGCAACGGCCTCGGCTATGATTCGGTGCAGCGCGTGACCGACGGTCACCGCTTCGGCAGCCGCGAGGAGCTGCTGGCCGCGCAGGCCGCGGAACCCTCGACGCTGGTGCTGTGGCACGTGCTCGACATCGAGAACAATCAGCACCATCGCGACCTGCTCGACATGGCGGTGTTGTATCCGGGCGGTGCGATCGCGTCCGACGCGATGCCGTGGACGCTGTCGGATGGCCGCCCCTACACCGGCGACGCCTGGCCGCTGCCTGACGATGCGACCTCGCATCCGCGTTCGGCCGGCTGCTTCACCCGCTTCATCCGCGAATGGGTGCGCGAGCGTCGGAAGGTGTCGCTGCTCGAGGGCATCCGCAAATGCGCGCTGATTCCGGCGGAAATCCTGTCCGCGAGCACGCCGGCGATGCGCGCCAAGGGCAGGCTGCAGGCGGGCGCCGACGCCGACGTCGTGGTGTTCGACTTCGAGACGCTCAGCGATCGCGCGACCTTCTCCGCGATGAACCGCCCGGCGGAAGGCGTGCGGCATCTCGTGGTCAGTGGCCAGCCGCTGATCAATGATGGCGTGCTTGACGTCGCGGCACGGCCGGGCCGGCCGGTGCGTCGGCCGGTCACTGGGGGCTGAGATGCCGGTCCCGATCCTGCTGGTCGCGGGTTTTCTCGGGGCGGGCAAGACCACGGTCGTCAACCATCTGCTGGCGCATGCGCAAGGGCGGCGCATCGCGGCGGTGGTCAATGATTTCGGCGCGATCAATATCGACGCGGAGTTGATCGCCGGCGCCAGCGATGGCGTGGTCAGCCTCAGCAATGGCTGCATCTGCTGCACGCTGGAAGGCGATCTGCTGCGCACGCTCGCAACCCTGCTGCGGCGTGATCCGCGTCCCGAATTCATCGTGATCGAGACCAGCGGGATCGCAGACCCCGCCGACATCGTGCGCAACCTGATGGATCCCGTGATCTGGAAGGAGGCACCGCTGGAGACCGTGCTGTGCGTGGTCGACGCGACGCAGCCTGCGGCGATGCTGAACGATGCGCTGCTGCGCTCGCAGTTGCGGGCGGCCGATGTGGTGGCGCTGAGCAAGGTCGATCTCGCCGATGCAGCCGCGTGCGCGGCGATCCGTGATGCGGTGCGGGCGGTGCGTCCGGCGGCCGTGGTGGTCGATGCGCTGCATGGCGAGGTGCCGGCCGCGTTGCTGTTTCCGGCCGACCTCGATCATGTGCCGGCGCCGCGAGAGACCGCGCCGCGACGGCCGGTATCCGACCGGTTCGAGACGCTGAGCTGGACCTCTGAATGGCCGGTGCGGTTGCCGCGCTTGCAGCAGGCGATCGGCAAACTGGCGCCGAAGCTGGCGCGGGCGAAGGGATTGTTCGAGACGGTGGAGCAGCCCGGACGGCTGACGGTATTTCAACTCGCCGGTGGACGCGCGACACTGGCTGCCGGCGGCGTGCCGGCACCCGGCGTGCCGCGCACGCGAATCGTGTTCATCGCCGAAATGGGCGCGCTGTCGCGGGCCGAGATCGATGAGGTGATGCGGGGATGCGTCGAAGCAGGGTGATGCGAAGGTTCTCCGTCATCCTGAGGAGCCGCGAAGCGGCGTGTCGAAGGATCGACGGCCACCAGCCGGGCCGTGCATCCTTCGAGACGCGCGTGCCGCGCTCCTCCAGCGACAAAGGCAAAGCCTTTGCGCGGGGATGACGGGTTACCGCTCCGCGTCAGCCGCAGATGCCGCTGTGTCATCGCCGCAGCACCGCCGCGCAAAGCATGCGTGCGACAATCGCGTCGAATTGACAGCCCATCCCGCACCACCTATCGTTTCTCTCGACGGTTCCCTTCGGGGATCAAAAGGGAATGCGGTGCGAGGGTAACCCCAATGCCGCAGCTGTCCCCGCAACTGTAAACGGCGAGCCTTTCGTCAATTTGCCACTGGGCTATCAGGCCCGGGAAGGCGTCGACAGGCGATGACCCGTGAGCCAGGAGACCTGCCGTCAGTCGTGGTCACACGCGAGCACATCGGGCGGGGGCGTCCTGGTGGGATCGGAGCATTGCCTTTCGGGCAATGCACCAGTCCGCGTTCGCGGTGACGTGCCACGTTACCGCGAGTCTTTTCATGTCTCCGTCCTCTCCCGCCGCGCGCCGTTGGCGCCTCGGCCTCGTTTGCTCCCTGTCATCGCTGCTGCTGCCCGCCGAGGGTTCGGCACAAACGCCTCCACCCACGACGCTCGATCCGATCGAGGTCGCACCCTCGACATCCTCAAGGCCCAAGCCCGCGGCACGAAGCAGCAATATCGCCGCTGCATCGCGGTCACGTGCCAGACCTGCGACGGCGGCGGCAGCCGCTGGCGCGCCGCGTGCTGCAGCATCGGGCGCTTCGGGATCGGCGTCGCCGACGCTTAACGCCACCACGCAGGGCGGCGCCGGCAGCCGTCTCAATCTGACGCCCCTGCAGACGCCGGCCAGCGTCGAGATCATCACGGCGCAGACCATCGCCGAACGCGGCCAGCATAATGTGCTCGACGCCGTCACCCAGAATGCGGCCGGGTTCATCGCAACGCCGGCGCCCGGCAATGGCGGCCTGTCGTTCAGCACCCGTGGCTTTGCCGGCAGCAACTCAGTGATGACGCTGTACGACGGGACGCGCTTCTATATCGGCTCCGGCACCCTGACGTTCCCCTACGACACCTGGTCGACGCAACGCATCGAGGTGCTGCGTGGCCCGGCCTCCGTGCTGTACGGTGAGGGCGCGATCGGCGGCGTCATCAACGTCGTTCCGAAAAAACCGCAGGGCACGCCCTACAACGAGGCCGAGGTCTCGCTCGACAGCAACATGACGCGACGGCTGTCGGTGGACAGTACCGGGCCGATCAATCCCAATGTGTCGTACCGCATCAACGCCACCGGCAACATGTCGGACGGCTGGGTCGATCGCGACAAGACCTCGAATGCGGTGGTCTCTGCCGCGGTGCGCGTGCAGGCATCGGAAAATCTCGCCTTTACGCTCTCCGAAGACTATGGCGACCGCAGCCCGTCGCGCTATTTCGGCACGCCGCTGATCAACGGCCAGATCCAGGATGCGCTGCGCTTCAAGAACTACAACGCAGCCGACAGTGCGATCCGCTACCAGGACAGCTGGACCCAGTTCAAGACCGAGTGGGACGTTGCCGACGGCATCAAGGTCAACAACACGATGTATTATCTGACCAGCGAGCGGCACTGGCGCGATATCGAAAACTACACTTTCAACCCCAAGACTCAGCTGATCGATCGCACGAGCTATCTTGAGATATTCCACGATCAGAAGCAGGTCGGCAACCGCATGGATGCGACCTTCAGCGGCCACATCTTCGGCCTCGAGAACCGGTTCGTGACCGGTTTCGACGTCAATCACATCGAGTTCTTCCATACCAACAACTCAAGCGTTCCGTCCATTCCCACGAACTCCTCGGTCGCTCCCTATGTGTTTGATCCCGGGTCGTTCTTTGTGACCAAGTCTCCGACCACGCCGGGCTTCAATGCAAACGTCAATCAATACGCGCTGTTCGCCGAAGATCGGCTATCGCTGACCGATCAGTTGTCGCTCGTCACTGGCGTCAGATACGATCGCCCTGAGGTCGACCGTACTGACTACAAGACACCGACGAACAGCTTCGAAACCACGCTGTCGGGCACGAGCTGGCGCACCGGCATCGTGTATGAGCCGATCAAGAACCTCGCGTTCTATGGCCAGTATGCGGTCGGCGTCGATCCGGTCGGCAACATCATCTCGCTGGCGGCCTCGCAAAAGACCTTCCAGCTTTCCACCGGCAAGCAGACCGAGTTCGGCGTTAAGCAGTCATTCCTGGGCGGGCGGGGCGAGTGGACGCTGGCGGGCTATCAGATCGTCAAGAACAATCTGCTTATTGCCGATCCCAACGCACCCACCGGTCCGGCGCTGCAGGTCGGTCAGCAATCATCCCGCGGGGTCGAGGCATCCGTCGGGCTGGCGCTGAATGATGGCTGGCGCATTGACACCAATGTCGCGCTGCTGCAGGCCAAATACGACAACAACAGCCAGTTGGTGAGCGGCAAGCTCGTCAGCTATGCCGGCAATGTCCCAATCAACGTGCCGCAAAAGGTCGCCAACGTCTGGCTGACTTGGGACTTCGCGCCGAATTGGTCGGTCTATGGCGGCGTGCAAATGGTCGGCGCGATGTACTCAGACCTTGCCAACACCCAGTTGCGGCCGGGCTACAATGTGGTCAATGGCGGCATCAGGTGGAAGCCGGATGACCGCACCACGGTCGCGTTCCGGGTCTACAATTTGTTCGACAAGGTCTACGCGGTGACTTCGAACGGCACGGGGCAGTGGCTGCTGGGCATGCCGCGCACCGCCGAACTGTCCGTCAACGTGAAGTTCTGACCATGCGCAAAGCTCTGATCCGGCGAGCGCGGCGATGGCTCTATGTCGTCCATCGCTGGATCGGCATTGCGACGTGTCTGTTCTTCGCGATGTGGTTCATCTCCGGTCTCGTCATGATGTACGTGGCCTTTCCGCGCCTCACTGACAGCGAGCGCCTGTCCGCGCTCCCCGTCATTCTCTGGAACAAGGTGCAGGTCGCTCCCGATCGCGCGCTGGCGATCGCGGGCGCGGAGCATTATCCGCGCGATCTCCGGCTCTCGATGATGGACGACGTTCCGGTCTATCGCGTGACCGGATGGAAGGGCGGCGCGGTCACCATCTCGGCGATCGACGGCAGCGTGATCGACCAGGTCACGCCTGACCAGGCGCTTGCCATTGCCCAGCACCATCCGCGCGCCGTGCAGCCGCAACTGCTCGATACGGTGACGCGCGATCAATGGTCGGTCACCGCACGCTTCGATCCGTTGCGGCCGCTCTATTTGATCGGTCTCGGCGACGCTGACGACACCGAGCTCTACGTCTCCTCGCGCAGCGGCGAGATCGCGCTCGACACCACGCGGCAGGAACGTATCTGGAACTGGCTCGGCTCGATCCCGCACTGGATCTATCCGACCGTGTTGCGCAAGGACGGCCCGCTTTGGCGGGACGTGGTGCTGTGGATCTCGGGTGTGTGTCTGGTCGTCGCGGTCACCGGCTTCTGGATCGGTATTCTCCGCCTGCGCCTGACGCGCCGCTATGCTGATGGCGCCGTCTCGCCCTATCGCGGCTGGATGGCCTGGCATCACATCGCCGGCCTGATCGGCGGCATCTTCATCTTCACCTGGATGTTCAGCGGCTGGCTGTCGCTCAATCCCGGCGGCGCGTTCTCCGGCCGTGGCGTTATGCGCGAGATCGCAGCCGGATACAGCGGTCACGACACACCCGATATCGTTGCCGGCTTCCGGGCAGCGCCATCCGCGCAGGCCGTGGAAGCGCGCTACGTCTGGATCGGCGGCCGCCCCCTGGTGATGCTCGACGACAGCAATGGCCGTCGAAGCCTTGCCGATCCCGTGACCGGCGCGCCCGTGACACTCTCGCGCGATGCGATCATCGCTGCCGCCCGGCGCGCGATGCCGGGAGCCGCGGTGATATCGGCGCGGCAGCTCGATGAACCGGACGCCTACTGGTACACGCTGCACCAGGCGCGCGAGCTTCCGGTGCTGCGCATCGTCTTCGACGATCCCGCCCACACCTGGCTGCACATCTCTCCGGTCAGCGCCGAGATACTCGACCGCAGCGACGACAGCCGCCGGTCCTACCGCTGGCTGTTCAACGCGCTGCACAGCCTGGACTTCCCGCTGCTGCTGCGCATCTCGCCGGCGCGCGACGTCGTGGTCTGGCTGCTGTCGGCGGTCGGCACGATCGTCTCGATCAGCGGTATCGTGATCGGCTGGCGCCGGCTCCGGCGGCGGAAGGTGCAGAGGGGACACGCGCCTCCCAGCTTGAAGCCGGCGCGGGAAGCTACTTGACCGTCAGATGCACGTCCGGTGCCTGCCGGTCGGGGACCCATTCCAATGCAAACCGCTGGCCGGCGATGATCTCATAGGTTGAGAGCTTGGATGCGACCGCATCGCGGAAGCGGAGATAGGCATCGCGCTGTCGCCCGCCGGTGCGGGCCGCCGCCAGATTGAGCCATTTGTAGGCCAGCAAGAAATCGGTCGGAACGCCGTGGCCCTTGTCGTAGCTCAAGCCCAGCATGGCTTGTGCGAACGGGTCGCCCTGCATGGCGCCGCGATAGTAGAGGTTGGCGGCGGCCGCGTAGGCCTGCGGTACGCCGAAGCCGTGCTCATACATGAAGCCGAGCATGCCGAGGGCTCTTGCGTTGCCGCGATCGGCGGCCGGCGAGAGCTCGTGAAATGCCCTGACATAGTCGCCGCGATGGAAGGCGGCCGTTCCGCGCGCAAGGCTGTCGGCGCTCGCGACCGATGCGGTCATCGCCCAGGCCACGACCGCAAGCGAAGCGCAAAGGTTTGTCCGAAGCACGCGCGTGAGGAGCATCGTGTCGCCCTGCTCAATGGAAGCTGGTGGTGATCGGCGCATTGGTCGTCGTCGTGGCGATGCTTCCGCGCAGTTTCGAACGAAGCTCCTCGGCCACAATCTGGGCGTCGGAACCGTTGCGGATGATCTGCGGGCGAATGAAGATGATCAGCTCGGTGCGTTGGGTCGCGTTGCTCTGATGCCCGAAGGCGTCGCCGAGGCCGGGAATCTGGTCAAGCACCGGAAGGGCATTGCGGTTGCCGCTCTGCTGTTCGCTGATCAGGCCCGCCAGCAGGACGGTCTGGCCGTTGGCGACCGCGATCTGGCTCTTGACCCTCCGCTCCGACACCGTCGGGGTCAGGCTGTTCGCGCTGGTCTGCGGAACGTTGCTGATTTCCTGTTCGACATCGAGCCGCACGGTGCCGTTCACACTGACCCGCGGCGAGACCCGCAGGATGATGCCGGTGTTGCGATAGTCGATGGTGTTGACCACCGTGTTGCTTCCGGTCAGCACCGTCGCGCTGCCGGTCGACACCGGGACGACGTCACCGACCTGCAGGGTCGCGACCTGGTTGTTGATCACGACCAGCGACGGATTGGAGAGCACCTTGACGCTGGTGACGGCATGCAGCGCATCCAGGATCAAGCTCGGCTGCGTCTCGGATCCGATCAGGAAGTTGAAACCCGGGAAGGCGCGGTTGATGAAGGCATTGGTGACCGAGCCTGCGACGGAGGCGACCCCGGTGGTCGCGTCCGTGGTGGTCGCGGGCGCCGTGGTGGCCTGGGTGCCAGTGAACGAGCCCACGTTCGGCTTCAGGCCGAGGTTCCTGCTGGTGAGATAGGTTTGCACACCATAGGACAAAGTGTTGTTGAGCGTGACCTCGGCGATCGTCGCATCGATCGCGACCTGAAGCTGCGGCTCGTCGATCTGCTGCAGCGTCGACTCGATGATGCGGTAGTTGGCCTGGTCGGCATAGATCAGCAGATTGTTGTTCACGACGTCGGGGGTGATCCGCACGTCCTGCATGACGGGCTGGCCGTTGCCCGAGCCCGAGCCAGCGCCGCGTCCGGCATCCAGCGCGGCATTGTTGCCCTGGCCCTGATTTTGATTGTTCGCTTGCCCGCCGGCGCCAAATCCCTGGCCGAGGCCCTGGCCGGCTGCGCCTGTCCCTGACGTGCCGCGCGAGGCAAAGCTGCCCGAGTTCGAGCCCGAGTTGCCGTTCGCCGACAGACGGTCGGCGACGCTTGACGTCGACGAGGTGCCGGAGCCGGGCGCGAGCTGGCTGTCGGCGCTGTCGAGCAGATTGCCGGATGATCCGCCGAGGAACATGTCGGTCAGAACCCGCGCGATCTGGCGCGCGTCGCCGTATTTAACGCGGTAGACATGGACCGAGGTGCGCGCGGTGTCGTTGCGGTCGAGGCGCTTGATCCAGGTCGCTGCCGTGTGCAGCATGTCCGGCTTCTTGGTCACCACCAGCACCGCGTTGAGGCGTGCGATCGGCATGAACTTGATGACGTTCTGGCTGAGGCCGTTCTCGCCGGAATCGACGATCTTCTCCAGCTCGGCGATGACGGGCGCGGGCGAGCCGCTCGAGATCGGGAAGATGCCGACCGATTGGCCGCGCATCCAGTCGACGTCGAAGCTGAGCACGGTATCGACTGCGGTGCGGCGCTCGGCACCGGTGCCCTGGATCAGAAGCAGATTGCGCGTCGTGTCGGCGCGGATCGAGCCCGCCCTGGTGGCGAAGCTGTCGGTCAGCTTCAGCAGGGTCTGCGCCGACACATATTGCAGGGGGACCACCGAGATGCCGAATCCGGGTTCGGGATTGGCCGCCGCAGCATCGACGCGGCCGCCGCCGACGGCGTCGCCGAGCGGCGTCAGGCGATAGCCCGCGGTATCCTTCAACAGCACCACGCCGCTCAGGCGAAGCGCGTTTTCGAGCACGAAGACCATGTCGGATTTCGGCACCGGGCGGACCGACACCAGGCTCACCGTGCCCTGCACCCGCGGGTCGATGGTGTATCCGACATGCAGGATGTCGCCGAGCACGACCTTGGCGACGGTCGCAACCGGCGTGCTCTCGAAATTCAGATCGAAGCCATTGCCGCTCGACGCCGGCTGCGGCCGCGCGTCGGCGACCCCAGTCACGTCGCTTCCCTCATACATCGCGGCGCGGACGCTGCCGCTCTGGCTGCCGCCCGCTGCCGCCAGCCCGCTCACCGGTTGCGGCTGGCGCGGCAAGAGATCGAGCGATCGCACCTTGTCGGTGACGTCGACCTGGGACGCGTCCACGCTCTCGCCGACCGTCGCGGAATTGCAGGACGCCAGCAACCCCAGTGACGTCAAGGCAAAAATGGCTGCCAGGCCGCCACGGATCGTCGGGCAGCGGCCCACTGTGCCTACGCGTTGCATGAAGGCCCTTCGCTCTGACTAACTGAAATTTCGACGGCGTGCGACGATCGGTCCTACCCCGGAGGGACTCTTATCGATCGAACATGACAGAAATAAATTGGTTACATGATTGTCGTTCGCGACCTGCCCATCGCATCGCGCCCCAAACGTGCAACTGGGCGCAGCCGTGTCCGCGATGCCACGTCAAGGTTTCTTGAGCGAGGCGAACGATGTGACTTCGCACAGCTGTCACACTTCGGATCGATAACCGCAGAATTGCCGAGAGCCGAACGCTGCGGCGGATGGCACGGACTGATCCGGGATAGTGTGGCGGGATATCGAGAATGGCCAACGACCTGTCCGTTCGGTTCGTGGATTATCTGCGTCAGAACAATCATTTGGCGCCGAACGACGGATCGCCTGAGCGGACCGGGCAGGGCGCCGACGTCAGGCAATTGAAGCTGTGGGAGGTCACCAGCCTCTCACCGACCGAATTCGCCGATGAGGCCGCGCGCTTCTTCGCGCTCGGCCGCCTGACACTCCAGGACATGACATCGGCCGAACCGCTGGTCGCGGCGTTCTCGCCGCGCTTCCTGCGTGAGACCATGGTCTATCCGTGCCGAACTGGCGATGGGAGCACTGTCCTCGCGGTCGTCGACCCGACCGACCAGGCGACGCTGCGGGCGGCGCAGATCGTGCTCGGCGCCGGCATCACTGTGAAGGTGGCTTCGTCGGAAGACGTTGCCATCGCCCTGAACAACTCTTCCAGCGCCGAGGAGGCCGAGACCGCCGATATGGCGGCAGCGCTGCCCCGGGAAGACGACATCGAGAGCCTGCGCGATCTCGCCAGCGGCGCGCCGGTGGTGCGCGCGGTCAATGATCTGATCGAGAAGGCCGTCGAGCTGCGCGCCAGCGATATCCATATCGAGCCGTTTTCCTCCGGCCTCATGGTGCGCTTGCGCATTGACGGCCTGCTGCGGCCGGTCGCGGCGCTCTCGGGAGTGCTGCCGCAGGCGGTGGTCTCCCGCATCAAGATCATCGCCAATCTGAACATCGCCGAGCGTCGCCTGCCGCAGGACGGTGCGGCGCGGCTGCGGGCCGGGCGCACCGACATCGATATCCGCGTTGCGATCATGCCGATGCAACACGGCGAATCCGCCGTCATTCGCATCCTGCCCAAGGATCGCGGCCTGCTGGTCGTCGAGAAGCTGGGATTCTCGGAGCCCGACGAAGCCAAGCTGCGGCGGCTGCTGAAGCTGCCATACGGCATGGTCGTGATCACGGGACCGACCGGCAGCGGCAAGACCACGACGCTGGCGACGATCCTCTCGATCCTCAATCAGCCCAGCCGCAAGATTCTGACCATCGAGGACCCGGTCGAATACGAGATCCCCGGCGTCAACCAGTCCCAGGTCAAGCCGGCGATCGGCTTGACCTTCGCCACCGCGCTGCGCTCCTTCGTTCGCCAGGACCCTGATGTCATCATGGTCGGTGAAATCCGCGACTCCGAGACCGCGCATGTCGCGGTGCATGCGGCGCTGACCGGGCATCTGGTGTTGACGACGCTGCATACCGAGACGGCGGCTGCCGCGGTGCCGCGCCTGCTCGACCTCGGGGTCGAAGGCTATCTGCTGCGATCGGTGTTGCGCGGCGTGATCGCGCAGCGGCTGGTCCGGCAATTGTGCGAGCGCTGCAAGACCGCGCGGCCGCTGGCAACCGCCGATTTCACCGAGGATCCCCGGCTCGCCGCGCTCGGGTTCCGGGAAAGCGAGATCATTCACGATCCATGCGGCTGCGAACGTTGCGGCGGGACCGGCTATCGCGGCCGTCTCGGCGTGTTCGAGCTGCTCGAACTGTCCAATGAACTGCGCGAACTGATCGGGGAGCGAACCGACGGAATGAAGATCGATTCCATGGCAATCAAGGCGGGCATGACCACGATGCTCGATGACGGGGTTGCCAAATGCCGCGCCGGATTGACCTCGCCCGCCGAGATCCTCCGCGTTGCGACGGTGCGGTGACGCCGTGCCCAATTATCGCTATCGCGCTTTGACCCAGGCCGGCGAGATCGTGAACGGCACGATCTCGGCGCCGACCGCGTCCGAGGTGGCGCGGCGGATCGAATATCTCAAGCTGCTCCCGATCGAAACCACCGAGGACAAGCGCGCATCCGGCGCCACCGGTGGCCGCAGCCTGTTCGGCGGGCCGAGTGCTGTCGAGGTCACCACGTTCACGCGCGATCTCGCGCTGCTGCTCAAGGCCGGCGCACGTCTCGACGATGCCCTGGAGCTGCTGTCCGGCGATGCCGATGTCGGCCGCATGCGTCCGGTGGTGGCGAAGATCCGCGCGGCCCTGCTCACCGGCGAGAGCTTTGCCGATTCTGTTGCGGATCATCCGACCCTGTTTCAGCCGATGTACATCGCCCTGGTCCGGGTCGGGGAAATCTCCGGCACGCTCGATTCGGTGCTCGAGATGCTGGGGACCGAGCGCGCGCGTTCCGAGCAGATGCGGCGCAAGCTGACCGACGCGATGCAGTATCCGGCCTTCGTGCTGGTCGCCGCGTCCGGCGTGATGCTGTTCTTCCTGCTGTTCGTGCTGCCGCAATTCTCCACGGTGCTTGGCGATTTCGGCGGCAAGTCGGACACGGCACTCGCCAGCTTCATCGCGGTGTCGGATTTCCTGCGCGCCAATGCCACGGCGGCAAGCCTGATCAGTGCGGCGACGATTGCCCTCGCATGGTGGCTGTTGCGGCAGGCGCGCGTGCGCGCCGCGCTGGTCGGCGGGATCTCGCGGGTGCCGGGTATCAGCAGCGCCTTCCAGTTCTATCGCGCGAGCCTGTTCTGCCGCAATCTCGGCGTCCTGCTTGGCAGCGGCGTCAACCTCACGGCTGCGTTGCGCATCCTCGTCGACATCATGGCGGTGACCGGCAGCGAGGCGAACTGGACCGCCGCCGCCGATCGCGTCCGCCATGGCGGAAAACTGTCGGACGCGCTCGCCGTGGCGGACAGCCTGCCGCCGATGGCGGTCCGCATGCTGCGGCTCGGTGAAGAGACCGGGCAGCTTCCGGTGCTGGCCGGGCGGGTCGCGGAATTCTACGAAGCAAAATTGCAGCGCAGCCTGGACCGTGTCGTCGGCATCGTCGGTCCACTGGCGATCATCACGATCAGCACCGTCGTCGGCGGACTGATCGTGTCGGTCATGACAGCGCTGCTCTCGGTCACGCAGCTAGTCGGTTAGAGCAGGGGTCATCGGTCATGATATCGCGCAACACGATCATCGAAACATTCTCCATGCGAGCGGGACGCGATCCGACGCGCGCACAACCGCCTCGACGTTCAGGGCAGGCGGGCTTTACCCTCGTCGAGATGCTGGTGGTGATCGCGATCATCGGCCTCATCATGGGGCTGATCGGGCCGCGCGTGCTCAACTATCTCAGCGAATCCAAGGTCAAGACCGCGCGCATTCAGTTGCAGAGCTTCTCCAGCGCGCTCGACCTGTTCTACCTCGACGCCGGGCGCTTCCCGTCCACGGCGGAGGGACTTGCCGCGCTGGTCCGGCGCACGCCGGGGGTCGCCGCCTGGAATGGTCCGTATCTGAAGGGCGGCAACGTTCCGAACGATCCGTGGAACCATGCCTATCTCTATCGCTCGCCCGGCGAACACGGGCCCTACGACATCGTCTCCTATGGCTCCGATGGTCAGGAGGGCGGCAGCGGCACCTCAGCCGACATCTCGCTTGAAAAGACCACAGCCGCCAACAACGACCAACAATAAGGATGCATGGCGAGCATGAATGAGGCATCGCAGCGCGGTTTCACCCTGCTCGAGATGGTGTGCGTCCTTGCCATCATCGCGCTGCTGGCGGCCGTGCTGCTTCCGTTCATTCCGCACCAGACCTCGCGATCGCGCTTGCAGGCCTATGCATTGCAGACGGCAACGCTGCTGAAGGCCGATCGCAATGCCGCCATCGAGCGCAGCAGCAGCGTTGCGACCCTGGTCGACGCGGCGAGCCGGGTGATTCACTCCGGCGCGTCGCGCATGACGGTGCGAATCCCCGATGACGTGCGGTTCGATGCGGTGCTGCCGCAGAGCTGTCAGCGCCGCGCCGCACTGTCGACGATCCGCTTCTTCGCCAATGGCGGTTCCTGCGGCGGCTCCATCGCGCTGACGCGGCTCGATGCGGGATATGAGGTCCGCGTCAACTGGCTCACCGGAAGGGTTGAAATCGTTGCTCGCGACGTTGCCGCCAACTAACCGCCCTGATGCAGGGTTCACCATCATCGAGGTGCTGGTGGCGCTGGCGCTGGTGGCTGTCTCGATCGTTGCGATCGGCGCGGTGATGGGCGTCAAGACGCGCGGCGTCCGGGCCATGGAGCAGCACGTTGCGCTGATGCAGGCGGTGCGCACCTTGATGACGGTCGGCATTCCGCCGCGCGCCGAATTGCAGTCGGGCACGTCGACGGGACAGGCGGAAGGCTACCGCTGGACCATCGAGGTCAGTCCGCTCGGTGGCGACTGGACGGTGCCCGAGGGCAACATGCCCTGGGCGCCGGAGCTGGTGCGAATTCGCGTCAAATCTCCGGGCGGCGCGTTGTCCGACATTCGCACCGTGCGCCTGATACCGAGGTCATCGGAATGACCCCGGCAGGCGCAGCACAGCGAACGCATGAACGCGGCTTCACGCTGATCGAGACCATCGTTGCACTGGCACTGATGGGGCTGTTGCTGTCGGCGCTCGCCAGCATCACGGCGCAATGGCTGCCGAGCTGGAACCGGGGGCTCGACCGGATCCAGCGCAGCGAATTGATCGGCATCGCGCTGGAACGGATCGGCGCCGATCTTGCCGCGGCGGAATTCGTTGCCGCCAACCGCGATACCCACAAGCCGCTGTTCGACGGATCGGAACTGTCCGTGATGTTCGTGCGCACGTCGGTGGGGCCGAATGCGGGGCCGGGGCTCGATCTGGTGCGCCTTGGCGAAACCCGGGATCGCGGCGAGTTCGTCACGGTTCGTTCGCAGGCGCGCTTCACGCCGCTGACCGACGGGGTGTCGCTGTCGGAACAGGTGCATCTCGGCAGCCCCGTCGTGCTGCTGCGCGCACCCTATCGCCTGTCGTTCGCCTATGCCGGTCCTGACCGGGCCTGGAAGAGCGTGTGGAAGGATGCCAACAAGCTGCCGACGATGATCCGGTTGACCGTACGTGACGCGGCGAGCCAGCGCGTCCTGTCGGTGTCGACCATCGCGCCGGTCCACGTCCAGCTTCCGAGCGACTGCACCAAGCCGGACGGCAATTGCGGCGACAAGCAAAGTGCCGACGGTGCTGCCGATCAGGGGAAGACCTGATGGGCGCCTCCGGCAATATCGGCCGATCGCCGTCCAACCGCGGCTTCGTCATCGTTGCGGTGCTCTGGATCCTGCTTGCGCTGTCGTCGCTGGCGATCATCTTCTCGGCCTATCTCGCCGCGTCGGCGCGCGCGTTGGCGGCCAGCGACCTGTCGTTGCAGACCGAGGCGCTGGTGTCGGCCGGGCTCGAGCTCACCGCCTATCAACTGACGCTGACGGATGAGAAGACGAGGCCGCAGCACGGGGCGTTTCATTTCGGGCTGGACGACGCCAGCGTCGCTGTCACCTTCGCGTCGGAGGCCGGCCGCGTTGACCTGAACTACGCATCGAAGGAGATGCTGATCGGCCTCTTCGTGGTGCTCGGCGCCCGAAAGGACGCGGCCAGCGAGTACGCAGACCGGATCGTCGGCTGGCGAACCCGGCCGGAGCCGGGCAGCGAGAACGTGGAGGCCGCGCGCTACAACGCGCTCGGCTATTCGCCGCGGCAGGGGCTGTTCACCCATGTCAATGAGCTGGCGCTGGTCGCCGGCATCCCCGAAGCCTTCGTCGATCGTGTATTGCCGTTCGTGACGGTGTTCAACGGCAGTCCGGATGTCGATCCGGCGATCGCTGCGCCGGAAGTCGCTCTTGCCGTGAATAAAGCAGCGGGGAAAGAGCAGGACAGCTTCGGCTCGCCGGCTTCCGCGCCGAACGGCGGCCCCACCGCTGGATCGCAGGTGCCGAACCCGCAAACTGCGGCATCGACGGCGCAGAGCCCTTGCTACCGGATCGCAATCTCGATCCGGTTCCGCAACGGTCACCGCACCACGTCTGAAGCGGTGATCGCGCTCGGCGACAAGGTCGAGCCCTATCGTGTGTTGTCCTGGCAGAACGATGTCGAGCCGCGCAGTACGGTTCTGCCGCAGAGGAGAGGTTGATGGCTATGCTCGCCGAGGCACGGCAATGGTTCGAGCAATGGATCGGCGCGGTCGCGACGGCCGTCGACGGCGTTGCCGGCAGGTTCATGCGCCGGCGCAGCATCGAGCTCGACGAGAATGCCGACGGCACGTACACGGCCCGCGCCGCCGTGGCGAGAGATGGTTCGCCGTCGGGGCCGGTCTCGTTCCGGCTCGATCACGACGCGCCGCAGCCTCCGTTGTCGGCAGAGTGGAAGGCCGCGTTCGACGGCAGCCGCATCGAAGTGCGATTGCGGTCTGATCAAATCGTCAGCCGCGTGCTCGATTTCCCGAGCCAGGCGGGCGACTTCCTCGATGGCATGATCCGCGCGCAGGTCGACCGGTTGACGCCATGGACCGCCGCCGATGCGGTGTTTGGCTGGGGTTCGCCGCAGCCGATCGCCAATGACCGGATCGAAGTCGCGTTCAGTGCGACCGCGGCGACCAAGGTCGATCCGCTGGTCCGGATGGCCAGGATGCTCGGCGCCGGCTCCGTTGCGGTCTCGGCGCCGGCGGTTGGCGGCGACGGCGCCCCGCAGCAGGTGACGCTGCTCGACAGATCGCTACGCGGCCTTGCCGGACCTGCGGTACCGCGCCTGTTGCGCATTGGCCTGGTTTCGACGGCAGCCGCGGCGGCGGTCTCCCTGCTGCTGAACATCTATCTCGGCGGATGGCTGCAATCCGAGCAGGCGGACCTGCAACACCGCATCTCGCAGCGCCGCGCCGCGCTGCGTCTCGATGCCAATGGCGACTCGTCCGGCGTCGGCCTGCTCGCCAAGCGCAAACAGACGACGCCGTCGAGCGTCATGGTTCTGGAGGCGGTCTCGCGCGTTCTGCCCGACACGACTTATGTGACGGAGCTCCGCATCGAGGGCAACAAGGTGCAGGTGGTCGGATTGACCCAGGATGCGCCATCCCTGATCCGCCTGCTGGAGCAGTCGCCGCAATTCACCCGCGCGACGTTCTTCGCGCCGACGACCCGTGCCGCGAATGAATCGGCGGAGCGGTTCCACGTCGAGGCCAACATATCCGCTTCTTTTGGGTCCGGCTCATGAGCGCAGCATCCCGATCGCTGACGGCCGTCAGCACTTCGCCACTGGTCGCGACCGCGAGCTATCTCGGCCTCTTCGTGCTGCTGCTGTTCGTCGTCATCTCGTCGCTCTCGGACATCATTGGCCTGCGCAGCGATGTTGCGGCGTCGGCCGGAATGCTGGAGCAACTCGAGGGACGATCCAAGGCGAATACCGCGCCCGGCCAGTCCCCGATGCCGACCGGCTCCGCCTATCTCGAGGGGGCGACCGTCACGGTTGCCGGCGCCACCCTGCTGCAACGCGTATCGGGCGCCGTGATCAAGGCCGGCGGCAATGTGCTGTCGACGCAGCTCGACGTTCCCAACGCGCCGGCCAAGGCCGGCTTCATCAGCATGGTCGCGAGCAGCGAGATCGAGCAGGCGCAATTGCAGCAGGTGCTCTACGATCTCGAAGCCGGCATGCCGTTCCTGTTCATCGACCAACTGGTCGTGCAACCCGTCGCCGACGAAGCGGCCAAGGGCGCCGATCCCGGCAGACTGCGCGTGCTGCTCGGCGTATCCGGACAATGGCGAGGAGCCAAGTGATGCGACGCTTCGCTGCAACAATCGTGCTGTTGGCGGTGTCGGCCTATTCGGCGCCGGCTGCGGTGCCTGACCCATCCGGCGATGCACTGGACGCCGGGACGCTCGATGATACCCGCCTGGGCGGGCCGGTGTTGAGTTCACCGCCGCCGTCCGAACCAGTGACCTCGGTCCGGGTGACGCCTTCGCCGGCTCCGACGCCCCGGCCGCTCAGCGCAAATCCGCTGTGGGGCATTCCGCTCAAGACGCTGTCCAACACCCGCGACCGCCCGGTGTTCTCGCCGTCGCGGCGGCCGCCGCCTGCCGTCGTCGCGGAACCGGAAGTCAGCAAGCCGTTGCCGACGCCGCCGCGCAAGGTCGCGCTCGAGCCGCCGCCGCTGTCGCTGGTCGGCACGATCGCGGGAGACGATGAAAGCTTCGGGATCTTTCTCGACCAAGCGAACAAGACCGCATTGCGGCTGAAGCTCGGCGACGATTTCCAGGGCTGGAAGCTGCGAACGATCAGCGGACGCGAAGTCACGATGCAGAAAGACGAGCACGACGCCGTGCTCACATTACCTCAGCCGGGCACCGAGGAGAGCGGCGATGTCCGCCTTGTTCCCGTCAGTGCCGACAGGAGGCCGCTGGCGGCGCGGATCCAGCGGTGATTGAGCACTCGCTCCCGCGCTAGTTCAATCCCAGCCAGCCCTGCAGGGCCAGCGTCAGGAGAAGTCCTAGCGCAAGAAAAGGACCGAACGGGATCGACGTCTGGCGCTTCATCTCGTGCCCCGCGAGTTGCAGGGTGCCGGCAACAGCAAGTGCCGCGAGTGCCGCGATCAGCAGCAGGGTCGGAATCCCAAAAGCGCCGACCCAGATCGTCGCGGCGGCTAGGAACTTGACGTCGCCCAGTCCCAAGCCGTCCACATGCCGCAAGACGAAGTAGAGTCTCTGCAGTAGAAAGAACAGGGCGCCGACGAGGGCGGCGATCGCCATCGCACTGAACGCGGCTGTGATATTCTCGGTGATGACGACATGTGCAAGCCCCAATGCCGCGATCGCGAGATTCAGCCAATCGGGAATGATGCCGTGGCGCAGATCGATCAGCGCGACGGTGCAGCACAGCACGCAAAGCGCGCCGTAAGATGCAATGAAATAGAGAGCTTCGCGATCGATTGGCATGGTGGCGGGACAAGTGTGATGCGTGAACACGCTGTGTTGCAACAACTCGCGCGCGTTGAACAGTGCATTTTCAATCGAGCAATGAGTTTGCGGGATTGTGATCGTCAACAACGATCGCGAAGCAGAAAAGATGCGACAAAAAGTCTGCGCTGTCACAAATCCGCATAGGATACCGACAATAGTTCGCCCGATTACGTGCCGCGAGCCCTTCGCGGCAGACGAGTGGGTTGACTATGCACAAGATGCGAGTGGCGGCGTGCCTTGCTCTGCTGGCAGCGTCGGCAGGCGTGCGCGCCGCGAATGCGGGCGCGCTCGAGGACGGCGCCGAGCGCTATCGGCCGTATCTGATCGAGGGCGTTGCCAGTGCGCTGGCGGGCGCGCGTGCATTGCGCGAGCGCGCCGCTGCGGCGGATTTGCCCGGCGCCAAGAAGGCCTGGCTGTCGGCGCGCGCCGGCTGGGAGCGCTCGGAAGTGTTCACCGCAGGCTTCGTGCCTGAGCTCGATGCGCAGATCGACGCCTGGCCCAATGCCGATAGCGGGTTTCACGCCATCGAAGCGAAGCTGTTCGGAGCCGGTAGCACCGAGGTCGCCACCGATGCCACGGGCCTGGTCGAGCATCTGAATGATCTTCACGGCAAGCTCAAGGATATCAAGCTGACGCCGCAGGGTCTCCTGGATGGCACCGTGCGGCTCGCTTACGAAGTCGGTGAAAGCAAAGCCGATGGCGGCGAGTCGCGCATCAGCGGCACCTCGCTGGACGACATGCGCAACAATATCGCCGGCATCGACTTCGCCTACCACACGATCTTCTCTGCCGCGCTCAATACGGTCGACGGCAAGCTCGACGAGATGGTGACGAACCGGATCGAGCAGCTCGAGGCGATCGTCGCGACGCCGGACCTGCCGCATGTCAATATCGCCGATCTGCGCCAGACCAGCGAGGAGCTGGTCGTCGCGTTGCAGAGCGCCTCGGCAAAGCTCGGGCTGCAGCGCCCGACGCTGGAGGCGCAGGCGCGATGAGATCGCTTCATCTGCATCCGGCTGCGTTGCTCTGCGCGGTCATCGCCCTCGCGCTGCTCGGGCGCGTGGCGGCGTTTCCGGTCGATGGCGATAAGACCGTGCTGCCTGTTGCGACCGAGCTGAACGAGGATGCGCTCGACAAGCCGCGCGAGGTGTTTCAGTCCGAGCGGACCGGAGCCAAGTCGTATCTGGTGAATCTCGGCGATCTCGCCTTCAATTCGCCGGGGCTGCTCGGCGAGGTGGCGCGGCAGGCCGGCGTGAGCTGCGGGACCTGCCACATCAATGGTGCAAACAACGCCAAGTTCTTTATGCCGAAGATGTCGAGCCGACCCGGCACGTTCGACACCACCGGGGCGCTGTTCAATCCGAAGGCCAATAACCTTTCGTTCGATCCGGTGAGGATCCCGAGCCTGCGCGGCGCCCGCTATCTTGGGCCCTACGGCGCCGATGGCCGGTTCGCCTCGCTGCGCGACTTCGTCCACAACGTCATCACCAGCGAGTTCGCCGGACCCGAGCCGTCACCGGCCACGCTCGATGCGATCGTGGCCTATCTTCACGACATCGATTTCCTGCCCAATCCGAGCCTTGGTCCCGCCGGGCGGCTGGCCGGCAAGATCACCGACGCGGAGCGCCGCGGCGAAGCGTTGTTCGCCAAGCCGTTCCCGCACGATCCGGCGCTGAGCTGCGCGGGGTGCCACGTTCCGTCGTCCGGTTTTGTCGATCACCAGCAGCATGACGTCGGTTCGGGCGGACTGTTCAAGACGCCGACCCTGCGCAATGCCGACTTCAACGCGCCGTACTTCCACGATGGCCGCTTCGACAATTTCAACCAGGTCGTTGATTATTTTGACCGGACCTTTCAGCTTGATCTCTCGGCGCAGGACAAGGGTGACCTCGTCGCCTATCTCACGGCCGTCGGCGACGGCGTGCAGCCCTATGAACGCGACGGTGCCGGTGCAACGCTGAAGGAGATCAACGATTTCTCGACAGTGCTCGCGACCGCGATTCCTGCCGGCGACAAGGACATCGTCGCGCTTGCAGTCGATACAATCGGCCGCGAGCTGCGCGAGTTGACCGAGCGATATCCCGATCGCAAGAACACCAGCGTGTCGGGCGGCGAGCAGCAGCGCGTGCTTGCCCGCAACGGGCTGAAGGAGCTCGTGCTCACGCTGCGGCGAATCGAGATGGCCGTTGCCGCGGGGCGTAACGCCGATGCTGCAACCGAGTTCAGGAATTATCGCAATCTGATGGCTGCTGCGGTGCCTGCATTACTGGCGAGCGCCGAGCCGTGGTCGTTGTTCAATCAGGATGTGCATGATCAGCATTACGCTGCGCTGCGCGAGGTGATGCGCTCCCGGCACATCTCGCATTGATTGAACTGAATCATAGAGCAGTTGCGATCCGCGTCGTTGCGTGGAGCGCTGCATCTGCCTTCGATCTTCAGTTGAAGAATAGAATCGTGGAGATGCAGCTGAAGCAACAGATGTCTCCACAGAAAATATTTGAACGTTTCGAAATTTCTCGCGCGCTTTCACGTAAGCGAAAACCATGCGTCATACTGTCGCACTAAGCAGTGTGTGTTGCTAACCGCAAACACCCTGAGGTCGACAATGAGTTTGAACTACAAAAAGCACTGGCGAACCAGCACCGCGCTCTGCATCGCGTCAACGGTGCTCGTCGCAACAGCCGCATATGCCGCTCACTATCCGGGCGGACACAGTGATTGGGACAAGCGTCCGCATCACAATCACCAGGCGCATCAGGAATCTGATCGCGTCAAGCATGATCACGATCATGACGACAAGGATCACGGCGGCAAGGGCAAGACCGCTTCGCCGATCAAGCACGTCATCATCCTGATCGGTGAGAACCGCGGCCTCGATCACACGTTCGGTATCTACAAGCCGAAGGGCAAGGGCCAGACCATCTCCAACCTGTTGTCGAAGGGCATCGTCAACGAGGATGGAACGCCGGGACCGAACTTCGCGCAAGCGCAGCAGTACTCGGTTGCGGGCCAGCCGTCCTTCTACATCGGCGCGCCGGCGATTGCGAAGTCGCCCTACAACGCGACCAATTTGATGCCGCAGCCGAACACCAACGGTACGCCGACCGCGCAGAGCGACACTGGTGCCCCGTTCAAGACGATCACTGAGGCCAGCGTCGAGAAGGACATGGACCCGGCCGATCTCGACATCCTGACCACCGGCTTCAGCGGCCTGCCGACCGGCGTGCTGGATACCCGCATTCCCGGGGCCGGCGGTCTGAATGGACCGTTCCAGCTGCAGGGCGAGCAGATCAGCGACGACGATTACACCGGCGACTCGACCCATCGCTTCTATCAGGATTGGCAGCAGGAAGATTGTAGCGCCGCCAACGCCACCAAGAAGAACAATTCGGGCTGCCTGAACGATCTGTTCCCGTTCGTGATGGCGACCTATTCGGCATCCAACAAGAGCATGGCCAACTCGATGGGCTTCTACAATGCCCAGCAGGGTCAGGCTCCGATCCTGAAGATGCTCGCCGATCGCTTCACGCTGAGCGACAACTTCCACCAGTCGTTCCACGGTGGCACCGGCGCGAACCACTTCATGCTCGGCACCGGCGATGCGGCCTTCTGGAGCGACGGCAAGGGCAATCCGGTGACGCCGCCGGCCACCCTGATCGCCAACCCGAATCCGGTTGCGGGCTCGGTCAACCGCTATAGTGTCGACGGCAATTGGAGCAACTGCTCCGACGTGTTCCAGCCCGGCGTGAAGCCGATCGTCACCTACCTCAACAATCTGCCGTACGCGGCGGAGCCGAACTGCAAGCCGAACCACTACTACATGCTCAACAACGTCAATCCGGGCTATCTGCCGAACGGCGCGCTGTCGGGCGGCAACAACGTCCCGCCGTCGTCGGTTCGCACGATCGGTGACGCTCTGATCGAGAAGAACATCACCTGGGCGTTCTATGGTGGTGCGTTCAACGACGCCGTGGCGCTTTCCAACGCTGCGGTTGCCGCCAACCCCTCGAACCCCAACCTCGGCGCCGCTGCAGTCGCCGATCCGGCGCACGCGCTCGGTGTTGCCTACTGCCAGATCTGCAACCCGTTCCAGTATGCGACCTCGATCATGGCCAACGCGGCCGTGCGTCAGGCTCACATGAAGGACACGGCGGATCTGATCACGGCGATCCAGCACAACACGCTGCCCGCGGTGTCGTTCGGCAAGCCGGACGGTCTGCTCGACGGTCATCCGCAGAGCTCGAAGGTTGATCTGTTCGAGGCCTATGTCCTGAACGTGCTCAACGCGCTGGACAACAATCCGGAGCTGAAGGCCGATACCGCGGTCTTCATCACCTGGGACGAAGCCGGCGGCTACTGGGACTCCGGTTATACGCAGTCGATCGACTTCTTCGGCGACGGACCGCGTATTCCGACCCTGATCCTCTCGCCCTATTCGACGGGCGGCAAGGTCAACCACAACTACGCCGACCACGTTTCGCTGCTGAAGTTCATTGAGCGCAACTGGGCTCTCGAGCCGCTCACGCACCGCAGCCGCGACAACCTGCCGAACCCGACCTACTCGAGGAACAACGAGTACGTCCCGACCAACAGCCCGGCACTGTCTGACCTGTTCGACGCGTTCGACTTCAGCAAGCCGGTCGCGTTGTCCTACACCGAGTGATCGAGCTCTCGTCCAGGACGAGGTCTTGATTTGAACTGAGATCGGCGCCGATCGAACCATTGGTTCGGTCGGCGCTGTCATGTTCTGCCTGCCCGCCCGCTGACCGACCGGGGATTATGCGATGAAGCGCGACGAGACGACGTGCAAGAAGACATGCAAGAAGATGTGGAAGGACAGCAGGCGCGCTACCGCCTGCCTGTTCGCAATGGCCATCCTGGCCAACGCACCGATGCCGGCCGCGGCGCAGCAGTTTTCCGCCGACCTCGTCGCGCGGAAGGACAATACGGTAACGGCGATGGGAACGTTGCGGGTCTCGGAGCGAAAGGCGAGGATCGATCCAACCGCGCTGCCCGATGGCTTCTTTCTGCTCGATACCGCAAAGCCCGCTGCCTATTTCGTCCGCCCGGCCGCGCACGTCTTCATGAAGGCCATGCAATCGAGCCCGCTCACCCAGCTGTTCGTCCCGGTCGACCCAAGCGATCCCTGCCGGCAATGGCTGGCAATGGCGCAGCTCTCCGCGCCGGTCGATGTCGCGACATGGCAATGCCGGCGCGATGGAGAAGAGGCAATCGCGGAGCGCAACACCGATGTCTATCGCGTAGCGGCGCCGTCCGGTTTGAGCTTTACCGGCTGGGTCGACCGCGCGCGCGGGTTTCCGGTGCAGATCAAGACCGCGGACGGGACGGTGATCGTCGCTGATCACATCCGCGACGAACCGCAGCCGGCGCAAACCTTCGAAATTCCCGCAGGTCTGCGCAAGTTCGACCCGCAAGCGCTGATCCGCCGGATCCAGCAGAGCGATGTATGGGTCGCGCCGCCGGCTTCGCAGTGAGTGCGGGCACTACTGCGGCTGCCGGCTCGTCACCGGCAGTATCCGGCCGAGCGCCGTGTAGTGCGACTGATGCACGTTGCTGTTGAAGAGGGACCAGGGCTCGGCCTTCTTCAGGGCGACCGGAACGTCGAAATTCACCAGCTGGGCAAATTTCCGGTATTCCGCCATCGCTTCGTCGATCCGGCCGGCCCCGACTTCGAGGTCGATACGGCGCAAGGTCAGAACGAGGTCCTTCAGGATTGCGCGCGCCGCGAGCCGTTCGTCCTTGCCGCCGACCGAGGTGTTCCTGATGTCGGGAATGTGCTCGGTCAATTCGCGCAGTTCGGCGCCGACCCCGGTGACGGCCAGCGACACCACCGCGGTGTCGGCGGCTGGGATCGCGACCTCGAGCACGCTCGAAAGCTCCAGCACTTCCTTCATCCGGAGCACGACGCCGTCCTTGTCGAAGGGGCGTTCGCCGTCCCCGACCGCATTCAGATAGGCCGCGAGGTCCTGCGTGTCCTGGGTCGACAATTCGAGGTCGAACACGCGATCGAAATGACCGACGACCTGTTCGTAGCTGTCATAGCGGCCGTCGTGGAAATACGGCGCGTTGAAATTGGCGTTGAGCAACGTGGGAGTCTTGACCAGTCCGCCGGACCCGACGTCGTGGCGCAGCTGATCGTTGAAGGTTCCGGCCGGAAGATGACAGCCGGCACAGCTCAGCTCGGCCTGCTTCGGGAATGGCTTGAAGAACAGCGCCTCGCCGCGCCGTTCCTCAACACTGGCCTGCGCGGCAAGCCGGCCGCCGGGCGCAATCTTCGGATTGGGGAGGAAATCGATATCGTTGATATAGGCGACGAGGCCGTCGAGAACCGCATCGCTCGGCCGCGGGCCGGAAAACTCATTGACGATGACATTATATACGAAGTCGCGCAGCGAGGTCATGCGCCCGTCATGTCCGTAGGGCGCGAGGAAGCGGGCGCCCCGCAGGCTCGGAATCCTGACCGGATCGAGGATGCTGTTGAACGTCTTGGCGTTGAAGACGAGGCTGGTGGTGTCGAAGGTGCCGGGGCGGGAGGATACGCCCGGAACGAACAATTTCGGGTTCGATGCGCCGTTGACGTGACAGGTGCCGCAGCTCATCTCGGCCTGGCGGGCCTTGCCGCCGAGGATGGAAGGCGAATTGAACGCGAGATCGCCGAGATTGACCAGATAGGACTTTCGCCCGCCCATCGCTTCGGAATGAAAGATTTCGCGCGGCCGCGCCAGCGCTTCCTCCGAAAACTCAGTGCCGGCCGGCAGCACGGTCTGGTCGCCGCCGAGCGGGAATGCCATCGCCCGCAACGGGAGGAGCGCAACGACGAGCGCCAGCAACGTGACCCGTGCCGTTCTGATGCCACGATCGGCCGGTGCCACACGACATTTTCCGGAGCCGGACGTCAGAATATCCCAAGCCATTGCGAGAAAACGCCCCTGTCACAATGCATTTGCGCTGCCGTAGGTCGGAAGATGTCAGAGAGGTGACAGTTTCCTGTCGGCAGGATCAATGACCATCTGTTTGGATAGACGATCGTTGATTGCGGTTTGATGACGATCGATGAACGGGACGCAAGCCGATCTGCATTTGACAGAGCGACGAATTCATCGGCCCGTGCATCTTTTCACGTGTTTGTGCGCGCGTCGAAAAACGGTCATCCCGGCGAAATGTGTTTTGCATAGCGTGTAACTCCATTTCTATTTCTTTCTGAAATCAGGAGAGCACTATGCGGCTTTGGGGAGCCATTCCGGCGCTCGCAGTTGTTGCTGGCGCCGTTGCCATCTCACCGATGGCAAAGGCCGAGAATTTGGTCGAAAAGATCATTGATGAGTTCAAGCACGAGGTCAGGGACGAGCTGCGTGACCTGCGCGACCGCGGCCATGAAGGTGTGCATCAGTACAAGCACATCGTCGTCATCTACCAGGAGAACCACAGCTTCGATAACCTCTATGGGCACTGGGGCGATGTCGGCCGTGACCGGATCAATGGCACCTCCGACGCCGATCAGGCCCATACGCTGCAGGTCCGGCAGGACAACCAGACCGTCTATGGCTGCCTGTTGCAGAATGACGTCAACCTGACCTCACCGTCGCCGCAGCCGACGACCTGCACCGATAACACGGGCTCGGTCGCGATCCTCAGCGCGTTCAAGAACAAGCCGTTCGAGATCAACGACTTCATCCCGACCTCGGCGACCACCTGTCCGAAGCCGCTCGGCGCCTTCGCGGCGCACGGCTTCCTCAACGGCACCGGCTCGCCCGGCGGCTGCACCGAGGATATCGTGCATCGCTTCTACAGCGAGCAGTACCAGCTCAACGGCGGCCGGCAGAACCGCTACATGACCGGCAGCGACGCCGCGGGTCTGGTGATGGGTTATTACGATACCAAGAAGCTGCCCATCTACACCTATCTGCACGGCCACGGTGCGCCGAATTACGTGATCGCCGACAGCTTCTTCCAGGGCGCCTTCGGCGGTTCGTTCCTCAACCACCAGTTCCTGGTCGCGGCTGCGGCGCCGCAATTCGTCGGTGCCTTGAACGACGGCAGCGCCAATGACTTCCACGCGATCGTCGACGCCAACGGCATGCCGACCAGCACGCCGCTCTACACGCCGGTCTCGACCGTGAAGGATGCGCAGCTGACGGCGAAATGCAACCAGCCCGGCCTGCCGGCTGGCCTCGCCTGCGGCGACTACGCGGTCAACACCACGCAGCCGACCTACCAGCCCTATTCGCCGGGCACCCCGGACATCAAGCGCTTGCCGCCGCTGCACACGCCGAATATCGGCGATCGGCTGTCGGGCAAGCATGTCGACTGGGCCTGGTATTCGGGCGGCTGGTCGAACGCCAATGGCGATGTCGGCGCGTCCGGCTGGACCAACGGCAACGGCACGACCTGCACCGATCCGAACCATCTCGCCACGGCGGTGTTCCCGAACTGCCCCGATGTGGACTTCCAATTCCACCATCAGGCGCTCAACTACTTCGCCAGCTACGCGCCGGGAACGCAGGCCCGCAGGGATCACCTGAAGGACGAGGCTGAGTTCATCCAGGCGGCCAAGAACGGCCGGCTGAAGCAGGTCAGCTTCATCAAGCCGATCGGCGAGGAGAACGAGCATCCGGGCTACACCAGCGAATCCGAAGGCAGCCAGCATCTCGTCGATCTCGTCAAGGCGATCGTCGAAGGGCCGGACGGCAGGGACACGCTGATCGTCATTACCTATGACGAGTTCGGTGGACAGTGGGACCACGTTCCGCCCCCGCCGCACAGCCGCCGTGGTGCCGAGGCCCGTGCTGCGGACCAGTGGGGCCCGGGCACCCGCATTCCGGCGCTGCTGATCGCCAAGCGCTTCAACAAATCGGGCGTCGCGCATGAGGACTTCGACACCACGTCGATCCTCCGCCTGCTCGAGAAGCGCTTCGATCTCGATCCGCTGGTGACGCGTCCGGTGCGCAGCCTCTCGGCGGCGCTGAAGGCCGGCGAAGGCTGGCACTGATACGAGAAATCATCCTGGCCCGCGTCAAGATCCGACGCGGGCCAGATGCTGGCCCTGAGCGCGGGGGATAGCTAGACGATCAGATCGTGAGGCGTATGGGTCACGACGGCGTCCATGTTGATTGAGGAATAAACTGGCTGGTGCTCCGCGATCGCCGGGCCAGTTGGTGGCGTTCCATCTGCAGCCCCTTGTGCCAGGCGAAAGCCGGCGAAATCCTGGCTGTGACCGAACCACGCGGCGGCTTGATCGAATTGTAGAGGGGCCGAAGCTCCCTGCTGTTCAAGGCTCGGAAGCTGCTCCGCGAAATGAAAGGACTGCTCGGTTCCGGACGTTCCGTCCCCTACGAAGGGCACCATGGCCTGCGACCATGCTGCGTCTTCGTGGCCGCTCGTTGATGCAGCGCTGACGGGCGCTGGAGCGCTGGTGCTGCCGCCGACCGGTGGTGCAGCAGCACTGTCCGGGCTGGGCGCGAATGTGAAGGCGTCCATTCCCGCCGTATGGCACTGAATATCGACCTGAAGATTGGTCGTAGCCGAGTCGCCATCTCCGTCGACCGCAGTTACATCGAACAGGAGATCCGCGTTGATACTCGTCTTTTCAATATAGTTGATGTTGTTGACCGCGAAGGTGGGGTGCCCGGCCTCCGGCCGATCGTAGTCGACCTGGACTTGATTGAATGCCTTGTCAACGTACAGCGTGTACGTCGTCGTCGCGGCATCAAAAGTGTAGGTGTCGATCAACGAAGCGTCCGATGTCTCGTGGACCACGAAGCTGGCACTGCCGCAAAGCGGTTTGGGAACATCGATGCAGAAGTCGTGAACGTCGGCGCTGCCGTCAAGAACCTTGAGGATCACGCCGGCGGTGCCATAACCCTGCCATTGCGTGAGATCGAAGCTGACCTGCGACTGCTTCCCGGAGAACGCGAGATTCAACTGCTCAGTGGGATCCATCTGCAGTCCGCTGTCACCGACCGCGATACCGCACTCCGACGCTTTGACGTCGAGCGGATGGCCGGTGCAGTCGGACCCGGTAATCACCAATTGTCCGTCCGGAGCGGTCAATGACGGCGTGCCGCAGGCCGGGGCGTCGAAATCGGATCCGCTAACGGTGACGTTCTTCGACAGTCCGGCGTGCTCAAGATCAAAGCAATAGGTTCCATCCGGATCGATCAGCAACTTGAAGTACGGATCGGTCAGCGTGCCACCGCAATCGCCGAGATACGCATCGAGTTCGACACCGCCGCCCACCTCATGGGTCGTATAGTAGAAGCTGTAGTCATCGCCATGTCCGGTGACGTGCACCGAGGTGATGCCGTCACCCAGGGATGACGTGGCCAGATCGTATCCCGTGCAGCCGACTGCGCCATCGTGGACGGCAACGCGCATCGCGGCGTCGCCATCCGCGCCGAAATCGACATGGTAAGTGCCGTTTGCGGTCTGATTGTCCTGAGCGGCGACGAAGGTCTCCGGGAAGCCGCAAATGGTCGGGTGATCGTCCGTGATCGTCAATTGCTTGCCGAGGTCGATGCTCGCGCTCTGGCTATCGCCATCCTTGTCCGTGATGGTGGCAACCAGGTTCACGATGCCGGCGGTCAGCGACGCGGCTTCGTCGGCGCTGGTGCAAGGCGGATGCGTCACCGCGCGATACTCGGTGAAAGTCACGCTTCCCGTGGCCGGATCGAGCGCGATGGTGAATGCCAGTTCCCCGCTTGCCGTGCCGACATGGCCTTCAATGGTGTTGCCGTGCTGGACCAGCACGTCGGCGCAGCCCGTGTGCGAGTCGATCAGGCCCGACGCTGTGCCGTTACCGCCGTTGATCGCCAGCGCATAGTGGGTCGTCGCGCCATCGGCGCCTTGAACCGCAGTGAATGCCGTCGAGAAATCGGCCGAAATCGTCGTCAGCGCCGCGCACGGCGCCGAGCCCGCGATGTGGTCGTCCAGCGCCGTCGCCGTCAGATGCGTTTCGCTCAGCGTCAGTGACGGGGCGGTTGCGTTCGCCTTGATGCTCGGGCCATCGTCGGTGATCGTCAGCTGCTTGCCGAGATCGATGCTTACATCCTGGTACTGGCCGTCGCCGTTCGTCACTGTCGCGATCAGGTTTACAATGCCTGTCCCCAGCGCGATCGCTTCGCCGCTGTCCGGGCTGGTGCCAAGCGGTTGTTCCACCGCTCGGTGTTCGACGAAGGTTACGCGTCCGGTGCCCGGATCGACCGTGATGGTGAACGCGAGCGTGCCGCTTGCTGTGCCGACATGGCCTTCGATGGTGTTACCGTTCAGAACCAGCACGTCGGAGAGGCCGGTGTGCGAGTCGATCAGCCCCGACGCTGCACCGTTGCCGCCGGTGATCGTCAGCCCGTAGCTGACCGCCAGACCCGCTTCGGTAACGAATGCCGCCGAGAACTCGCCAGAGGTCGTCGTCAACGCGGCGTTCGGTGCCGAGCCGGCGATGTTGTCGTCCAGCGCCGTCGCCGTGAGATGGGTCTCGCTCAGCGTCAGCGACGGCGCCGGTCTGGCCTCGATCAGCGGGCCGTGGATGGTGATCGTCACCACCTGCGGGGTTCCGCCAATCGTGGTCACCGTGAAGCTGTCGGTCAGCGTGTCGCCGACGTGGAGGGCTTGCACGGAGCTGTCGGCGTTGTTGAGCGTATAGGTCCACACGCCGCCCGTCGTTAGCGTGAATGTGCCATGGCCGCCCGCGCTTGTCGTCGGCACGTTCACCGCGGTGAAGGTGTTGGCGGGGTCGTCGACATCGGTGTCGGTGAGCGTGCCGCTCGCGATGAGCAGGCCGGGCGAGGCTCCGCTGACGCCGACTGCCCCCACAACCGCGCCAGCCTTGGCGCCGGAGATGATGGAGGCGTCGTCGACACCAACGATGGTAATGTTGAAGCTCTCACTCGTCGAGAGCGTGCCGTCCCCCACGGTGATGACGAAGTTTTGGATCGCGTTGACCTTCAACGCGTTGATCGCGTCATTGTTCGGAACGAAGGTATAGTTTCCGGAGATGCTGTTGACGTAAAGCGTGCCGAACTGACCAACGCTCGATACGTTGTATGTCGACTGACCCACTACCACGCTGCCCACAGTTCCACCGCTGATACCGAAGGTCAGCGCGCCGCTTTGGCTGCTCGCGGAAAAGGTCCCACTCGTGGTTTTGAAGTCATCGAATGCCGACGTATCGACTTCCGTCGGTCCTGCGCCAAGGTTCAGGCTCGGCGGCACGGGCGGCGCCGGCGGCGGCTTGAAGAACTCGATATGCGCCAAGGTCACGACCGGCAGCGGCCCGAGCGGATCTTGCGTCGGCGACGGCGAGGCAGGCTGAATAAAATTGATGGGTTGCAGCAGCGGCGACCCTTCGGGAGCCGGCATGCCGGACCCTTTTGATCCCGTTCCCTTCTGGAAATTGGCAAGCGCCTCCTGCTGGGCGTCGCGCAATTCCTCCATGTGGGTCGGGCTATTCGTGACCTGGTTCACCCCGACCGACGACCCTTTGGGGCTCAAGATGATCGTCACTCCGGGATCGTCGACGACGATGTGTCTGGGGATCGCCTCCTTGGTCACCAGCTCGAACACACCGTGGTGGAGGTCCTTGTAGTTGATCTTGTCGTCGTCGAGGATCGTGACGTTCGGCTCCGCAGCCCGCGCGTCCTCCAGGAGTGAGAGTGTCAGCGCCGCGAACGACAGCATGCCAAGGCCGCTGGCCCGAATGGTGCCAACAGGCGTGTCCGCCGCCAGGACGGTTGAACCTGCCAGCCGGCTGCTGATCATGCGCAAGATGCTTCTGGCCTTGGCGAACCTCCCCGGGCGGAGGGTGCGACCTCGGTCTTCCAAGTCGCCCAATTCCAGTCGAGTGTCAGCCGGCAGGTCGAGCACCGTGCCATCGACCATGCGGATTGCGACCCGGCCGCCGGCTGCGATCTCGATGACGTCACCCTGGCAAACGGGATCGCCGGGCACGATTTGAATGGCAACGCCGCGTGCACGCGTGATCGTGCCGCAGCCGGCGGCCGTTTGAACAACGCCAACCATTCGGGGCAACTGGCCGAACATGGCCAGACACGCGTCCCCGAACGCTACGCCGGACGCGACTAACATTGGCTTTTCGCCTGCTAAACAGCTCAGGCGGAACGCGGCGCCGTATGTTTCTTGGTCTGGCTTGCGCCCGCAACGAGGTGAAATGACCCCGCACCGGCAGCCTTAGGCTTGCCCGCAGAAACGTCCTGATTGAAATTAAATTCGGTCGTCGAAATAGGATTCCAGTACGGCGGGGAGCTATCGCAAAAATGACAGAACTGCTGTCCTTTATAGCGAGTGGAGCCCCACTAGATTTAGTGTATATTCACCAAGATTATTGTCCACCTATTAATTTTTAGTCGAACTGGTACAGGCGTTTAGGCCTGTCCGCTGCAACTTGGCACTCAAGGTCCTGCGGTCTCGGCCCGGCGGTCCACATCACCATCGAGCCGCGACACGACAAGATCTTCTCGAGGGAGGGGATCGTGCGCATTCATATTGTTGTTCAATTGCTCGCCGGCACCGTTTTCACGCTCGTCGCCGCACTGACGTCCGTTCCGGTGCTGGCGCAAACCGAACCGGCCCAGCCCGCTGTTCAGGATTCCTCAGCGAAGTTCATCGGGAAGGTCGTGACGGTCACGGGTTCAGTCACGATCGAACATCCCAGTGCGGTCGTCGTTCAGGCCGCGCTGTCTGATCAATTGCCCCCAGCGAAGGTTGGCGATCCCGTCTATATGGGCGACGTGGTGAAGACCGGAGTCGATGGACGCGTCGGGATCAACTTCACCGATGGCACCTCGTTCAATCTGTCGAGCAACGCCAAGATGACCCTGACCGAGTTCGTCTACGATCCGAACGGCAAGTCGAATTCGACCTTGTTCAAGCTGGCCAATGGAACGTTCACCTTCGTTGCCGGCAATATTGCGAAGACCGGTGACATGAAGATCGACACACCCGCCGCGACGATGGGAATTCGAGGCACCACGCCGCGCATCGAAATATCCGACGATGGAACGGTCAGGTTCGCGACGCTCGTGGAAGAGGGCAAGAGCAAGCTTCTCAGGAAGCCCGCGACACGCGCGGCGCCGCAGCCCGAGCAGAACACCTACCACAGGTTCAATCCGAATATTTGTCGAGGGTGCTAGGCGAGCAGGGCGTCGGGTTTGAGCGGCCATTCATGGAAACCAGTGACGCGGCGTCGTCAAAACCGGAGCCCGACATGAAGCCTCGTGCAGGTTCCTGCGGGAGTGGCGGCCTGACGGCGCTGTTCATCCTGCTGTTGCTTGCATCGCCGGCGGGCGCGCAGAACCCGAAGCAAAAGAGCAACTATCTGCGCAACATCGAGCTGTGCAGCGGCGTCGATCACGCGCTGGCCGACGCGCGCATCGGCGCCTGCACGGCGCTGATCGATGCGGGGCAGGACATGACGCCGGCCGGCCTTGCGATCGCCTACAACAACCGCGGCAACGCCTACGCCGCCAAGGAAGACTATGACCGCGCCATCGGGGATTTTGATCGTTCCACCGAGCTCAATCCAACCTACACCAAGCCGTTCAACAACCGCGGCGTGGCCTACTTCAGGAAGCGCGAATACGATCGCGCGACCGACGCGTTCGATCAGGCCATCAAGCTCAACCCGAATTACGGCGAAGCCTTTGCCAATCGCGCCGGTGCCTATCTGAAGAAACAAGATTATGCCCACGCCGTGCAGGATTACGATCAGGCTATTCGCCTCGAGCCGAACCTCGACGGCGTGTGGAACGGACGCTGCTGGAGCCGGGCCATTCTCGGCGCGTTGCAGGAGGCGCTGCAAGACTGCAACAAGGCGCTGCAATCGGGATCGGCCAATGCCGCCACCTACGACTCGCGCGGCCTGATCTATCTGAAGACCGGCCAGCTTGGCGCAGCCATCGACGACTATAGCGCAGCACTACGCATCGATCCGAAGCTCGCAAGCGCACTCTATGGACGCGGGCTGGCGAAGCTGAAGCAGGGCGACAAGGCCGGCGGCAATGTCGACATCTCCGCGGCCAAGGTGATCCAGGACAGCATCGGCGACGACTTCACGCGCTACGGCGTGCAATAGCGAGCATGGTCGGCTAGAGCGTTTTCGAGCGAAGTGGACGCCGGTTCGCGTGAAGAAAACGCGTCAAAACAAGAGTCTAGAGCTTCGGTCCTGATTCAATCAGGACGAAAATTGCTCTAGTCCATGATCTCGACCGTTGCCGAACGGCCGGCGACCAGTGCGATGCGATCCGGCAGGTGATCGAGCGCGATGCGCACCGGAACGCGTTGTGCGAGCCGGACCCAGCTGAAGGTTGGATTGACGTTAGCGAGCAGGTTCGCGCCGTCCGTACGGTCACGGTCCGCGATGCCGGCGGCAATGCTCTCGACATGTCCGGTGAGCCGGACCGGCTCACCCATCAGCCGGATCTGCGCCTTGTCGCCGACGCGAATGCGCGCGAGCTTGGTTTCCTCGAAATAGCCCTCGACATGCAGCGTGTCGGTGTCGACCAGCGCCATCACGCCCTTGCCCGCGGTGACGTAGGCGCCGGGCCGCAGGTCCATATTGGTGATGGTGCCGTTGACAGATGCATGCACTTCGCTGCGATCGAGGTTGAGCTGCGCCACCGCGCGATCGGCGACCGACTGGTCGTAGGCGGCCTTGGCCTGGAGCTGCGTAGCCAGGACCTGCTCCTGCTTCTGCTGCGAAACCGCATCGGTGGTCAGCGCACTGTAGCGCTTGAGGTCGGCGTCGGCTTGATCCAGTGTCGCGCGATGGCCGGCGACCGCAGCGTCGGCCTGCTGCAATGCCAGGGCAAAGCGGGCGCGATCGATCCGGAACAGGATATCGCCGCGATGCACTTGCTGATTGTCCTTGACCAGCACGTCGGTGACGAATCCGGAGACGTCGGGAGCTACCTGCACCACGTCGGCGCGGACCCTGCCGTCGCGAGTCCATGGCGACTCCATGTAGTAGACCCAGAGCGCGCGGCCGACGGCGAGCGCAGCGACGAGCGCGATCGCGGTCAGCGCAACCCGGCCGAGCCAGGCGAAATTCCCTTTCATGGCAGAAACTCCGAAAGATAGACGACGACACCCAGCAGGCATACGTACAGGGCGAAATTGAACAGCGCGCGATGCCAGACCAGCCGGTAGAGCCCGAAGCGCCGCATGATCCGGGTCGCCACCGCGCTCAGCGCATAGGCCACGATCAGCCACAGCAGCAGCGCCGGAACCAGGACACCGTAGATGTCGAGCTCATATCTCATGCAGCAAAACTCTCCTCGGGCTGCGATCGATACGCAGGTGCATCCGGAAACAGGCCGCGGCGGATGCCGACGAGGCCGAGCAATGCATCGTCCCGCGCGCGCTCATTGGGATCCTTGACGACCGCGGCGAGCGCCGCATCGACGCATGACAGCAGCTCGGCCGGCATTGCCTCGTCGGCATGGGCGCGAAACGACGCCGCGAGGTCGTCCAGCATGTCGTCGATGGCACGCACGGTCGATGCGGCGAGGCCGTAACGGGCCCGCCTGAGGTCGATGATGTTGAGCCCGATGCGCAGCTGGACCAGGCTGTCGGCATCGCGGCGGTCGCTCTCGGAGATGAAGGCGATGCGCTGCACCAGGAGGCCGAGCCGATGCAGCATCAGGCCGGCAAACTGCGCGCGATCGCCGTGGCCGCGCCGCTCGGCCGCGACCGCCAGCGTCTGCCAGCCCGACGTCATCAGCCGCTTGGCGATCCATTCGGCGCCGACGCCGCGCGCGACCCGCGTCACGATCTCGGCGATGACGACACCGAGGAAGAAGGCGACCGATGTGTTGGCAAAACTGGCAAAATCCGCGCTGTAGGTCGATTGCAGGGCCAGCAGCGTCGCGGTGTTGGCGGCGAGCGCCATGCCGATCGGCGCGGTCTTGGGCCGCGCGATCAGGAATCCGTACAGCAGGAAGGTCGGCGCCAGCGCGGCGATCAGAACCTCGACATGGGAGATGCCCGGCACCAGCGCGAACTGATAGATCGCGACGACGACGATCGCGACCAGCGAGAACAGGCCGAAGGCCCGGATGCTGCGCGCCGGCTCGTCCTGCGCGGCGAAGAAGGAGCAAGCGACCGCCGCCATCATCGGCGCCGAGGCGCCATCCGGCCATCCGGTCGCAATCCACAACCCGCAGCAGATCAGGATGGCGACCGCCGCCCCTGCGGCCGACCACAGCGCCATGCCGTGGTCGCGGTGACGGACCGGTGCGGCCCCCGACTCCGGGTGGAACGCCAGCGGGACGGCGGAAATATCCTTCCCCGCGGCAATCGCATCGCCGATTGCGCGGCAGTCGGCCGAGATGTCGACAAGCTCGCGGAGCCGGAGCAGCAGGCTGATCGTGATGATGCGTTCGCGCGGCACCAGGCCGTCGAGGGCAGATTGCCGCTCGGCGATCGCAGCGCGGATCGCGTCGCCGGATTGCCGCTGGCGATCGTCGTCCACGATCCATGCGGCGAGATCGTCGATCAGGTGCCGCAGCTCCGGCTGCCTTTGCACCGCCGCTTCGCCGAGCCCGGCAAGCCGGTCTTCGATCGACGTGATGATCGGCAGCAGCATCAGCATGCGCAGCCGGACCTCGCCGAGGCCGCGCACGGTGCCGACGTCGGCCAGCCGGTCATAGGCGACATGGGTCATTAGCGTATCGGTCTCGACGATGTCGGTCGCGAGGCGAAGGCGTTGGGCCCGGCGCGTCTCGCTGGTCCCGTGATCAAGCAGCACGTCGCGGGAGAGGCGGCGCGCATCCGACAGCCAGCTCCTGACACGGCCGCCGACCGCCGGCGCGACGCTGCGCGGAAACACCACAGTCGAGACGAGGCTGGCACAGATGATGCCGAGCGAGATCTCTTCGACCCGCGCCAGCGCGACATCGAAGATGCTGCCCGGGTCAGCGACCGACGGAAAGCCGATCAGTGCGACGGTGTATCCGCCCAGCATGAAGACATAGCTGCGCGGCGTGCCGTCGAGCAGCGACAGATAAAGGCACAGTCCGACCCAGAGCGCGATCGCGAGGCACAGCAGCTCCGGCGCGTTGACCAGGTTCGGCACCAGGGCGACCGTCATGCTCGCGCCGACCAGAGTGCCGATCACGCGGAAGAACGCTTTCGAGCTGGTCGCGCCGGCCAGCGGCTGTGACGTGATGTAGACCGTCGCCATCGCCCAATAGGGCCGCGGTAGATCGATCGCCAATGCGATGACAAGCGCCAGCATCGACGCGGCGAACGTCTTCAACGCGAAGATGAGATCCGCGTGGCGGACCAGGAACGGCTCTTCCGCGCGCATGACTATTTCGCCCCTGGAGCGGTCTTATCTGAAGCGGTCTTGGCTGCAGCGCTCTTGGCATCGTGCAGGCGGCTCGCTCGCTCGTCGATGCGCTGCAGCGTCTCGAAGGTTACCGCAAGTTCCTCGCTGCCGATATCCTTCAGCACGCTGGCCCGCACGCGGCGCAGCACCCGGTTGGTCTCCTCGACCTTGGCGTCGCCGGCCGCGGTGAGATGCAGCGTCTTGGCGCGCCGGTCGGTCGGGTCCTCGCGACGCTCGACCAGGCCTTCGGTCTGCAGCAGATCGATCAGCCGCACCAGCGAAGGCCCCTCGATCCCAAGTTCATCGGCGAGCACACCCTGACGGACATTCTCCCCCTGCCGCGACAGCACCAGCAGCGGAATCGCCGTCGCGTAGGACAGGCCGTGATCGGACAGCGCCTGATCCGACTCGCGACGCCAGATCCGCGCGAGCCTGGTGATCAGGCGGCCGATCTCGGCGTGGATATGGGATTGCGAAGGAGGCATGCAAATTAGATAGGATACAAACTATTAGGCTGCAACTATATAGTCCGGAACATTCCTGGTGATCACGCAAAAGCGATCGAGCAAGCGGCAATGGGCACGAGCTCCACGGCAGGAGCGGGCGAAGAATTCCGGGGCGACAGCACGCTGGAGCTGGTGCCGACCTTCATCGTCGTGGCCGTGGATGCGACGGGATTGGGGATCATTCTGCCGTTGCTGCCGTTCTACTCGCAGCGGCTTGGGGCGACACCATTCGTGATCGGTGCGCTGATCTCGGTCTATGCGCTTTGCCAGCTGATCGCCGGCCCGATCGTCGGCGCACTGTCCGACCGCTACGGTCGCCGCAAGGTGCTTCTCGTCAGCCAGATCGGCACCTGCATCGGATTCGTGCTGCTTGCCGTCGCGGGCAACCTGACGCTGGTGTTCCTGGCCCGGATCGTCGACGGGCTGACGTCAGGCAACATCTCGGTGGCACACGCCTATGCGGCCGAGCACAGCGCGCCGCAGGCCCGCAAGCAGGCGCTCGGCATGACCAGCGGCGCGATCGGGACCGGCCTATTGGTCGGCCCCGCGCTGTCGGGCCTCCTCGTCCACTACGGCGACACCGCGCCGGTATGGGCTGCCGCAGCGTTGTCGCTGATCAGCATCGTCGCCACGATCGCTCTGCTGTCGCCGGATCATCCGGCCGCAGAGCCGCTCTATCAGCAGCGGGTGCCCGAGCCGACGCCCGCGCACACGATCCTCGGGTTGCGTTATGCGTGGCGCGTGCTCGGTCTGCTCATCGTGTTCTTCTTCGTCAATTCGATGTTCCTGTCGCAGATCGGCCTGTTCCTGTCGGCGCGGTTCAGCTGGAACGGGCATGCCTTCGGCGCCCGCGAGCTCGGCGCCGTATTCGCCTATGCCGGCTTCATCAACATGGTCGTGCAATGTGCCCTGATCACGCGCGCGAATATCTTCGCTTCCGACCGCATCATTGTCGTGGCGGCGTTCGCCTGCATGGCAGCCGGACTGGTCGGACTTGCGTTCGCCGACCGGATCAGCCTGCTTGCGGTATTCCTGACGCTGATCATCGTCGGCATGATGTTCGCCCGCAGCACGCTGACCGCCGAACTGTCGCGCAGCACCGCGATCAACCGGCAGGGCATGATCATGGGCGTCAACCAGTCGCTGATGTCGGGCGCCAACATCTGCGCTCCGCTGCTGAGCGGCGCGTTGATCGGTCACCAGCTCTACGTCAGCTGGACGCTGGTGATGGCGGCGATCGCAATGCTCGGCGTGGTCATGGCCGGGCAACTGCTCCCGCCGGGACAGCCAGGGCCGGAGCTGGACCAGCCGGAAAGCAACGGGCAGATGCTGCGTTGACGACGCGCGCCAACAGTCGAATAAGGTCCCGCGATGGCCAAAGACGAGCGACCGCGTGATAACCGCTCGACGCAGCGCGCTGCCCGCTCTCAACAGTCCTCGCCGGCGAGGCCGCCGACATAGATTCACCGCGCATAACGGCGTCGTTCACTTCGGCGACGCGCGTCAACGCCATGGCGAAGGCGCGGTGCCGGAACACGAGGCGGCGCTGCAGTCGCAACCAACGTTTGGTCTGATCGTCGTTCATCCCTGAGCGAGTGCCGCTCCGACGAGTCCCGGCACATATCCTCCGCGCCGCCAGCGCGCCCTACGGATCGAGCTCAGTATCCCAGTAGAGATAATCGAGCCAGCTCTCGTGCAGATAGTTCGGCGGGAACAGCCGGCCGTTGCGGTGGAGTTGATGCACCGTCGGCGCGTAGGGCGTCTGCTTCGGAAACATCTTGGCCTGCTGCGGGGTCAGATTGCCCTTGCGCAGATTGCAGGGCGAGCAGGCGGCGACGACGTTCTCCCAGGTGGTCTGGCCACCCTTGCTGCGCGGAATGATGTGATCGAAGGTGAGGTCGTCGCCCGACAGGCAATATTGGCAGCTGAATCGGTCGCGAAGGAAAACGTTGAACCGGGTGAAGGCGGGGTGGGTGGTCGGCTTGACGAAGGATTTGAGGGAGACGACGCTCGGCAGTTGGATTTCGAAGGAAGGACTTCGTACCGCCCGGTCGTAATATTCGACAATGTTGACACGATCGAGGAACACCGCCTTGATCGCGTCCTGCCAGGACCACAGCGACAGCGGGTAATAACTCAGCGGCCGGAAGTCCGCATTCAAGACCAGCACCGGCCAACCGCCTTGCGAGACATGTGCGTTCAAATAACGCTCCTGATCTCCCATTAGCTGCGAAGCAGCATGCACTCACATACTACAGGCAGCGTGACGGGATTGTGAAGAGCAATGAGCGGCTTATCCGCCATGCCCTGCCATGTTCCTGCCCCGATTGCCTCCCGCCCGCGAGGCCCGTAAAGGGAGCCGCAAGGCCCTGTCGGCCAGTGACGGACCCTGCCGATGACCACGACCACAAGCTATCTCGAGGCGCCGCGCAGGTTGCGCGCATTCGTGCGTGCGCACGAGACGAGCCTCGTGGTGCTGGCGGTGCTGATCGGCGCCATCGGCGGCCTCGTGGTCGCGGTCATGAGCAGCCTGGTCACGGTATTGCATTCGGTGCTGTTCAATCTGCCGCTGGGCGAACGGCTGTCGAGCCAGCTCAGCATCGATCCCGTGCGGGCGCTCGTGGTTCCGACGGTCGGCGGACTGGTGCTTGGTGTAGCGTTCCTGCTGCTGCTTCGGGTCCGGCCGGCCCGGGAAATCGACCCGATCGAGGCCAACGCGCTGTATGGCGGCCGGATGTCGTTCCGCGGCAGCGTGATCGTGGCGCTGCAGACGATTTGGTCGAGTGGCGTCGGCGGCTCGGTCGGGCTCGAGGCCGGCTATACCCAGTTGTCCAGCGGTCTGGCCGCCTCGCTCGGCCGCGGCTTTCATCTCCGCCGCAACGACCAGCGAATCATGGTCGGCTGCGGCGCGGCGGCGGCGATCGCCGGGGCCTTCAGCGCGCCGCTGGCCGGCGCGTTCTATGCTTTCGAACTTGTGATCGGCGGTTATACGCCGGCGAGTCTGACCCCGGTCGGCGTGGCGGCGGTGACCGGCTATTTCGTCGCCCATGCCTTCGAGCCGCTGCCGCTCGGCGTCGGCGTCGGAACCGTCGGCGACGTGCTCGGGCGGGATCTTGCGATCGCCGCGCTGCTCGGCGTGGTCGCGGCCCTGACCGGCATTGCGATCATGCGCGGGGTGGCGCTGTGCGAGACGCTGCTCGCCAAGACCCGGCTCTGGCCGCCGCTGCGGCCGGCGCTCGGCGGGCTAGCGGTCGGCGCCATGGCGCTGCTGACGCCGCAGGTGATGTCGTCGGGCCATGGCGCGCTGCGCTTCGCCGGCATCGTGGCGATGCCGCTCACCTTCATCGCCGGCGTGTTCGCGCTGAAGGCGGTTGCCTCGATCGTGTCGCTCGGCTCGGGTTTCCGCGGCGGATTGTTCTTCGCCACGCTGTTCATGGGCGCGCTCGGCGGCCGGCTGTTTGCCGCCGGCGTCGACATCGTGTGGCCGGGGCTCAATCTCGATCCCAACGCCTATGCCGTAATCGGGATGAGCGCGCTGTCGGCCTCGGTGATCGGCGGTCCATTGACGATGTCGTTCATCGCGCTGGAATCCACCGGCAATCTCTGGCTCACCACCGCAGTGCTGGTCGCGGTCATCATCTCGACCACGATCACGCGCGAGCTGTTCGGCTATTCGTTCGCGACCTGGCGGCTGCATCTGCGCGGCGAGACCATCCGCAGCGCCGCCGATATCGGCTGGATCCGCGATCTCACGGTCGGCAAGATGATGCGGCAGGACATGACGACGGTGAACGCCGCGATGCCGATCGAGGCGTTCCGCGAGGAATTCCCGCCCGGCTCGAAGACGCAGGTCGTCGCGGTCGACGGCGAGGGACGTTATGCCGGGCTCGCGCTGGTTGCCGAAGCGCACGCGCCCGATCTCGAGGCCGACAAGGGACTTGCCGGCATCCTGCGCTACGCCGACGTGGTGCTGCATCCCGGCATGAACGTGCAGGAGGCGATCGCGGTGTTCGACGCCGCCGAAGCGGAATCGCTTGCCGTGGTCGAGGACGACGGCGACCGGCGGCCGATCGGCCTGCTCACCGAAGCGCACGCGATGCGGCGCTATGCGGAAGAATCCGAGCAGCGCCGTCGCGAGGTGATCGGCGAGATTTGATTGCGGCGGGCGCTCTGTTGGGCCCGTCGCAAGCTATCAGCCCCGTCATCCTTGTAAGTCTCGAATCGCCGGATCGGATAGAGTGTCCGGTGCGGTAGCGGACGGGAGACCGCTTCATCCAAGGGCTTTGAAGCCCGTGCCTCAGCGCGGCGCCCCGTCCGTTGTTCCATTGAACCCGAACAGTCGCGAGGGCCGCCTGGCGAGCCCGGTTGCGCAAGGATGGGTGCAGATGGACGCGATCTACGTTGGCATTGATGTGTCGAAGGACCGGCTGGACGTGCATGTGCGTCCAAGCGGAGAAGCCTTTGCCGTGGCACGTGACGGCAAAGGCTTGGAGGAGCTCGTTGCGCGCTTGCAGGTGATCTCGCCGGCGCTGATTGCGGTGGAGGCAACCGGCGGCTTCGAGACCATCGTCGCTGCTGCGCTGGCGGGCGCTCAGCTGCCGCTGGTGGTGGTCAATCCGGCCCAGATCCGGCACTTCGCGCAGGCGGTTGGTCAGCGTGCCAAGACGGACCCGATCGATGCGGCAGTCATCGCGCGGTTTGTCGAGGCCGTAAAGCCGGAGCCACGTGCCATGCCGGATCAGGAAGCTCGGCTGCTGGCTGAACTGGTCAGTCGCCGACGGCAGATCATCGAGATGATCGTTGCCGAGCGTCAGCGCGAGAAGCGGGCCGAGAACGTCCGTGTCCGCAAGAGCCTTGCCCGCCATATCAAGGTCCTCGAGAAGGAGCTGCCGGAGATCGACAACGACATCGACACGCTGGTGCGCGGCTCGCCAGTCTGGCGCGCCAAGGAGGAACTGCTGGTCAGCTTTCCTGGCGTGAGCAACACCCTCGCGCGGACCTTCCTTGCCGAGGTGCCGGAGCTCGGCGCACTCAATCGGCGCCAGATCGCGAGCCTCGCCGGTCTTGCCCCGTTCACCCGCCAGTCGGGCCGCTGGAAGGGCAAGAGCATGATCGGCGGCGGAAGAGCCAAGCTGCGCGCCGGGCTCTACATGGCCGCTCTGTCGGCCAGCCGGTACCATCCGCAGCTCAAGGTCTTCTATCGGCGCCTGGTGACCGCTGGAAAGCCCAAGATGGTCGCCCTCATCGCCGTTGCGCGCAAAGTTCTCACCACCCTCAACGCCATGCTCAGGGACCAAAAACCATGGCAACCCGCTTGACGAAGAACACAGTCGCTGAGGAGCGCGGAACGCGCGTCTCGAATGATGCACGGCCCGGCTGGTGGCCGTCGACCCTTCGAGACGCGCTGCGCGCTCCTCAGGGTGACGGGGTAAGACAAAGGGCGGCCTTTACAAAACTACACCGTCACCCGCTCCAGTTTCTGCAGGCAGCGCGTCATCCGCACCGCGGCCGGCATCTCGGTGTCCGGAAAGCTGGTCTTCCAGTCGGTGACGCCGACTTCGCCGACGTAGATGTCGCCGCGCGAGTCCAGCGCGATGCCGTGCGGCGCCAGGAATCTGCCGGTCTCGACGCCGGGGCCGTGCTCGCCGCCGAGCCGGGCGATGCGCTTGCCGGTGCCATCCACGATCGACAGCCGTGGGCCGAGATTAGGGACCTTGCGGTTGACGGCCATTCCCGGGCCGAGCTCGCCGATCACGAAGTTCGGCCGCTTGCCGCCGCCGCAGCAGCACAGCGCGCAGGGCCGGTGCAGATTGTTCCACTGCGTCTCGTATTTACCGTTGCCGTCGAACACCTGGACGCGATGGTTCTCGCGGTCGGCGACATAGACCCAGCCGTCGGCGTCGGTCACGATGTTGTGCACGATGTTGAACTGGCCGGGATCGGTGCCGGGCTCGCCCCAAGTTTTGATCAGCCTGCCGTCCGGCGTGTATTTGTGCACGCAGGCATTGCCGTAGCCGTCGGAGACGTAGATCTCGCCGTTCGGCGACAGCGCGGTATGGGTGCAGCGATGGAACGGTTCGCCGCTCATGAACGGCGCCGGCTTGTTCGGGATGCCGATCGTCAGCAGCACCTTGCCGTCAGCTGAACATTTGCGCACGGTGTGGTCGCCGTCGTCGGTGCAGTAGAGATTGTCGTCGGCGTCGATATGCAGGCCGTGCGCGCGTGCGAACACGCCTTCGCCCCAGCTCCGGATGAAATTCCCCTCGCGGTCGAGCACCACCATCGGGTGTTCGCCGCGGTTGAAGACATAGACGCGGTCCTTGCTGTCGACCGCGACGGAGGCGACATCCGTCAGGCTCCAGCCGTCGGGGAGTTTTGCGAAGTTCTCCACCACGCGGTAGCGATGCTCGCCGGTGCCGAGGATGGTTGGCATTGTTCGTCCCCTCTCTCTTTTCGTCATTCCGGGGCGCGCGTAGCGCGAGCCCGGAATCCATACTCCCGATCGTGGTTATGGATTCCGGGCCTGCGCTGCGCGCATCCCGGAATGACGATGACGGTTATGTCAACCTCGCCACAGGCCCGACGTCGCGCGGCAACAGCCCTTCCTCGATCGCCTTGATCTGCAGCGCGAGATAGCGCGAGTTGATGCGGCATTGCGCGAGGCTGCCGGCGATGAACCACAGGCCGGGCTGCGGCGTGCGGGTGTACATGTTGCGCAGCTCCTGGCCGTCGCCGAAGCCCCAGATCGGGCCGACGCGCGCGGCCATTGCCGCGCCGAACAGCCTCTTCACCAGCTCTTCCTGCGGCCGGTAGCCGGTCGCCAGCACGATGAGGTCGGCGGTCACCGTCTCGCCGGTCTTCAGCCGCGCGCCTTCGCTCACGAAAGCCTCGATATCGGCAAATTGCTTCAAGGCGATCGCGCCACTCGCGACGAGATCGGAGCAGCCGACGTTGAAGTAATAGCCGCCACCGCGGGTCAGGTATTTGAACTGCCAACCGGTGCCGCCGTCGCCGAAATCGAGCTTGAAGCCCTTCCGTGCGAGACCGTCGAGCAGCGGTCTGTCGAGCTCTTTCGACTGCTCGGTCAGCAGCACATGGCTGCGCTTGGCGAGCGCCAGCGGCATCGAGGTCGCGATCAGATCGTTATCCTCGAGCGAGCCTTCATTGTAGGCGGCATAGGCCAGCTGCGCCGACGGCTCGATATTGGTGACGAGCGTCGAGGAGCGCTGCACCAGCGTCACCTGGGCGCCGGAGGAATGCAGGTCCTGCGCGATGTCATGGCCGCTGTTACCGGTGCCGATGACAAGCGCGCGCTTGCCGGCCCAATGCTCGCCGTCCTCGTAACCGCTGGAATGCAGCACCTTGCCGGAGAAGTTCTTCAGCGACGGGATATCAGGCACGCTGGGGATACCGCTGACGCCGGTCGCCATCACGACGTGGCGCGGCTGTATCTTCCGCGTCGTGCCATCGGCGCGGCGCAGTTCGACGGTCCAGCGTCCCCTTGTCTCGTCGTAGCTGCCGCCGACGAATTCCGTGCCGGTCCAGAAGTTCAGCTCCATGGCATCGACATAGGATTCGAACCAGTTGGCGAGCTTGTCCTTCGGGATGTAGGTCGGCCAGTTCGGCGGAAATGGCATGTAGGGCAAATGATTGACCTGCACCTGGTTGTGCAGCGTCAGCGCGTGGTAGCGCTTGCGCCAATTGTCGCCGACGCGCGCCTCGCGGTCGACGATCAGCGCGTCGATCTTGAGCTGTTGCAGCCGCGCGGCGATCGCGAGCCCGGCCTGTCCGCCGCCGACCACCAGCACATCCGGATCGCGGCCGGCATATTCCGCGGACGCCCTGCGCAGATCGAGCCAGTTGGGTCCACGGAAGTCGCGGGAATAGGCTTGTCCACGCGGCCTTGTGTGTCCCTGCTGCTCCTCGAATCCCTTGAGCTCCTCCAGCGCCGTCAGGAACGTCCAGGCCTTCAGCCGATCGCTATCGGCGGCGTCGGGGATCAGCCGCACGATGCCGTGGCCGCGGCCGACTGCCGTCTCGAACTTGAAGATCGCCTCGATCGCGTTGGTGCCGGCGCGCATCACCCGGCGGGGCGGCGCGCGCTCGGCATCGATGCGGAAATCATGCGGCGCGCTGCGGAGGGCATGCGCCGGCAGTTCCTCGATGATGGCAAAGGCGCGGTTGACGGTCTGGATGTTCCAGCTCAGCGCCAGCACGTCACGCCAATAGCTCTCGGGATGGAACAGCGGCTTCAGCAGCACATCGTCGGGGCCCGCCAGCGCATCCTCGAACTGCACAAGCCAATTGTCGGCGGCGACCGAAATATCGTCCGTCTTGTCGAGCATTGAGCGTTTCTCGTCATCGGCCGCCCTTGGTGACGTTCTTCTTGGCGGCGTTCCCTTGCCCGCAAGCCTATACCCATTGGCGAGGCCGCAGAAAGGGCGCGACGGGATATCGCCTATTCGGCCAGCGACAGGATCAGGCCTTGATCCGGCGGAACGCGGCCCTGCAGGGTATCGAGATAGGCCTCGCGCACCGCGGCCGGGCCGCGCCGCTCGACGACATCGAGCCAGTTGGGCAGGTGCGGCACGAGCTCAGTCCATGCCGCGCCGAAACGTTGGTCGATGCGGCCGGGACCCCATTCCTTGGCGCGCTTGCGGATCTGGTCGGGCGCGAAGAACCACACCGGCTTGGCGCCGGGCAGCGTCGGCTCATCCGGCTCGCTCGCGCGATGGGTGAGCCCGACCTGGCCGGAATAGACCATCTGCGCACCGAAGTGCCGGTGCAGGGCCTCGCGCAGCGCGCTGTTGCCAGCCATGTCGACATAGGCGACAGGCTCGGCCGCCGGGATCGCGGTGACCTGATCATAGGCGACGACCTCGTCATAGCAGCCGAGCGAGGTGACGAAATCGACATTGCCCTTCGAGGTCAGCCCGATCACCCGGATGCCTCGTTTGTGCAGCAGATGGGCGAGCCCGAACGCGGTCTTGCTCGAGGCCGACGACAAGATGACGCGGCGTGCGCCGTAGAACGCATTCTCGGCGAGGGCGTCGTCGACCAGGAACGACAGCATGAACAAGGGCAGCAGCAGCGCGCGGAAATCGCCCTGCTGGCCGGCATAGCTCGGATCGTTGGAGACGCGGGCATAGGCATTGTAGACCGGCGAGACCTCCTGCCGGTGCGCGGCGCCGTCACGCAGTCCGCGCTTGCTGACATCGGCCGCCTCGATCACCAGATGGGTCGCCATCGGGAAATAGCCGAACAGCGTTTCGCCGGCTGCGATCATCAGATGTTTTGAGGCCAGCACTTCGCCAAAGCCCCACACCGGGATGATGCCGTAACCCTCGGGCGCCGGGAACAGGTGCCAGTACTTCAGCTGCTCGCCGATCACGGCGTAGGTGATGTTGTTGGCGGTGAAGGCGAAGCGGGTCACTTTCACCAGCAGCGCATCGGCCGGCAGCGCCGCGGCATCGGGCAATCGCGTCTCGATCACCTTGCATTGCTGCAGGTCGTTGCGGATGACGATGAAATCAGTGGCGTTCATGGCGATGATCCCGGCTTCAGATGCGCCGGCATCGTTGCGTCGATCGCCGGCGTTTTGCAACAGCAACTAAGTTTCAAACGCCGTTCGCCTCACTGTGCCGTGGTCAACGAAGCTGTCCTTCGCGGTAGAGGTCGCGCAGCTTGCGCTTGAAGATCTTGCCGGTGGCCTCGCGCGGCAGCGCGTCCATGAAGCGGATGTCCCTCGGCACCTTGAAATTGGCGAGCTTCCCGCGCAGGAAATCCTGGATCGCCGCGACCGACAGCGTGCTGCCCGCTTCCGGCTCGACGCAGGCGAACAGCCGCTCGCCATATTCGTCGTCGGGCACGCCGAACACCGCGCAGTCGCGGACGCCCGCCATGCCGATCAGGGTATTCTCGATCTCGGCGGGGTAGATGTTGACGCCGCCCGAGATCACCATGTCGCGCTTGCGGTCGCACAGGAACAGATAGCCGTCGGCGTCGAGATAGCCGACATCGCCGACGCTGATCAGGCCCTCGCGGTCGGCCTCGGCACGCGCCGTGGCCTTACCATGATAGTCGAAGTCCGAGATCAACGTCTGACGCATGAAGATCTCGCCGGGCTCGTCGACGTCGCATTGCGTCCCGTCGGGCCGGAAGATCTTGACGATGCCGCCCTCGATGGCGCGGCCGACAGTGCCGGGCTTGGCCAGCGCCTCGGCCGACGAATGCCAGACCGGGATGCCGGTCTCGGTCGAGCCGAGATATTCATTGATGACAGGTCCCCACCACTCGATCATCGCGCGCTTGACGTCGACCGGGCAGGGCGCCGCGCCGTGCACGATGAAGCGCAGCGACGACAGGTCGTAGCGGCGCCGCGTCTCCTCCGGCAGGCGCAGCAGCCGCACGAACATGGTCGGCACCATATGCATATGGGTGACGCGGTGACGCTCGATCAGTTGCAGCAGATCCTCGGGATCGAAGCGCGGTTCGAGCACGATCACGCAGCCGTTGCGGAACGCGAGCATGCCATAGGAGTGCGGCGCCGAATGGTACATCGGGCCATTCATCAGGATCACCTGATCTTCGTCAGGCTTGACGCCGTAGGTGAGCGCACCGATACGGGCCGCCGCCGGCAGCTGCTCGGGACGCATCGGCTTGCGCCGCACGCCCTTCGGCAATCCGGTCGTGCCCGAGGTATAGAACATCGGCGCGGCGCCGAGCGGAGCGTCGGTCAGCGGCGCATGGGTGTCGCGCCATTGGTCCCAGTCGGCGACGCCATCTGGCGCGTGCGTGAGTTCCGGCGCCACGCCATAGGCTGCGGCGATCTCCGGCGGCGTCGTCACGACCAATAGCTTGATCCCCGGCGGCAACCCGTCGCGGATCTGCGGCAGCAGGTCGGCGTGGCAGACCAGCGTGTCGGCGCCGCTGTCGGACAGGATGTAGGCGACCTCGTCGGCCTTCAGATGCCAGTTGATCGGCACCACCGGACTGCCGAGTGCGGCTGACGCTGCGACCACCTCGAACAGCGCGAAATCGTTGCGCAGCATCATGCCGACCGGCTTGCCGCCCTGAACGCCGAGCGCGCGGAAGCCGGTCGCCGCCCGCGCGATGCGGGCGTGAATGTCGCTATAGCTGATCTGTCTGTCGCCGCTGATGATCATATTCCGTTCCGTTTCCTCGCGATCGCCCGGCCGGTGTTCGGTCTTAGTTTCCGGCCCGCGCCGCTCATTTGGTCTTCGCAAACGCGATGATCGGTGACCAGATCGCGTCAGGCATCTCCTTGTAGATCGCGTTGTGATCAAATCCATCGATCACGCTGGAGGTCTTCGTCCCCGACTTGGCATCATAGACCCGTTGTCCGAGATCGACAGGGATCGTTTTGTCCGATCGGCTGTGAACCCAAAGCAGGGGGATCGACACATGGCTCGCCGCGTCGACATTGTTCCAGACGTCCGGCAGCTTGAGCATGGCCTGCTCGGGCGCGCCACCTCGAATGGCGATATCGCGCAGCGACGAGAACGGGCTTGCTACGATGATGCAGTCCGGTTTGGCGTCACTATGCGTTGCCGCGTAAAGCAATGGACCGCCGCCGAGGGAGTGGCTGAGCAGGCAGCGCCGTCCGTCGGCGGGAAACAGCTTCAAGAAGGCGTCGAGCGCCGCGACGCTGTCATCGTTGATGTTGTCGATCGTCCCGGGAGGGCTGCTCCGGCCGTGCCCTGAATAGTCGAACACCAGCGAGGACACACATTTGTCGTGCAGGAATTTCTGCACCGCGATCCAATCGGCGACGGTTTCGCCCCGGCCGTGAAAGATCAGCAGCGCCGGTGCCGCCTGGCAGGATGCGGCCGCATGCACCAGGAAGCCGTCGAGCCGGCGATCGTGGCTCGGTATTGCGACGCGCTCGAAGGCCAGGCCGACATCCGCCGGCGTCGCCTGCGACACCTCGCCCGGATTGAGCGTGTTCTTCTCGAACGTGCCCCACGGGCCGTCGCCGGCCCGTGCCATGCCGGACATCGTCGTGAGCAGGGCGAGAAGGATCAATGACAGCGGACGCTTCATCCTGCTCTCCTGCGAGATATCAGGGATTGCCGATCAGGCGCTGAGCCGCGTCGTGAAGCTGTCGCGTGCCTGCGCAAGCTCGGCCTTCATCCGCGCCACCAGTTCGGCAACCGGCGGGGCGTCGGTGATCTGGCCGATGCCCTGGCCCGAACCCCAGATGTCGCGCCAGGCCTTGGCTTTGGTGTTGCCGCCGGAGCCGAAATTCATCTTGGTCTTGTCGGCGACCGGCAGGTTGGTGGGATCGAGGCCCGCGGCTGCGATCGACGGTCCGAGGTAGTTGCCGTGCACGCCGGTGAACAGATTCGAATAGACGATGTCGTGCGCGGCATATTCGGTCAGCGCCTGCTTGTACCTGAGGTCGGCGTTGGCTTCCTCGGTTGCGATGAAGCGGGTGCCGACGTAGGCGAGGTCGGCGCCGAGCGCGAGTGCGGACGCGATGCTCCAGCCGTCGGAGATCGCGCCCGACAGCAGGATGGTGCCCTTGAACCATTGCTTGACCTCGCGCACCAGCGCGAACGGCGACAGCGTGCCGGCATGGCCGCCCGCGCCGGCGCAGACCAGGATCAATCCGTCGACGCCCTGCTCGGCCGCCTTGCGGGCGTGCTTCACGTTGATGACGTCGTGGAACACCACGCCGCCGTAGGAGTGCGCGGCCTCGACGATCTCGGACGGCGGCCGCAGCGAGGTGATGATGATGGGCACCTTGTGCTTCACGCAGGTTTCCATGTCGTGCATCAGCCGGTCGTTGGAGGCGTGGCAGATCTGGTTGACCGCGTAGGGAGCGACCTTCTTCTCCGGATGCAGCGCCTGATACTCGCCGAGCTCGTTCTCGATCCGCGTCAGCCATTCGTCGAGCTTCTCGACCGGGCGGGCGTTGAGCGCCGGGAATGAGCCGACGATGCCGGCCTTGCACTGCGCGATCACGAGCTCGGGCCCCGAGACGATGAACAGCGGCGAGCCGACGACCGGCAGTTCGAGCCTGTTGGCGAGCGAGGCGGGCAGCGACATTGTTCGGATCCTCCATGCGCCGCCCGGCCGGTGCCGGGGCGGATCGCGATTTGTTGTGATGGCCGGAGCGGCGGCTCCCTTGGCGCGGCAATATAAGGCTGGACGGCCGCGTCATGACGTTCAATATTGAACAGCTGATTGGCCAGAAATGAACAACGGCGCGGGCGGCAACATGGACTGGGAGCTTTGCAAGACGTTCGTCGCGGTGGCCGAGACGCGCAGCTTCGCCGGCGCGGCGCGGCGGCTGCGCATCAGCCACCCCACCGTCGGGCGCAACGTCGCGGCACTGGAGAAGCAACTCGGAACTCGCCTGTTCGCCCGTTCGAATGACGGCCTGTCGCTGACATCGCATGGCCGCAAGTTCCGCGAGCACACCGAGGTGATGGCGGCTGCGGCGCTGCGCGCGGAGGCGGCCGCGTCCGCCACCGGGGAGCAGGCCCGCGGCGTCGTGAAGCTGTCGATCGGCGCGACGCTGGCAGCGCATTGGCTGATGCCGCGCCTCGGGCCGTTCCTGCGCGATCACGCCAACATCCAGCTCGAGATCATCACCCACCCGTTTCCGGCGAGCGTGCGGCGCCGCGAGGCCGACGTGGTGCTGCGGCCGGTCGATGCCGGAGACGAGAACCTGATCGGGCGCAAGATCGGACGGCTCGGCGCCGGCTTCTATGCGTCACGCGGATATGCGGCCGGGCGCAAGCTGCCGGAGCGGCCGGACGAGTGGCGAGGGCACAGCGTGATCGGGTTCGCCGACCAGGCCTCGAATGCGCGGCTGGCGCGGTGGAGCGACGTCATCACGCGGCAGGGCACGCTGGTGATGCGCTGCTCCTCGCAGGGCGACATGCTTGCGGCGGCGCGGGCCGGGCTCGGGATTTGCGCGCTGTCCTGCCTGGTCGGGGCCGACTATCCCGATCTGGTTCGGGTCGCGCCGCAGAAGCTGTCGAGCCTCTCCGATCTCTGGCTGCTCGCCCATCCCGACCTGGTCGAGCTTCCCTCGGTGCGCGCCGTCATCGGCTTCGTCACCGATTGCGCGCGCGAGGACCGCATCAGGCTGCGCGGTTAGTGCGTTCTCGAGCGAAGTGGATACCGGTTCGCGTCAAGAAAACGCGTCAAGACGAAAATCTGGAGCCCGCTCCGATTCCATCGGAACGGAAGATGGCTCTAGTACGTATTTTCAGGCGCGGGCCCGCCATAACGTTGCCGCGAGCAACATGAAGGCAGCGCAAGTCCACAGCGCCTGCCAGTTCTCTGGCCCTTCGTTGAGCCCAGTGTAGATTGCCGCTGCAACGAAAATGCCGGCAAACATCGATTCCGCGAGAGGGCGGTTTCCCTTCCCGGGAGGATTGAGCAGCGTCAAGGTTGCAAAAGGCACTGCCGCCATCGTGAGGGGGGCGAACGGAAAATCGATGAAGCGCGGGTCGAAGATAAGGCCGAGTGCGGTCGCTGTGCCGATCACGGCGGTGACCATCAAGGCCAATCCGTGCATCGTCACCAGTATCGATTCAGTGTGGTAGCCCTTCGGACCCAGCAATTCGGCAAAGCTGGGCGGCGCGCGACCCGACATCAGGGCGTTGGCGCCGAACACCGGCGAGGCCGTTGCCGCCACAAGAAGCGAGCCCCACACAAGCCAGCCTCCGGTGCCGTAGCTCTCATAGACCAGTCGTTGCGCGGCGACCCCGAACAGGATTCCGGCTGTGGTCGCAGAGAGAGTGACCGCAAGCCATGACACGAGCCTTGCTTCCTTTGGCTCCCTCGGCTTGCGCAAGGTCAGCCATGCCGCGCCGAACACCAGGATCGCCAGCGCCATTCCGCTGCACATTTGCAGTTTCCAGAACGGAAAATTACTGATCGGCACTCCAGCCGGATATTTCAGCGTGCGTTCTTCAGAATCGAACAGGCCCCAGGAGCCACCGACCGTACCTTCGATCTCGCGCTTCCATCCCTCATCGTACGCTTCGAACAAATTGACGCGGAAATGCTCGCGCCGGGCAAGGTCGAGCACCTCCGAGACCACGCGTGCCTGATTGACGCGCGACGGCAGCGCGGACTCGCGCATGCGCCCCTCGCTCGGCCAACCTACTTCTCCGATAAAGATTTCCTTGCCCGGAAAAACCGCCGCGATCTGCCGGCGCATCTCGTCAGCGTGAGCGGCGGCACGTTCCGCGGGGATTGGGATATTCTCCCAGTATGGCAGGATGTGAATCGTGATGAAGTCGACGACGTCAGCAAGTTCGCGATTGCTCAGCCAGAACTCCCAGACGTCGGCATAGGTGACGGGAACGCTGACCTGCGCCTTGATCGAGCGGATCATGGCAGCGAGGTCGGACGCCGCCATTTCCTTGCGCAGCAGAACTTCGTTGCCGACCACGAGCGCGATGATCGTGTCGGGATATTGCTTGGCGAGGCGGATCGCCGTTTCGACCTGCGTTGCATTCTTCTTTCGGTCTCGATCGATGAAAATGCCCTGAATGACCTTCAGCCCGGCCTTGGCTGCGAGCCCGGGGATCTGGTCGAGACCGAGATCGGTCGCATAGGTGCGGATGCAGTCGGATATCTTCGCGAGTTGCGCGAGGTCTTCTGCTATCTGTTCCGGCGTGACCTGCGTCGCGGGAGCAAGTGATGTCTGATTGTTGCGGAACGGAGCGTAGGAGATGCACTGGACTTTATCGCTCGGATCGATCGGAGCGCGCACCAGGCTGACCGGGATGCCCAGCCACCACCACGCCGCGGCGATAGCCCCGAGGGTTATCAGGAGAAGCGTCAGTGGGATGCGAAGCGATACCAGGTCTGTCCTCCTTGCTGGAAGGATGTGCTGGGCAAAATGGGCGAGGCCGGCAAAGTGAATAAGTATTCGTCTACGGATGCTATATCACGCGTTCACGCAGTTGGAATGTTTTCTCCACGACCTACTTCGCGCCGGCGATCACGCCTTCGCGATTCCTGAGCACGCGATAATAGGCCCACCACAGATGCGCGGCGGCGCCGCGCAACGGACGCCACGGCTCGGCGAGCGGTGCCATCTGCTTCGGCGTCGGCCGCTCCTTCAGCCCGAGTCCGACCTTGACCGCTTCCTGCACGGCGAGGTCTCCCGCCGGCCAGGCATCGCCATGGCCGAGGCAGAACAAGAGATAGACGTCGGCGGTCCACGGGCCGATCCCGGGCAGCGCGGTCAGCGTGTTGTGCGCGGCATCGGCCTCTTCGTTGGCGAGCACGTCGAGGTTCAGCCGCTCCTCGGCGAGCTCGCGCGCGATGTGCTTCAGCGTCTTGATCTTGGCCGCCGAGAGCCCGAGCCGGCCGAGCCGGTCGGCGCGCGCCTTGCGAATCGTATCATGGTGGAACGGGTCGAACGCCTGGCTGACACGGCCCCAGATCGCAGCAGCACTCGCGGTCGACAACTGCTGGCCGCAGACGATCGCGGCAAGTCCCGCAAACCCCGGCTCGCGCTGCCGGATGGCCGGCATGCCGGTCAGTTCGAGGATCGGGCGCAGCCGTCGATCCTGGTCGACCAGCTTCTGGATGGCCTCATCGAGGTCGGCCTGGGTTTCGAGATGGATCAGCATTGCGGGATCTGCATTCGGCTTGTCATGCGCGGGCTTGACCCGCGCATCCATCTCCTATCGTAACAGAGTCTTGTCCAGCCGCATGGTCCGGAAAAGTGGAAACCGGTTTTGCTTCGCGACAAACGCCAGGCGTTTGCGCGAAGATCATGCCCACCAAGGATCGCCGGGTCCGGCCCGGCAATGACGTGCGATCGAACACCATGCCACCCGTTTTCCGTTTTGCCCCGAGTCCGAACGGCTACCTGCATCTCGGCCATGCCTATTCGGCGCTGCTCAACTACGACCTGGCGCGCGATTCGGGCGGACGCTTCCTGCTGCGGATCGAGGACATCGACGCGACGCGCTGCCGGGTCGAGTTCGAGCAGGCGATCTATGAAGATCTGGCCTGGCTCGGCATCGCCTGGGAGACCCCGGTGCGGCGGCAGTCGGAGCATTTTGCCGCCTATCGCGCGGCGATCGAGCGCTTGTCGGCCGAGCGGCTGGTCTATCCGAGCTTCGAAAGCCGCGCCGAGATCGCGCGGCTGGTCGCGGACCGCGAGTCCGCCTGCGCGTGGCCGCGCGATCCGGATGGCGCGCCGCTCTATCCGGGAACCGCGAAATCGCTCCCGGCCGAGCAGCGCGACCGGCTGATCGGGCAGGGCGGGCCGTTCGCGCTGCGGCTCGACATGGCGGCAGCACGCGCGCGCACCGGTGGCCTGCGCTGGCAGGAGGCCGGCGAGGGTCCGGCCGCCGAGACCGGGAACGTGGCGGCCCGGCCGGAGGCCTGGGGCGACGTGATCCTGGCGCGCAAGGAGACCCCAACCAGTTACCATCTCTCGGTCGTGATCGACGACGCCCTGCAAGGCGTCACCGATGTGGTCAGGGGCGTTGACCTGTTCTGGTCGACTAGCGTGCATCGGCTGTTGCAGGAGCTGCTTGGACTGCCCGTGCCGGCCTACCGGCACCACACGCTGATCCGGGACGCTGCCGGCCAAAAGCTGTCGAAATCGACCCGGGCGACCGGGCTGCGCGAGCTGCGGGCAGAGGGCGCCAGCCCGGGCGATATCCGCCGCATGGTCGGCCTGCTCTAGCGTGCTGCACATGATTTCGGAATAATGGAAGTATGCCGCTGATTTGCCCGACGAGTCAAGTTGCCGAGTCGAATGCCGGTAGCCGCCGGCTACTTTGCATGGGGTTGTTTTCGATATTTTGGTGGCGCGTCCCTGCGACGGCAGGCTATCGCGTATGGCTGTCGGCCAAGTGCCATGTGCGACAGCCCTGCCCGCAAGCGGGTGAGGTACCGCGGGTGGATGGACTGGTTACCATCATCGTGACTTGCCTTGGCTTCACCCAAAGGGCGCCGTGACTCTGCCGCTCCTGGCATGCCATGCTGCCCGCGGGGCGGGGTCACGGAGATCATGGCGAAAGTATCGCGCGGAGGGCGCAGCAAGCGGCGAGCCAAGGGCGAGCCGTCGAAGACCCGCATCGCCAAGACGGTCACCAAGACGGTCGCGAAGCCGGGCCGTAAGCGAACTGCGCCGAAGGCCGGTCCCGGCATGGTCGAGACTGCGCTTGCCGCCTTTGCCCATGAGGTCCGGACCCCGCTGACCGGAATCCTCGCAATCAGCAACCTGCTCGCGACGTCGGATCTCGACGAGCGCGAGCGGCGCTGGGTCGACACCATCAAGGCCGGCGCCGAGCATCTGGCTAACCTTGCGACCCTGTTCGTCGATGCTGCCCGGAGCGAGGGGCCGGGGCTCGAGATCCGGCAGGACTTCTTCGACCTTCGCACGCTGGCGCGCCATGCCGGCGATTCGCTGGCCGGCCGCGCCGCAGCCAAGGGATTGCGGGCCTCGGTCGAGATCTCCGCCAAGTTGCCGGCATTTGCGGTCGGCGATCCCGTCCGGCTGCGGGCGGCGCTGGAGAACCTGATCGACAACGCCGTCAAGTTTACCGAGCAGGGCAGCATCGAGCTGCACGTCGCGCCGGCGCGCGCGGTCAAGGGATCGGCCAAGGGATTGGTCAAGGGCAAGGCGGACGGCAGGATCGGCGTTGCCTTTGCGATCTCCGACAGCGGCATCGGTCTCACGCTATCGGAGGTCAAGCGCCTGTTCCGGCCGTTCTCGCAGGCCAATGTCTCGATCGCCGCGCGGTTCGGCGGCGCCGGGCTCGGCCTTTCCTCGGTCGAGCAACTCGCGCGCGCCATGGGGGGCGACATCGTCGTGGCCCAGCGCAAGGGCGGCGGCGCCGTCTTCACGCTCAACGTGGTGCTGGCTTCAGCCGCAGGACCGGTCGGCGCATCCTCGAGCGAAGGCGCGGCGACGCCGTCATCGCAGGGGCTGCGGCTGCTCAGCGTCGAGGACAATCCGTTCGGTCGCGTCGTGCTCAACACGATCCTGACCGAGCTCGGTCACCATGCCGAATTCATCGGTCAGGGCGAGGGCGCGCCCGATCGCGTCGCGCAGGGTGCCTTCGACGCGGTGCTGATGGACATGGTGCTGCCCGGCATCGGCGGTGTCGAGGCGATCAAGCGCATCCGCGCGCTGCCGCCGCCGCACGGCCGCATCGTGATCGTCGGAATCTCCGGTCGCGCCGAGGACGAGGCCGCGGCGCGCGCCGCCGGCGCCGACGCCTTCCTGGTCAAGCCTGTTTCTCCGCGGGCACTCGCGACTGCGCTGCTTGAAGCGGCACGCCGCGCGGCAGACGGGACTTGATGATCGCCGCGTTCAGCTCGCCGCCGAACACGAAGATCGCGGCGATGAAATACAGGAACACCAGCGCGATCACCACCGAGGCGAGCCCCGCATACATCGTGACGTAGTTGTTGGCGAAGCGCGCCAGATACATGCCGAAGCCGATGCCCGAGATCAGCGAGGCCACTATGGTGAAGATGATGCCGGGCAGGATCTGCGTGAAGCCGCGGCGGCCCGCCGGCAGCCAGGCGTGCAGGATGAAGAGCGCGACGACCAGGGCCAGCACCGTGATGCCGTAACGGGCGGTGTTGAGCAGGCTCTCGTTGGATTCGACGAAGAACGGGATATAGCGCCGCGCCGCCTCGATGATCAGCGGGCCGAGCACGATCAGGAACGCCATCGCAAGCGAGGTGAACGCCGCGACCAGCGTGTAGCCGATCGATTCCAGCCGCAGCCAGTACCAGCGCCGCGGCTCGATCACGGCATAGGCGCGGTTCAGCGCCACCCGCAGCGCCTCGACGCCGTTGGAGGCGAAGTAGACCGCGAGCACCGCGCCGATGGTCAGGATGTCGCCGCGGGTGTTGGTCAGCACGTCGTGGATCTGGCCGGACAGCGCCTCGGCGACCTGCTGCGGCCAGACCTGGAGCAGTAAACCGACGGCCTGGTCGGCAAGCTCCTTGGAGCCGAAGAAGCCGGCCACCGACGTCAGCACGATCAGGAACGGAAACAATGCCATCAGGGTCGACAGCGCGATGTGGCTCGCGATCGCCCAGCCGTCATCGGCGAGGAACGTGTAAAAGGCATCCATCACGACGTCGTAGACGTAACGAAGCTGCTTCACATTCCACCCGGCATTGTCGATAACCGCTCGGTCCGAGGACGGGCCCAGCATCTGATATTACGCGGTGAAAAGCCAGTTGGTTGCATGCGCCGCCTGTGTGGAAGTCCGCGTCCTGCGGTGTTATGTACCGCAGATGACATCTGTCCTCAGCACGATCATTCTCCCCATCGCCGTCGGCGCCGTCGCGCTGGTGCTCCTGCTCGGCCTCGTCAACATGATGAAGGGCGGCTCGCCGAACACATCGCAGAAGCTGATGCGGCTGCGCGTGCTGCTGCAGTTCGTCGCCATCGTCATCGCGATGCTCGCGGTCTGGGCGATGGGGCGGTAGGGCGGTTTCGAGCGACGTGCGCGATGCGCAAACCTTAGGAGATCACGGCCATGGTCGTTCTCAATCGGATCTATACGCGCACCGGCGATGACGGCACCACTGCGCTCGGCACCGGCGAGCGGCGGCCGAAATGCGATCTGCGGGTTGCCGCCTATGGCACTGTCGACGAGGCCAACGCCGCGATCGGCGTGGTGCGGCTGCATCTGGCCGACAGTCCCGAGGTCGATGCGATGCTCGGCCGGATCCAGAACGATCTGTTCGATCTCGGCGCCGACCTTGCAGTGCCCGAGCGCGAGGGCAAGGCTGAGCGTCTGCGGATGCTGGCGAGCCAGGTCGAGCGGCTGGAGCGCGACATCGACAGCCTGAACGACCAGCTTGCGCCCCTGACCTCGTTCGTGCTGCCCGGCGGCACGCCGGCTTCTGCATATCTGCATCTCGCCCGGACGATATGTCGCCGCGCGGAACGGATCATGGTGGAACTCGCTGCCCGGCCGGACGAGACGGTCAATTCCGCTGGCATCCAGTATATGAACCGACTGTCGGATTTCCTGTTCGTCGCCAGCCGCTTCCAGAACAATAAAGGGGCGGGTGACGTGTTGTGGGTGCCGGGCCAGAACCGCTAAACTGGTTCAAAACCGGGGGACGGTTTTTTGGCTTTGCCGCGTTGACCGGGGGGTACGGGACCTTTAGGTTCCGCGCCAGCCAACCGAAACCCATAAAATCAAAGCGAAAGAGGATCGATGAAGGTTCTTGTGCCGGTAAAGCGGGTCGTCGACTACAACGTCAAGGTCCGCGTCAAGAGCGATGGATCGGGCGTTGAGCTCGCCAACGTCAAGATGTCGATGAACCCGTTCGACGAAATCGCCGTCGAGGAAGCGCTGCGGCTGAAGGAAGCCGGCAAGGCGACCGAGGTGGTGGTGGTGTCGATCGGACCGGCGCAGGCTTCCGAGACCATTCGCACCGGGCTTGCGATGGGCGCCGACCGCGGCATCCTCGTCAAGGCCGAAGGCAATGTCGAACCGCTCGCGGTCGCCAAGATCCTCAAGGCGGTGGTCGAGGCGGAGCAGCCTGGCCTCGTCATCCTCGGCAAGCAGGCGATCGACGACGATAGCAATCAGACCGGCCAGATGCTGGCCGCGCTGCTCGGTTGGTCGCAGGCGACCTTTGCCTCGAAGCTCGAGGTCGATGGTTCTGACTTCAAGGTCACGCGCGAAGTCGACGGTGGCCTGCAGACCATCAAGCTCAAGGGCCCGGCGATCGTCACCACCGACCTGCGCCTCAACGAGCCGCGCTACGCGTCGCTGCCCAACATCATGAAGGCGAAGAAGAAGCCCATCGACGACAAGAGCGTCGCTGACTACGGCGTCGATGTGACGCCGCGTCTCGAAGTGCTGAAGACCGCGGAACCGGCAGGCCGCAAGGCGGGCGTCAAGGTCAAGGACGTCGCCGAACTCGTGAACAAGCTCAAGACCGAAGCCGGGGTTCTCTGATGACGACGCTGTTGATTGCCGAACACGACCACGAGACCCTGAAGGACTCGACCAACAAGGCGTTGACCGCGGCGAGCCAGCTCGGCGGCGAGGTCCATGTGCTGGTTGCCGGTGGCGGCCAGGGCACCAAGGCGGCGGCGGAAGCGGCCGCCAAGCTTGCCGGGGTCAGCAAGGTGCTGGTGGCCGAAGGTCCGGCCTATGAGCACGACCTTGCCGAGCCGCTGGCTGCGCTGATCGTCGCGCTGGCGCCTGGCTATGACGCCTTCGTCGCGCCCGCGACCTCGCGCTTCAAGAACGTGATGCCGCGCGTCGCAGCGCTGCTCGACGTCATGCAGGTTTCCGAGATCATCAAGGTCGTCGCGCCCGACACGTATGAGCGGCCGATCTATGCCGGCAACGCGATCCAGACCGTGAAGTCGAAGGACGCCAAGAAGGTCATCACGGTCCGCACCTCGACCTTCGCCGCAGCCGGTGAAGGCGGCGGCGCCGCGATCGAGAACGCCGCATCCGCCGCCGATCCGGGTCTGTCGACGTTCGTCGGCGAGGAAGTCGCCAAGAGCGACCGTCCGGAACTGACCTCGGCCAAGATCATCGTCTCGGGTGGCCGCGCCATGCAGAGCCGCGAGAACTTCGCCAAATACATCGAGCCGCTCGCCGACAAGCTCGGCGCCGGCGTCGGCGCCTCGCGCGCCGCGGTCGATGCCGGCTATGCGCCGAACGACTGGCAGGTCGGCCAGACCGGCAAGGTGGTGGCCCCGGAACTCTATGTCGCGGTCGGCATTTCCGGCGCGATCCAGCATCTGGCCGGCATGAAGGACTCCAAGGTGATCGTCGCCATCAACAAGGATGAGGACGCACCGATCTTCCAGGTCGCCGATTACGGCCTGGTCGCCGACCTCTACCAGGCGGTTCCGGAGCTGACCGAAGCACTCGGCAAGCTCGGAAAGTAAGCGACAAGACACCGGCCGGGTGGCTAAGCTCCGGCCGGTGTTGTTATTTTCGAGGCAATGATCCGGAAACGGTTTTCCGGAAGGATCATGCCCGACAGGGGAAATGGGATCGGGGTGTGATTGCCTGCAATCACATCATGGTCCCGGGAAACGTTTTCCGGCGGATTGGGCAACCCGGAAGGCTTCACTTCGGGTATCGTTGGAATTGGGCAGGCGCGACATGCGCGCCGTTCCGGTGGATGACAAGATGACGGTGGCAATCAAGAAGGTCGGCGTGATCGGTTCGGGCCAGATGGGCAATGGTATTGCCCATGTGGCGGCGCTGGCCGGTTTCGACGTGGTGCTCAATGACGTCTCCGCCGACCGGCTGAAGTCGGCGCTGGCGACCATCAACGGCAATCTGACCCGCCAGGTCGCCAAGAAGGGGATCAGCGAAGGCGAGCGCAAGCAGGCGCTCGACCGCATCGCCTCCGCCGAGACCATCGATGCGCTCGCCGATTGCGATCTGGTGATCGAGACCGCGGTCGAGAAGGAAGAGACCAAGCGCAAGATCTTCCACGACGTCTGTGCGGTGCTGAAGCCGGAAGCGATCGTCGCGACCAACTCGTCCTCGATCTCGATCACAAGGCTCGCTGCCTCGACCGACCGCCCGGAGAAATTCATCGGCATTCATTTCATGAATCCGGTGCCGGCGATGGAGCTGGTCGAGCTGATCCGCGGCATCGCCACCGACGATGTGACCTTCGACACTGCCAAGGCGTTCGTCGCCAAGCTCGGCAAGCAGGTCGCGGTGTCGGAGGATTTCCCGGCCTTCATCGTCAACCGCATTCTGCTGCCGATGATCAACGAGGCGATCTACACGCTGTATGAGGGCGTCGGCAACGTCGAGGCGATCGATGCCGCGATGAAGCTCGGCGCGCACCATCCGATGGGGCCGCTCGAGCTCGCCGATTTCATCGGCCTCGACACCTGCCTGTCGATCATGCAGGTGCTGCATGAGGGGCTCGCCGACTCCAAGTATCGGCCGTGCCCGCTGCTGGTGAAGTATGTCGAAGCCGGCTGGCTCGGACGCAAGTCCCAGCGCGGCTTCTATGACTACCGCGGCGACAAGCCGGTCCCGACGCGGTAATTCGCGCCCTCTCGTCAGATCAGCGCCCGCAACAGCGCAAGCGTCGCGGGCACGAGACCTGCAATCATCGTCACACCAACTCCAAGTCCGAGCAGATGCGCGGTTAGCGCCAGGCGCTGGCTTTGTTTGTGCGCCGTCATTGCAGCGCCTCGCAGGCGCGCTTCAGCCGCCTGCCGGCCTCCTCGATGATCGATGACGGGTTGGCGAAGCTGAGGCGGATATAGGGTGACAGCCCGAGATCCTCGCCGGGAAACACCACCAGATCGGCGTGTTCAAGCAGGTAAGTCGCAAAATCGCGGTCGGTCGCAATCAGCTTGCCGTCGGGCGCGCGCTTGCCGATCACGCCGGCGCAATTGACCAGCAGATAGAACGTGCCTTCGGGCGGCGTGCAGGAGAGCCCGGCGCATCCGTTCACGAGTTCGGCAAAGCGATCACGTCTCGTGCGAAGGATGGCGGCGCGCTCGGCCAGCACATCCTGCGCGCCCTCGAGGGCGGCCACCGCGGCGGCCTGGCTGATCGACGACGCGCCCGACGTGGTCTGCGACTGGATCGCGATCATCGCGCGGATCAGCGCCGATGGTCCGGCGGCATAGCCGATGCGCCAGCCCGTCATGGCGTAGCTCTTCGCGAGGCCGCTGACGGTCAGCGTCCGCGGCTTCAGGCGCGGTTCGATCTCCGCAAGCGTCGGCGCAGGTCGACCATCGAACACGATGTGCTCGTAGAGCCCATCGGCAAGTACCCAGATGTCCGGATGCTGCAAGAGGATCGCCGCGATCCCAGCCAGATCCTCCGTCGAATAGACTGCACCCGAAGGATTGACTGGATTGTTGATCACGATCCAGCGTGTCCGCGCCGATATCGCCGCCCGCAGATCCTCGGCGCGCAGCTTGAAGCCGTTGTTCTGCGCGCACGGCACGACCACTGGCGTTGCGCCCGCCAGCCGCACCTGATCGAGATACGGCGCCCAATACGGCGCGGGGATGATCACCTCGTCTTCAGGCGCCAGCGTCGCCAGCAGCGCGTTGAATAGCGCTTGCGTCGAGCCGTTGGTGATGACGATCTCGTCCGGTCGATAGTCGAGATGATGGTCGCGCAGCAGCGCGGCCTGCACCGCCCGCTTCAGCTCAGGCGTGCCGTCGACATCGGTGTAACGGGTTTCGCCGCGCAAGGCCGCTTCATGCGCCGCCGCGATCACATGGTCGGGTGTCGGGAAGTCCAGATTGCCCGACGACAGCTCGATGATGTCGCGCCCGACGGCGCGCAGTTCACGGGCGCGGCGCCGCAGCACTGATGCGGGTGAGGCCTTGATGCCGCTCATGCGCGGCGAGAGGATCGGTGTCGCGGTCATCGGACGTACTGCGCCTCGCCGTTGCCGAACGACCAGTTCTCCGGAAGCACTTCGACCAGATTGATGAAGATGTCTTCAGTGCGCAGGCCGGGACTCTCCGTCAGCCGTTCGGCGATCCGTCGATAGAGCTTCTGTTTCTGCGTCACCGGGCGGGTGTTGCTGACCGTGATCTGGATGATGACCAGATCGTCGCTGCGCCTGATGCCGAGATAGGCCGCGCCATAGACGAAATCGTCGTCATCGTGCTCGGAGATCGTCATGAAGCGATCGCCTTCCGGCACATCGAAGGTCTCGCGCATCGCGCGATAGAGGCTCTCGAGAATGGCCTTGCGGTAGGCGGCGGGCTTGCCCCGTCGCAGTGAGACGCGGGTCAGGCGGCATGATGTTGTTTCCTGGTGGCAATCGTTGACTGCGCTGATCCTAGGAGTTCGTTGATCATTGAAAAATGGTAAGGTAATGTATTTCAATGATTTCATTTTTAAATGGATGATCATGAAAGCGCTCGACGTCGAGGCGGTGCAGGCCTTTGTCCTGGTGGCCGACCTCAGCAGCTTCACGCGCGCGGCGCAGGTCATGGAGACCACGCAGTCCGCGGTCAGCCTGAAGATCAGGCGGCTGGAAGATGGGCTCGGCCGCCGGCTGCTGGAGCGGACGCCGCGGCTGGTTCGGCTGTCGGCGGAGGGCACTGCCTTCCTCGGCGCGGCGCGCAATCTGGTAGCCGCGCATCAATCGGCGCTCGGGTCGTTTGCGGTCGAGCACCGCCGGCTTGTCGTCGGCATCAGCCACCACATAGTCGGATCGGAACTGGCCTCACTGTTGAAGCGGATGAACACCACCGATCCCGGACTGGTGATTCAGCTGCATGTCGATACGTCGCGCTCAGTGCTCAGCGCATTCGACGACGGCAGGCTCGACGCTGCGATCGTGCTGCGCCACGATGCCAAGCGCCGCGACGGCGACGTGCTGTTCGAAGAACCCTTCGGCTGGATGGCCGCGCCGGATTTTCACCATCGGCCCGGCGAGCCGCTGCGCCTGGCGACGCAAGCCGAGCCTTGCAGCGTGCGCGCCATGGCGGTTGAAACGCTCGACGCTGCCGGCATCGCCTGGACCGAGGCGTTCGTCGGTGGCGGGCTTTCGACCATCGGCGCTGCGATATCCGCAGGCCTCGCCGTCGCCGCGCTGGCGCGCCGGGTGGCGCCGGCGGACACCGTCGACCTCGGGCCGCGACTTGGCCTGCCGCCATTGCCGTCCCGCGACGTCATGCTTCACTCCAAGCTGTCGGATGCGCGGACACGGCAGGCGCTGCGCACCCTCGGCGCGGCCTTCGCCGCGAACGCGGCCTGACCGCGCAAACATTCGCCGCTCCTCAATCTGTCAGGCGACATCCCGCGCGCTTGAGCATGTCACGGATGATCAGCGGCGTGGCCGGCGTCTCGGTCGCTGCCGTGGCCGCCGCGCTTGCGATCGCGTCACGCGCCTGCTGCGCGTCGAGTGTCAGCCGCCGGGCGCAGGGCGGCTGGCCGCGCGCGGCATCGAGCAGCCAGCCGGCGGTTTCGCCGGTGCCGGCCAGATAGGCCGTCAGTGTCTGGCGCACGGTCGGATTGGTCGCGGCCTGGTCCAGCATGGCCCTGACCTGTGCGACCGAGATCTGTCCGCGCGGCGTCGAGGGCTGCGCATGCGCCGCTGTCGTCAGGAGAAGAACGGCGCAGATCGCGTGAGCGGGACGAACGAGCATAATCTCATCTCCTGAGGCAGGTTGACTTGCAGATATTAATTATCGTAAAACAATAATATTAGATCAGCAATCCCGAGGTTGAGCCATGTCCGCGTCCCTCTCGTCAGACCTTTCCCCATCCGCGCGGCCGGCCCGCCTCGAACGTATCCGCGCGCTTAGCCGCGTGCTCGCTTATGCCTGCACCGGCATCTCGTTCGTGCTCGCGGTCGGATTGCTGGCCTACTGGCTGGCGAGCCCGGATGAGGCGATCCTGCGTGATGCAGGCCTGACCGGCATCGCGTTCCACCCGATCGGCTGGCTCGTTCGCCTGATGGGTCTGTTGATCTCGGCGTTGCCGCTCGCCTGTCTGATCTGGGGCTTGTCGCGTGTGCGCTGCGCTTTCACCTCGTTCGCGCAGGGCCGCTTCTTCACGGCGGCAAACGTCGCGGGGTTGCGTGACCTCGCGATCGCGATGCTGCTCTCGACCTTGCTGAAGCCGGTGATCGGCGCGCTGCTTTCAATCCTGCTGAGCTGGCAAACCTACGCGCAGGGCAAGTCCGTCGTCATCGCGCTCGGTTCCGACACGCTGCTGGCGCTGCTGTTCGCGGGTCTGGTTGCGGTGACGGCCTGGGTGATGGCCGAAGCCAATGCGATCGCTGACGAACACGCGCAGTTCGTCTGAGGCGTTGCGATGCCGATCCGGGTCCGGCTCAACGTGATGCTCGCCGAGCGCAACGTGAAATCGAAGGAGCTCGCCGAATTTGTCGGGATCACTGAGGCCAATCTGTCCCTGCTCAAGCAGGGCAAGGTGAAGGGCGTCAGGTTCGATACGCTGGAACGGATCTGCACCTATCTGAAGTGCCAGCCCGGCGATCTGTTGCGCCATGAGGGCGACGATGCGTCAGCCTGACGCGGCCATGCGTTACCCAAGCATTAACTTTCGCGCGCTACGCAAAGGCAAGTTTGGGAGTGCCGCGTATGGACATGATGAGCATGGTGTCGAGCATCCTGTCGATGCAGCAGGGCAATTTGCAGGGTCAGATCGCGACCCGCGTGACCAAGCAGAACCTCGATGCGGAAAAGTTCGCGGTTCAGACCCTGCTCGGCACGCCGTCGACCGCCAATCTGGGTCCCGGCGTCGGCGGTAACCTCAACGCCGTCGCCTGATCAGAATCCTGCCGCGGCCGGGGCTAGCGCCGCCTTCACCAGCTTGATCGCATCGTCGCTCGCCCATTCGGCGGGACCGGCGATATTGGCGATTTCGCAGCCCTTGCCGTCGACCAGCACCGAGGTCGGCATGCCCAGCGCCTTGCCTATGTTCTTAAGATCCTGAAAGACCTTGGCTTTCTGGTCGCTGAAATAACCGAGATTGGTCAGATTGGCTTCCTTCAGGAAGTTCTTCGGCTTGTCCGGGTCGCGGGTGTCGATGTTGATCGCGACCACCTCGAAATCCTTGCCGCCGAGCTTGGTCTGCAGGCTGTCGAGCGCCGGCATTTCCTTGCGGCACGGCACGCACCAGGTCGCCCACAGATTGACCAGCACGGTCTTGCCGCGCCAGTCCGAGAGTTTCTTGGGCTGGCCGTTGGCGTCCTCGAAGGTCAGGTCGGGCAGCCTCAAGGGCGTGGTCGCCATGGTCAGCGCCGCGACCTCGCCATGGGCGAGCGGGGCGATCTTCTTGGCCAGATCCACCGCGCTGTTGCAGGCGATATCGCCGCCGGCGGGATGCCTGAGGCCGGAGACCCCGATATAGCCGATCACGGCCCCGGCCAGCACGGCGCCGATCACCAGCGGGATGCGCCATTTGGCCGTCGGCTTGGCGGTCGGTTCGGATGGGGTCGTCTCGGGCATATCGTTTGTCATCCTGGGTCAGATATGGCTATGCAGTGCCGGGAATACGTCCGGAACCGCCATGCTGTTTCGCCACTACGGCCAAAGAAACAGCACGGCCTGAAATACAAATTCGTGAGCGAGATGTCATGAGCAACAAGATGTGGGGCGGCCGGTTCTCGGAGCGTCCCGACGCCATCATGGAGGAAATCAACGTCTCCATCGACGTCGACCGTCACCTTTACGCCCAGGACATTGCCGCGTCCAAGGCCCACGCCGCGATGCTCGCTGCGCAGGGCATCATCACCTCAGCTGATGCGAAAAATATCGGCAAAGGTCTAGACACGATTTTGTCAGAGATCGGCAAGGGCGATTTCGATTTCAAGCGCGCGCTCGAGGACATCCATATGAATGTCGAGTCGCGGCTGTCCGAATTGATCGGGCCCGCGGCGGGCCGGCTGCACACCGCGCGCTCGCGCAACGACCAGGTCGCGACCGATTTCCGGCTCTACGTCCGCGACACCATCGACGAGACAAATGCGGCGCTGGCCGCGTTCCAGCAGGCGCTGGTCGCCCGCGCGCTGGAGCATGCCGGAACCGTGATGCCGGGCTTCACCCATCTGCAGACTGCGCAGCCTGTGACCTTCGGTCATCATCTCCTGGCCTATGTCGAGATGGCCGGCCGCGACCGCGGCCGCTTTGCCGACGCGCGCAAGCGGCTGAACGAATCGCCGCTCGGTGCGGCGGCGCTCGCCGGCACCTCGTTTCCGATCGACCGCACTGCGACCGCCAGGGCGCTCGGTTTCGACCGGCCGATGGCCAATTCGCTCGACGCGGTGTCCGACCGCGATTTCGTGCTGGAAACGCTGTCGGCGGCCGCGATCTGCGCGGTGCACATGTCGCGCTTCGCCGAGGAGATCGTGATCTGGACCTCGCCGCTGGTCGGTCTCGTCAAGCTCAGCGACAAGTTCACGACCGGCTCCTCGATCATGCCGCAGAAGCGCAACCCGGACGCCGCCGAACTCGTGCGCGCCAAGACCGGCCGCGTGATCGGTGCGCTCACTGCGCTCCTGATCGTGATGAAGGGCCTGCCGCTCGCCTATCAAAAGGACATGCAGGAGGACAAGCAGGGGGCCATGGAGGCGTTCGAGGCGCTGTCGCTCGCGATCCGCGCCATGACCGGCATGGTCGAGGATCTGGTGCCGGACGAGGCGAAGATGAAGGCCGCGGCCGGCGAGGGCTATGCCACCGCGACTGACCTCGCCGACTGGCTGGTGCGTACCCTGAAAATGCCGTTCCGCGACGCCCACCACGTGACCGGGCGCATCGTCGGCCTGGCCTCGGCACAGGGTGTGGCGCTGCACGAGCTGCCGCTCAAAGCCATGCAGGAGGTCGAGCCGAAGATTACGGCAGAGGCGCTGAAGGTGCTCAGCGCCGAATCCTCGGTCAAGAGCCGGACCTCGTTCGGCGGCACGGCGCCGAAGAATGTGATGGCCCAGGCCAAAGCCTGGGCCAAGCGGCTGGAAAAAGAGCGAAAATTGGGCTGATCCGGAAAATTTGGTCGTGATTTCATGGCGCTCCGCCTCTCGCCAGAGCACGCCAATGTTTGTATGGTGCCGCCCAAATTGGGGAATTCGTCGTGATTAGCAAGAACCGCCTGACCCCCTCGGGATGGGCCATCATTGTGCTGAGCGCTGCAACGCTTGCGCTCGGCGGCTGCGGCCGCAAGGGACCGCTCGACCTGCCGCCGACCGCGAACGCCGCGCCGACCGCCGCACCGGGCGACACCGAGAGCGAGCGGGCGGCTCAGCCCAGCGTGTTCAATCCGACCTATGGCTCGGATGCAGCGCCGGCCGCCTCGAAAGGCAATAAACGGTCTTTCGTTCTCGATCCCTTGCTCGGCAACTAATATCTAAAAGCGTGTCATGAACCATTTCGACTATCGCAACGGCGTGCTGCATGCCGAGGCGGTCAATCTCATTGGACTGGCGGAGGCCGTCGGCACGCCGTTCTATTGCTATTCGACCGCGACGCTGGAGCGGCACTACCGCGTCTTCACCGAGGCCTTTGCCGGTGAGAAGGCGCTGGTCTGCTACGCGATGAAGGCCAACTCCAACCAGTCGGTGCTGCGCACGCTGGCCAAGCTCGGCGCCGGCGCCGACGTGGTGTCCGGCGGAGAGTTGAAGCGGGCGCTCGCGGCCGGCATTCCGCCGTCGAAGATCCTGTTCTCCGGCGTCGGCAAGACCGAGGGCGAGCTGCGCGCCGCGCTCGCCGCCGACATCCTCTGCATCAATATCGAGTCCGAGCCCGAGCTCGAGATGCTGTCGCGCCTTGCGGTCGAGATGAAGACGACCGCGCGCATCTCGGTGCGGGTCAATCCCGACGTCGATGCCGGCACCCACGCCAAGATCTCAACCGGCAAGTCGGAGAACAAGTTCGGCATTCCGATCGCGCGCGCCCGCGAAGTCTATGCCCGCGCGGCGAAGCTGCCGGGCATCAAGGTGACAGGCACCGACGTGCATATCGGCAGCCAGATCACCGATCTCGGCCCGCTGGAAGCGGCGTTCCGGCTGCTCGCCGAATTCGTGCAGACGCTGCGCGCCGACGGCCACGACATCTCGCATGTCGATTTCGGCGGCGGCCTCGGCATTCCCTACTACATGGATCGCGCTGCCCCGCCGGCGCCGGCGGCCTATGCCGCTATGGTCAAGCGCGTTACGCATAATCTCGGCTGCACGCTGATGTTCGAGCCGGGCCGGCTGATTGTCGGCAATGCCGGAATCCTCGTCACCCGCGTGATCCATGTGAAGCCGGGCGATGCCAAAAACTTCGTGATCATCGACGCCGCGATGAACGACCTGATCCGGCCGACGCTGTATGAGGCGCATCACGACATCCTGCCGGTGCGCCAGCCTGCGCAGGGCACACCGACCATGGTCGCCGACGTGGTCGGCCCGGTCTGCGAGACCGGCGACTATCTCGCGCTCGACCGTTCGCTGCCGCAGCCGAAGGCCGGCGATCTCCTGGCGATCATGACCGCCGGCGCCTATGGCGCGGTGCAGGCCGGCACCTACAATACGCGGGCACTGGTGCCGGAAGTGCTGGTCAAGGACGACCAGTACGCCGTCGTCCGCCCGCGCATCGACGTCGAAGCGCTGATCGCGATGGACAAGCCCGCGCCGTGGCTGTGATGGCCGGCATCGCGCCTCACTAACGGTGTCGTCCCTGCGAAAGCAGGGACCCATAACCACCGTTCTTGATTGTCGTATTGAGCTGAGGCTCCAGCTCGGCCAAGCCACGAAACCCTGTGGTTATGGGTCCCAGGTCGCGCTTCGCTTGCCCGGGACGACAGCGCTATTTTCGACAGCGTTACTTCGCGGCGTGACTGCCGCCCTTGCTGCCGCCGACGATCACGCCCGCGGCCTTCTCGATCGGCTTGATCGCCGCGGTGAAATCCGAGTCCGGTCCCTCGTCGCGGATGATGACTTCCCAGAGCCGGCCGACCGCTTCGGCGACTTCCATCGACAGCCCGAGCGAGCGCATTTCCTCGACAGCAAGCCGCACGTCCTTCACCATCAGGCCGGTGGCGAAGCCGAAGTCGAAGCTGCGCGGCAGCACCGAACGCGGAAACTTGTCGCGGCTCGCGGTGTTCATCCCCGAGCCTGCGTTGATCACGTCAATCATCACGGCCGGATCGAGCCCGGACTTCACGCCCATCACCACCGCTTCCGAGGTTGCGACCATCGCGGTCGCCGACAGGAAGTTGTTGGCGAGCTTCATGGTCTGGCCGGAGCCCGGCTTGATGCCGATGAAGAACACCTTGCCGATGACGTCGAGCGCGGCCTTCACCAGCTCGAAATCGGCGCGCGGGCCCGACACCATCACCGCCAGCGTACCCTTCTCGGCGCCGGAGACGCCGCCGGAGACCGGGCTGTCGATCTGCACGATGTTCTTCTTGGCAAGGAGATCGTGGATCTTCACCGCCATCTGCGATCCGACCGTGGAGAGATCGATGAAGCGCTTGACGCGCGTGCCCTCGATCACGCCGCCGGCGCCGGTCGCGACCTCGAGCGAGGCCTGCAGCGAGGGCAGGCTCGCCATCACGGTCTCGACGCGGTCGGCGATGTCCTTCGGCGACGTCGCGGCCGCGGCGCCGAGCGCAACCAGCCTGTCGCGCGCGTCCTTGCTCGTGTCGAACACCGTGAGCTTGTGGCCGGCCTCGATCAGCCGGCGCGCCATCGGGAAGCCCATCTTCCCGAGGCCGATGAATCCGATTTCCATATGTCGTTTCCTCTGCGTCCTTATGTGCCGAGCCGCGGGCCCCACATTCGATGTCGTCCGGGCTTTCGCCGGGACGACGATGCGGAGCAGCCGCGCCTCACGCCTTGTTGTCGAGTTCGGCGAACACCTCGCGCGCGATGCGGAAGCTGTCGACGCCAGCCGGGATGCCGGCGTAGATCGAGACCTGCATGAAGATCTCGCGGATCTCGTCGCGCGACACGCCGTTGGTCAGCGCGCCCTTGATGTGCGCCTTCAGTTCGTGCGGCCGGTTCAGGATCGAGATCATGGCGAGGTTGAGCATGCTGCGCGTCTTGCGCGGCAATTCCTCGCGCCCCCAGACCGCGCCCCAGCAATATTCCGTGACCAGTTCCTGGAACGGCTTGTTGAAGCTGTCCGAATTCTTCAGCGCATTGTTGACATAGGCCTCGCCGAGCACCGCCTTGCGGATTTCGAGCCCCTTGTCGTGCGTCTTCTGGTCCATGTCGTTTCCTCATGCGTTTAGGCGTTGGTTCGGCCGGGACGTTACGGGGTCGAACCGCCGCAGTCACGCCTTCGTGTTATGCGTATTTCCCGGTGTGGGTTACGTCGCGGAACGGGTGCCTCAAAGCCGCCGCTGTGCTAGGGTGACCTGCCGGCTGCCCCGGAGATTTTATTGAGCGGAGCCAACATCGACCCGTCTGAGAACCCGTCACGCGCCGTCAACGACAGCGACGCCGACGCGCGGCTGAAGCTGACGCAATTGAAGCTGACCGAGGCTCTGCAGCGGGCAATATTCGCGATTGCGTGGGAACGGGCGTGGCCGCATCTGGCGCGGTTCCTGACGGTCGCCGGCCTGTTCCTGGTCGCGTCCTGGGCCGGGCTGTGGCTGGTGCTGCCGTTTGCCGCACGCGTGGCCGGCGCCGCCCTGTTCGGCATTGCCGGGCTCGCGGTGCTGGCGCCGCTGCTGCGCTTCCGCTGGCCGAGCCGCGAGGAGGGCCTGAGCCGGCTCGACCGCGGCGCCGGCGTCCGCCATCGCCCCGCGACCACGCTTTCCGACACGCTCACCAACAAGGATCCGTTCGCGCTGGCGCTATGGCAGGCGCAGCGCGAGCGCACGCTGGCCTCGATCAAGCGCATCCGCGCCGGCCTGCCGCGGCCGCGGGTCTCGCTGCACGACCCCTGGGCGCTGCGCGCGCTGGTCATCGTGATGCTGGTCGCGACCTATGTCGCCGCCGGCGACGAGCGCGGTTTGCGGGTCGCCTCCGCGTTCGACTGGAACGGCATCATGGCGCCGGCCAATGTCCGGGTCGACGCCTGGGTGACGCCGCCGAACTACACCGGCAAGCCGCCAATCATCCTGTCCAACGCCAACAAGGATGCCAACGCGGCCGACGCCACCCCGCTTGCGGTTCCGGCCGGCAGCACGCTGCTGGTGCGCTCCAGCGGCGGCACCATCGACGTCGTGGTCGGCGGCGGCGTCGCCGAGGTTGCGCCGGAGGGGCAGGCGCCCAAGGGCACCAATGAGCGGCATTTCAAGATCACCGGCGACGGCACCGCGCATGTCCGCGCTCCGGCCGGCCAGCCGCAGTGGAAGTTCACCGCGACGCCGGACCGCCCGCCGTCGATTGCGCTCGCCAAGGATCCGGAGCGGCAGGCGCGCGGCGCCCTGCAGATGTCCTACAAGCTCGAGGACGATTACGGCGTCACCGAAGCCCGCGCGCAGTTCGCAGCGCGGCCGGCTGATGCGCCCAAGGAAGCGTCAAAGGATGCCGACGGCAAGGCCGCGCAGCCGCGTCCGCTGTTCGAGCCGCCGCAATTTCCGCTGGTGCTGCCGAATGCGCGCACCCGCAATGGCGTCGGCCAGACCGTCAAGGATCTCAGCGAGGATCCTTACGCCGGCGCCGACGTAACGCTGACGCTGACCGCCAAGGACGAGGCCGGCAATGAGGGCAAGAGCGAGCCGTTCAACATGCGGCTGCCCGAGCGGCTGTTCACCAAGCCCCTGGCGCGGGCGCTGATCGAGCAGCGCCGTATCCTGGCGCTCGATGCCAACCAGAACGGCCAGGTCTACGTCGCGCTCGACGCGCTGATGATCGCGCCGGAAATGTTCATGCCGGAAACCGGCTATTACCTCGGCCTCCACACCGTGAGCCGCCAGCTCGAGGCGGCGCGCACCGACGACCAGCTGCGCGAGGTCGTCGCCAGCCTGTGGGCGCTCGCCGTCACCATCGAGGACGGCAACATCAGTGACGTCGACAAGGCGCTGCGCGCGGCGCAGGACGCGCTCAAGCAGGCGCTGGAGCGCGGCGCGAGCGACGAGGAGATCAAGAAGCTCACCGACAATCTGCGCGCGGCGCTGGACAATTTCCTGCGCCAGATGGTCGAGCAGTTCCGCAACAATCCGCAGCAGCTCGCCCGCCCGCTCGATCCCAATGCCAAGGTGCTGAGCCAGCAGGATCTCAAGAACATGCTCGATCGCATGGAGCGGCTGTCGCGCTCCGGCGACAAGGACGCGGCGCGGCAGCTACTCGAGCAGATGCAGCAGATGCTGGAAAACCTGCAGATGGCGCAGCCCAATCAGGGCGACGACGACATGCAGCAGTCGCTCAACGAGCTCGGCGACATGATCCGCAAGCAGCAGCAGTTGCGCGACAAGACCTTCAAGCAGGGCCAGGATTCCCGCCGCGACCGGATGCGCGGCAAGCAGGGCGACCAGTCGATGGGCGACCTGCAGCAGGATCAGCAGGCGCTGCGCGATCGTCTGAAGAAGCTGCAGGAAGAACTCGCCAAGCGCGGCATGGGTCCGGAGCAGCGCGGCCAGAAGGGCCAGAAGGGGCAAGGCCAAAAGGGCGACCAGGCCCAGCAGGGCGACCAGGGCGGCGATCAGGGTGATGACGGCGACGGGCTCGACCAGGCCGATTCCGCGATGGGCGATGCCTCCGGGCGGCTCGGCGAGGGCAATGCCGACGGTGCGGTGGATTCGCAAGGCCGCGCGCTGGATGCGCTGCGCAAGGGCGCCCAGAGCCTCGCCGACGCGATGCAGCAGGGCGACGGCGATCAGCCTGGCGACGGCCCGGGCAACCGCGCCGGCCGCCAGCAGAGCGGCGGCAACCAGACCGATCCGCTCGGCCGGCCGCTGCATGGCCGCGAATTCGGCGACGACTACACGGTGAAGATCCCCGGCGAGATCGACGTCCAGCGCGTCCGCCGCATCCTCGAAGAGCTGCGCCGCCGCCTCGCCGATCCGTCACGCCCGCAGCTCGAGCTCGACTACATCGAGCGGCTGCTGAAGGATTACTGAGCCCGCCATTCCCCTCCGCTGTCATCGCCCGGCTCGACCGGGCGATCCAGTATTCCAGAGACGTCAGTGATTGAATCGAGAGGCCGCGGCGTGCTGGATGCCCCGCTTTCGCGGGGCATGACACGGAATGTGAGGCGAGCTGCTCCGCCCCGCAATGACGGCTAGCTCGCCTTCCTTGCCGCCAGCGCATCCGCCACGGCAGTGCGGATATCCGCCACCGAGAACGGCTTGGTCACCACGTCGTGCACGATCGCCTCGAGGCCGGAGGCGCGCTCGCGCTGGTGGGCGAAGCCGGTCATCAGCAGGATCTTCAGCTCCGGGAAATCGCGCGCCGCGGTCAGCGCCAGCGCGATGCCGTCCATCACAGGCATCTGGATGTCGGTGAGCAGGAGGTCGAACGCGCCCTCGTCGCGCGTCAGCATCTCCAGCGCCTCGGCGCCGTCCTGCGCGGTCACGGTCTCGTGGCCGTCCATGGCGATGGCGCGGGCCACCAGCGAGCGCATCGAGTCTTCGTCGTCGGCGATCAGAACACGCGTCATGGTGATGGTCGGTTTCCGAAAGTGGTGGCCGTCAGCCTCAGGCGCGGCCGCCGGTGAGATCATGCTTGTTGAAGAAGCGTACGTCGATATTGCGGCCTTCGGGCGGCGGCGAGGCGAGGCGCGACTTGAAGAAGGCGCGTTCGCCGGGATTGAGCACCGGCTGCTCCAGCACCGCATTCCAGGCATAGATTTCGGCGCCCTGGGCGTCGCGGACCGAGAAGCGCAGCCGCGGCAATTCGACCGGCTTCCTGGTCTGGCCGACGATCATGCCCTCGATCACCAGCACCGGCTTGCCGTCCACGGTCTCGTTGGTGATCTTGAGGTCCTTGAAGGCAAGCCCGCGCAAATTCACGTCGAGCCCGACCATCTTGTAGAACAGTGCGGTCTGCGGCAGCAGCCGCACCACGTCGTTGCGCCAGACGAACAGCGCAATGATCAGCGCGCCCATCGCGGCGCAGGTGGTCGGCAGGGCGCCGATCACCGGCATGAAGGGTATCCGGGGCAGCGAAGGCAGGCGGAACAGGCGGGGCAGCCGCGGCAGGCGGAAGCGGCGCTTCCCAGCGACGTCCTGGGTGCCGGCATGGGCGGCGGCATCCGCCTCAGCCACCGCCGGCCATTCCGTGGCGGCGTCCCCGTCGGCGGGCAAATCGGCCGAAATCGAGGGGCTCTCGACCATCGGGGTCGTGTCAGCCTCCTCGCGGCCCATCGCGTCCCATTCGGCGGCGAGATTGGAGCCGGCGGCCTCGTAGGCCAAAGTGGGCGCGGTCGCCCCGATCGCGTCTTCCGGCCGGGCCAGCCAGACCTCGCGGCAGCGGGAACAACGGACCGTGCGTCCGGCCTCGCCCAGGGTGGCCGGATTGATGGCGTAGGATGTTGTACAATGCGGGCAAACGATATGCATATGGAGCCGAATCTCCACCGTGTGGTATGCCCGGATGCTACTGAGCGACCGTTAACGAATCGGAAACCATAACCGACGCACAAGCTTTCTGTGCGGTTCGCGGCCGCTCGGCGGGCCGCCAGTATTGGGTATTGGGCCACAGGCCCTCTCGAACGGAGCTAGCGCATTGGTTCGGTTCGAAAATGTCGGTCTGCGCTACGGGCTCGGCCCGGAGATTTTGCGCGACCTCTCCTTCATGATCCCGGCGCATTCGTTCCAGTTCCTCACCGGGCCGTCCGGCGCGGGCAAGACCTCGCTGCTGCGGCTGCTGTTCCTGTCGCTGCGGCCGACCCGCGGGCTGGTCAATCTGTTCGGCAAGGACGTCTCCCTGCTGAGCAAGGACCAGGTCGCCGACCTGCGCAAGCGCATCGGCATCGTGCTGCAGGATTTCCGCCTGCTCGACCACATGACGACCTATGAGAACGTCGCGCTGCCGTTCCGGGTGATGGGCCGCGAGGAATCGACCTATCGCCGCGAGGTGATCGACCTCCTGAAATGGGTCGGCCTCGGCGAGCGCATGGATGCGCTGCCGCCGATCCTGTCGGGCGGCGAGAAGCAGCGCGCGGCGATCGCGCGCGCGGTGATCTCGCGGCCGCAATTGCTGCTGGCGGACGAGCCGACCGGCAGCGTCGATCCGACGCTCGGACGCCGCCTGTTGCGGTTGTTCATCGAGCTCAACAAATCCGGTACCGCGGTTATCATCGCGACCCACGACATTACATTGATGGATCAATACGAGGCGCGGCGGCTGGTGCTGCATCAGGGACGGCTGCACATCTATGAGTAGGAGCGGCGACGAGAAAGTGTCGTTGGTCGATCTCGGGCGCGAGCGCCCGCAGGTCCCGGCCACCGCGCGCAACATGTCGCCGATCGTGCCGCGCGCCTCGATCTCCGGCCGCGCGCTGGTCGCGGTGGTCGCGATCATGACCTTCCTCGCCTCGCTGACCACAGGCACCGTGCTGCTGGTCAGTGCGTCGGCGGCCGAATGGCAGTCGGAAGTGTCGAGCGAGATCACCATCCAGGTGCGGCCCTCGCCGGGCCGCGACCTCGACCGCGACGCGCAGGCCGCGCTAGAGGCGATGCGGGCGCAGTCCGGCATTCTCGAGGTCCGTCCGTTCAGCAAGGAGGAATCCGCCAAGCTGCTGGAGCCGTGGCTCGGCAGCGGCCTCTCGATCGACGAACTGCCGGTGCCGCGCGTGATCGTGGCGCGGGTGCAGCCCGGCACCACGCTCGATCTCGCCGGCTTACGCGCGCGGGTGACGCAGGTGGCGCCGACCGCCAGCGTCGACGATCACCGCGCCTGGATCGAGCGCATGCGCTCGATGACCGGCGCCACGGTGTTTGCCGGCGTCGGCATCCTGATCCTCGTGATCATCGCCACCATCATCTCGGTGTCCTTCGCGACCCGCGGCGCGATGGCGTCCAACCGTCCGATCGTCGAGGTGCTGCATTTCGTCGGCGCCGGCGACAGCTTCATCGCCAACCGCTTCCTGCGGCATTTCCTCCGGCTCGGTCTCGAAGGCGGGCTGATCGGCGGCGGCGCGGCGATGCTTGCGTTCGGCTTCTCCGAGTCGATCGCCAACTGGTTCTCCGGCACGCCGGTGGGCGACCAGTTCGCGGCCCTGCTCGGCACGTTCTCGCTGCGTCCGTCGGGCTACCTCGTCCTGGCGTTGCAGGCGGTGCTGATCGCGGCGATCACAGCATGGGCGTCGCGGCGCACCCTGTTCGCCACGCTCGACGACATCGACTGACGGCTCGTGGCGTCGCAATCATGGGGCCGGTTTCGTGATCGCGGGGCGTCGCCGGAGTGTGATTTCGCGCGCATCCGCAAGGCCTTGGCCGGGTAAAACCGGTTTCCACTTTTGCGCATCATGCTCTAAAATCCCCGGGGGGAAGGATAACAGCATCACATGAGTTTGGAGCCCGACGATACGTCGCCGAAAGGCCATGCCGCGCAGCCGCGCGGCTGGCTGCGCGTCGTCATCGTCGTGCCGCTGGCGCTTGCCTTCGTTGCCGCCGCGGTCGGCTTCATCGGCTTCCTGTCGCAATTGCGCGGCGTCGAGACCGATCCGCCGCACAATGCCGACGGCATCGTGGTGCTGACCGGCGGCTCGTCGCGGGTGTCCGACGCGATGGAGCTGTTGGCCGCAGGCTACGGCAAGCGCCTGCTGATCTCCGGCGTGCATCCGACCAACGACGCCAACGACATTTCCCGCTCGGTGCCGGACAGCCAGGGGCTGATGCGGTGCTGCGTCGATCTCGACCGCTCGGCGGTCAACACCCGCAGCAATGCGGCGGAGACGCGGCGCTGGGCGCACGAACGCGGCTTCAAGTCGCTGATCGTGGTGACCTCGAACTACCACATGCCGCGGGCGATCGTGGAACTGTCACATGCGATGCCGGATATCACGCTGATCCCGTTCGCGGTCGTCGGCGACAAATGGCGCGACGAGCCGTGGTGGACGAGTGGCGGAACGTTCCGTCTCTTGCTATCGGAATACGCCAAATATGTCGCTGCGGAGATGCGGGTGCGGCTGGCCGATATCGGCCTCGACCTGACCTCCGATCTCGCCGAGCAGCCGGCAGCTACGCCGCGCCGCCCGGCAACGGCGCAGGCGAACAAGGACTGAAATGATTTTCCTGCGCTCGCTGATCTTCAACGTGCTGTTCTATCTGGTGCTGGTGCTGCTCTGCATCGTCGCGCTGCCGGCGCTGCTGTTGCCGCGTGGCGCGATGATGGCGATCGAGGCCGCGTGGGCCAACACCAGCCTGTTCCTGATGCGCGTGATCTGCAACATCAGGATCGAGTTCCGCGGCATCGAGAAGATTCCGCAAGGCCCGCTGATCGTCGCTTCCAAGCACCAGTCGTTCTGGGAGACGTTCGCGCTGGTGCGCTTCTTCGAGCATCCGCTGTTCATCCTCAAGCGCGAGCTGATGATGATCCCGGTGTTCGGCTGGTACCTCAATAAGGTCGGCATGATCTCGGTCGAGCGTGGCGGCGGCCCGCGCTCGCTGATCAAGACGCTCAAGCGCGCGGCAGCCGAGGTGAAGCTCGGCCGCCAGCTCGTGATCTTCCCGGAAGGCACCCGCACCGCACCCGGCGCTGCGCCGAACTACAAGGCCGGCGTCGCCCAGATCTATGCCGAGAGTGGCGTGCCGTGCCTGCCGATCGCGCTCAATTCGGGTCTGTTCTGGCCGCGCCGCACCTTCATGCGCTATCCCGGCACGCTGGTGGTCGAATTCCTCGATCCGCTGCCGCCGGGCCTGCCGCGCGACGAGTTCATGACCCGCCTGCGCGAGGCGATCGAAACCGCCACCACCCGCATCGTTGACGCCGGCCGCGCCGAGCAGGCGCAATTGTTCGGCGGGGTGCCGGGCGAGGCAAAGGGGTAGGGCCGATCTCGTTCACGCTCGGCCTCCCGTTGCACAGAATCGCGGGGGCATGCATCAGCGAACCAGATCATCGCCGATCGAGCGTCGAAAGCCGATAGTCATTGGTCCGATCAAGGCGGGAGATGAAGACAGCGTATTCGCCCGGACACGGACGCGCATGGATTTACCGCAATTTTTGCCGGATGCGCTGAAACGTGTATCCTTCGCCTCGAGCGTTGCCGTTCGTGTGGACGAAGGGGAAGCCAGCCATGGAGCTCAACGGAAAAGTTGCATTGGTCACCGGCGGCTCCGGTGGAATCGGAGAGGCGATAGCCAAGGCTCTCGCCGCCGCCGGCGCGGACGTTGCCGTTTCCTACGTGGCGGAAACGGCGCGCGCGGGTGAACTGGTCGACGCGCTTCGGAAAGCTGGCCGGCGCAGTCACGCAGTACAGCTTGATCAGCGCGATCCTCAATCGATCGATGCGTGTGTCAAAGCCGTGACCGGCCACTTTGGTCGGTTGGATATCCTGATCAACAACGCTGCCTGGAACGTCGGCATCCCGTTCAAGGAACTCGACGCCTTGACGCCCGAGATCTGGGATCGGATCCTTGAAACGAATCTTCGCGGACCATTTCTGCTGGCACGCGGCTTTGCCTCCGAGCTTCGGCGGTACAAGGCCGGTCGCGTCGTCAACATTGCCTCAATCGCCGGGGTTGCACCGGGCGGCAGCAGTATCGCCTACGCGGTCGGCAAGGCGGCATTGATCCACCTCACCCATTGCCTGGCAGTCACGCTGTCGCCCGAAGTGACCGTCAATTGTGTTGCCCCCGGCCTGGTTGAAGGAACGCGCATGGCGGAGCGCGTGCCCGAAGCCATGCGGCAAGCGGCGCGCGCCCAGTCAGTCCTTGGACGAACCGGAAGCGCCGATGACATCGCCCAGCTTGTGGTGGCCTATTGCCGAATGGACAGCGTGACGGGGCAGACGATTGTCGTGGACGGCGGCAATCCGATGGCGATGCATTAGCGGCAGCGGCGCGTGAGCCCGGTTCACCTTTCCGCCATCAGGGAAAGGTGAACCAAAGATCAGAGGCCTATCACCGCATCACGAACGGATTGGCCGGCACGTCCGTTGCGGTCGAGATCCAGACGCTCTTGGTCTCCTGATATTCGCGCACCGCGTCGATGCCGCTCTCGCGGCCGACGCCGGAGAACTTCATGCCGCCGAATGGCATCATGTAGCTGATGGCGCGGTAAGTGTTCACCCACACTGTGCCGGCGCGGAGCTGCTTCGGCACGCGGATGGCGCGGGCGAGATCCTTGGTCCAGATGCCGGCGGCAAGGCCGTAGATTGTGTCGTTGGCGATCCGGATGGCGTCCTCCTCGGTGTCGAAGGAGATGATCGACAGCACCGGGCCGAACACCTCCTCGCGCGCGATCCGCATCGTGTTGTCGACATCGGTGAAGATGGTCGGCTCGACGAACTGGCCGCCCTTGATGCCGTCGCCGGTGGCCGGCTTGCCGCCGAGCAGGCAGCGCGCGCCTTCGGCCTTGGCGATATCGATGTAGTCGAGCACTTTCTTGTACTGCGCCGGTGTCGTGATCGGGCCGACGTTGGTGTCGGCCTGCATCGGATCGCCGATCTTGGCGGATTTCGCCAGCTCCAGCACGCGCGCGACGAACTTCTCCTTGATCGAGCTCTGCACCAGAAGGCGCGATCCGGCGATGCAGGTCTGGCCGGTGGCGGCGAAGATGCCGGAGATCGCGCCGGCCGCGGCCGCCGTGAGGTCCGCATCCTCGAACACGATGTTCGGCGACTTGCCGCCGAGCTCGAGCGAGACGCGTTTGAGGCCCTTGGCCGCGGTCTCGTAGACCTTTGCGCCTGTCGTGTCCGATCCGGTGAAGGTGATCTTGGCAACGCCGGGATGCGAGATCAGCGCGGCGCCCGCCTCGGGCCCGAAGCCGGTCACCACGTTGAAGATGCCGTCCGGAATCCCGGCCTCTTTCGTCAGTGCCGCGAATTCCAACGTGCTGGCCGAGGTGAATTCCGAGGGCTTGACGACCACGGCGCAGCCGGCTGCGATCGCGGCGGCGCATTTCCAGGCGACGAACAGCAGGGGCGAATTCCACGCGGTCAGCGCTGCGACGACGCCAACCGGCTCATGCGTCGTGTAGGCGAACGTGTCCGCCTTGTCGATCGGCACCAGGCCGCCCTCGAGCTTGTCGACGAGGCCGCCGAAATACCACCACCACTCCGGATGGTAGCGGAGCTGGCCCAGCATCTCGGCCATCAGCTTGCCGTTGTCGCGCACCTCGATCTCGGCGAGGCGCTCCGCATTGGCTGCGACCAGGTCGCCGAGCTTGCGCATCACCTTGCCGCGCGCGGAGGCCGTCATCTTCGCCCACGGGCCGCGCCACATCGCCTCGTTGGCGGCCTTCACCGCCTTGTCGGCATCGGCGGCCGAGCCGCGCGGGATTTTGGCCCAGGCCTCGCCGCGATAGGGATCGACCGTCTCGAACCACTCGCCATTGGCGGGGTCGACATACTGGCCGTTGATGTAGAGCTGATAGGTCTTCATGACATCCTCCCGCAAGGCGACGGTTCTGCTTGGCGAAACCGTATCACGCATTGCGCGACGCCGTCATAACGCAGCCGCGGGAATGGGTTGCAGGCAGTGTGGGCCGGTATCAGCCGTGCGGCGCGGCAAGCTCGGCTGCGATGATCGCGCCGAGCGCCATGTCGCTCTGCTGCCCGAAACCGTGATGCACGATGTTGCCGTCGCGGCCGATCAGGATGCTGGTCGGGGTTCCCTGCATGCCGTAGCGCTGCATGGTGACGGGGATCGGCGTGCCGTCGCCGGCTTCGTCGACGCCGATCGGGAAGGTCAGGCGGTATTCGTGGATGAAGGCTTCCAGCGACACGGGCGTCATCGCCGCGTGGTGCTCGAACACGGTGTGCAGCCCGATCACTTGCAGGTCGGAATGCTTGAACAGCTCGAACGCGCGTTGGGTCTGCGGCGTGCCGTGCGAGACGCAGCCGGGACACAGCATCTGGAATGCGTGCAGCAGAACCGGTCGGCCGCGCAGCCCGGCCAGGGTCAGGGGCTCGCCGGTGTTGAACCAGCGCGACGCGGCGATTTCGGGTGCTGGAGTCACGATCTCAGTTCCTTGCGCTGCCTTTCGGCAAATTGGCAAGGCGGGACAAGGTCTGTCAACGACCCAAAGCATGATCCGGCAAAGTGCGAAGCAGTCGTCCCTCGCGACAAACGCGGAACGCGTTTGCGCCGAGAACACGCTCGGACAAGAGGCTAACGCGCGATGACGCTTCAACCTGGTCTCATAAATCCGGGACGTCCGCCTTGAGCGGTGAAGCGGACAGGCGGCCGCCGAGATGTCCTCTTGTGACCCGCAAGAGACATTGGCGACACCCAATTGCTGCTGCGCAAAATAGACCATCGAGCATATTTCGCCAGTCGCATTTCCCTGCTGTAATTAGGGTAGCTGCAAGCCGAGCCACAGCGAGGCGATGCAGCCACTTTCATTGCAGGAGACCATGGTTGCGCGCCGATTTTTTGTCGGCGTCCCTTAAGGGAGATCAGTCATGAGAACCTTACTGGCGAATGCTGGTTTAGCGCTGTTGTTGGCCTTGGCAACGGGACCAAGCGTCAGCGCTCAGGAGGCCCCTGATTATTTCAAACAGACACTTCCTGACCAGGCACTGAAGCAGCATTGGGACCTACAGCTGGCCTTGATGAATCCCAAGGGAGCTTTGGACGCGAAGACCAAGCAACTCATTGCCCTCGGCGTGGCAGCACAGATTCCCTGTGTCTATTGCGTTTACGGTCACACCAAATTGGCAAAAGCCGCTGGTGCGACCGATGCTCAGATCAAGGAGGCCATTGCAACCGCCGCGCTCGTCCGTTTCAACAGCACGATGCTGCAAGGCTCGGGCTATGACATGCAGAAATTCCAACAGGAAGTTGATAGACTGTCCGCACCGAAATAGCCCTTGGTGTCAATTTTTCTTGTAGGGGTAACGCGGGTCTCGCTACTCCGCACACGTGTTCCGGAATTGCGAGCACACGGCCTGGTCAGGACGTGCTTGCCGCGGCCCGGCGTGCGCGCCGTGCGGCGCGACGGCGCTGGGTCCACAGGCGGGCGCGGTCGAGATAGAGATAGACCACCGGCGTGGTGTAAAGCGTCAGGATCTGGCTCAGGATCAGGCCGCCGAAGATCGCGATGCCGAGCGGCTGGCGCAGCTCGCTGCCTTCGCCGAGGCCGATCATCAGCGGCACGGCGCCGAATAGCGCGGCGAGCGTCGTCATCATGATCGGGCGGAAGCGCATGATGCAGGCCTGGTAGATCGCATCGCGCGACGACAATCCGCGCTGGCGCTCGGCATCGAGCGCGAAGTCGATCATCATGATGGCGTTCTTCTTCACGATGCCGACCAGCAGAATCACCCCGATCATGCCGATGATGTCGAAGTCGGTATGCGACAGCATCAGCGCCGCCACCGCGCCGACGCCGGCCGAGGGCAAAGTGGAGAGGATCGTCAGCGGGTGGATGTAACTCTCGTAGAGCATGCCGAGCGAGATGTAGATCGTCGCGAGTGCTGCGAGAATCAAAAACAGCTCGTTCGCCAGCGCCTGCTGGAAGATCTTCGCGGAGCCCGCGAACCCGCCGGAAATCCCCGCCGGCATGCCGAGCGTGTGCATCGCGTTCTCGATCGTGGTGGTCGCAGTGCTGAGCGAGACGCCCGGCGGCAAATTGAACGAGATGGTGCTGGCGACCAGCAAATCCTGGTGGTTGACCGCAAGCGGCGTCTCGCCATGCTCGAAGCGGGCGACGCTCGACAGCGGGATCATCGTCTCCGCGCTGGTCGAGACCGCGGTCCCGGTCGAGGCTACGCCCTTGCCGGTGGCGCCGATCGAGTTGGTCGCCTGATTGCGCACCACACTGGCGGCGATCGAGCTGATCGAGCTCTTCTGCGAGGACGAGGCCACCGTTCCGGCCACCGCATTGGTGCTCTGGGTGCCGCTCGCCGATCCGCCCGACGTCGAGATGTAGACCTCCTTCAGGGTCTGCGGGTCCTGCGAGAAGCGCGGCGCGACCTCCATGATCACGTGATACTGGTTGCGCGCGACGAAGATGGTCGAGACCTGGCGCTGCCCGAACGCGTCATAGAGCGTGTTGTCGAGCTGGCTGACCGTGATCCCGAGCCGCGAGGCGGCGTCGCGATCGATCACCAGATTGGCTTGCAGCGCCTTGTTCTGCTGGTCGGTGTTGACGTCGGCGAGGGTCGGTTCCTTCTGCAAGGCGGCGACGAGCTTCGGCGTCCACTCGTTCAGTTGCTCGAAGGTCGAGCCCTTCAGCGTGTATTGATAGGCCGCATTGCCCGAGCGCCCGCCGGCGCCGAGATCGCCGATCGATTGCAGGAACAGGGTGGCGCCCGCCACCTTTGCCAAGGGATCGCGCAGCCGCTCGATCACCTTGTCGGCGCGGAGCTTGCGTTCGTCCATCGGCTTCAGCGAGGCGAACACGGTGCCGGTGTTGGTGCCGCCCGGACCCACGCCGCCGCCGCCGGTGAAGCCGACGGCAGTATCGACCGCCGGATCTGATTTCACGATGTCGATGAACTGCGTCAGCTTCTGCTGCATCAGCTGGAACGAGGTGCTCTGGTCGGCCTGGATCGAGCCGATCAACAGCCCGGTATCCTGTTGCGGAACGAAGCCCTTGGGCACCACCGTGTAGAGATGGACGTTCAGATAGAGCGTGCAGCCCAGGATCAGCATCACCAGCAGCGGATGCCGCAGCGCGAGGCCGAGCGTGGCACGGTAGCCGCTCAGCATCAGCTCGAAGACGCGCTCGTTGATCCGGTAGATCCAGCCGTGCGACTGGCCTTCCTCCTTGCGCAGTACCACCGCGCACATCATCGGCGTCGTCGTCAGCGAGACCACCAGTGAGATCACGATCGCGATTGTGATCGTCATGGCGAATTCGCGAAACAGGCGGCCGACCAGGCCGCCCATCAGCAGGATCGGCACGAACACCGCGATCAGCGACACGCTCATCGACAGCACGGTGAAGCCGACCTCGCGGGTGCCGACCAGCGTCGCCTCCAGCCGCGATAGCCCGGCATCCATGTGGCGGGTGATGTTTTCCAGCACCACGATGGCGTCGTCGACCACGAAGCCGGTCGCAACCGTCAGCGCCATCAGCGAGAAGATGTCGAGCGTGTAGCCGAGCAGATACATCACGGCGAAGGTCGCGATCAGCGACACGCCGACCGCCACCACAGGCACCAGCGTCGCCCGGGCGTTGCGCAGGAACGCGAACACGACCAGGATCACCAGGGCGACGGCGATCAGCAGCGTGATCTCGACGTCGTGCAGCGAGGCCCGGATCGTCTTCGAGCGGTCCATCGCCAGCGTGATGTCGATCGCGGGCGAGACCGAGGCCTTGAGCTGCGGCATCAGCCCCTTCACGCTGTCGACCATCTTGATGATGTTGGCGCCCGACTGCCGGTACACGATCATCACGACGGCCGGCTTGCCGTTGGAAAGGCCGAGCGTGCGCACATTCTCCACGGAATCGATGACGTCGCCGACGTCGGTCAGGCGCACCGCCGCGCCGTTGCGGTAGGCGACGACCAGCGGCTTGTAGTCGGCGGCCTTCCGGGCCTGGTCGTTGGCATAGATCTGGTAGCGCTGGTCGCCGACGTCGATGCCACCCTTCGGACTGTGCGCGTTGGCGCTACTCAGCGCGGCGCGGACGTCCTCGAGCCCGATGCCGTATTTGTACAGCGCCGGCGGGATCAGCTCGACGCGCACCGCGGGCAGAGAGCCACCGCCGACCGAGACTTCGCCGACGCCTTCGACCTGCGACAGCTTCTGGGCCAGCACGGTCGAGGCGGCATCATAAAGCTCGGCCGGCGTCAGCGTGTCCGAGGTCAGGGTGTAGATCAGGATCGGCGCCGAGGCCGGGTTGAACTTGCGGTAGGTGGGGTTGGCGCGGAGGTTGGTCGGCAGGTCGGCGCGCGCCGCGTTGATCGCCGCCTGCACGTCGCGCGCGGCGCCATTGATGTCACGGTCGATGTCAAACTGCAGCGTGATGCGGGCGGAGCCGAGCGAAGACGTCGACGTCATTTCGGTGACGCTGGCGATCTGGCCGAGGTGGCGCTCCAGCGGGCTCGCCACGGTGGAAGCGACGTCGGCTGGGCTGGCGCCGGGCAAGGTCGCCTGCACCATGATGGTCGGGATGTCGACGTCGGGCAGCGGCGACACCGGCAGCTTGAAGAACGCAATGATGCCCGCCACCACCAGTCCAAGAGACAGCAGCGTGGTGCCGACCGGCCGTCGGATGAAGGGGGCGGAGAGGTTCATTGTATCAGTGTCGATGTTCGCGGATGAGCTTCTATCTGTCCGTGCCGCGATGCAAAAGCCTAAATGTCACAGGCCGCCGCCATACAGCCGCCGCGATTTGTCCGGCCGCAACAAAGCGCCAGATGGCGACCATATTCCCGATCGCATCGTTCTCGGCCAGGCGGATGCAAACTACTTCGCCGCATTCTGGCTGGTGCCGACGAAGTAGAAATCCTCAGCTCCCGGGACCGAACCATAGCTGAAGGGCTGCTGGCGCCGATCCGTCGCCGCCATGACGTCGTCGCGCACGAGGTCGAACAGCTTGCGGATCTCGATCCGCGGGGTCTGCATGCGCCTGATCAGGGCCGTCACGAACGGGCTGTGGCCGCCGTCGCCGTCGAGCGCGACCTGGCCGTGCTTGGCGGCGTAGACGACCAGCGTGCCGCTGTCGGGTTCGACCTGGGCCAATCCCCTGCCGATCGAGCGTGATGCGACAGTGCGCTTGATCTGGTTGGCGAACGGATTGTCGCGGCAGGCATCGAGAATGACGAGATGCAGCTTGCGCGCCCCTTCGGTGGCGCCCATCACCTGGGTCAGCGCGACTGCCTCGAACGACACGTCGCGGTCGGTGGCGAGTTTGGCGTCGACCGGCACCAGATAGTTCTCACCCGCCATCTCCATGCCGTGGCCGGCATAGTAGATCACCGCCCAGTCGGCGCCGTCAGCCGCGCTGGCGAATGACTTGAGGGCCTCGACCAGGCTGTCCCGCGTGGCGTCGGTGACGAGGCGGACATCCTGAAAGCCCACCGCGCGCAGCGTGTAGGCAATCGCCGCGGCGTCCTGGCCGGGGTTCGGCAGCACCGGGACGGAGCGGTATTTCGAGTTGCCCACGACGAGGGCGACGCGCCGTTCGGCCGTCGTTGCCTTCGGGCCCGCGCCGATCGGCGCGAGCGGAACGGCCGCAGCGAGCGCGGGGGCGGGCTTGACCGTGTCAGGTTTGGTCGCGCCGTGATCGGCGACGACGCTCTTCTCCGTGGTGGCGACCTGATCCAGCCGTTGCAGGCCGTCCCTGGCGACGCGCTGGCCCTGCGTGCGGTCGAGCTGATCGAGCCCGATGACGTCGAGCGCGTGGCGGAAGTCGGCGCGCGCAGCTTCGATATCGCCCTTCTTCTCGTCGGCGAGGCCCCGCCGTGCATAGTTCAGCGCGCCCTGTGCATTGAGTTGCGTGGCGTGGTCGTAGTCGCGCATGGCCTGGTCGAGCTCACCCTTGCTGGCCAGCGTCAGGCCTCGCAGCGAGTAGAATTCGGCTTGCCCATCCTGGATGCCGATCGCGCGTTCGATATCGCGCGTGGCGTTGTCGAGATCGCCGGCGCTGATTTCGACCACGGCCCGGCAATAATACGGGCCGGCTGCGCGCGGCGCGAGCTTGATCGCATCCTGGCAATGCAGCGCCGCGAGCCGATCCTTGCCGCTGAAATCGTAGACCAGCGCGCGATTGACGTAGGAGTACCACGAGTTGGGATCGAGCTCGATCGACTTGCCGTAATCGGCCAGCGCGCGATCATAGTCGCCGGTGGCGACGAACAGCTCGGCGCGATTGTTGAACCAGCCGGCGCTGAACGGACCGGCAGGCTTGAGCCGGATCGCCTGATCGAAGTCGCTCTGCGCACGGTCATAGTCCTGGTTTTGCAGATAGACCTTGGCCCGCTGGCCATAGGAGGGCGCAAACGACGGATTGATCGCGATCGACTGATCGTAGTCCGCCTTGGCTTTTGCCAGATCGCCCTTGTTATGCCAGGCCAGCGCCCGGTTGTAATAGGTGATCGAAAGGTCGCGCCCCCTCGGATTGGCGGCGATCAGGCGGGTGCAGGCGGGGATCGCGAGTTCCGGATGCGGATCCTTGGCGTCGCACGCCGCGCCATCCTCTCGCAGACCGGCATGAGATGGTGAGTTCAGCAGCAACAGCAGGCCGAGCGCGGCGAGCTTGGGCAAAGAGGGGCGCATTCCGGTCATTCCATTCCAACGACCGGAAATTGAGACCACAATGTTGTTCGCGCCGTGGCAAAATTCCGCGAACGGGGTTCCTCAACGCACGCGATCGACGCCGACGGCGCGTTCGCACTCAAGCCTGGTCGCGCCCATCAGCCGCACGCGCATCTCGATGCAGCGTCGTGCCCGAATCATGCAGCATCACCGCCAGCTGATGCAGCGGCGCATCGCGAAAGCCCTGCTTCTCGATCGCGGCGACGGTCGAGAGCACATAGTCGCGGTTGTTGCCGGAGCGGCCGTGGCCCTGTTGCACCAGGCGCAGCTGCTCGGAGAGCGACAGCCGTCCGGCATATTGCACATGGCCGCGATCGACCACATAGGCTAGAGCGGAGACGCGATCGCGCGCCGCATTCTCCAGCCACACCGAGCGCATCACCTCGCGGTAGACGTTGGTGGTCTGCTCGCGCGCCCGCAAATAAGCGATAGTGTCGTGGCGCAGCCGGGCGGCGACGCGGAACGCGATGCCGCGGCAGGCGCCGCCGCGGTCGAGCCCGAGCACCAGGCCCGGCTTCTCCGGCGTGCCGCGGTGGTCGAACGAATAGACGCAGAGCGCGCGATGCTCGCCGATCAGCCGCGCCGGCACTTGCTCCAGGAACTCGAAGCCCGGCTTCCACATCAGCGAGCCGTAGCCGAACACCCAGAGGTCGCCGTCGGTTTCGGAATGGGGAGGATTTGCTGACATCGCGCAGATGGGCTAGCAGAACACGCCGTCGAAGCGAAGCAGATTCCGTGATGTTTCCAAGGGTTACGTAAGGGTTACGCAAAGGTTGCGCGAAGGTTGCGCAAGCGGTGGCGTAAAGGTTGCCCGCGGCCTGCTGCCGCTTCGATTTTGACAAATTCGCCCGCCAAAGGACGCCGCATGTCCGATTTGAACTCAGCCCCCCGCCGTCGCTCGCGCTTCGGCCTTTATGCCGTCCCTGTCGTGGTCCTGATCGCCGCGGTCGCGTGGAGCGGCTTCTGGTTCTTCGCCGCCTCGCAGGTCGGCGTGCAGGCCGATGCCTGGCGCGCGCAAGAGGCGACGGCCGGCCGGGTCTATGATTGCGGCAACCGTTCGGTGGCGGGTTACCCGTTTCGATTCGAGGTCCGTTGCACCGATCCGAGCGTGATGCTGGTGTCGCAGACCGCCTCGCCGCAGATGGCGTTCGTGGCGCGGCTGGCCGAAATCCTGGTCGTGGCACAGGTCTACGATCCCAAGCTCGTGATCGCCGAGTTCAAGGGCCCGGCCACGATCGCCGAGCGCAACGCGCAGCCGACGCTACAGGTCAACTGGAGCCTGGGACGCTCCAGCGTGGTCGGCCTGCCGGCAGTGCCGCAGCGCGCCTCGCTGGTGTTCGACAATCTCGCCATCGATCGCACCGGCGGTCCCGCGCCGACGCCGCTGATGCGCGTCAATCATATCGAGCTGCACGGCCGGCAGGTCGACGGCTCGGCCCCGAGCAACCCGGCGATCGAGACCGTGCTGCAGATCGCCGGCGGCACCCTGCAGGACGTGCATCCGCTGCTCACCCAGCCGTTCAACGCCGACATCCATGCGCGGCTGAACGGCCTGAAGGATTTTTCGCCGAAGCCGTGGCCGGATCGCTTCCGCGAGATTCAGTCGGCCGGCGGCAGCGTCGAGATCCAGCAGTCGCGGATCGAGCAGGGCGATGTGCTGTCGGTCGCGGCCGGCACGCTCCGCCTCAACGCGCAAGGCCGCATCGAGGGCGAACTGCAGATGACCGTCGCCGGCCTCGAGCGCGTCATCCCCGCGCTCGGCATCGACAAGATGCTCGAGGACGGCGTGCCGCAGGCGACGCTCGATCGCGTCGCACCTGGCGTGAAAAGCCAGGACCTCAGCAATCTGTTCGGCGCGCTGGACCGCGCGATCCCCGGCCTCGGCAAGGTGATCAAGCAGAACGCCAATGCCGGCATCTCCGCCGGCATCAATTCGCTCGGCACCGAGGCGACGCTCGAAGGCAAGAAGGCGCGCAGCTTCCCGCTGCGCTTCGCCGATGGCGCGGTGTTTTTGGGTCCGCTGAAAGTCGCGCAGATTCCGGCGCTGTTCTGAGCGGTGTTTCGTAGGGCGGGTTAGGCGAACCCGTAACCCGCCGTTGTTCACCGCCCCGCTGTGCGGCGGATTACGCTACGCTGATCCGCCCTGCGCATCGTCAGGAATGCTCAAACGGGCCGACTTCGCGGATCACCTTGCAGATCTGCAGGAAGCCGCTGGCGTAGAATTCGGCATGTCCGCGCTGCATGGTTTCGACATGGTCCGGATGTTGGCGCCAAGTCTCGAGCGCTTCTTCCGAGGCAAAGCGAAACAGGGTGAGCTCCTCGCCATCCGCCGCCTTGAACGATTTCACCGAGAGGAATCCCGGAAGGCGGCTGACGATGTCGTACATGCGTTCGCCCAGCCGGCTGTATTCGTCGAGCGAGGCGTCATCCCGCAACTTCAGGTCACCGACCACAATGACTTCACCGATCATGTTGCTGTCCTTCGTCCTTCGAATGTCCATGGCAGCCTGAAGCAGGCGCCGAACGACAATTCGATCTCGCGACCGGTGTTGTTACATGTCCGCCGTCGCTCTCCGCAGGCTGAGAGGCGGATTGTGCTGCGCAAAATCCACCCTCCGCAGTGCATCGACACCTTAACCCCTCGCGCGCGATATCGTCTGTCGCGGCAAAACATTCCCGCGGCCGCTATGAGAAAAACGTGACCGGAATATTGCGGGCCGCCGCGAATATCAGTCCTCGAATACCGCTCTCTCTGGCCTGAGGAAACAACCTCGCGTGGGAGAGAAGCGATGCGAATTCTCGGGGGAATTCTGCTCGGCAGCATGCTGCTGTCGACTGGTTCTGCGTTTGCGGAAGACGATGCGTCCGAGCTGAAGGCGCTGAAGACGCGGCTCAAGCAGCTCGAACAGAAAATGGAAGTGCAGGCGCGCAAGGAGGAGGCGCTGGCGGCAAGACAGAGCGCAATGCAGAACACGCGGATGGCGGCCAAGGCGCCGGTGCCGTTTGATCCCTGCGCATCGGGCAAGCTCTGCTACAAGGGCGTCACCTTCACCTTCGGCGGCTGGGTCGATCTCACCGGCATCTATCGCACCCGCAATCTCGCTTCCGACACCGGCTCGGTCTACGCCTTCATTCCGTTCCCGCAGAGCAAGAACTTCAACACCGGCGAGTCGCGCTTCTCGGCGCGGCAGACCCGCTTCTCGGTGCTCGCGGAAGCCGAAATCTTCGCCAACACCCGCGTCGCTGGCTACGGCGAAATGGATTTCGAAGGCGCGGCGCAGACCGCGAACTCGGTCGCCACCAACTCGTTCAACCCGCGGCTGCGTCAGGCCAGCGTCGAGGTCAGCCGCACCGATCTCGGCCTGCATGTGCTTGCCGGTCAGAGCTGGTCGCTGAATGCGCCGAGCAAGTCCGGCATCGATCCGCGCGGGGTCGATGCGCCCGGCGTGATCGATTTCGAATCGGTGCCCGGCTTCCTTGCGGCGCGGCAGCCCGGCATTCGCGTCTGGCAGGACATCGGGCCCGAATTCAAGCTCGCGGTCTCGGCGGAAAATCCGCAGACCTCGTTCTTCGGCGGCAACACGCCGCTGGTCGGTACGCCCGCGGCCGGCCCGCAGGGCGTGCTCAACCCGAACCTCCTGGTCAACCTCACCGGGCCGGGCGGCAGCTTCTTCAACAACGCCAACAATGTCAGCCTCAATCACGTGCCTGATTTCACCGTGAAGGGTGCGTGGGATCCGCGGCTCGGACCCTACAAGCTGCATGTCGAGGGCTGGGCGATGTATCGCGACTTCTACGATCGCTTCAACTTCGCCAATCACGACGTCAACACGGTGAGCTTCGGCGGGCATTTCTCGGCGGAGATCGTGCCGCAGCTCTTGGAGCTGCAGGGCTCGGCGTCGCACGGCGCGCTCGGCCGCTTCACGGCGACGCCGTTCCCGGATGCGACGGTGCGCCAGGACGGCTCGATCCAGCCGCTGCCGATCACGGCGTTCCTGCTCGGCACGGTCTGGCACACGACGCCGTCGCTCGATCTCTATGCCTATGCCGGCCTCGAGAAGACCAAGGCGACGTTCTCCAATGTCGGCACGGTGCCGTTCGGCTACGGCAATCCGCTCTACAACAATCTCGGCTGCAACATCGAGAACTCGCCGGCGGCGACCTGCAACGGCAACACTTCGGAGGTCAGGCAATACACGGTCGGTTTCTACGACACGATCTTCAAGGGCGATTACGGGGCGATCAAGGCCGGCGTGCAGTATTCCTATAACCAGCGCTTCGCCTTCCAAGGTGTCGGCGGCGCGCCGAGGACTGACGACCACATCGTCATGACCCAGATCCGCTACTACCCGTTCTAGGGCTTCGGTTACCTCGCCCCGCGTGCGGGGAGAGGCGTAGGCCGCCTCCGGCGGCCGTCCTTGAGAACGCCGAGGCAGAGCTTCGGCTACGTCGCATCGAAGATGCGATCCGGGTGAGGGGGAGTTTTCGCGAGCCCGTTCGTCGACGTTATTGCCGAGACGGCCCCTCACCCCAGCCCTCTCCCCGTAAGAACGGGGAGAGGGAGCGTACCGCTGGTAAAGGACACTGCATATGAGGATCGTGAGCCGAAAGGAGAGGGCCGTGCTCGCCCGCGAACTGATGATGGTCAGCCGCGCCGCGCATGTGCTGCAGCGAACCGGTCTGGCGATGGCCGGCGCCATGGCCGGTACCTTCGTCGCCGCCCAGCTCGCGAAGGGGCACGTCGCCTTCTTCGGTACACTTGTCTTCATCGTGACAGCGATCGTGATCGGCGCCGTCGGCTTCTATCTTGGCATCGATATTCCAAGGCCCGCCTTGCGCGCCACGGGGCGCATCGATGCCGTCGAGCTTATGAGCGCGGGCGGGATCTTCCTCGCCGCGCTGGCTGCGCTGGTGTCGGTCTATGGCATCGTGTTCGATGAGATTCCGCCGCGTGCCTGGGAGTTCGTGATCGGCTCGTGGTGGTTCGGCGGCGACGTCATGCTGGCAACCGCCGGCTTCGTCGGCCGCCAGCGGCTGACCCAGAAAGTTGCGCCGATATCGGCGGCGGGGCCGATCCGGGATCAACGAATGCGACGGTGAGCGCCGTCGCTGACTAGCCGCTGCGCCAATCTGTCCCGTAGCTGAGATCGACCGATGCGGTACCCTCGCTGAAAATCGGGGAGGGACTCACATGCCAGCAGAATTCAGCCGCCGTCACGTCATCGCTGCCGGAGCTGCTTCGCTCGCGATGCCCTTGCTGTCGCGCGGCGCCTCGGCGCAGGCGGCGTGGCCGTCGCGGCAGATCCGCATGATCTGCAGCTACCCGGCCGGCGGGCAGACCGATCTGTTGGCGCGCGCCTTCGGCGAATTCATCGCAAGGCAGGTGGGACAAACCGTCGTCATCGAGAACAAGGCGGGTGCCTCGGGCTCGATCGGCGCCGCCGAGGTGGCGCGCGCCGCGCCCGACGGACACACCATCCTGTGCTCGATCTCGACCACTTACGTGATGAACCGGGCGATGATGAAGAACCCCGGCTACGACATGGACAAGGATTTGGCGCTGGTAAGCGTCATTCCGGGCGCCGGGCTGTTGCTGGTCGCGAGCCCCAAGCTCGGCGTCAAGACGCTGGCGCAATTCGTCGCCCATGCGCGGAGCAGCGGCAAGGTGAATTTCGGCACCTACAGCGCGGGCTCGGCCCCGCACATGACGATCAACGAGCTCAACAAGCAATACGGCCTCAATATCGAGCCGATCCACTATCGCGGCGAAGCGCCGATGTGGACGGGCCTGGCGGAAGGCACGCTCGATGTCGCGATGGGCAGCTACACCGCTGCGCAAACCGTCCTGCAAAGCAGCCGCGGTGTCGTCTTTGGGGTGCACGCGAAGAAGGTCGATGCGATCCCTGAGATCAAGACGCTGCCCGAACAGGGCGCGACATCGAAATTCTTCACCGTGAGCGGCTTCTCGGGCTGGGCGCTGCCGAAAGCGACGCCGCAGCCGATCGTGGATCGCTTATCCGAGCTCTGCGTCGCCGCCAACAGCGATCCCAAGGTGAAGGAGGTGCTCGCGACCTTCGTGCTGGAGCCCGCGATCGGCTTCAAGGAGAGCAATGCGCTGTATCAGCGCGAATTGCCGGTCTGGATGGAAGCCGCCCAGTCGCTCGGCCTGCCGCCGGCGTAGGCATCTCTCCTCGTCATTCCCCGGTGCGCAAACGCGCACCTGAGGGCGTGCGAAGCCCGGAATCCATTGAGCCACAGCGATTGTGGATGAATGGATTCCGGGCTCAGCCCTGCGGGCTGCCCCGGAATGACGAGGATGGAATGTCAGCGGAGTTTCATTCGTCCCGCTGGACCAACTCGAAGGTGATGCCCTCGGGCCCCTCGAACAGCCGGAGCTTTCGGCTGATGTAGTCCATCTCGTCGCTCAGCATGGTTACACCGTTGGCGATCAGGTGCGTGGTGGCCGCCTCAATGTCGTCGACGCGGAACGCGAGGTGATTGAAGCCGAGCTTTCGCAGGTTGGTCGGGTGCACCCCCGGATCGGTGCCTGGGGGCGAGTCAAACTCGAGCAGTTGGATTTCGAAGTCCGCTCCTTCAAGCGCGAGGGTGATGTGCTGCGCTTTCATGGCCGGCATGCCCATGTACTGGGCAGGAATGCCACCGTCGATGGTTGCGACGTGAGTCTTTCTGAATCCAAGGAGTGCGAAGAATGCGATCGCCGGGCCGGCGTCGGCCACTGCGATCGTCACATGATCCGGACTGAGTATCATCTTGTCGCTCCTGTCACCGAAGCCGCGCCAGTCGGCCTCCGCCGGGTGGACTGCCGGCAACGGCCTCTCTCGCTCGAGGCTACCAGTTCGCTCCGTCGACTGGTAGACCGGCTGGCGCCCCGGAAGAGTCGATCTGCCCATCCTGCGAGCCTATGCGGGCGGCAAATCGAGGCCGTCGGGGAGCCTTATCCAAAGAACGGTTTGCGCGTCGGGGAAGTGACGAGCCAGATGGCCCTTTCCATGTGGCCCTGATCAGGAATTGCAGGATGGGTTTCGCTGCGCTCTACCCATCCTATGTGCTAGCCACCCCAGCCGAAGCGGTAGTTGAAGCCCACCTTGACGGTATGCTCGTCGTCCCTGAACCGGACGCCGACGATCGTGGCGAGGCCGCCGGCGAAGGTGGTGTTGCCGAAGTTGTAATACTGATATTCGGCCTTCGCGGACCAGTTCCGCGCGAACATGTATTCGAGACCGCCGCCGAGGGTAAAGCCGCTCCGCTGACTGCCATTGGTCGCAACGACCACCGGAATTCCGCCGGAGCCGGCGCCGATATTGAGGTTGTCGCGGACGGCGTATCCGCCCTTGGCGTAGAGGAGCGCCGGGCCCCAGGCGTAGCCGAGCCGGCCGGTAATCGAGCCAAGCTGATTGCCTGTTACCTGGGTGCCTGCCGGAAGAGCCGAGCCTTTGCCAGCGTTGCCGGTAAGCCCGCTGAACTGAACCTCGGCACCGATCACCCAGCTCGATGCGAATTGGTAGTCGAAGCCACCCTGCACGCCGCCCAGGAAGCGGCCCTTGTCCCCACCCAGGCTGTTGTTGCCCGCGAAGGCTCCGCCCACGTGGCCGCCGATATAGAAGCCGGTCCAGTTAAAGACCGCCTCCGGCGCCGTATAGGCCGGCGCCTTCGGATAGGTTCGCGCCGGAAGATCGGCCGCGACCGCAGGAGCCGCGCAGGCGATACCAGCGACCGCACCGAGCAAAAGCTTTTTCATGAGATTAGTTTCCCGTTGTTATGGTTGAGTGGCGAGGTGGGAGGACCGTCGTCCATGCGCGCGTGCCGCGTGGCTGCTTGTGCATCGAAGGGTCTTCCTGGCCCGCTTCTGACCTATGACCTTGGGGTCGGCTCAAGCGGTTTATCGCCTGCCGCGCCGAAAAAGGCCTTGAGCCGGACCTATGGTCACACCGTAGGGTACTGGCGAAAGGGCCTCCGTCGATGAACGAGCCGAGAGACAAAGCCGACAAGGACGTCTTGCTGACCGCGGCAGAGTGCGCCGCTCGCATCGGTCTTACGGTACGCGGACTTCGGCTCTATGAGAGCCGCGGCCTGATTTCGCCGCGCCGCACGGCGAAGCGTTGGCGGCTCTATGGGGCTGCGGAGATCAGCCGGCTGCACGAGATCCTCGCGCTAAAGCGAATGGGGCTCAGCCTGGCGCAAATCGCCAAGCTTCTCGAAGGCCGCGCGATCGATCTCGACCGGATCCTGGCCATGCAACAATCGTCGATCCTTCAACTGCGCAACCGCGCCGACGAGGGCCTTGCACTGGTGAATGTGGCGCGCTTGAAGCTTTCCGCCGGCGGATCGCTCTCGATCGCCGACCTCATTGCGCTGGCCAAAGAGACCAATATGGCCGAAGCATCCTTCGATGCCGTCGCTCAACGGCGCTACGAACAGGCCCGGCCCCGCGCTGCGATTCAAATCGATCCCGGCGTGATGGAGCGCTACATCGGTCATTTTCGGTTTCGGACCGGCGGCCAGGTGGTGACGATCACACGCGATGGTGGTCATCTGTTCGCGAAGCCTCTCGGACAGTTCGCCTCGGAAATATATCCCGAAAGCGAGCACACGTTTTTTCTCAAGACCGCGGCGGCGCAAATTGCCTTCGCCGTCGAGCCGGACGGAATCGCGAACGCCCTGACGCTTCATCAAGGCGGGTTGACGCACGACGCGACCCGGATCGACGACCGGCAGGCCCGAGATGCGGCGACCGCGCTGGCAAAGAAGATAGATGGCAAGACGCCGTCGCCGGGAACCGAGGAGGCGATCCGCCACCTGATCATCCAGCACCACCAAGGTGCCGTCGACTACGCCGGCATGAGCGACATCATGGCGGCGGTGGCCCGCGAGCAGGCACCGGCGATCATCGCCGCGCTGGATCTGGCCGGGGGCATGCAAACGATTCGCTTCAAGGGCGTCGGACGAGACGGTTGGGATGTCTATGACGTCAACTTCGCCAATGTCGACATGGAATGGCGGATCATTTTGGCATCCGACGGAAAGATCGATGGAGTGCTGCTTCGGTCGTTGCCTTGAGCAGAAGCGAAGAAGCGGCGCTGAAGCTGTTCGGCGCCAGCCGCGTGCGACAAATCAACCGGACGGGTAGCGCAGCAAAACCTGTCAACCCTTCGACTCGGGCAGATCGTGTCGCGAGAATGCGAAGCTGCACCCCATCCACACTGTCATCGCCCGGTCGAGCCGGGCGATGACACCGAGATCAGGTACGCAATGACGGTGCGTCGTATCGCGCGAGAACCATCCTCACCGTCGTCCTGGCGAAAGCCAGGACCCATTACCCCGAATGTAAATTGCCGGACGACACTGAGGCCACGTTCCCGTTTACAACCCAATGCGGTGGCAATGGGTCCTGGCTTTCGCCAGGACGACCAAGTGGAGAAATCGCGGGCCTGACCCTACTTCTTCAAATTCGCATGCGGCCGGCCGAAGTCGGGCGCGGCCGAATCCTGGCCGATCTCGACGATGCCGCGGCGGATGGCGCGGGTGCGGGTGAAGTGATCGAACAGCGCGTCGCCGTCGCCGCGCCGGATCGCGCGGGTGAGCTTCGACAGATCCTCGGTGAAGGTGCCGAGCATCTCGAGCACGGCGTCCTTGTTGGCGAGGAACACGTCGCGCCACATCGTCGGGTCCGACGCTGCGATGCGGGTGAAGTCGCGGAAGCCGCCGGCGGAGAACTTGATGACTTCGGATTCCGTCACCTGCGCCAACTCGTCGGCGGTGCCGACGATGGTGTAGGCGATCAGATGCGGCAGATGGCTGGTGATCGCGAGCACGAGGTCATGATGATCCGGCGTCATGATCTCGACCTTGGCGCCGAGCGCGGCCCAGAACGCGCGCAGCCGGTCGGTCGCCGCGGGATCGGTGCCTTCGGGCGGCGTCAGGATGCACCAGCGGTTGATGAAGAGCTCGGCGAAGCCCGAATCCGGGCCCGAATGCTCGGTGCCTGCCACCGGATGCGCCGGGACGAAGTGCACGCCGTCGGGCAGATGCGGCGCCATGTCCTTGACGACGGCGCCCTTCACCGAGCCGACGTCGGAGATGATGGCGCCGGGCTTGAGATGGGCGGCAATCTCGGCCGCGACCGGACCGCAGGCGCCGACCGGGATGCAGAGGATGACGAGATCGGCATCCTTCACCGCCTCGATATTGGTCTCGACGACACGATCGACGATGCCGAGCTCGGCGACGCGGGCGCGCGTCTTCTCCGAGCGCGCGGTGGTCACGATCTCGCCGACCAGGCCTTGCGCGCGCGCGCCGCGCGCGATCGAGCCGCCGATCAGGCCGAAGCCGATCAGGGCGATGCGATTGAAGATCGGAGCCGTGGTCACGTCGGTGTTCACTTTCCGGCCAGGAAGTCGCGCAGGCCCTCGACCACGAGGCGGTTGGCTTCCTCGGTGCCAATGGTCATGCGCAGCGCATGCGGCAGCTTGTAATTGTTGAGCGCGCGCAGCACGAGGCCACGCCGCGTGAGATAGGCATCGGCTTCCGCCGCGGTCTTGCCCGTGTCGGCCGGGAAGTGGATCAGCACGAAATTGGCGACGCTCGGCGTCACCTTGAGTCCGAGCTTGCCGATCTCCTCGGTCAGCCAGTTGCGCCACTGTTCGGTGTGCGTCCGCGACATCTGCACATGCGCAGTGTCTTCGATCGCCGCTACCGCCGCCAGCATCGCCGGCGTCGTGACGTTGAACGGGCCGCGGATGCGGTTGCAGGCATCGACGATATGCGCCGGGCCGAACATCCAGCCGATCCGCAGCGCGGCGAGGCCGTGGATCTTCGAGAAGGTGTGCGTCACCACGGTGTTGTCGGTGGTCGCGACCAGCTCGATGCCGAGCTCGTAGTCGTTGCGCGAGACGTAGTCGGCATAGGCGGCGTCGAGCACCAGCAGCACATGCGACGGGAGTTCGGCGCGCAGCAGCTTGACCTCGTCGAACGGGATATAGGTGCCAGTCGGATTGTTCGGGTTGGCGAGCCAGACCAACTTGGTCTTCGGCGTCACCACCTTGAGGATGGCGTCGACGTCAGCCGTGAAATTGGTCTCGGCCGCGATCACGTTCTTCGCGCCGTTCGCCATCGTGGCGATCGGGTAGACCAGGAAGCCGTGGGTGGTCGAGATCGCTTCGTCGCCGGGCGCGAGGTAGGTGTGCGCCAGCAAATTGAGGATCTCGTCGGAGCCCGCGCCGCAGATGATGCGGTCCGGATCGAGCCCATAAGCGCGGCCGATCGCCTCGCGCAGCACGCGCGAGGTGCCCTCCGGATAGTCCTCGAGATGGTCAGCCGCGCCCTTGTAGGCCGCGATGGCCTTCGGAGACGGGCCGAACGGCGTCTCGTTGGCAGACAGCTTGAACACCTTGCGGCCCGGTTCCGGCACCGGGCTCTTGCCGGGCGTGTAGGGCGCAATATCGAGGATGCCGGGATTCGGCACGGGGCGGGACATCATCAACTCCGGATATACAGGCGGCTAGCTTCTGGCCGACCCGTTAGAGGGCACCGTATAGCGCGTTGCGTGGCTGCCGACGAGGGCCGAAGAGCGCACCGAGGCGCCGGCCTCGATCAGGGCGAGCTTGATCTTCTCGAAATCGTGGCCGGTGACCGAGACCAGCAAGGCCGCGCCGTCGAACGCGGTGTCCGGGACCGCGACGATCTCGGCGAGCGGGGCGAGCGCTCGGGCAACATCGGCGTTCCAGCCTGAGACGCGCACGCTCCAGATCTGCACTTCGGTCACCATGGCGTCGTCGGCGACCCGCGAGATTAGGAACACCGGCAGCGCGGCGGGATGGTCGGCGCGTTCGAGGAACGGCAGCCGCGCGATGATCTTCGGCGCGCCGTCGGCCTCGAGCGCATTCCACCACGGTGTGCGGCCGGCGATCGCGGAGACCAGCGCGAGGTCGCCCTTCGATTTCGTCACGGCCTCGACCGCTGCCTGCGCGCTGAAATGCGAGACGTAAGGCACCACGAAGCCGAAATGAAACCGCGCCGAGTCGCGCATCGCCGACTCGCCGACGGACACATCGGCATGCACGGCGAACGGCGCCTGCACGTAGGTGAAGGTCGAGATGATGACGCGCCAGATGCCCTCGATGGTGTCGAGCGGCAGGATGCCGCGATGGCGCCGCACCAGCTCGCGCATCATGCTGGCCTCGCGCGCCGGACGGAACGCCGAGCCGACCTCCTGGGTCTTCTTGACCTGGATCAGGCGGTCGATGATGTCGCCGCGCGCCATCAGCAGGCGGTGAACCTGCTCGTCGATCGCATCGATCTCCTTGCGCAGCTCCTGCAGCGAGGGCGGCGACGGGGGTGGGTTGGACATGCTCTCAAACCTTGTCGTCCGGGCGGCCCGATGCCGCGCCGGACAGGGTCCCTGATTAGGAAAGACGGCCGGCGAAAGCAAAGAGAAACCTCGCGGTCCAGCCTTGCGCAAACGGTTAACTATGGCCTCCGGCAAGGGGACGTTCGCTGGCCGCCTTGACGACGGGGGGCCTGAGGACTAGGTTCGCTGCACTCCGTGGTCATTTGAGCCGGCCGGCTTGCAGCCACGTTAAACAACTCGCTAAACAGGCCGGGGACAGATCAGCTCCCGGCCGAACCTTGTTCAGGCCGGGTTTTTTATGGCCTGATTTCTGTTCGAGCCCTCCCGCGCGAGGGCAGGGTCGCCTAGATGAGCAACGTGCGTCCGATACCGCAAACCCAGAGCGATGATCGCGCCCATGAGACCGATCACCCGTCGTCATTGGTGGCGAAGTTCGGCATGGATCAGCCGCTGAAGCTGGATTGCGGCATCGATCTCGCGCCTTTCCAGATCGCCTATCAGACCTATGGCGAGCTTAATGCCGACAGATCCAACGCGATCCTGATCTGCCACGCGCTGACCGGCGATCAGCACGTCAACAACACCCATCCCGTCACCGGTAAGCCCGGCTGGTGGGACACCATGGTCGGCGCCGGCAAGCCGATCGATCCCGAACAATACTTCATCATCTGCTCCAACGTGATCGGCGGCTGCATGGGTTCGACCGGGCCCGCGTCGCTGAACCCCGCGACCGGCAAGGTGTGGGGGCTCGATTTCCCGATCATCACGATCCCCGACATGGTGCGCGCGCAGGCGATGCTGATCGATCGCCTTGGCATCACGACGCTGTTCTGTGTGATCGGCGGCTCGATGGGCGGCATGCAGGTGCTGCAATGGACCGCGGCCTATCCCGAGCGCGTGTTCTCGACGCTCGCGATCGCCTGCTCGACGCGCCACTCGGCGCAGAACATCGCGTTCCACGAGCTCGGCCGCCAAGCCGTGATGGCCGATCCGGACTGGCGCGGCGGCCGCTATGTCGACGAGGACACCCATCCGCATCGCGGACTGGCGGTGGCGCGGATGGCCGCGCACATCACTTATCTTTCGGACGCCGCGCTGCATCGCAAGTTCGGACGGCGGATGCAGGACCGCGAGCTGCCGACCTTCTCGTTCGATGCGGATTTCCAGGTCGAGAGCTATCTGCGCTACCAGGGTTCGTCCTTTGTCGAGCGCTTCGACGCCAACAGCTATCTGTATCTCACGCGCGCGATGGATTATTTCGACATCGCCGCCGATCACAACGGCGCGCTGGCGAATGCGTTCGCCGGCATCAAGACGCGGTTCTGCGTGGTGTCGTTCACCAGCGACTGGCTGTTTCCGACCTCGGAATCGCGCGCGCTGGTGCATGCGCTGAACGCGTCGAGCGCGCGGGTGTCGTTCGCCGAGATCGAAACCGATCGCGGCCATGACGCGTTCCTGCTCGACGTGCCGGAGTTCCTGGAGATCTCCCGCGCTTTCCTGCAGGCCGCAGGCAAGGCGCGCGGACTGAAAGACGGCGGCCAGTCATGAGCATGCAGCAGACACTGCCCTTGCCGGGCGTTGCGCCGGAGCGGACTGGCGGCTATCGCAGGGATCATCTCCTGGTCGCCGAGATGGTACGGCCGGGCTCGCGCGTGCTCGACGTCGGCTGCGGCGATGGCGAGCTGTTGCAGCTCTTGGAGAGCCGCGGCATCGACGGCCGCGGCATCGAGCTGTCCCGCGAGGGCGTCAATGGCTGCGTCGCCAAGGGCCTCGCGGTGGTGCAGGGCGATGCCGACACCGACCTCGTCAACTATCCCGATGACGCGTTCGACTATGTCATCCTGTCGCAGACCCTGCAGGCGACGCGGCAGCCCAAGGTGGTGCTGGAGAACCTGCTGCGGATCGGCCAGCGCGCCATCGTCTCGTTCCCGAATTTCGGGTTCTGGAAGATGCGCCTGCAGCTGCTGATCGGCGGCCACATGCCGCGCACCGAAAATCTGCCGGCGAGCTGGTACGACACCTCGAACATCCATTTCTGCACCATCAAGGACTTCGTGGAGCTCTGCGAGCAGATCAATGTCAAGATGGAGCGCGCGGTGGCGCTCGATCTCTACGGCCGTCCGGTGCCGCTCAACCTGCCCTGGTGGGTGTGGAACATGTTCGGCGAGCAGGGCGTGTTCCTGCTCAGTCGGGGCGAGAAGGGGAAGTAGGTAGCTGCGCACGCTCGTCATTCCGGGGCGATGCGCAGCATCGAACCCGGAATCCATTCATCCACGAAATCTGCGGCCCAATGAATTCTGGGTTCTCGCTTCGCGAGCCCCGGAATGACTGGTTAGACCGGCGCCGCCACCAGCGACCGCGGATCGCGCACCGGCCAGCGGCCGGCCTCGACCAGTGTGATGAAGCGCTCGACCATCTCGTTGAACAGCGCCGGCTCCTCGAGGTTGAGCACATGGCCCGACTTCGGAAAGAAGGCGAGGCCAGCGGCCGGCAGATGCTGCTTCAGGAACATGCTCGGCGCGATGCAATTGTCGTCCTCGTCGCCGCACAGAATCAGCGCCGGCGTCGCCGCGCGCTGGATGGTGTCGGTCATGGTGTAGATCGAGGGCCTGCCGCCCTGGAAGCTGCGCATCGTGTTGGCCGAACCCTTCGCGTCGTGGCGGGCGAGCGCGGCGTAGAAGTCGGCGTGGCCGCGCGGGTCCTTGACCAGGAACGGAATCCGGCTCGGCGCCTCGCGTGTCACCTTGGCGACCTCGATCGAGCCGATCGCCTCGTACTGCTCGGCATTGGCGCGGCACTGCGCGCGGAAGGCATCGAGATTTTCGAGGCTGGAGCCGGAGCCGACGGCGGCCAGCGTCATCGACAGCGCGCGCTCCGGCGCGTTGAGCGCAACCTGCAGCGACGAATAGGAGCCCATCGAGAGCCCGATGAAATGGGCCTTGGCGATGCCGAGGTGGTCGAGCACCGCGAGCGCGTCGGTGTAGAAGTGTGTGTAGGTGTAGACTTCGGCGTTCGCAGGCACATCCGACGGGGTGTAGCCGCGCGCGGAATAGGCGATGCAGCGGTGTCCGCGCGAGAAGTAGCGCATCTGCGGTTCCCAATTGGTATGATCAGCGGCGAACTCGTGCAGGAAGATGATCGGGGTCCCGTGTCCTGCCTCTTCGAAGTGGAGGCGGACATGATCTTTCGTGACGGCATGGGGCATTGAAATTCTCCTCTCGTTGGCCGCTCCCAGATTTGCAATTAATTTCCGCGGCTGCAATGCGGCAGTTCTGGCTATTTTCGTCATGGAATTTGCGCGGAATGACCCAGAAATCGTTTCCTGAGCGCCGCATGAAATCTTCCTCGCGCCACATCCCGATTTTCAAAACCACCGCCGCATTCCCCTTGGGAACGCGACTGGGAATCGGGGGGCGTTACAGAGGATCTCGTGAAGTATGGTTCAGTTGCTTGCGTATCGCCGGTCGCTTCGAGTTTTGGCGCTGGCTCTGTGTTCGCTCACGCTCGCCGTGATCTCCGCGGCTCCGGCGTCCGCCCGTCCGCACCATTCGCGTCACGCGCATTCGGCCCATGCCGGCCATCACGCGCGGCACTATTCCCATCATCACCACAGGCATGCAGCGCGGCTGTCGCGCGCCAAGCGTCACGCCCGGATGCAGGCGGGCGGCTTCGGCGAGGCCAATGCGGCCGTATTGCCCGGCGCTGAGACCGCGTCCAACACCGATATGAATGCGACCGGCGGCTTCGGCTCATCCGGCATCGTCGACACGGCGCGCCGCTATCTCGGCGGCAATCCGACCGGCCGCTCCAGCCTGTGGTGCGCACGCTTCATGAACATGGTGCTTCAACAGACCGGCCATCGCGGCACCGGCTCCGACATGGCGAGCTCGTTCGCCAAATACGGTACGCGCGTTTCGGGGCCGCAGGTCGGCGCCATCGCCGTAATGGGCCGCCGTGGCGGCGGTCATGTCGGGATCATCACCGGCGTCGATGCCAAGGGCAATCCGATCATGATCTCGGGCAACAGCAGCCACCGCGTCCGCGAGACGCCGGTCTCGCGCGGCCGGATCTACGCCTATGTGATGCCGTCGAACTGAGCCGTCGAAGGCTGGGCAGGGGCGCACGCGCGCCTTGCCCAGCCTGCGACGCCACAGGCTATTCGGCGGCAATCGTGTCGCCCACAGCCGCACCACCATCGCTGATGATCTCGGCGTAGATGCCGCATTCGTTGTTGCCGAAGCGCTGCATCAGCGTGTTCGGGACCGAGAGGTCGCGCGCGCCGGTATCGGGATCGACATTGACCGCGGCGCAGCGCGTGATGCGCTTCACAACTTTTGCCCGCGCGCTGCCGATCGCAATGGTCTGGTCGAGCAGGCTGGCTTCATGCCAGGCCGGCCAACCCTCGACATAGAGGTTGGCGCGGAAGCGCAACGGATGCACCGGCGCGTGCACCATGTCCTCGATCGCCCGCAGGCTCGCCAGATTGATGATCGAGACCACCTTGCGCGGCACGTCGGAGAAACTGTGCCCGGGGCTGACCAGCACCTTGAGCGGCCCCTTGATCTGGCCGGCATGACGGTCAGTGAAATAGCGCTCGATCGCCGCGCGTCCTGCTTCGGTCTCGAGATCGCCCTGGGCCACCATCGCGCCGTCCCGGCGCAACGTCAGCACATGGCTGTCATCGTCGAAATGGGCGCGCAGCGGCGCCAGCCACTCGTCCCGTTGCAGCATCAGGAAATGCGGCTTCGCCAGCCATTTCGGCGCCGACGGATCGAAACCGCTCGGGCCGTTCTCGATCGCGTAGCGGCGATCCGAGCGCAGCGTCTCGCCGATCTTGAGCTCGGCGCGGGGCAGCGGCTCGGGCGTCAGACCCTTGACGGGATAGCGATAGATGTCGGTGATCCGGGCGGCGGAGGTGTACGTGCTGTCCATCCGCCCGCTCTAGCCTGTTTGTCGCGCGAGGAGAACCGCCGCCAATGCCAAGGCAGCTAGTCGGGCCGCGCTGCGCCCGGGGCGTCCAACACGCGCTGCATGAACACGAGTTCGAGCCAGCGACCGAACTTGCGCCCGACCTCCGGCATCCGCGCGACCTCGACAAAGCCGGCCTGCGCGTGCAGCCGGAGCGAAGCCGGATTGCCGCCGTCGATGCCGGCGATCATGACGTGCTTGCCGAGCGCGATGGCCGCAGCGATCAGCTCGTCGACGATCACGCGACCGAGGCCGCGGCCGCGATGATCGGCGTGGATGTAGACGCTGTGTTCGACGCTGTAGCGGTAACCCGGGAAGGCCCGGAAATCACCGAACGTGCCGTACCCGAGCACCACAGACCCTTCGGCGGCGACCAGCACCGGATAGCCCAGCGCCAGCCGCGCCTTCATCCAGGCCAGCCGTTCAGCGTCGGAATCCTGCTTCTCGGTCCAGATCGCGTTCGAGTTGACGACCGCCTCATTGAAGATCGCGGTGATCGCGGGAATGTCCTGCTCGGTGGCGGGGCGGATAATCATGGTCGTTCCTCGACGGGCCTCTTGAATGCTCCCTACCGTCCACTATATAAGACATCATGTCAATTATAGAAGACAGTGCTGATGAGGCTCTCGGGCGGCGGGTTCGCGCCGAGCGGGAGGGCCGCGGCTGGTCGCTGGCGGAACTCGCCGGGCGGGCCGGCGTGTCCAAGGCCATGCTGAGCAAGATCGAGCGGGCGGAAGCCAGCCCGACGGCGGCGACGCTGTCGCGGATTGCCACGGCGTATGGCCTGACCATGGCGGCGCTGTTCGAGATTGCTTCACACAGTTCCCGCCTGCAGCGGGCCAAGGATCAGCCGGTCTGGCGCGATCCCAAGGCGGCCTATCTGCGGCGGCAGGTGTTCCTGCATCCGGCCAATCCGCTGGAGCTGGTGGAAGTCGAGCTGCCTGCCAGGCAGGAAGCCGGTTTCCCCGCCAGCGCGTATCACCTGGTCCGCCAGGTAGTGTGGGTGATCAGCGGCCGCCTCACCTTGATGGAGGGGGCGGAGCGCCATGAGCTGGCTGCGGGTGACCGCGTCGAGCTCGGGCCACCGTCGGACATCGTCTTCCGTAACGAAACTGCTCAGCCCTGCCGCTACCTTGTCGCCATCGTGCGGCGCTGAGCTCCATCGGGCGAAATCGCAGACTGTGGCTCTTCCGTTTCGGAACCAAGTGCCCACATCTGCGGCAAGCCTGAAAAATGATGGCGACGACCAGAGGCTGGTTGAGGAACGTCAACGCGGCCCGCGGAAAACCCAATGAAGATGCCGTTGTCATGCCTGAATGGGTGACGATGGCAGGCCGAGGGAAAACGAATGAACATTGAGAAGTACACCGAGCGCTCGCGCGGATTCATCCAGTCTGCCCAGTCGCTCGCAATGCGCGACGGTCACCAGCAGTTTTCGCCCTTGCATCTGTTGAAGGTGCTGCTGGACGACAATGAGGGGCTCGCCGGCGGTCTGATCGACCGTGCGGGCGGCAATTCCAGAGCGATCCTGAAAGCGACCGAAGAGGCGCTGAACAAGCTGCCGAAGGTTTCGGGCAATGGTGCCGGACAGGTTTACCTGTCGCCGGAGCTGGCGCGCGCCTTCGACGCGGCGGAAAAGGCCGCCGACAAGACCGGCGACAGCTATGTCACCGTCGAGCGGCTGCTGCTCGGGCTCACGCTCGAGAAGGGCAACGAGGCAGCCGCCATCCTGAGCAAGGGCGGCGTCACGGCGCAGAACCTGAATGCGGCGATCGAAGCGCTGCGCAAGGGCCGCACCGCTGACAGCGCGACCGCCGAGAACGCCTACGACGCACTGAAGAAATATGCCCGCGATCTGACCCAGGCTGCGCGCGACGGCAAGCTCGACCCGGTGATCGGCCGTGACGAGGAGATCCGCCGCACCATCCAGGTGCTGTCGCGGCGAACCAAGAACAATCCCGTCCTGATCGGCGAACCCGGCGTCGGCAAGACCGCGATCGTCGAGGGCCTGGCGCTGCGCATCCTCAACGGCGACGTGCCGGAGAGCCTGAAGGACAAGAAGCTACTGTCGCTCGACATGGGCGCCTTGATCGCCGGCGCGAAATATCGCGGCGAGTTCGAGGAGCGACTGAAGTCTGTCCTGCAGGAGGTCTCGTCCGCCGAGGGCGGCATCATCCTGTTCATCGACGAGATGCACACCCTGATCGGCGCCGGCAAGGCCGACGGCGCGATGGACGCGTCCAACCTGCTGAAGCCTGCGCTCGCGCGCGGTGAACTGCACTGTATCGGTGCGACCACGCTCGACGAGTACCGCAAGCATGTCGAGAAGGATGCCGCGCTGGCCCGCCGGTTCCAGCCGATCTATGTCAGCGAGCCGACGGTCGAGGACACCATCTCGATCCTGCGCGGCCTGAAGGACAAGTACGAGCAGCATCACGGCGTGCGCATCACCGACTCCGCGTTGGTGGCCGCGACAACGCTGTCGAACCGCTACATCACCGACCGCTTCCTGCCCGACAAGGCCATCGATCTGATGGACGAGGCGGCGGCGCGGCTGAAGATGCAGGTCGATTCGAAGCCGGAAGAGCTCGATTCGCTGGATCGCGACATCATCCGGCTGAAGATCGAGCAGGAGGCGCTGAAGAAGGAGAGCGATGCCGGCTCGAAGAGCCGCTTGCAGACCCTGGAGAAGGAGCTCGCCGGGCTCGAGGAGAGGTCGGCGGCGCTGACGGCGCGCTGGAGCGCGGAGAAGAACAAGCTCTCCAACGCCCAGAAGCTGAAGAGCGAACTCGATGCGCTCCGCGTCGAGCTCGCCAATGCGCAGCGTCGCGGCGAATTCCAGAGGGCGGGCGAACTGGCCTATGGCCGGATCCCCGAGCTGGAAAGGAAGCTCGCCGACATCGAGGCGCAAGAGAACAGCAAGCCGAACGGCGGCGAGATGATGGAGGAGGCGGTCACCGCCAACCACATCGCGCAGGTCGTCTCGCGCTGGACCGGCGTGCCGGTTGACAAGATGCTCGAAGGCGAAAAGGACAAGCTCCTGAAAATGGAGGACGCACTCGCCAAGCGCGTCGTCGGCCAGGCCGAAGCGGTGCGCGCGGTGGCAACCGCCGTGCGCCGTGCCCGCGCAGGTCTGCAGGACCCGAACCGGCCGACCGGCTCGTTCATGTTCCTGGGGCCCACCGGCGTCGGCAAGACCGAGCTGACCAAGGCGCTCGCCGCTGACCTGTTCAACGACGAGACCGCGATGGTCCGCCTCGACATGTCCGAATACATGGAGAAGCACTCGGTCTCGCGGCTGATCGGCGCGCCTCCCGGCTATGTCGGCTACGACGAGGGCGGTGCACTGACCGAAGCCGTGCGGCGCAGGCCCTACCAGGTCGTGCTGTTCGACGAGATCGAGAAGGCGCATCCCGACGTCTTCAACGTGCTGTTGCAAGTGCTCGATGACGGCCGCCTGACCGATGGTCAGGGCCGCACCGTCGACTTCCGCAACACGCTGATCATCATGACCTCGAACCTGGGTTCGGAATTCCTGGTGAATCAGCCGGAAGGCGAGGACACCGCGGCGGTTCGCGATCAGGTGATGGGCGTCGTGCGGGCGCATTTCAGGCCGGAATTCCTGAACCGCATCGACGAGATCATCCTGTTCCACCGGCTGCAGCGGAACGAGATGGGCCGCATCGTCGAGATCCAGTTCGCGCGGCTGACCAAGCTGCTCGAGGATCGCAAGATCGAGCTCACGCTCGATGCGAAGGCCCGGAATTGGCTCGCGGAGAAGGGCTGGGATCCGGCTTACGGCGCTCGTCCGCTGAAGCGGGTGATCCAGCGCAGCGTGCAGGACCCGCTGGCCGAGATGATCCTCGCCGGCGAGGTCAAGGACGGCGATCGCGTGCTGATTTCGGAGAAGGGCAACGTGCTGACCTTCAACGGTCAGGTGCCCAACACCGCCGAGATCGTGCAATTCGATGCACCGGTCTCGAAGCGCAAGCTGAACTGATACGCGTGCAAAAGCCCTCCCCGCGGTCGCGGGGAGGGCCTTGTCGTCCAGGCTATTCCTGCGGGACGATCGGTGGACTGAGCTGACCGGGCTCGTCGTCGTCGGCGGGTTCGAGCTCGGACAGGATATCGACCAGCTCGCGGGCGCGGCCTGTGGCCAGCGGCCTGCCGGCGTTCATCAGCGGCTCGTCATTGGCAAGCCAGGCCTGGGCTTCGGCAAGTTCGGTGATCGTGGCGCCGGATGCGATGATCCTGGCGATCGTGACGTCGTCGGCATGGCCGACAGCCTTCAGCACGTCTTCGCGGGTGAGGCTGGTCATGCGCGCCTCCTGTGCAAGGTTTGCCCGACGGGACAAAGCCTGATCGGCGCGAATCGTTCCGTTTTTGAACTAGAGCGCCGTTCCGAATGAATCGGAACGGCGCTCTGGATTCTAGTTTTGATGCGTTTTCTTCACGCGAACCGGTATCCACTTCGCTCGAAAACGCTCTAGCGGTTGGTGGTGGAGCGCGTCTGCGACGTGGAGCTCGTTGCATCCGAGACGATGCGCGAGCTGCCGCGGCTGGACATCTGGGCTTCGATCCCGTCGCGCGCCTTCTCGAAATTGGCCAGCATCGGGCCTTCGAGTGAGCGGCCGCGCGGCAGTTTCACGCGCATCGGGTCGACGAATCGGCCGTTGACCAGGATTTCGTAGTGGACGTGCGGGCCGGTCGACTGGCCGGTCGAACCGACGAAGCCGATCACCTGGCCTTGCCGCACCTTCTTGCCGATCTCCATGCCCTTGGCGAAGGCCGACATGTGGCCGTAGGCCGTCTCATAGCCGTTCGAATGCTTCATGCGGATATATTTGCCGTATCCGCCCTCGTATCCGACCTTCTCGAGCACGCCATTGCCGGAAGCGAAGATCGGCGTGCCGTAGGCGGTGGCCCAGTCGACGCCGGTGTGCATCTTCACATAGCCGAGGATCGGGTGGCGACGGCCGCCGAAGCCCGAACGCATGATCGCGTTGTTGACCGGCTTGCGCACCAGGAACTTCTTCGCGCTCTTGCCGGTCTCGTCATAGTAGTCGACGAGGCCATCGTCCGAGCTCTGGAATCGGTAGTATTTCTTGGTTTCGCCGCCCACGGTCAGCGCGGCGTAGAGCACTTCGGTCTTCTCGGTGCTGGTGACGCCCTCGTCCTCGCCGGCAAAGAACACGTCGAACGAGTCGCCGGGCTGGACCTTGCGCTGGAAATCGACGTCGTAGGAGTAGATCTTGACCATGTCTTCGATGACGGTCGGCGGCACCTTGTTGCGCAGCGCGGTCTCATAAATGCTCTGATAGAGCCGCACGCCGCTGCCATCATCCTCGTCATCGTCGCTGGAATTGTCGGCGGTGTCGGTCGTGGTGTTCATGCTCTGCACGTCGACGGCGACGTATTTGCCGAGATCGGACAGGGCGGCGACAGCTTCCACGATGGATTCGTTGGCGACGATGACGCGATAGGGCTGCAGCCGGGCGCCTGGCGCTGCCGGCGCCATCAGGATTCGCACCTTCTGGCCTTCCTTCAGCCCGCCGTCGCGGCCGCGCGGGCCGAGCGTTGCGGCAATCGCCTTCGCCTCGTCGGGCGTTGCGCCCTGATCGCGCAGGATCGAGGTGATGCTGTCGCCCTTCTTGACGAGGTGAACCCGTTCACCGACCGGATTGCCGCCGGTGACCTGCTCTTTGGTCTTCGGCAGCAGGGTGACGTTCTCCGGCACCACGCGGGTCTCGAAGCCTGCATAGGGATCGGAGGTGTTGCCCTCGGTGGCGTAGGCCATCCGCATGTCGGGGCCGGCGCCGGTGGCATCGGCTGCGGCATTGGCAAGTGAAGCGTAGCGCACCGAGCCGCCGGAGCCGCGCCAGTTGGCGGCGTCGCGCACCCGCATCAACACGTCGTCGAGCGCGACAACCGCGGCGAGCTTGGCTTTCGGCAGCACGGATCCGAGATCCTTGGTGACGAACGAGACCTCGGCGTCGGGCTCGGCGGCGTCGGCCGCATTCGGATCCTCGGCCGCAGCCGGCGTGTCGGAGCCGACATCGGTCAACAGACGCTGCGCGTTGAATGCCGGAATCTTGGACGACAGATCGCTCGTGGTCATCGAGAGATTGCCGGAAATCCGGATGAAGGGCCGCACCCGCATCACGTCGCGATTGCCGACGCGGGTCACGGTCGACACGCGCACCAGGCTGCGGGAGGCGGAGGATTCGCTCGGCGGCGGCAAGCGGTCGCCTTTGTGCAGGCTGACGACGCGATCATTGCCGGTGAAGGCGCCGCGCAGCGCGCCTTCGACGCGCTCCGGCACCTTGGCGAAGGTCATCTCGCCATCGAGCGACGCAAAAACGGCGCCGCCGATCAGGGCCGCGCCACATAATCCAGTCAGAATGGTGCCGCTGAACCATTGTACGGAGACACGGCGGCGATCGATCACCGCAGCCTCGGTGCCGTCGACTGAAAGCGGCGGTTCGTGACCGAGATCGATCATCCCGGTCTCGCGCCCATTACCGCTTCCGCGTGACGCCCGTTGGCTCAACCCGATATCCCCCCAAATTCCGGCAACTGCGATCGACCTCTGCTCGTTCTCGTCCCCACCTCAATCCTCCGAAGAGGAATCTCGGCAGTGTGGCGAGCCACACGCATCGAAATCGAGAAGCCGATGGCCATTAGCTAGCCGCGATCTCGAACGTCAATGGTGTGCAGATCTCTCGATGTTGCTCGGCCGCGTAGGGAAGAGGCGACGGGTTCTTGGAGAAAATCGCCTGGTCCCCCTGAAAAACCACCCGTGCCCCCACAGGTTACGAGCGGTTCAATGCATGTCTTATAGCCAGAACGTCGCAGGATTGTGGCTCAAGTGCGGCGTTTGAGGTGGAAAAGCTTCCTGAAGCAGGTCGATGCCGCTGCCCGGTCTGGAGCGCCGGGGACCCCGTTCCGGGGGGGGCTGGGGAACCCGTTCCGGAGGGCCTCTCGAGCTCGTCGGCGACAAACTTTTTTTGAAGTTTTTTGCAACGCGGGTTGGGTCGCGAATTTTTACCTCCGACCTAAGCTACAGAAAATACGAGAACTTTTCTGCACCGCACACACGATTTGGGCGTGCGACGATTTGTTGACAATGGTCGTTGACAATCCCGAGGGGTGGGGACTATAAACCAACCACTGAGCGCGGCGCCGCCGGGTCACTGACCAAGGCGAGCGAACGCGCCACTGATGCTCCTCACTTCGATGAGTGACACAGCAGCCGACATAAATCGGTTGAGGTTCACTGTTCGTCGCTGAAGGGTAGAACCACCCTCTAAGGGTGTGGGGTCATCGGATCCCGGGCTGTTTGACAAGTGAAGATGAAGAAAGAGAAACGTGGACGGCGGAGTCCTTGCGTCTCTCGGAATACTTGAAAGCTTCGGCTTTTGACTTTCTGAGAGTGGACGAAAGACTTCGGCGGTACACGTTTTAAAGGTTACACCATCGTTGCCAGCGATGTGAATCGTAGGCAGCTCGCAGACTTCGGTCGGCGAAGAATGGTGGGACCTCGTCAAAACGTTGTGATCAGCCGGTTCAAAGTTCAAGTCCAACTTGAGAGTTTGATCCTGGCTCAGAGCGAACGCTGGCGGCAGGCTTAACACATGCAAGTCGAGCGGGCATAGCAATATGTCAGCGGCAGACGGGTGAGTAACGCGTGGGAACGTACCTTTTGGTTCGGAACAACACAGGGAAACTTGTGCTAATACCGGATAAGCCCTTACGGGGAAAGATTTATCGCCGAAAGATCGGCCCGCGTCTGATTAGCTAGTTGGTGAGGTAATGGCTCACCAAGGCGACGATCAGTAGCTGGTCTGAGAGGATGATCAGCCACATTGGGACTGAGACACGGCCCAAACTCCTACGGGAGGCAGCAGTGGGGAATATTGGACAATGGGCGCAAGCCTGATCCAGCCATGCCGCGTGAGTGATGAAGGCCCTAGGGTTGTAAAGCTCTTTTGTGCGGGAAGATAATGACGGTACCGCAAGAATAAGCCCCGGCTAACTTCGTGCCAGCAGCCGCGGTAATACGAAGGGGGCTAGCGTTGCTCGGAATCACTGGGCGTAAAGGGTGCGTAGGCGGGTCTTTAAGTCAGGGGTGAAATCCTGGAGCTCAACTCCAGAACTGCCTTTGATACTGAAGATCTTGAGTTCGGGAGAGGTGAGTGGAACTGCGAGTGTAGAGGTGAAATTCGTAGATATTCGCAAGAACACCAGTGGCGAAGGCGGCTCACTGGCCCGATACTGACGCTGAGGCACGAAAGCGTGGGGAGCAAACAGGATTAGATACCCTGGTAGTCCACGCCGTAAACGATGAATGCCAGCCGTTAGTGGGTTTACTCACTAGTGGCGCAGCTAACGCTTTAAGCATTCCGCCTGGGGAGTACGGTCGCAAGATTAAAACTCAAAGGAATTGACGGGGGCCCGCACAAGCGGTGGAGCATGTGGTTTAATTCGACGCAACGCGCAGAACCTTACCAGCCCTTGACATCCCGGTCGCGGACTCCAGAGACGGAGTTCTTCAGTTCGGCTGGACCGGAGACAGGTGCTGCATGGCTGTCGTCAGCTCGTGTCGTGAGATGTTGGGTTAAGTCCCGCAACGAGCGCAACCCCCGTCCTTAGTTGCTACCATTTAGTTGAGCACTCTAAGGAGACTGCCGGTGATAAGCCGCGAGGAAGGTGGGGATGACGTCAAGTCCTCATGGCCCTTACGGGCTGGGCTACACACGTGCTACAATGGCGGTGACAATGGGATGCTAAGGGGCGACCCTTCGCAAATCTCAAAAAGCCGTCTCAGTTCGGATTGGGCTCTGCAACTCGAGCCCATGAAGTTGGAATCGCTAGTAATCGTGGATCAGCACGCCACGGTGAATACGTTCCCGGGCCTTGTACACACCGCCCGTCACACCATGGGAGTTGGTTTTACCTGAAGACGGTGCGCTAACCCGCAAGGGAGGCAGCCGGCCACGGTAGGGTCAGCGACTGGGGTGAAGTCGTAACAAGGTAGCCGTAGGGGAACCTGCGGCTGGATCACCTCCTTTCTAAGGATGGTTCTTCAGCGAGCTCACGCTCACTATCGAACCGTTTTAGAAACATTCAGGGGCCAACAGTTTCAGGATTGTTGAGCTCCATTGGCGGGATTTCGCCGTCTTCGTTTCTCTTTCTTCGCGGACGAACACGCGCCAGGACTGAGCGCTGTGCGATGCACCGACGATAAGTCGGGTGCGCGCCGGCATGTCCCTCGTGTTAGGGGCTTGTAGCTCAGTTGGTTAGAGCGCGCGCTTGATAAGCGTGAGGTCGGAAGTTCAAGTCTTCCCAGGCCCACCATTTTGATCGAGTGCGGAGCATTCGTCTTCTGGTACGGGGCCATAGCTCAGCTGGGAGAGCGCGTGCTTTGCAAGCATGAGGTCGTCGGTTCGATCCCGTCTGGCTCCACCAGATGGAATTGAATCTCGACAATGCACCTTGTGCAGGAAGCTCTGTTCAAATCGTCCGCGAAACATCACTTCGCACTCATTGGTCCGGATGGACGGTGACGTGCGTGTTTTCTGACATCGTAAAGAGGAGATCGATCCGAGTTTGGATCTGCGAAGCAATTCGCGGGTACCATTCCTAATCTCCAGATCGTTTTCGGCGCTCGCGCATCGCAGCTCATCGCAAGATGAGTGAGATGAGCGAGTTGTAAAACGATCTTTGTAGCGAAGCTTGACCGCCTCGCTATCGGGCCGATCTTACGAAGCAAGCTGGTCTTTCTAGTCAATGTCCGGCTGCGCAATCGCATTCGTCGAGGATGCGCGCCTTCAATGGCAGTTGTGCAGACAACATTCTGCCGAGTGTGTGGACATTGATAATGAGAGCAATCAAGTGCCTTAAGGGTGTTCGGTGGATGCCTTGGCGCTGAGAGGCGATGAAGGACGTGCTACGCTGCGATAAGCCGTGGGGAGCTGCGAAGAAGCTTTGATCCACGGATTTCCGAATGGGGAAACCCACCTTCGATAGCCGGAACTCCAAGACCTTGTGTTTTGGGGTTCGACCAGAAATGGAAGAAATCAGACCGCGAGGTTTTGGATTTCCGGTTATCAAGAGAAGGTATGAGACTTCCGAATAAAATAGGAGGTTTTAAGCAAACCCAGGGAACTGAAACATCTAAGTACCTGGAGGAAAGGACATCAATCGAGACTCCGTTAGTAGTGGCGAGCGAACGCGGACCAGGCCAGTGATACATCAAAGACAATCGGAACCAGTCAGGAAAGCTGGGCCTCAGAGGGTGATAGCCCCGTACGAGTAATGCGATGATGTATCCACGAGTAAGGCGGGACACGTGTAATCCTGTCTGAACACGGGGGGACCACCCTCCA